>JAFYHS010000032.1 GCA_017539045.1 Bacteroidales bacterium
CGATTTGGCCTTCTGCTGAACCAGTATCGGCAGCGTTCTTGCCGTATTGGCTGAAAATCTCTGATTTCTTTTCTGCAGTTAAGTACATAATTTTCTTCTTTTTACACTAAATTTGTTGTTCTAAACGGGCTGCAAAGATACGACTTTTTTGGAAACTGGAATGGGTTTTAATAGAAAAATTTTCCATTTTAATAAGAGGCTGGAACCGGTCCCCACCAGTTCCAGCCTTGCGCATAATCTTAATATTGCTTAATTCTGTTTATTTCATCGGGTGTCGTTATACCAATTCCGTCCAGAAATCCATCGGCAGGTGGATGTTGTTCACCTCGACGGCACCGGCAAACAGGGGTGCAATCTCGGCGGGGGTGAAGCCCGCGATGCCGCATCCGATACGCGTTACCAAGAAGGTCAGTTCGGGATGCATGTCGGCGAAACGGATGAACTCCTCCACGTAAGGCAAGATGGTGTCAGGCCCGCCTTGCATCGTCGGGATGGCATAGCTCTGACCTTGCAGTCCCACGCCTTGACCCATGACGGCGCCGAACCTTTCGACGGCTACACGAGCCGCTCCACCTGCATGGGCGCCAGCCAGGTTGCTGCCGAAGACGAAGATCTCGCCGTCGTTGAGACTCTTGATATGGTTTGGCGTGACGCGATTTTGGAACTCGCCAATCTCATGGTAGTTGCGGCTCGAACGGTGCATCTTGCTCCAGTAAGCCTTGCGCTCTATTGGCGACATGGGAGCGATGGTTTCCGAACTCATCGAGAAGCGTGAGAACATCGACATTTTGGCCTTGCGTTCCTTTTCCCATGCACCTCTCATGCCTTCATCGTCATCTATAAAAGCCATGTGGTTGTCGATGCTGAGCGAGGCAGAGGTGGCCTCCACGTCTTGGTTGGTGCCGATGTAGGCGAAATTCCAACCCTCCTCGTCCTTCATGCGCTCCACAAGGGCCTTGATAGCCTGACCGCTGTATTCCCGCGAGGCGTTCTCCAAGCCGTCGGTAATGACGGTCACCACAGCGGTGGCATTGTCTTTGTTTTTGATGGCATTGTAGAGGGCGTTGATGCTGATGCCCATGGCGTCGTATAGTGGTGTGCAGCAGCAAGGACGGTATTCTCTGGAGGTCAGCTCTTTGACCTTGTCGACGGGCACCATGTCGTACACCATGGTCTTCTCGCAGTTGCAGAAGATCATCAGCGAGACGAAGTGCTCTTGAGTGTCTTTGAAGCGTTCTTGTGCCGAGCGGATGCCGCCCACGGTTTCGTTGAATCCGGCAATGGCTGCGTTGGCGATGCTGCCCATTGAGCCGCTCTTGTCGAGGATGATCAGGTTATAGACCTGCGTCTTTTCGGTAGTGTTGTTGTTTTCCATAATTTATTGTTTTTTAAAAGGGTTAAAACTCTAGTCTAAAATTGTTGTCTTCCTTAAATTCGTCGTAGCGTTTCTTGTTGAATCTGTATCGTGTGCCCCATTTCCTTGACGTATGCGGTATTTCATCTGCTTTCTGAGGTCGGTGGTGGGAGAGAGCCGACTCAGAGGCCATGCTTTCAAACAAGGCGCCGATGTCCTTACTGCGCATCTCACGGTGCTTGCCATAGTAGGTGGTGCTTTCTTCACGTTCGTCATCCACTTCGTCGAGGATGCCGGTCTGTAGCATCTTTTTGTAGAAGTTGCGACGGTCGAACTGTACACCGAGGATGGCCTCATAGAGGCGCTGCAGCTCCGACATGCTGAATTCCTCCTCCAACAGGCCGAAACCGATGGGTTCGAAGTGAATGTCTTGACGGAGCTTTTGCATGGTCTTGCGCAGGATGTAGTCGTGGTCGAAGGCCAGCCTTGGCACATCGTTCAGAGAGAACCACTGGGCTTTGGCGGCATCGTCGCCACCTTGCACCGTCGACTTCTTCGCCAAGGCATAGAAGGCGATGGTGATGACACGGGTGCGAGGATCGCGGTCCACATCGGAGAAGGCGCCCACCTGCTTCAAATAGGTCAACTCGAGACGCGTCTCTTCTTTCAGCTCACGCAAAGCGCCCTGTTCTGCTGTTTCATCAATACCAAGGAAACCACCCGGGAAGGCCCATGCACCTTTGAATGGCTCTATACCTCGTTGGATAAGCAGGATTTTCAAGTCGTGCCCGTCAAAGCCAAACACTACACAGTCGGTGGTGACGGCAGGACGCGGATAATCGTAAGTGTATGATCCTTTTTTCATCTTGTGTAAATTTGACGCAAAATTACGACTTTATTTGAAACCCGCAATAAAAAATGTGTAAAATTTACACTTTTTATATGTAATAAACCAACAAATGATTGATTGTTAGCGGTTTATATTGTGTAATTTATACACAATATAAATAAAGAGTTAATCCGCCACGTCGAAGTTGTTCGACTCGGCATGGTTGTTGACGGCACCAGGCTTGTCGGAGTGTTCGATGGCCTCGTTGATGACTTCGGAGTTGAACATCTCGTCGACGAAATCGCGCGCCTTCGAGTGTCTTTTGCGCCATCTTTTGCTTTCAATCTTGGTCTTGGTCACCGCGTCCTTCATCTTCTGGTTGAAGCTCAATAGTCTCAGATAGAGGCGATAGAGACCTCTTTCCTTGTCGATGACCGGGATGAGGATGGAGTTGATGACGATGCTGGAAAGGATGACAGAGAACACAATGTTTCTGACGAACATGGCGATTTCAGTGTCGGGGATGTAGATGATGGCCTGGGTGGCCAACACGGCTGCCGTCAGTCCTTTGGGGTTGAGGGCCGACATAAATACCACTTCTTTTTCAGGGATGTCGTCTTTCTTGGAGATGGCAAAACGCACGGCAGGGATGCGGATGATGAACAGGATCATGCTGATGCCCAGTCCGATGACGAAAGGTTGCCACTGCTTCAGCTGGATGGAGATGCCTACATAGATGAAGAAGAAGGTCTTGAGCAGCAACACTAGTTCTGAGAAGAGCGAGCGCTCGGTCTCGTTCAGGTTGACGGGCACTTTCTTGATGAATTTCTTGAGCCAGGTGTTGTAGATGGCATCGATGTTGGCCATGCCGATGCCGAAGGCGAGGGCAGCGATGGCGCCGCTGAAGCCCATCCATTCGTTGAGGCCGTAGATGATGAACACAAAGGCCGGCGTGGTCAAGATGGAGTATTTGATGTTGCGCACCTGGTCGAGGATCAAGGCCCAGAAGATGGCGCCGAAAAGGCCCATCACACTGGCCAGGATAAAGGACGAGAAGATGTCGCCGAGGATGGCACCAAACTCCACGTGGTGCGACTTGATGGCCTGCAATAGGGCCAGAGCCAAGACGATGCTGAACACATTGCCGATAGCGGCCTCCAAGATAAGCATAATGGCGGGCTTCTCCGACATATGCATCTGCCTGACGATGGGGATGACTACCGCCGAGGCCGTGCCACCCAAGATGCAACCTAACATCATGCTGATGACGGGGTCGAGCTTGAGGCCAAGCCAACATACCAGCCAAACGGCTACGGCCGAAAATATGAAGTTGAAAGCAGTGAGCTTCAAGGCGCCGCCGAAGGAGTCTTTCAATGCGCTGAAACGCAGCTGTGTGCCGCTCTCAAACAGGATGGTGACCAAGGTGATGCCTGAGAAGAGGCTGCCCGCATTGCCTAGACTCTCGGGTGAGATCCAATGGAACACGGGACCGATGAGCAGGCCGATGATGATGAGAAACAGCACGTCGGGGATACGCTTGCGGCTGAAGATCTCGCTGAAGAGGTGCGCCGTGAAGATGAGCAGTCCGATGATGGCGATGGTCAGGCCGATCTGACGGGAAGAGCTGCCACCGTTGGTGACTTGCTCCACCACGGTGTCCACCAGCCCGGGCTCAGTCACGGTTTGCTGTATCTGGGCTATCGTGTCGCTGATTCGTGACAGGTTGTTGGTGGTAGGTATGAGCTCTGACTGGATCATCGTTGAGGCTTAATTGACTGCAAAAGTACTAAAAACCCGTTAATTGAACAAACGCCAGTTGACGCCGATGAAGATTCTGCTGTCGCGCATGGGATAATGAGGCGCGATAAAGGAGTTGTAGTTGCCTGTGAGTAGGAACATGTTGCTATAGGCGACATAGATGTTGGCCTTCTTCACTTGGAGCGCGATAGCCAGGTCGATGAAGGGGAAATTGCCGATCTGCACCTCGTTTTGGAGATAGAAGGTGCGGGTGGCAGGCATGTAGGCGTCGGCGTGGTATTTGGTGAAATAACGTACGGTGAGGCTGGGATGCAGCGTGGCCGCCTTGTGGAAGATGGGTTGCGAATAGCCGAACTTCAACTGACCCAGGAGCAAGGGCAGGTGTACGACCTCTTCATTGCTGGATTTCTGTAGGCTGGCAAACCCTTCGAGTTCGAAGCGGCCAAGGCTCTGGTAGAAGCTGAGATAGGCCTCTCTGATGCTAAACATGCCGTCGAACTGGGTGGGGCGTGCGTCGGTGCCGAAATAGATCAGGTTGGAGATACTGGTCTGCTTCACGCCGATGCAATACTGTTTGTAGCAGTATTTCAGGTTAAGGGTCAGGTAGGTGGCTGCGTTGAAGTCGTTGTCCCAGCGGAAATGGTTGGAAGCGTAGTGTTCCTCAAACCAGTTGGCCGACTGTCGTTTCAGCTCTACGTCGAAGGTGGCTTGGCCGTAGTTCTTGGCCGAGGTGCCCAAAAACTGTTTCCATTGGCCTTTGAGGTCGAAATCGCCAATCTGGTAACCCAAGGTGATGAGTTCGCCCTGTCCAGTGATGCGTGTCGATTTGAACAGGTTGATGATGATGCCACCATTCACACTGAGTTGGTTGTAGTTTTTGGCCAACAAGGTCTCGCCCTCGAGGTAGTCGAAGTGTTTCACCTTATAAAAACCGTGAGTGACGCCGGCATATAGGTAGAAGGGGATATCGTCGTTGTATTTTTGATAGCCTAAGCTGTTCCATTGTAGTGTATTCCTGATGGCTCTCACCGTCGTGCTGTCGGTTGATTTCGTTATGTTGAACAGTGTGTCGAAGGGTTGGTAAAATGCCACGCCGGGTGAGGATTCGTTATAGTACAGTTTGTTGTTGAGGTAGCTGAAGCTATGGCAGAGTCTACCCAAGGTGAATTTACGGGTCTTGGTTTGGGCTTGTGGAACGATGGGTAAGCTGTCTCTTAATAATAAGGTGTCGGCTGTGATGGCGTCGATGGCGGGTGGGGTAGTGGCCTTGACCTGTTTTTTCTGGGGCAGGAGGTTGAAGAAATGTTCGATGCCTGCGCCGCTGGAGATCACGAAGTTGGTTGCGGAATTCAGGTTGACGTTAATGACCGAGTTGTCTGATTCCGTGTGGGAGCTATAGTCCTCGTCGTTGACGATGCCGCCGTTTTCGCCCATCTCGAGTTTGTTGCGGTACCAATAGGCCATGGCGCCGTAGCGTTTGTTGTCGGTCAGGTAGTGTGCATTGACCCAGAAATAGTTGTTGATGCTCTTGTTATTCTTGAACAGTCCGGGTGAATAGTCGGTGTTGAAGGCGAAGGAGACGAATAGGTTATGGGAGAATTGTCTTCCAAACTTGACGTTGAGGTGTTGTTCCTTGTCGCCCGCCGTCATCACATAACGGAGCTCGGAGTAGGGTAGGACGGACTGGTAGGAGACTATATTGCTTTCGTTCTGCATATAAGCGGAGAAGGCCGGCAAGGTCATGTCGAACCCCACTTGATGCAGATAGTTGAATCTCATTGATTTATGGGCGAGTCCTGTGTTGCTTAGGGTGCTGTAAATAGTGTGTTCGCGTTCCAGTATCTCATGGTCGGAGGCATGGAAAATGGAGGTGTCGATGACTTTCGAGGCAGTCAGATAGATGCTGTCGAAAGGGTAGGCGTTATAGGTTACGAAAGTGGAATCGATGGATTTCGCTGGGATGGTGATGGGTTTCTTTGGTGCGATGCTATCTTGTGATGGGTTTTGTGAATAACCTATCATACTGGTAATCAATAAAATGAAAACAAAAGCCAGTTTCCTTTTCATGCATCCGAATTTGGCTGTAAAAGTAATAAAAAGTTGGGAAAGAAAAGGGATAAGGGGAAGGAAAGAGTGGAAAAAGGGTAGGAGGGGCCAAAAAACAGCGAACCCCGGCAGCTTGCGCTGTCGGGGTTGCCATTATGGGTGGGCGGCGAACTACTTTTCCACGGTCTCCCGCAGTATCATCGTCGCGGCGGGGCTTAACTTCTCTGTTCGGAATGGGAAGAGGTGCGCCCCCGCGCCATAGCCGCCACTTGTATTTTTACGGCCTCGACGGACGGGCGAAAGCCGGCACAAGGACCACACAGCGCACCGCGCCCCCTCGCGGGGCGCAGAGCGGAAGCGTTCGGGCAATTAGTGCCGCTCGGCTCAACGTGTCGCCACGCTCCCACCTGCG
>JAFYHS010000008.1 GCA_017539045.1 Bacteroidales bacterium
AAGAAAAGGGATACAAGCTCCTTTTGGTGCCTATCATTGATGTCGTGAGAGATTATATGTATGGCACCGACAAGGTCGAACAGAAGATCAAAGACCTTGTTGCAGGCAAGGAAGTTCCCGTATTCGAGGATGGCGCTCCGCTTCCGTCGGTGCCGTTGTTCATCTCCAAGAACATGAAGGACCGCGAACTGTTTAGCGATCCGATCCATGTGGACATCAACATGGTGCACAACGACATCCTTGATGTGGCCGAGTTCTGCCAATGGCGCGACGACCTTAAGGATGCCAAGTTCATCTTTGAGAAAGACAAGGACGGCAACGACATCTATGTCTGCGGTAACGAGGTGGAGAAGATGTCGAAATCGAAGTATAATGTGCAAAATCCTGACGACCTCGTAGAGAAATACGGTGCCGACACGCTGCGTCTCTATGAGATGTTCCTCGGTCCTTTGGAGCAGTCGAAGCCCTGGGATACGCAGGGTATCGAAGGCACTTTCCGTTTTGTGCGCAAGTTCTGGAGGCTGTTCCACAACGAGAACAACGAGTTTTGCGTCAGCAATGAACCCGCCACTGCGCCTGAGTTGAAGAGCCTGCACAAACTCATCAAGAAGGAAGAGGAGGGCATCGAGAGCATCTCGTTCAACACGGTTGTTTCGGCCTTCATGATCTGCGTCAACGAACTGGCCGACATGAAGTGCAACAAACGTGAGATTCTTGAGCCTTTGACGGTGATGATTTCACCTTACGCACCGCATATCGCCGAGGAGCTGTGGCATCTGCTTGGCCATGAGACCTCGGTGGTGAACGCAGCATTCCCCGCTTACGACGAGAGTAAGACGATGGAAAACAGCTTTAACTACCCCATTAGCTTCAATGGTAAGATGCGTTTCAATATGGAACTGCCTGTCACGATGAATGCCGACGAGGTGCAAGCCGCCGTGCTCGCCGCCCCCGAAGCCGCCAAATGGATTGAAGGCAAGCAGGTCCGCAAGGTCATCTACGTGCCGAAGAAGATTGTTAATATCGTTGTGGGGTGATTTCCGCTTTGCCACGGCGCATTTCAAACACCACCGCGTGAGGCATCTCGAACAGATAATTGTTTGGGATTTCGATTTGATAGGTGGGACTGTAATAGTCTAGGTCTTTTGAACCGCTTTTGAGGCTCAAAGTAGCTGTTTTATTGCTTCCCAGAATCTTGATTTTTCCTGTTTTTAATTCGGGCATTCCTTTGGAATCGAACCAATACAAATTGGGCACAGGGCTTTCCTGTTCATCCAAGAGGAAAATAGCATAAACCTTGTCGCCCTTTTGCGTGAAGCGGAACTTACCGTATGTAAAGGGATAGATGGGGCGTGTCCCATAGATGGCTTCACCGTTCACCTGCATCCATTCGCCGATTTCCTTCATGCGGAGCAGTGCCGTGTCGGGCAGGTTGCCATCGGCATCGGGGCCTACGTTAAGGAGGAAGTTACCGCCTTTGGCCACGATGTCGCACAAAAGGTGGATGAGTTTGTTGGTGCTTTTGTATTGGTCCGTCGAGACATACGACCACGAGTTACCCATCGACATACAGGTTTCCCAAGGATAGGACAGAAGTGAGTCGGGCACTTGTTGCTCTGGGGTTTGGTAGTTCTCGTATTTGCCACCTACCGAGCGGTCCACAATGATAAGGTCGGGATTGTTCTCACGGGCTATTTTAGCCACTGTGGGCATGTCGATGTCTTGGATATAGCCTTGGCAGCCGAGCCAGGGGCGCGTTTCTTCGTTTACACTCCATTCGGGACGCACCCAGCCACCGTCCAGCCACAGGATGTCGATGTCGCCATAGTTATGGGTGAGTTCGCGTATCTGTCTGTGGGTGAATTGCTTGTATTTCTCGAAACGTTCAGGCATGACGGTCGGGTCATAGTTGACGTTGCGGTCGGGGGTGGCCCATTCGTGTGCCCAGTAGTCGTCACAGTGCCAGTCGGGCTTGGAGAAGTAGAGGCCGGTCCAAAAACCTTTGGCACGGAAGGCATCTACCACTGCACCAGTGATATCGGCTTTTGGATTCTTGGAAAATGGGCAGCTCGGGTCGACAGTGGAGTAGGAGGTCTCCTTGGTATCGAACATGCAGAAGCCGTCGTGATGTTTCGTGGTGAAGACGACGTACTTCATGCCCGCGTTTTTGGCGGCATCGGCCCATTTTGAAGGGTCGAAGTTCTTCGGGTAAAATGTTTTGTTAAGGTTTTGATAATCAGTCTTGTATTTGTAATAATCGGCGCCATCGCGGTTGATCCAAGGCTCGTTGCAGATGGACCACGACTCCACCACTTCCCATTGGGCATAGATGCCCCAGTGCATCATGAAGCCAAACTTCAGATCCTGCCATTGGCTGATGCGGTTGGTGATAACGGGGTCGGTTTCAGGGAGTTGGTCATCGGTTTGTGCGAAAGTAGGAGCGCAGAAGAGGCCTATTAAAAAGAGGAGTAATGCTTTTTTCTTCATGAGATGGGATTTTAATGCGCCAAAGATACGAAAAAACCACGATTCGCAGCACGATGCTGCAAGTCGTGGTTGAGGTTCTATGTGATGCAGGAGATTATTCCTGTTCCATCATGGCTCTGACTTCCTTGGCTTTCACGGTGTAGATGTTGCCATCTGCATCGCAGAAGCAGAAGGTGCCGTTATGGCGGCAACGCATGGTAAGCAAGCGTTGCATCGAGAGGTCGAGGCCGCTCATCAATTTCTTGGTGAAGGACGAAACTTCATTCTTCTTGGCATTCACTGTTACTGTTGTCATATTGTCTGATCTTTTTGAATTTTTCTTCGTTGTAAAACTTAATGGATTTGATGCTACCTTCGGCAATCACTTCAGAGGGCATAATGCTGTTGTCGATGAACAGGAAGTAGTCAACGACGGGGCAGTAAAGATGAAACAAGTTCTTGATGCCTGCTCTGTAGCGTCTGCGGATGATACTGTCGTCCACATGATGACCGCCGTGTTTCACGCGCTCTGCAACGCGTTGGATGGCCAGGTCGGGGCTCTGCAGCCAGAAGTAGATGAGGCTGGCTTTGTAGCCTTCCTGACGTGCCTTGTTGATGAGGGCGTGGTAGGATTTGGCGGCCAAGGTGGTCTCGATGGCAAAGTCTTCTTTGTCAGCGATAAGTTTCTTGATGCGCGAGAGCATCAGGCGGCCAGCGGCGACCTTGGCGCCGTCGGGGTTGAGCGGCGACAGACCCTTGGCGATCTCGTCGCAGTTGACGAACTCCTTGCACTGCAGCGTCTCTGGCAAAACAGTCAAGGAAGCGGTCGTCTTACCTGCTCCATTGCAACCTGATATGATATATAAACTCGGCATCAAATTATGGTTCTGCTCGTTTTTGTGATGGCATATATCGTGCCAAATCACGCTGCAAAGATACAAAAAATGTGAATGTGTCAACACTTTTCCACACTTTTCCACGATATTTTTTCGAGTAAAAATAGCTAATACGCTGTAAATCAGCAATATCATTATAGTTGATGATTATCTTATTGGGGACGTTCCCCATAGCCAAAATTTTCGTATTTTTACCGCCTAAAACGAAAGTGATGAAAAAACGGACCTTGATAACGCTATGTTCCCTCATGTTGGTGGTATGCGCCTGCCAAAAACAGGTGGAATACCCCATAGAGCCGAAGATCACATACGAGGGCTTCACCTATTTGATGAACCCCGACAGCACTTTCAGTGGCGAAGGCATCATCTCGTTTTCCTATACCGATGGCGACGGCGACCTGGGTCTTGACGAAAGCGATACCCTGCCGCCGTTTGGCTTCCATGATACCTATTATTACAATATGGTGGTCGACTACCTGAAATCGGAGAACGGCGTGTTTGTGAAGACGCCATTGCTGAGCCCGCATGTGCCGACCAGTCCCGACGATACCTTGGTGTTGTACGACACGGTGACCTTCAACGCCCGCTTCAAACGGCTTCGTGACTCAGAAGAGCCCAAGGCCATCAGTGGCTCGATGGACTACAAGCTCACGGTGCAGAATCCTTTCTCGCCCAACGACACGGTGAAGTTCGAAATCCGTATCCTCGACCGCGCCTTGCATGAGAGTAACGTGATCCAAACCGATCCGATTTTCACTAACCCCATTTTGAATAAATAAACACAGAAATATGAAACAACTCCTTTTGTCTTTGGCATTGTTGCTTTCGTTTTCGTTGATGCAGGCGCAAACTGCTGGCGAAAACATCGACGTGACACATTATGCCATCCATGTCAACGAACTTAATTTCACCAACCAAACCCTTCAGGGTGAGACCTTTATTGACTTTACGGCTACGGCCAATGTGCAACAAATCCTTCTTGAATTGAAGTATCTGGAAGTCGCTTCCGTGACGGCCACAGGCGCTACGGTATCCGGCTTCTCGCAAGACGGCGACTTCTTGACCATCAATTTGGCCTCACCTTTGGCAAGCGGTAATACAGCAACCTTAGACATCGTGTATGGTGGCAACACCTTCAGTGAGACTTGGGGTGGCGTGGAATGGTGGGGCGACTATGTCTACAACCTTGGCGTGGGTTTCGATAGCCAACCGCACAACTTAGGTAAGTCTTGGTTCCCCTGTGTCGATAACTTCACCGATAAGGCTACCTACGATGTCTTTGTCACCACGACCAACGATAAGAAGGCCATCTGTGGCGGTAACTTCGTGGAGACTATCGACAATGGTAATGGCACCTCCACCTGGCATTGGAACACACCTCAGGAGATCGCCACCTATCACATCTCGTTTGCCGTGGGCGACTATGAAGTCTGGGAGGACGTCTATCACGGCATCGAGCGCGACATCCCGATTACGGTGTATGCCAAGCCTAGTCAGATCAACAATGTACCCGCTTCGATGGTACACGTCAAGGAGATTGCGGCTTTCTTCGAGGAGAGCATGGGTGCCTATCCTTTCAATCGCATCGGCTATGTCGTTACGGGCAAAGGTTGTATGGAGCACACCGACAACATCGCCATTGTGCCTTCTGTCGTCGACGGCACTTTGGCTGGTGAGGAATATATCGCTCACGAACTCTCTCACATGTGGTCAGGCAACCTGGTGACCTGTGCCGAGGCTGGCGACATGTGGCTCAACGAGGGCTTCGCCCAGTTCTGGGGCGCATTCTACGAGTCGGCTGTCTATGGCGAGGAGCATTTCCAAAACACCATTTCTGGCAAGGTCAATAGCATCAATGCTTGGTGCAACAGCCCCGCCAACTGGATGCCGCTCAACAACATGCCGCTTGACATGACCTATAACACCAATGCCATCTATGAGCGCGGTGCTGTCATCGTCAATACGATGATGAACTACATGGGGCGTGAGAACTTCCTCGCCGCCATGCGCCAGTATTTCCAGGAATATGCCTATCAGACAGCTACATCCGAACAACTATGCGAAGCCTTGACACAGTATTCCGGCATCGACATGCATGGATTTTTCGATACCTATGTCTATTCAAGTGGCATGCCCCATCTTTACGCTGTCATCAAATCGGTGGAGCAGGTCGGCGAATGGTATGATGTGACGTTGGAACACCGTTACCAGCATATTGGAGATACCCACATCGGGCAACACAATGCATACGAGTTGACTTTCATCGGCCCTGATTTCCAACTTGAAACCGCAAGAGTCGTTTGGGATGGCCTGAATTACGAGGCAACATGTTCAGTCGGTTTTGAGCCTGTCGGTGTTATCGGTGATTTCAATAACAACTGGTTGGATGGAAAGACCCAGAAAAACTTCATGCTGAAGTCGTCATCGCAGCAAAACTTTGCCAACTTCAAGGTAGAGGCGACATCTTTCACCGATTCGGTTTTTGTCGCTGTCGAAAACCATTTTGTCGGTCCTTACGACGACCCCTTGGTTCCCTATCTGACCCTCTCGAGCCAGCATTTCTGGACCATCAACCGCTACGACTTCGGTGAGGCCCAGGTGACAGGCATGTTCGACTATACCACTTCTACTGACGGCGACATCATACAGACGGCCAACGACTCGGCCACCTTGTTGTATCGTCGCGACGCCTCGGAGGCTTGGCACGAGATTGCTTACACGGTTTATGCGGGCAGCACCTGGAAGCATGGCCGCTTTATCGTTGACAACCTGCCCTCAGGCGAATATACCATAGCCGCTTGGGACAAGGAAGCACTCGGCACCGAGGAGCAGCACCAGGCTGGCATGATGCTTCAGATGTATCCTAACCCCTCGGCTGACATGATTCGCCTCACATGGGATGAGCCCGCTGACGGCATGATCCGTATTATCGGTATGGACGGCAGGGAACTGAGGCGGGCCATTTTCAGGAAGGCTGAAGGCGTAAGCCTCTCAACGGCAGGTCTGCCTAAAGGCTACTGTACGGTGATGCGCCTGGGTAAGGATGGCACGGTATTGGCTACTGAAAAACTGATTATTAAATGATAAACAATATGAAAAGCTTTAAGTTATTTGCCCTGCTTTGTGTACTGGGTGTCTTCTTTGCCTCATGCAAGGAACCAAAAAACGAATGGGAGAATTATTTTGGCTATACCAATCAGGAACTCGTCGGTTCCTATGTCTCATCTGATGTTGCCGATGCGTTCGATGGCTTGATAGAGGGCACTTACTGCCACATCTGCCATGACGCCACCATCAAAGTGTCGCCCAATGGCGGAAAACTGAAATTTGAAATCAAGAGTCCGAACAACGGCCTTACCCACAACTGTGTCGGCGACCCCAGCTTGAGCAACAGCGATTGCCTGATACAGATAGGCAACGAATTGTTGGCTACGGTTTATACCAATAGTTCACAAGGAATACGCATTCACGGCTATGTTCGGATTAATAATGTCAACTATTATTTTGATGTCATAAAAGAATAAACACATACAACTATGAAAAAAGGATTATTTGTTTTGGCTGTCCTCGTGATGGCTTTGGGAAATGTGAGCTTTGCCCAGCGCAAGGCTGAACTGAAATCGAATGCGAATGCCAATGTGCTGAAGCATTATGGCGTACGTGACGAAACGACTGTAGTGCCGGCGACGGCCTCCTGGCAAACCACCGACGGCGAGCAGTATCATACCACCTATACCTACGATGAGTATGACTATTACCTCATCGAGGAATTGACCGAGATGAATTATGGTGATGGTTGGCAGGAGTTTAGCCTGTTGACCTATGACTATGATTTCTCCGGCAATGTGATTGAAATCGTGGCTCAGATCATGGAAGATGGCGGCTGGGAAAATGAGGCGAGAGCTTCTTATACCTACGACGATGATTTGGTGGCCGAGGTCATCATCCAAGAATGGGAAAACGGTAACTGGGTGAACGAAACTAAGGAGGTGTACAACTACAGTGGCGATGTGACTACCGTCCTCTATTGGGACTGGAACGGCAGCAACTGGTCGTCGGACGAGCTTTGGACTTACACCAAAGACGGCAACACCATCGAACTGATCATCCAATATATGCAAGGCGGTGCCTGGCAGAACGATGAGAAGCAGCTTCTCACCCTTGATTTCGACGAACATGTCACCGAAATCCTCGACCAAGACTGGGTTGGTACTTCATGGGTCAATGATGAACGCACGACCTATATCTATGAAGACGGTGTCTTCACAAATAAGAACGTCGAAGACTGGAATGGATCGGCATGGGAAGACGATCTTGCTTTTGAATATGAATATGTGGATGGCAACGCCAAACACGGTGAGTGCTTTGAAAAGGAGGCAGGCCAATGGATGCCAGCCGATGATGATATCGAAATGGCTTTTGGCTATGGCGCCAAGAGTAATGAGTATTATGGCTATCGCGTTGATATTCAATACGTTGATTTGACTCAAGTGGGCGAAAACACTACTGCCAGTTTTGTGGTCTATCCCGTGCCTGCCCAGGATGTGTTGTTCATTGAGACTGATAGCTTCCAGAAGGCAGAGATCTATAGTCTTTCGGGACAGAAAGTGATGGAAAGCCTGCGTGATAGGATGAACGTGAGCGCTTTGTCTTCGGGCATGTATCTCATCAAGGTTTACGACCGAGAAGGAGGCTGCTCCTCACAACGGTTTGTCGTTAAATGAAAAAAGGAGGCAATCGCCTCCTTTTTTCATTTTATCATTTCTTCAAGGTAATCCGGAACGTCGTCCCTTCGCCCACTACAGACGATTTAACGAAGATCTTACCCTTGTGGTAGTCTTCGATGATGCGCTTGGCTAGCGACAGACCCAAACCCCAGCCGCGTTTCTTGCTAGTGTAGCCAGGATTGAAGACCTGCTTAATTTGTGACTTCGGGATGCCTTTACCCGTGTCGCTGAGGTCGATGTGGATGTGGTCGCCGTCGTCGATGAGGTCGACAGTGATTTTCCCGTGGTCACCCATGGCATCAACAGAGTTTTTGGTTAGGTTTTCGAGCACCCAGCGGAACAGCGAGGGTATCAAAGGCATAACCAATTCGCCCTCGGGTAGGTTGATTTCAAACTCGAACTTTTTGGAGAACCGCTTCTGCAAATAATCCATTGTGTCGCGGATGAGGTAGTTGATGTCGGTGGGTTCAGGTGTTGGCACGGAGCCGATTTTTGAGAATCGGTCGGTGACAATTTGCAGACGTTCGATATCCTTCTCCATCTCGTGCGTGCCCACAAAGGGTTCTTCCTGCATCTTCAGCAGCTCGATCCAGCCCATCAGAGAGGATAGGGGCGTGCCCAGCTGGTGGGCGGTCTCCTTGGCCATGCCGGCCCATACTTGGTTCTGCTCGGAGCGACGGGCATAGCTGAACAACAGGTAGGCGATCAGCAGGAATAAGGCGAAGACAATGATTTGGATGACAGGGTAGTAGCGCATCTGTTGCACCAGATCGGTGGTGCGGTAGAAGATGGTGGCTTTACCCTTGTTCATGAACTCGATCTGCAGCGGGTCGTTCTCGTCGCGCATGATGGCAAGCTGTTGCTTGACGTAGTTGCTGTCCTGCATCATGAGGGAGTCGAGGTTACCAAAACTCAGGATTTGTGTCTGGTCTTCGTTGGTGATGATGACGGGTGCGCCTACCGAATTCAATGTGATCTCCTCCATGAAGTGGTCAATCATGTCTTCCAACACGGCCTTCAGGTCGGTGTAGATCATGGACTCGTTGTAATACAGCCACTGCACCGAGCCGTATCCCGGGTCGATTTTGATGGGAGGGAATTTGGAATAGGCCTGTTGCATCTCCTCGTCAAAAGCTTTTTTGCCTTCTTGTGAGGGCGGTAGGTTGCTTGAGAAGATGATGTTGTCCTTGGTGTCGGTGATGACCAAAGGGATGCTGATGTTGTTACGGATGATGTCAAGATAGATGGCCGTGTTTTCGTTGCTTGAGATGTCGATGACACGACGGTAGGCATTGGCCAAGAGGTCGACACGCAGTTGCTCCTGCTCGCTCACCTTGTTGAAGAACTCTTCCGTCGATTTCATCATCACGGCATGCTGCTCCATAGCCGCTGCCCACATCTTCACTTGGCGTGTCTCTTGCTCAGCGATAGACTTCACCAAATGGTTGGTGTACCACAACGACGCACCGATGATGAGCATAGCGATGATCGCTAGCGCCCATTTCCAGCGTTTCTTGTTTGTATAGAGGTTCGTTTTCACGTTGATAAAAACGAAGTTATGGCTGTATTATTATATCTTTTTTCTCATCCTTCCTACGGGAATGCCTAACTGCTCCCTGTATTTGGCCACAGTGCGGCGGGCGATGGGATAGCCTTTGTCCTTCAAAATGAGCATCAGCTGCTCGTCGGTCATGGGCTTCGCTTTGTCTTCGTTCTCCACGCAGTCTTTCAAGATTTTCTTGATTTCGCGCGTCGACACCTCCTCGCCACCCTCGTTCTTGATGCCTTCGCTGAAGAAGAACTTCAGCATGAAGGTACCATAAGGTGTTTGGACGTATTTGCTGTTGGCTACGCGTGAGATGGTAGAAATGTCTAAGCCCACTTTTTCGGCCACGTCTTTGAGGATCATCGGCTTAAGCTTGGCCTCGTCGCCGGTGAGGAAGTACTCTTCCTGCATCTCAACGATGGCTTTCATGGTCTTGTAGAGCGTGGTCTGCCGTTGGTTGATGGCATCAATGAACCATTTGGCAGCATCGATTTTCTGCTTCACGAATTGTACGGCCTCCTGTTTGCTGCGGCTGTCTTTGCTGTTTGAGAACTCCTCAAGCATATTGATGTAAGACTTGCTGACGCGCAACTCAGGGGCGTTGCGGCCGTCGAGCGAAAGCTCCACCTTGCCATCTCTTACGAAGATGAAGAAATCGGGGGTGATGTAATGGATGTTCTTGGTGCTGGCGCTAGAGGCGTCGGCGGGCTTCGGGTTGAGTTTCAGTATCTCATCCAAGGCGGCTTTCAGCTCTCGGTTGCTGACTTCCAGCTTCTTGGCGATTTTGTCATAGTGTTTCTTGGTGAATTCTTCGAAGAAATCGTTGACGATGGTGATGGAGAGGTCGAGATTTAGGTAGGGGTTCTCTTCCTGAAGTCGTTTTAGTTGGATGAGGAGGCACTCTTGCAGATTGCGTGCGGCAATGCCGGGAGGGTCGAGTTCCTGGACGATAGCCAGCACCTCTTTTACCTCTTCTTCGGTGGCCGAGAGGTTCATGGTGAAGAGCAGGTCGTCGACGATGTTGAGTGTGGTGCGGCTCAGATAGCCGTTGTCGTCGAGGTTGCCGATAATGTATTCTCCAATCTGGAGCTGCTTATCGGTCAGGTCGCGATAGGCCAGTTGCCGGTTCAGATAGTCTTGGAAAGTCTCTTCGTTGACGATGGGCGACTCATAGAGGTCGTCGTCATCGCTGTAGTTGTTGGCTTGATACTTATAGGAATAGTCGTCGCGGTCTTCTTCGGGCAGGTAGTCGTTGATGTCGAACTCGTCATCCTTGCTGAAGTTGACCTCGTCGTCGTTATAGTCGTCGTTTTCGCCGTTGTTGTCTCTCTCTTCTCCGCTATCTTTCTCTTCGCTATCCTTCTCTTCGCCGTAGTCTTCGTTATACTCTTCTTCGTTGGGGTCGTCAACGGTTGGCTCATCATCATAGTCGTTGTCACGAACGTCTTCAAGGGCGGGGTTGATCTCCATCTCCTCCTTGATGCGTTGTTCGAGTTCGATTAATGGCAGCTGCAACAGCTTCATCAGCTGGATCTGCTGCGGCGAGAGTTTTAGCTCCTGCCGCTGGGTTTGAGACAATCGTTGGTTATTCATGGTGATTAATACAAGCAGTTTTTGGGTGTGCGCGGGAAGGGGATGACGTCGCGGATATTGGTCATGCCGGTGATGAAGAGCAGCAGACGCTCGAAGCCCAGGCCGTAGCCCGAGTGGGGCACCGAGCCAAAGCGGCGGCTGTCGAGGTACCAGTTCATGGATTCCTCAGGGATGCCGACCTCATGCATGCGGTCGAGGATCTTGTTGATATCGGTCTCACGCTCTGAGCCACCGATGATCTCACCGATACCGGGGAAGAGCACGTCCATGGCACGGACGGTCTTGCCGTCTTCGTTCTGCTTCATGTAGAAGGCCTTGATCTCCTTCGGGTAGTCGGTCAGGATGACGGGCTTCTTGAAGTGCTTCTCCACGAGGTAACGCTCGTGCTCCGACTGCAGGTCGACGCCCCAGCCATCCACGGGATATTGGAACTTGCCCTTCTTGTTGTAGTTGGAGTTGCGCAGGATGTCGATGGCCTCGGTGTAGGTGAGGCGCACGAACTCATGCTCGAGCACAAAGTGCAGCTTGCTGATGAGCTCCATCGACTTGTCTTCTTCCTTCTTGCCCTTCTCTTCGTCTTGCAGACGCTTGCTGAGGAACTGGAGGTCGTCCATGTTGTTGTCCAAAGCGTATTGGATCAAGTATTTCAGCATCTCCTCGGCGAGGTCCATGTTGTCGTTGATGTCGTAGAAGGCCATCTCGGGCTCAATCATCCAGAACTCGGCCAGGTGGCGTGTGGTGTTGGAGTTCTCGGCGCGGAAGGTGGGACCGAAGGTGTAGATCTTGCCCAGGGCCGTGGCAGCCAACTCGCCTTCGAGCTGACCCGAAACGGTGAGGTTGGTCGACTTGCCGAAGAAGTCCTGCTTGTAGTCGACGTTGCCCTGCTCGTCACGAGGCGGGTTGTTGAGGTCGAGCGTGGTCACTTGGAACATCTCGCCAGCACCTTCGGCGTCGGAGGCAGTGATTAATGGCGTGTGGATATTATAGAAGCCTCGCTCGGTGAAGAACTTGTGGATGGCGAACACCATGGCATGGCGCAGACGCATGACGGCACCGAAGGTGTTGGTGCGGAAACGCAGGTGAGCGATGTCGCGCAGGAACTCCAGCGAGTGTTTCTTGGGCTGCAGCGGGTATTCGTCAGGGTTGGCAGGACCGAACAGGCCGATCTCCTTCACGGAGAGCTCCACGGCCTGGCCGCTACCCATCGAGGCGACGAGGACGCCCTTGGCCCAAAGCGATGCACCAGCGTGCATCAAGGCCAGTTTTTCTTCGGGGATGACGTTCAGATCGATGACCAATTGCAGGTTGTTGATGGTAGAGCCGTCGTTGAGGGCGATGAAGGCCACGTTCTTGCTGCCGCGCTTGTTGCGCACCCAACCCATTACAGTAATCTCATTGTCAGAGGCTTGCATCTGCAAGGCTTGCTTGATTTCTACTCTTTTCATTTTATGTTGATATTCTCTTTAAAAGCGTAACTAATTAAACTGCAAAGTAACAAAAAAAAACGTCACGGTCAGTCAAAATTGCTGTATATTTGCAAAACCTACAACGTACATTGTTCTTATGGCAAACACTTACACACAATTGTACACCCATATTGTTTTCCACACGAAAAGCACGGGTATTGTTATGCGCGATGAGGATTTAAATCGTGTGTTTGAATATATAGGTGGCATTATCCGCAGTGAAGGTTCTATACCGTTTGCTGTTGGTGGTGTTGCCGACCATATTCATATTTTGATGACGTTGCCGAAGACTGTCACCATGTCGGATTTTGTTCGTGTCATCAAGGCGAAAAGCAGTAAGTGGTTGAAAACAGTGGATGCGTATTATGAGCCATTCCAATGGCAGGAAGGTTATGGTGCTTTTAGTGTTAGCCCATCTTTGATGGAACGGACTACAAAATATATTTTCGGTCAGGCGGAGCATCATAAAACCAAAACGTATCATGACGAATATTGCGAAACGTTGAAAGCGTATGGAATCGAATATGATGAACGATATGCATTTGGGGATTGAACGGACTGATCTCCGTCACCCCTACGGGGTTTTATCGGAATCGGATTTTCGTTTGTCGGCAGGAGTTTCATTGCATTCCACAACCTGCCTATCGTCCTGCGTCCCTACAGGACTTTGCTGCACAGATAAAAAAGGATGAAAATGAATATGTTATTAAAACGATGGACATTATTCGATAAGGCAGAATTGATAGTTTTGTGCAATGCTGTGGATAGAACATATCTCTCGGACAGATTGCCTTATCCTTATACTGATGCGGATGCCGATTGGTGGTTGGGAATGGTTGAATTGAATGAAGGTAAAATGGGAGTTTTTCGTGCTATTGTTGTGGATGGGAAAATTATTGGAAGCATTTCTGTTGAACGTAGTCTAGAAGACCCTAATGAAGGCGAAGTCGGATATATGTTGCTCAAGGAGCATGGGTCAAAGGGCATCGCTACGGAGATGGTTTCCCAGATTTGTGGGATTGCGTTTCGTGAATTATTGTTGGATAGAATTGTAGCGAAGGTATATGAATCAAATGTGGCATCCATCAAGGTTTTGGAAAAGAATGGATTTGTATGCGTTCAAACGTTGAACAATGTAACGACAAAGGAAGGATATACAACGTTTTTGCAGGTTTATAGTACACAAAGCCCCGTAGGGGCGCAGGATATTAAGCAGGTGGATTCATCCCCTGCTTTTACACATACGATCATCGCCGGTCCATGCAGCGTAGAAAGCGAAGCACAAATCCTCGCCACAGCGCAAGCCTTGGCCAAAATCCCCGAGGTGAAGATGCTCCGTGGCGGCATCTGGAAGCCGCGCACCCGCCCTGCTGCCTTCGAAGGCAGGGGAGAGGATGGTCTTGTATGGCTACGCGAAGCGAAGCAGACGACAGGCTTGCCCATCATCACCGAGGTGGCTACCTTTGAGCATGTAGAACTGGCGCTGAAATACGACATCGACGCCCTATGGGTGGGTGCCCGCACGGTGGTCAACCCGTTCTCGGTGCAGCAACTCGCCGATGCGGTACGTGGTGTTGACATCCCCGTGTTCATCAAAAACCCGGTTTCGCCCGACTTGCAACTGTGGATTGGCGCCTTCGAGCGCTTCCAAAAGGCAGGTGTGACCCGGTTGGTGGCCATACATCGCGGCTTCTCCTATTATAAGGAGTCGCCCTATCGCAATTTCCCCATGTGGGAAATCCCCATTGAGTTGACCCAAAAGCTGAACGTGCCCATCGTTACCGACGTGAGTCATATCTGTGGCAACCGCGAGCTGTTGCAAGCCACGGCACAAAAAGCCCTCGACCTCGCAACGGATGGATTAATGATAGAATGCCACATTAATCCCGCCGAGGCCTTGACCGACGCCAAGCAACAAATCACTCCTGACGAGTTGAAGTCGTTGCTGGCCGGCTTGACGTTCCGTTCGAAAAGCTCAAGCCATGTGGAACGCGACCTGGCCAACCTTCGTAGCGAGATCGACGACATCGACAATGAATTGTTGCAACTCCTGGCACGCCGCATGGAGGTGAGTGCCCAGATTGGCGAGTACAAGAAACGCAACAACGTCACTGTGGTTCAGATGGACCGTTGGAAGAAAATCCTGGCTGAGCATGTGGCAACGGGTGCCGATTTGGGCTTGTCGCCGCAATTGATTGACGAGGTTTTTGAGGCCATACATCAGGCGTCCATCGAGCGGCAGAGCAGCATAATGGAAGATTAATTCGATATCGTCAGTTTGACTCCATCATAGGTGGTATGGTATTGTATCAAGGGATACACCACTGTGCCATCGGTGGGGAAATTCGGAATCTTATCGGGAGTGGCAACGATGATTTGTCCATTCAGGATGTTATAATAGGCGTTGTTGCATCGGTCGACCACAAAGGGGAAGTCCACCACCAGACGGGTCGTGTTGCCATAGTTGTCGGTGCAGGCATCGGGCTCGTTGGGAGGAAGGCGGTCGTAGGCAAGAAACTCGTTGGCACTCTGCCTGTAAACGATGATGCCTCGGCTGGTGCTCTCAATTTCAGAGGTGATGTAAAGCCAATTGCCTACGAAATTGAGGTCGTAATATTGCTGTGTGTTGGGATAGATCGTGATGGGATAGGGGAGGACCGGCCGGTTGGGGTTCTCGGGATATTCATGGCAGGCCTGCAAGAAAGGCAGGAGAATTAATAATATTAATAGGTGTAGACGCTTTGTTTTCATGACGACAAAGAAACGCTTTTTTTTTCAAAAACGTACATTTTTCCGCAAGAATTATTATATTTGCACTTAAAATAGATAGTCATGAAGAAAAGGATTAATGTAATAGCATATCTTTTGGCCCTTGTGTTGTTGTTCGGATCGTGTGCCTCTTCCAAGTCGCGAGCCATCCGAAAGGCGGAGCGTCAGATGGAGCGTCAGGAGAAAAATGCTGCAAAACAGTATAAAAAAGCCAAGACTGCACACTACAAGCATCAGGCGAAAAAGACCAAGAGAATGATTAAAAAAGACAAGCGTCACGCCGAGAAGATGCGTCGACGACAGCGGTCGAACCCCTTCTTCTCCTAGTGAGTATTAATTAATAAGGTGTCGGTGAGTGGATTTCGACGCCAAAAAAACTGTTATTTTTGTTGTTTTATAAATCGTTAAATTTCAGAATTATATGGACAGCCTTATATTTTTTGGTAGAAAAAAAGTGACGAAAAAGCGCTTTTTTCTTGCGTACTTTGAAATAAGGTTGTAATTTTGACGACTTTTAATGCACCAATATGCACCAAATAAAGTAGTATTACATAAAATTACAAGGTATGTTTAAAAATTTACTAATGACCCTTGCCATCGTTCTGGCCACCTGCACGATGACCATGGCACAAGCGCAAGGAAGACTCAAAGGCAAGATTACCGATGACAGTGGACAACCGGTACCATTTGCAAACGTCATTGTTGAAAAAGGCGGAACGCAAGTGGGTGGTGCATCCTCTGACTTTGACGGTAATTATGACATCAACCCGATTCCTCCGGGAACGTATGACCTTAAGGCGAGCTGCATTGGCTTGAATCCGTTCGTGTTGCGCGGACTGGTCATTCCGGCCAACAAGATCACCTTCTACGACATCAAGATGGCCAGTGGCGCAATCAACCTGAATGAGGTCACGGTCATTGATTATGAGATTCCTTTGATTTCAAAGGATAACACGCAGTCGGGTGCCTCAATCACCTCGGAAGAAATTGCCAAGTTGCCTGTCCGTTCGGCAGAGGGTGTCGCCGCCAGCGTCGGTGGTGTGTTCTCGCAAGACGGTGAGGTCGGCTCCATCCGTGGTTCTCGTGAAGGTGCCGTGTATTACATCGACGGTGTGAAGGTTATTGGTAGTACAAGCGTACCTCAAGGCGCTATCGACCAAGTCGACGTTATCTTGGGTGGTACGCCTGCCATGTATGGTGATGCCATGGGTGGTATCATCAACATGACCACCAAGGGCCCCAGCCGTACTTGGGGTGGCGGCCTCGAAGCCGAGTATTCCGTTGATGGTTATGGTCACGGCCGCTTGGGTGGTAGCATCCAAGGTCCCCTCATCAAGAGCAAGAAGAACGACCAGGAAGCCCTCCTCGGTTTCTTCCTCGCTTTCGACCTGACTCGTAACCAGTATGGTAGCACCTCCGCGGTGGGTTACTGGCGTGCCAAGGAAGATTGGATGGAACAGATCAAAGCCAATCCTCTGACCCTCGCAGGTATGGGTACCAGCACCTATCAAACGGCTGCTTTCACCCATAAAGACAACCTGTATGACACCCGTTTCCTCAACAACACGACCAACCAGAGCATCAACGTGACTGGTAAGATCGACGTCCGCACCGGTAAGAACTCCAACCTTACCTTCGGTGGTTCGATGGTCAGAAACGGCGGTCACTACGACGGCGGTAGCGGTCAACACTTCTTCAATACCGAAAAGAACTACCTGTCAAAGTCGGGTACCTATCGTGGTTATGTCCGTTTCAGCCAGCGCTTCCCCAGCGATCCCGAGAGCACCTCGCTGATCTCGAACGTTTATTATAGCGCCCAGGCCGACTACTCGCACTATAAGAGCGAGTCGGGCGACCCCGATCTGTGGAACAATATCTTTGCTTATGGCAACATCGGTAAGTTCACCACGACCCGTGAGCCCAACTTCCACTTCTCACCCGATGCCATCGACTCAGTGCTTGTCGACGGTCAATACAAGAGCATCAGCAATGCTTGGGTGTTGGATAACTACTTCGACACCTACGTTGACTTCCAGCCTTCCAACTTCAACCCCCTGTTGGCAACTTATGTGACCAACTATTATAACCTTTACGAGCCTTATGGCGCTCTGGGTTACTATGATAACATTTCCAACATCATCCTCCACAATGGTTTGGTCAACGGTATGTCACCGTCAGCCGTGTACGGCTTGTATGCTGTTCCTGGCATGGTACAGACGGGCTATGCCAAGTCGGTCAGTGACCAGATCGCCGTCAATGTCAACGGTTCTATGACACTGGGTAGAGGCGATAACTCGCACGAAATCAAGTTGGGCTTCCAATATGAGCAGCGCAACAACTCTTCGATGCAGTACAACATCACCGCCTACAACAGAAATCCCTGGACGTTGATGCGTGACATGGTGAACTTCCACATCAGAGAGCTTGATGTTGATCATCCTTATGCAGTCAGCTACGACGGTTATGTCGATACCATTATGTACAACAGAATGTACGACGAGAGCACCCAGTTCACTGTCGACGCCCGCTTGCGTCAGGCCATGGGCCTGCCGGTGAACGGCACGGAATGGATCCTCATCGACACCTATGATTTCGACAATAACACGATGAAATATTACGATGCCAACGGTAACCTGAGAACCGCTACCGTGGACGGCGGCCTCAACATGAACTTGTTCGGTGCCGACGAACTCACCCGTGACGGTCAGCTTTCGGTTTACTACTATGGCTACACCTACGACGGCAACAGAAAGTACGGTCTCACCGAGCGTCCTTCGCTGTCTGACTTCTTTACCGAGAAGGATGACCAAGGTGTGCTGACCCGCCCGATTGGTGCCCAACAGCCCATCTACATGGCCGGTTACATCCAAGATAAGTTCGCTTTCAAAGACCTGATCTTCAACATCGGTGTGCGTGTCGACCGTTTCGACGCCAACCAGGATGTGCTGAAAGACCCGTATGTCCTCTATGACTTCAATACCGCTGGCGACCTGATGCAGAACGGTAGAATGATTAAGATGGACGATGAGTCATGGGCCGAAGTTCCCGACAACATCGGTAACGACTATGTGGTATATGTCAACAAGGCCACTGAGAGAACCGCTATCGTTGGTTATCGTAATGGCAACACCTGGTACAACGAAGCTGGTGTTGAAATCAACGACCCGACCGCCATCGGCATGGGCTCTGGTGCAGCTCCTTGGCTGAAGAACCCTGACCAGATGGTTGTCGATAAGGAATCCTTCAAGGACTACGATCCCGCTTGGAGCGTCATGCCTCGTATCTCCTTCTCCTTCCCGATTTCCGACGAAGCCTTGTTCTTCGCTCACTATGATGTGTTGACGCAGCGTCCTTCCAGCTCATTCTACTGCAGTCCGCTGTATTACTACCGCTTCAACGAGACCTCGAACACGCTGGCCAATCCTGATCTGAAGCCCGCTCAGACCATTGAGTACGAACTCGGTTTCACGCAGAAGGTGACCAACACTTCATCGTTGACCATTTCGGCTTACTACCACGAGTTGCGTAACATGATCCAGATGTACCGTTTCAACGGTGCTTATCCTAAGGCCTACAACTCCTTCAGCAACCTCGACTTCGGTACCGTCAAGGGTTTGACGGCCAGCTACGACATGCGTCGTACGAAGAACGCCCGTATCCGTGCCAGCTACACTTTGCAGTATGCCGACATGACTGGTTCTTCGACCTCCACCGCTTCTGCCTTGATTGCTGCTGGTGTGCCTAACCTGAGATCCACCTTCCCGACCAATGCCGACCGTCGTCACAGCTTCAACCTCACGCTCGACTATCGTTACAGCGAAGGTAAGAACTACAATGGTCCTACGATCAAAGGCCACCAGATCCTCTCCAACACTGGCTTCTCACTGCAAGTCAATGGTGGTTCGGGTACGCCTTACACCGCTTCGCGTACGGTTTCTTCGCCGATCTCTGGCGGTAACAACCTGCTCCAAGGTACCTACAACGGTTCCAGAATTCCTGCCTCCTTCCGTTTCGACCTCCGTGTCGACAAGGACTTCAACTTCACCGTGGGTGGCAAGAAGGAAGGCGAATCGAAGGGCCGCGAGATGGGCGTGAATGTCTATCTGCAAGTGCTCAACCTGCTCAATTCGAAGAATATCACCGACGTGTATCCCGCCACCGGTAATGCCGACGACGACGGTTACCTCTCGGCTCCTGCATGGCAGCGTGAAATCAACAGCCAGATTGACCCGCAGGCCTTCATCCAGATGTATCAACTGATGGTCAACAGCGGTTACAACTATTCAATGCCTCGTCACATCAGACTCGGTTTGAGCCTTAACTTCTAAAAAGTCATTCCTAACGATAAATTACAAGTATTATGAAGAATATATTTCGAACTTTGTTTGCGGCGCTGCTCATTGTTAGTGCTGTGATTCCCGGAAAGGCTGAGATGGTGAAGAATGTGCAATCTGGCAGCAAAGGCCAGCGCGCGCAAACCGCAGCCGGATGTACGCCTTCGTCGTCATACGACTGGCTCGACATCAACAACGTTAGAACGCGTATCAATTCTGGTGGTGATATGTGGTGGGACCTGCCTGCTGGCACTGGCTCCAAGTACTTCATCCCCGCCAATGGCTCTGCTACCTCCCTGTTCGCTGGCTCCCTGTGGATTGCTGGTGTCGACGTCAATAACCAGTTGAAGTGCGCTGCCCTGCGTTTCCGTCAGGTCGGTAACGACTACTACACTGGTCCTCTGACCGTTGATGGTAGAGCATCCATCACCCCTGAGACTTGCGCCAAATGGGATAAGATCTTCAAGATCACCCGCGCCGAAGTGGATGAGTTCCTCGCCAATGTTGACTACTCTGGCAGTGAGCCCAAACTGAAAGAAGGTTATGAGGTTCCTTCCATCATCAAGAATTGGCCCGCCACGCGTGCCGACGACGACCCGGAAGGCATTGCCTACTATCTGGCTCCCTTCTACGATGCCAATGGTGACGGTGAATACAACCCCGAAAAAGGTGACTATCCTTACTACGACATCAACAATGAACTCTGCCACACCAAGATCCCGACCATGGAAGAAGAAATCCATGGCACCATGCACGGCTCCATCCTTGCCGACCAGGTGCTGAAGGGCGACCAAACCCTGTGGTGGATCTTCAACGATAAAGGTGCTTCGCACACTGAGTCAAGCGGTCAAGCAATTGGTATCGAAGTGCGTGCCCAGGCTTTTGCCTTCGCCACCAACGACGAAATCAATAACATGACCTTCTACAGCTACGAGATCATCAACCGTTCCACCTATACTTTGACGGGCACTTACTTCTCGCCTTGGACCGACGTTGACCTCGGCTACGGCTGGGACGACTATGTAGGTTGCGATGTCGCTCGTGGTCTCGGCTATGGTTACAACGGCTCCGCCGTCGACGGTAGCGGTGAACCTGAGGCCTACGGTGCACAACCTCCTGCGATTGGTATCGACTTCTTCCAAGGTCCTTATATGGATCCTGATGGAATCGACAATCCCAAGTACACTTTCGACATTGAATCCAGCTTCAGCCATATCGACCCTGCTACGGGTGACTCCATCTTCGTCTTCGACACCACCGGTTATCATCAGGTGGTTGACGAAAGCATCAACGGTGTGAACTTCGGTAACGGCATCGTCGACGACGAACGTTTCGGTATGCGTCGTTTCGTGTATCACAACAACGCTAATACAGATAATGGTGACCCTGATACTGCTCCTGAATATTACAACTATCTGCGTGGTATTTGGAAGAATGGCGCCAAGATGCGTTATGGTGGCAATGCCTTTAGTGGCAGCGACGTGGTGGGTCCCGAGTGCGACTTCATGTTCCCTGGCGATTCTGACCCGTGGAACTGGGGTACCAATGGCACGCCTCCCAATGGCAACTACAATACAAATGGTAAGTATTGGTCAGAAGAGCAATGCCAAAACGCTCCTAACGACCGTCGTTTCATGCAGTCGGCAGGCCCCTTCACCTTGGAACCCGGTGCAGTCAACTACATCACCTTCGGTGTGCCGTGGGCTCGTGCCACTTCTGGCGGTGCCTGGGCTTCTGTTGAACTGCTGCGCGTGGTCGACGACAAGTGCCAAGCCCTGTTCGACAACTGCTTTAAGGTTATTGACGGTCCTAGCGCTCCCGATTTGACCATCCGCGAGCTCGACCAACAGCTCATCGTTTATCTGTCGAACGCCTCCCTTTCCAACAACTACAAGGAAGGTTATCTCGAACTCGATCCTGAAATTCCGGAAGGAAGAGTTGACACTGAAGTCAAATTCGACTCCATCCAGGTTATCACCATCGATGGTGACACTGTGTACACTGTTACCCAACATGAAGAGAAGATCGAAACGATCTACGACAGATATTATCGCTTCGAAGGTTACAAGGTGTATCAGCTGGCCAACGCTGAAGTGGGTGCTGACGAACTCAGCAACACCGACAAGGCTCGTTTGGTGTTCCAGTGCGACGTTCGCAACAATGTTGCTACGCTGATCAACTACGAATATGACGAATCGCTCCAGGCCAATGTGCCTGTCAGAAAAGTGGTTGGTGGCGATGCCGGCATCACCCACAGCTTCGTGTTGACCCAAGACCAGTTTGCCCAAGGCGACAACCCGAACTTGGTCAACCACAACACCTATTATTATATGGCTGTGGCTTATGCTTACAACAACTACCTCACCTACTCACAAGATCCTAGCGAACCCTTCGGCCTGCTCGGTCAGAAGAAACCCTACCTCGAAGGTAGAAAGAACATCAAGGTCTATTCGGCCGTACCTCACAAGACCATCAATGGTACCGTGCTTCGCGCCTCTTATGGTGACAGCCCTGCTATCACCCGTATCGTTGGTGTTGGCAACGGAGGTAATGAACTTGAGCTCTCTCAAGCCACTATCGACGAAATCCTGAGCAAGCCTATGGCTTCTGAAACCAACCGTTTCGGTAGCCCCGACTACCCGATTGCCTATCATCCCACCTATGAGCCTGGCTATGGTCCTATCAATGTTAAGATCATCGACCCGTTGAATGTGCAGTCTCACAGATATGAGCTCTATTTCGACGATATGTTTGAGCAATACACGCATAATATTAGTGGTAATCCTGATGTCAGAGGCGACTCTGCCATGCGTATGGCCAGCCACTGGTGGCTCCTTGACTTGGACACCAATGATACGCTTCGCGCCGACACCACGAGCGTGTATGACAACGAACAGATGTTCATCGATCGTGGTATCTCCATTACTATTGCTCAGACCTACAACATCGGCCGTGTTAAGATTGGTCAATACTATGCAGTTCCTTCAGGTGGTACCCCTGGCTCTCAATATGAAGAAAACTGGCACGATTTCGATGCTGTGATTGCTCCCAACAATGGTGTGATCACTTCGTCGATGGAATTCCAGAAGCCCGATTCAGTTTGGATGGATGGTATCCGCGACGTCGATGTGCCTGGTCTGTCGTTGAACTGGATCCGTTCTGGATCGTATTCCTCAATTGACAACGCCGCCGACAACGACCACAACTGTAGCGCTGCTACCTCTACGTTGATTACCAACCTGCCTTGGGACCCGAACGAGAACTTCGAAAAGCTGGCTGGTCGCACTTGGGCTCCTGCCAACCTGACTTCCTACTGGAAGCAAGGATCCAACTTCAATCCTGGTCCTTTGTTTGAAGGTGGTTCGCGTTCCGACCAAGACTTCAAGGATGTTTGCAGTGTCGACATCGTGTTCACTACCGATAAGAGCAAGTGGACCCGCTGCCCCGTCCTCGAAATGGGTCTTGACAAGAACTTGAATGAAGGTGGTGCCGACCGCTTCTTCCTGCGCCGTCACCCCTCGGTTGACAAGGATGGTAAGCCTTATGCCAACAATTGGAACTGTAAGGGCAACGAACTTGTCGTTGACAACAATCCTGCCGACCCGAATGCCGATGGCTTCGTCTACGCCTCCACCAACCCCGATGATCCTAACTTCATCTCACCTCAGGGTATGGGCTGGTTCCCGGGTTACGTCATTGACGTGGAAACGGGTATGCGTTTGAATGTGGCCTTCGGTGAGGACTCCTATCTCGAGGATATGGGTGGACGCGACATGCTCTTCAACCCCGCCAAACTGTTGAAGACCACTGTCGACGACAATAGCGGTTTGTCGCAGACTCTCGATCCCGCCGTCTTCCGTGGTGCCAACAGCGATCCCGTGTTCGGTGGCAAGCACTTCGTCTACATCTGGCGTGCCGACTCCATCGTGATGTCGAACACCTCTCCTTATAAGGATGTGAAGAACTACGGTTATGACGGTGGTCAACTATTGTTCAACACCTTGAATTACATTCAGAACGTGCCGCAAACTGGCGTCCAAAGGAACTTGAACATCTACTTCTATAAACTCTTGATGTATGTGGGTATGCCTATGGGTATTGAAGGCATGAAGTGGTTGCCTGAAGGCAATGACTGCCGCATCCGTATCCGTCTGGCCAAGCCCTATGATGCCGGTTACGGTAACCATATCAAGACTGGTGGTGGTCTGCCCAATGCCTATGGCGCTGGTTATGGCCTCCAGACCTATGACCCGGATTTGGACATCAACAACTACAATCCTAAGTTCGCCTTCTCAATTGACGGTTGGGATCCTATCCAAAACGATCCTGAAAAGACCGAGGAAGACCTCAACCTCGTCACTGTGGTGCCCAATCCTTACTATGCTTACGACTCCTACGAAGGCAATGCTTTGACCAATAAGGTGAAGATCACCAACCTGCCTAACAAGTGCGTGGTTACCATCTACACCTTGAGCGGTACTAAGGTGCGTCAGTTCCGTAAGGATAATGAAGAACCGAGCATTGAATGGGACCTCACGAACTTCGCCAATACGCCCGTGGCTAGCGGCTTCTATCTGATCCACATCAAGGATCTGACGAGCAACAGCGAGCGTACCATCAAGTTCTTCGGTGCCATGCGTCAAGTTGACCTGAACACATTCTAAAATGTAATTGCTAACCGTAAATAACTTATCATCATGAAGAAATCATTTAGATATATCGTCTTGAGCTTCGTAGTCCTTATGGGATTAAGTGCTCCTCAAGCATTTGCAGGTAATAAAGACCGTTCAGGCCAAGCTGGCGCTTCAGAGCTGTTGATCAACCCCTGGGCTGCTTCGTCAGGTTGGGGCAATGCAGGCATGTCGTTCGTGCATGGTGTCGAAGCCATCTACGGCAATGTGGCTGGCATCAGCTCTTGCAACACTTTGGATCTGAACTTCAGTCACACCAGCTGGCTGGTGGGCGTGGGCAACGACACCCGTATCTCCTCGTTCGGCCTCTTGGCCCGCGTGGGTGAGTCGAGTGTGTTGGGCCTCTCGTTCATGTCGTTCAGCATCGGCGAGATTCCGATCACTACCACTCAGAACCCTGACCCCGGTACCCTCGGTACCTTCAAACCCAACCTGATGAACATCAACCTGTCGTTCGCCAAGGCTTTCTCCAATAGCATCAGCGGCGGCTTCAACTTGAAGATCATCAGCGAGTCCATCAAGGATATGGGTGGTGTCGGTGTCGCCCTTGATGCTGGTATCCAGTACGTCACTGGTCCTTTCGACAATGTCCACTTTGGTATCACCTTGAAGAATATCGGACCCACGATGAAATTCTCTGGCGACGGTATCTCACTGCGTGTGTTCATGGACAACAACGACAACCAGCAGTTCACCATGGTGCAACGCGTCGACGACTTCGAATTGCCCACTCAGTTGAGCATCGCTGCTGCCTACGACTGGCTGTTTGCCGAAAACAACCGTCTGACCATTGCAGGTAACTTCGCCTCCAACTCCTTCACCAACGACCAGATCACCCTGGGCTTTGAGTATGGTTGGAAAGAGATGTTCATGATCCGCGCTGGCTATACCTATGAAAAGGGTATCTGGGCCAAGCAGTTCACTGAAGGCGTTCTCTACGACGACAACTGCATGAACGTCAACAGAGGTCTGAGCGCAGGTTGCTCTGTGCAAGTCCCGCTGTCGAAGGACGAAAACGCTATGAAGTTCGCTGTGGATTATTCCTACAGAGACACCTACACCTTCGGTGGCACGCATAGCGTTGGCGCAAGAATTATTTTCTAAAACTGACGCCAGTTCGGAAATAATTCGTATCTTTGCAGTCGCAAACAAAAGAAGACCCTTATTTCGGTAAGGGTCTCTTTTTTGCAACTTGTAACGAAACAAATATAAAACATTTATCATGTCAGAAATCAAATATTTTACCCCGGAAGGGTTACAGAAACTGAAAGATGAACTCGACGAGCTGATTCTTCGTGAGCGTCCGCGCATCGTGCAGGCCATCCAGGAAGCACGTGACAAGGGCGACCTCTCCGAGAACGCCGAATATGACGCCGCCAAAGAGGCTCAAGGTCTGCTGGAAGCCAAGATCGCTGAATTGCAGGACTTGATTTTCAACGCCCGTATTCTCGATGAGTCAAAGATGGACAACTCGAAGGTGCTGCTCTATTCGACGGTGAAGATCAGAAACACCAAGTCGGGCATGATGATGACCTACGCCATCGTGCCTGAGAAAGAGGCCAACTTCAAGGAAGGCAAGCTCTCCATCAACTCTCCCATCGGTCAAGGCCTGTTGGGTAAGCAGGTGGGCGAGGTGGCCGAGATTCAGGTTCCCGCTGGCAAAGTGCAGTTTGAGATCGTCGAAATCACCCGCTAATATTAGAGACTATGGCTACCATTTTTTCGAGAATCATAGCAGGTGAGATCCCTTGCTACAAGATTGCAGAGGACGAACGTTTCTTCGCCTTTTTGGATATCAATCCCGTGATGAAAGGCCACACCTTGGTGGTGCCCAAACACGAGGATGACTACATTTTCAACCTCGACGACGACGAAATCGGCGCCATGATGGTCTTCGCCAAAAAAGTGGCCAAAGCCATCGAGAAAGCCGTGCCTTGCAAACGCATCGCCGTGGCCGTCATCGGCTTGGAGGTGCCCCACGCCCATATCCACCTCATCCCCATCACAAAAGAGGGTGACATGGACTTCAAAAAGGAGCATGTGCATCTGACACCAGAAGAGTTTGCAGAGGTGCAACAAAGCATCGTTGAGAACCTGTGATAAAAAAGCCGTTCAAAACGGCTTTTTTTGTTATCTTTGCCGAAAAATAACCACACAATGAAACGAATCACCATATTGATACTGACGTTATGCATGGCCACGGGTTTGTTTGCCCAGGATTTCGATCTGCTCTGTAGCAACCTTAACTACAAGCCTCAGGTGCAGACCGTGTTGCTCTATGCCGACGACAACCAGCTGAACGATCCCATCGTACCATTGGAAGACATGATGGGCAGGCTGACCCTCTCTTTCGACATCATCGACGGGGATGGCGAGGTGCTCAACTACACCTTCATCCATTGCACCCATGACTGGATGCCTACCGACATGCAACGCATCCAATATGCTTCGGGTTTTGAGTCGGACCGCTTGGACGACTATGCCTTCTCGCGCAACACCTTGATCGATTACGTCAACTATCAGCTCAAGTTTCCCACCGAGGACATGATGCCTCTTGTTTCGGGCAATTACCTGCTTGTGGTTTTTGGCAACGACTTGAACGATGTGTATTTCACGCGTCGCTTTATGGTGGTCGACGAGAAGGCTCATGTGGGCGCTACCGTGCCGCGCTATCCCGACGATTTGGCACTCACCGACACCCATCAGCAGCTCGATGTCCGCGTAAACATGAATAGCTACCTGACGGGCAACACCCAGCAATACAGCTTCCTGAACATACGTCAGAATGGCCGTTGGGACAACGCTGCCATTGGCTTGAAACCCACCTATGTCTATCCGGATTATATCTCCTTTGAGCATCATCCCCAGACCGTTTTTGAGGCAGCCAACCAGTATCTCCGGTTCAATACCAGCAACTTCTATTTCCAGTCGGAAAACCTGGCCCATATCCGTCAAACCGACGAGAGCTTTGAAATCGACATCGCCACCTGCGAGTCGCGGGCGAGGAAGGCCTATATCTCCTATGAAGATATCCATGGCGAGAAATTCGTTTATGTGGAGAACGAAAACCTCGACAACAGCACGGAAGCCGATTATTGTCGTGTCAACTTCTTCTATAAGAGCGAGTCGCCGCTAACGCATGAGGACATCTATATCATGGGCGCCCTCAACGACTGGTGCTTCAATGAGAGCAACAAGATGACCTATGACTATAAGCTGCGTGGTTATACCTGCTCGATGGTGCTCAAGCAAGGCTATTATAATTTCATGTTCGTCACCATCGACCGTAAGACCCATGAGATCATGACCGACCTGACGGCGGGCAACCATTGGGAAACCAACAACGTCTACAAGCTGTATTTCTACTACTATAATGCCATCAAGGGCTACGATGAGTTGGTAGGCTATTCAGAGGTCAACTCGCATTAATATGGTTTCCGATAGAATCACCCTTTTTGCTGAAGTTCTCCTGCCGATTCCCGTGCCAGGTACCTTCACCTATCGTGTGCCTTTCGCACTGAACGACCAGGTGCGCGTAGGCCAGCGAGCAGTAGTGCAGTTTGGCAAGAGCAAGATCATGTCGGGACTCATCGTTGGGCTGACTGAGCAGGTGCCCTCGGTTGAAGTCAAGTTCCTTACTGACTTGCTCGACGACCAACCCATGGTCAACGAGAAACAACTGAAGTTCTGGGACTGGGTGAAGACCTATTACATGTGTCATCCTGGCGAGGTAATGCAGGCCGCGCTACCTTCCGCCTTGAAACTGAGCAGCGAGACCACCGTTGCTCTTTCGCCCGACTATGTGCTTGACTCCGTGGCCTTGAACGACTTCGAATACCTCATCGTGGAAGCCCTGCAGATCAAGCCCAAGATCACCGTCAGCGAGGTCAGCAAAATCATCGGCTTCAAGAAGGTGATGCCACTCGTCCATTCGATGATGGAAAAAGGCATCCTCGTGATGGAGGAGGAGCTGAATGAGAAATATAGGGCCAAATACGAACGCTTTGTGCATCTTGCGGCTGAATACCGCGAGGAGGCCAAACTGCAGGAACTGATGGACCAGTTGACCAAGCGCGCCTACAAGCAGTTGGAAGTGCTGTTGGCCTTCATCACCCTTGGCGGCGATGCCGACAACGACGTGATGGCCAAAACCTTGCTTCAGAAGGCGAATGCGACTTCGGCGATACTGAAGAGCATGACAGACAAGGGCATTTTTGAGGTCTATGAGCGTAAGGTCAGCCGACTGAAGGAATTCAAGGTGCAGACCGACGTGGACAGCATACAGCTCACCGAAGCGCAGCAGAAAGCCTATGAGGGCATCAAGGCTGGATTTGGCGAGAACAAGCCCGTCTTGCTGCACGGCGTGACTTCTTCTGGTAAGACTGAGATTTACATCAAACTCATCAAGGAAGCCATAGACCGCGGCAAACAGGTGCTATATCTGCTGCCCGAGATTGCACTCACGGCACAAATCATCAACCGCCTTAAGGAATACTTTGGCGACAAGTTGGGTGTGTACCACTCTCGTTATGGGAACAACGAGCGGGTAGAGGTATGGGAACAAGTGCGCGACTTCGGTCAGACGCAATCGCCTAAACACCAGATCATCATAGGCTCGCGATCGGCCATCTTCTTGCCATATTCCGACATTGGGCTGGTCATCGTTGACGAAGAGCACGACAGTAGCTTCAAGCAGATTGACCCTGCGCCGCGCTACAATGCCCGCGATGCCGCCATTGTGCTGGCGGCCATGCACAAGGCCAACGTCTTGTTAGGTTCGGCCACGCCGTCCTACGAGAGCTATTACAACGCCTTGAACGGCCGTTTCCATCTGGTGGAAATCATGGAGCGCTATGGCGGTGTGCAGATGCCCGAAATCATCCTCAGCGACATGCGTGTGGAACGTCGGCGCAAGACCATGAAGGCCGACTTTGGTAGCACCCTTTTGGATGCCATGAAAGAGACCTTGGACGAACACAACCAGACCATCCTGTTCCAAAACCGACGGGGCTTCTCGTTGCGTCTGGAGTGTGAGGATTGCCACCATGTGCCGCAGTGCATCAACTGTGACGTGAGCCTCATTTACCACAAGAGCCAGAACGTGTTGCGTTGCCATTATTGCGGCTATACCGCCAGTGTGCCGAGCGAATGTCCTGTCTGTCACAGCCCCAACATCCGTATGCATGGCTTTGGCACAGAGAAGATTGAGGAAGACTTGAGTCTTGTTATGCCTGAAGCCAAGGTGGCGCGTCTCGACCTCGACACCACGCGTTCGAAAAACGACTACCAGAACATCCTTGAGGCTTTCCAGGACAAGGAAACCAACATCCTCGTGGGCACGCAGATGGTCACCAAAGGCTTGGACTTCGACTCGGTGAAGGTGGTGGGTATCCTCAATGCTGACAACATGCTCTCGTTCCCCGATTTCCGTGCCCACGAGCGCAGTTTCCAGCTGATGGCCCAGGTGGCAGGTAGGGCAGGACGTAAGGGCAAGCAGGGTAAGGTCATCATCCAGACCTACGAGCCGGCACATCCCGTGCTGCAAGACGTGTTGCGCAACGATTTCCGTGGGCTTTACGACAAGCAGATGGTCATCCGCCACCAGTTCGGCTATCCGCCCTTCTATCGATTGATTCTCATCCGACTGAAGCACAAGGACTACCAGAAACTCAACCCAGCCGCAGCTGAGTTGGCCAGTATGCTTCGGCCCATCTTCAAACAGGATCTATTAGGTCCTGAATATCCCGTTGTTTCAAGGGTCAAAAATCTGTATATCAAGCAGATGATGGTGAAGTTTAAGCGCGATTACAACACTCAGAAGGTAAAAGAATTGATAGCGCAACAGATCCATTTGTTCCAGCAGGATGCGGAGTATAAGTCGGTTCAGGTGCAGATTGACGTCGATCCGATGTGATTTTCTCCTACAATTCCAACCGCTAATTGCTTGAAAATGCCTATTTTTGCAGCCTTAACGAGCAGTATCTTTTATGAAGAAAAATCTCCTTTTTATATTGGCACTTTTGTGCTTAACCCAGATTTCATTCGCCGCCATTACGGTAAAAGGCCGTGTTTTTGACAAAGCCACGGGCCATCCCATGGAATATGCCACCGTGCGGGCTTGCACCTTGCCTGACAAGACTTTCGTGTCGGGCTGCATCACCGACCCCTCGGGGCACTTCGCAATGGAACTCGAGAAAGGCCGTTATGAGCTTGAAATACAGTTTATGGGTTTCGTCACCTCCTATAAGACCGTCAACCTGGACGGCACAAAAGGTGTGGTTGACGTGGGCAAGATCAACCTCTCGCCTGACAGCCGTCTGCTGGAGGAAGTGAATGTGGTGGCTGAGAAGAGCACCTACGAGATGACGTTGGACAAGCATGTGTTCAACGTGGGTAAGGACGTGGGCAACACGGCGGGCAACGCCATTGAAGTGTTGGAGAATATCCCAGCCGTGTCGGTCGACGTGGAGGGTAATGTGAGTTTGCGTGGCGACGATGGTGTGCGCATCCTTATCGACGGCAAGGAGTCGGGCCTCTCGGGCATGAGCACCCAAGATGCCTTGCGCACCTTGCAGGGCGATATGATCGAGCGGGTGGAGGTCATCACCAATCCCTCGGTGCGTTACGACGCTGAAGGTTCGGCAGGTATCATCAATATCATCCTGAAAAAGGACAAACGTCAAGGCTTCAACGGTGCGGTCAATGTGCGCACGGGTTATCCTTGGATGTATGGCGCAAGCCTTTCGGGCAACTATCGCTTGAAGCGATGGAATCTGTTTGCCAGCTATGGCTTCAACAACCGCTCCAACGTCGGTGGCGGTGTGAATCGTACAAAGCGTTACAGCGATATTGTTGACGGCGACACCTTGTTCACCCAACTCACCGACCAGACCACCGAACGTAGGATGAACCGCATGGGTCACAATGTGCGCGTGGGCGCCGACTATTACATTACCGACCGTGACATTGTTAGCGCTGCCTTCGTCTACCGTTACGGTAAGCTGGCAACGCATCCCGTGGTGCGCTATTCCGACGTGTATCCTATTTGGGACTCTGCTTCGTATGACGTGCGTGCCGAGGATTATGCGGAGGTTGACCCGATGTATGAGGTCACCCTCGACTACGACAAGACCTTTGAGCGCAAGGGCCGCAGCCTGAAAGCCAATGTGCGTTTCTTCACCAATACCGAGAATGCAGGCTCCGACATCACCGAGTCGCTCTATCCTAATGCCGACGCACAACAGGCGCTCTGGACCATGTATCAGAAGACAGGCAACGACCAGCGTATGCGAAACCTGCAGGCCAGCATCGACTATGTGCATCCCTTCCTCACTAAGGCGCAGTGGGAGATTGGCGGAAAATACACCAACCGCAACATCCTGAGCAACGACAGCGTATGGCAGAAGAACGACGGCGTTTGGGAGCCTTTGGCTAACTATTGTTACGACTATGAGTACAACGAGCAAGTGGCTGCGCTCTACACCAGCCTCGGCAACGAATGGGGCCGATGGTCGGGACAGGTGGGCCTGCGTGCCGAGATGACCGACATCTTGACCAACCTGAAAGGCTATGCCCACGACGGCACCGACTCCATCAACGGCGGCAAGCCTTATTTCGACTTCTTCCCGAGTGCGCACATCAACTATTCGGTGAACGAGTTCAACCAGTTCCAGATTAGCTACACGCGTCGCATCCGTCGACCAGGCTTCTGGCAGATGAGTCCCTTCCGTTCCTATAACGACAACCGTAACATCCGCCTTGGCAACCCCGCCTTGACACCGACCTACATGGACAGCTACGAACTCGGTTACATCCATTTCTGGGACAAGGCCAGCTTCAACTTCACGACTTATTACCGTCATGGCACCAACATGATCCGAAGCTATACCTATGAGGATGATGGCGTGTTTTACAGCATGCCCATCAACTTCGGCAAGGCCGACGACTTTGGCGTGGAGATGGTGGCTCAAGGCCAGATGACCAAATGGTGGAACCTCAACGGAAACGTCAACTTCTTCCGTTCCCAATTCAATGGCACCATCAACGATAAGGTCTATAACGATGCCACTTGGATGCTCTTTGGTCGTGCCGTGTCGAAATTCAAGGTGAGCGACTGGTTTGACTTCCAGCTGACAGCCCATGTCATGGGCCCGCACAAGGAGCCGCTGGGCATGCGTAAGGGCAACTGGTGGGTGGACCTCGCAGTGAGCAAAGAAGTCTTCAATGGCAACGGCACCATTACCTTCAATGTCCGCGACCTCTTCAACTCACGCAGCTGGGGCGGCGAGTCGTGGGGCGACGGCTTCTGGCAATACAACACCAGCACCTGGAACCGTCGTTCGTTCTCGCTCAATTTCAACTACCGTATCAACCAGCAGAACATGAAACGCAACCGTCCCGATGGCGACGAAGGTGGCGACGAAGGCGGTGGTGAAGGCGGCGGCGAGGAACAGTCGGGAGAGGATTATTGATTTTTAAGATTTTTGGTTAAACTATACGGATAAAAAACCTATCTTTGCGGCATCGTTTTATGCATAAAACCTTGCACTTATGATATGCTTTTTTCAATCTGATAATCAAAAGGTTATCGCTGTTGATTCCAAATCTCCGCTTTCCGAGGAAACCGTTTCCAAGCTTTCATGGCTTTTCGGTAATGCTGCAATGATCGAAAAAGACACGGTGAAAGGCCATTTTGTTGGCCCGCGCCGTGAGATGATCACGCCTTGGAGCACCAATGCCGTCGAGATTACCCAAAACATGGGTATCAAGGGCATTATTCGCATTGAAGAGTTCCAAAAAGTGGACTCGAAGAAGGCCCCTTACGACCCGATGCTGCAAAACCGTTACGAGAACCTCGACCAGATGGTGTTCTCCGTGGACCGCAAGCCCGAGCCGTTGAAATACATCGACGACATCGAGGCTTACAACCAGCAGGAAGGTCTGGCTTTGAGTGAGGAGGAGATGGAATACCTGAAAGGCATATCTGCAAAGATTGGGCGCAAACTTACTGACAGCGAGGTGTATGGCTTCGCACAAGTCAACTCCGAGCACTGCCGCCACAAGATCTTCAACGGCACTTTCATCATCGATGGCAAGCGCATGCCCAACACGCTTTTCGCCCTCATCAAGAAGACGTCGAAGATGAACCCCAACCGCCTGGTGTCGGCCTACAAGGACAATGTGGCCTTCATTCTTGGCCCCAAGGTGGAGCAGTTCGCTCCCGCCGAGCCCAACAAGCCTTCGTCCTTCCAGATCAAACCCATTGAGACGGTGCTTTCGCTGAAAGCCGAGACGCATAACTTCCCGACTACCGTGGAGCCTTTCAACGGCGCTGCCACGGGTACGGGCGGTGAGATCCGCGACCGTTTGGCTGGTGGCCAAGGTAGCTTGCCTCTGGCGGGTACGGCCGTCTATATGACCTCTTATCCCCGCACGGAGCAAGGCCGTGAGTGGGAGAAGGATATCGAGCCGCGCAAGTGGCTCTATCAGACCCCTGAAGAGATCCTCATCAAGGCCTCCAACGGTGCCTCTGACTTCGGCAACAAGTTCGGCCAACCCCTCATCAACGGCAGTTTGCTGACTTTCGAACATAGCGAAAAGGAAACCCTTGGCTACGACAAGGTCATCATGCTGGCAGGCGGCATTGGCTTCGCTAAGGTGAAGGACGCCAAGAAGCTGGAACCCGAAGAGGGCGACGTCATCATCGTGTTGGGTGGCGACAACTACCGCATCGGTATGGGTGGCGGCGCCGTGTCGAGTGTCGATACGGGCCAATATAGCAATGCCATCGAGTTGAACGCCGTGCAACGTGCCAACCCCGAGATGCAGAAGCGCGTGAGCAACGTCATCCGTTCTATGGCCGAAAGCGACTGCAACCCCATCCGTAGCATCCATGACCATGGTGCTGGCGGCCACCTCAACTGCCTCTCCGAGCTCATCGAAGACGCAGGCGGTGTGGTGTATGTCGACAACCTGCCCGTCGGCGACCCGACCCTGTCAGACAAGGAGATCATCGGCAACGAGTCGCAGGAGCGTATGGGCCTCTTGGTCAACAAGAAGGACAAAGACATCATCAAGGAGACCGCTGAGCGTGAGCGTGCCCCGTATTACGAAGTGGGTGAGGTGACGGGTGACGAGCGCCTCCGTTTCGTCCGCAAGAAAGGCAAGGCTCCCATCGACTTGGCCATCTCCGACTTCTTCGGCAGCGCCCCCAAGACGATATTGAAGGACAAGACCAAACCCTATCATTTTAAGAAGATAAGCTATACCAAGCGCGATATACACAAATACCTCAACAACGTGCTGCAGATGGAAGCCGTGGCCTGCAAGGACTGGCTCACCAACAAGGTGGACCGCTCGGTGACGGGTCGTGTGGCCCAGCAGCAATGTGTGGGTGAGGTGCAGCTGCCGCTGAGTAACCTCGGCATCAGCGCCTTGGACTACAACGGCAAACGTGGCATCGCCACGGCCTTGGGTCATGCCCCGATAGCGGGCCTCATCGACCCTGCCGCTGCCTCGCGTCTGTCGGTCTCTGAGGCCTTGACCAACATCCTCTGGGCTCCCATCGAAGGCAACCTCGCAGGGGTTTCTTTGAGTGCCAACTGGATGTGGCCTGCCAAGCAGGAAGGTGAGACCGCCCGTCTCTACGAAGCCGTCAAGGCCTTGAGCGACTACTGCGTCTCTTTGGGCATCAACGTGCCGACGGGTAAGGATAGCCTATCCATGACGCAGAAATATCCCGACGGCGAGAAGGTCGTCGCCCCTGGTACGGTCATCGTCTCCGCCGCTGGCGAGGTGTCGAACATCCGCCAAGTGGTGCGTCCCGTGATGAAGGCTGACGAGAACACCGAGCTGCTTTACATCGATTTCTCGAAAGACGGCTTCGAGCTGGGTGGTAGCAGCTTTGCACAAAGCATAGGCGCTATCGGTCAGGCCACGCCGGATGTGAAGAGTGTCAACTACTTCAAGAAGTGTTTCAACGCCATCCAGATGCTCATCGAGAGCAACTTGGTTTTGGCTGGTCACGATGTGTCGGCAGGCGGTTTGATTACCACCTTGTTGGAGATGAACTTCGCCAATACGACCTACGGCATGAACCTCGACTTGAGCGCCTTCGACAAGGAAGACCTCATGGCCGTGCTGTTCTGCGAGAAGCCTTCGGTGGTCATCCAAGTCTCCAACGACGGCATCGCCAACCGCATGCTTCGTGAGCTTGGCATCGCCTTCAAGATGATCGGCAAGCCCCAAGCCAAACGTCAGATCAACATCGCCCATGCTGACCACAACTACATCTTCGACATCGATGCGCTGCGCGACACTTGGTTCAAGTCGTCGTACCTGCTCGACCGCAAGCAGAGTGGTCCGCGCAAGGCCATGGAGCGTTTCATGAACTACAAGAAACAGTATTTGCACTATAGCTTTGGCAGAAACTTCACCGGCACTGCCTCCAGCCTCGGTATCGACATGCATCGCCGCAAGCCCACAGGCATCAACGCGGCCATCATCCGCGAGAAGGGCTGCCAGTGCGACCGTGAGATGGCTTATGCCCTCTATCTGGCTGGCTTCGACGTGAGGGATGTCACTATGACCGACCTCGCCACGGGCCGTGAAGACCTCAAGGACGTGAATATGATCGCCTTCGTGGGCGGCTTCTCCAACTCCGACGTGCTGGGCTCGGCCAAAGGCTGGGCGGGCGCCTTCCTTTACAACAAGAAGGCCAAGAAGGCGTTGGACGACTTCTACGCCCGTGAGGACACCTTGAGCCTCGGCGTATGCAACGGCTGCCAGCTGATGATGGAACTCGGCCTGCTCTATCCTGATCATGAGGAACATCCCGTGATGATGCACAACGACTCGCATAAGTTCGAGTCGGGCTTCCTCAATGTGGAGATTGCCCAAAACGAGAGCGTGATGCTTAAGTCGCTGTCGGGCCGCCGTCTCGGCGTGTGGATCGCCCATGGCGAGGGCCGTTTCTACTTCCCCTGCTATCGCGACCAATACAAGATTGTGATGACCTACGGTCAGGACGAATATCCCGGCAACCCCAATGGAAGCGACTGGTCGACGGCAGGCATCTGCTCCAACGACGGTCGTCATCTTGCCATGATGCCTCACCTCGAGCGTGCCTTCCTGCCTTGGCAGTGGGCCTTCTATCCCGAAGAGCGCAAGAACGACGAGGTGTCACCTTGGATGGAGGCCTTCGTGAATGCTAGGAAGTGGGTGGAAGAGCATGTCAAATAAGTCATGCCCAAAGAGAAAATCAATAAGACCAACGCTTGCCGCATCCTCGACCAGAAGAAGGTGGCATACGAGCTGATTCCCTATGAGGTGGACGAGAACGACCTCGGGGCGCAGCATATTGCCGACCAGTTGGGAGAGGACATCGACCAGGTGTTTAAGACCTTGGTGCTGAAAGGCGACAAGATCGGGTATTTCGTTTGCGTCATCCCAGGTAACGACGAACTCGACCTGAAGAAGACCGCCAAGGCCACGGGCAACAAAAGCTGCGACCTCATCCCGATGAAGGAGCTGCTGCCCCTGACGGGATACATCCGTGGAGGCTGCTCGCCTGTGGGCATGAAGAAGCAATTCCCCACCTTCATCCACGAGACCTGTGAACTATTTGAATACATTTATGTCAGCGCAGGCGTGAGAGGCTTGCAGTTCAAGCTCAACCCTGAGGACTTGATCCGGGTGGTGGATATGACTGTTGCCGATTTGACCATCTTTGAATTGGGACAAAAATGAACTATACCATTCGCAAATCGACATTGGCCGACCTGCCGACCATACTCAATCTTCGCGACCAGGCGCGCGAGATCATGCGCAGCTACGGCAACACCTTCCAATGGCCCGATGGCTATCCCCGTGACGATATGTTTCGGAAAGACATTGAGGTTGGCGGTAGCCATGTCATGATAGACGAGAGGGGAGAAGTGGTGGGTACTTTTGCGCTGCTGCCCAGCCCCGAGGTGACCTACAATGTCATTTACAACGGTCAATGGCTTGACGATGCGCCTTATTATGTCATCCACCGTATTGCCAGCACGCCAAGCTCACATGGCATATTGGATGCGTTGTTGGACTATTGCGAATCGCAGGTTGACAATATTCGCATCGACACGCACGAGGCCAATATCATCATGCGGAAGGGCTTGGAAAAGCATGGATACCAATATTGTGGCATCATTTACCTTCTGGATGGTAACGAGCGCTTGGCTTTCCAGAAAGTCATCAATCAATATTCTCGATAATCTTATCCTCTTCCTCCAAGTCGGGAACAAGCCGTTGTATGGGCTTGAAGCGGTAGAAGAACCGGATGGCGATGACGCGCACGATGGTGTAGGCCGGTACGGCCACCAACATGCCGATGGTGCCGCCGATATGGCCCGCCATGAGTAGCACGATGAAAATCTCCAAGGGATGTGCCTTGATGCTCGTCGAATAGATGAGCGGCTGATAGATGAAGTTATCAATCAGTTGTGCGGTCAGCATGATGGCGAGGATGATGAGGGCAAAGATCCAGATGTTGACATCCAAGCCGGCGCCGGTGCCTAGTTTCAACACGATGCCAATCAAGACGCCTATGGCTTCGCCGATGATGGGCCCAACGTAAGGAATAACGTTGAGCAGACCTGCGATGAAAGCGATGCCTATGGCATAGTTGAAGTTGAGGCGGGCGATGAGCCACAGGCCGAGGAAATCGACCAAGGCGACGCCCAGCATCTCGATGAACAGCCCCACGAAGTAGCGTGAGAGCAGTTCCTTGATCTCGTTCATGGTCTTGTTCATGGTCAGCTCGTGTTTGTCGGGCACAAGGGCACAGACGATACGTCCGAACAGCCCGTTCTCCTTAAGGAAGAAAAACGAGATAAACACCACGGCGAATGCGGCCACAAAGAGGCTCGTCACCATAGAGGCTACAGAACCGACGATGCCACCTACCTTGCCGAAGTCGACCACCTCCTTGACCTTGTCCATGACTAGGGCAGCGATGTCGAAGTTGCGATCCAACCCCGGGAACACCCCGATAAGCCATTCATTGATCTTATCAATGGGATTCGATTCGAAATAGCTGCTCTCGGTGATGGCTGAAGCATCGCGTATTATATTGGAAACCAAAGGGATGATCTGGGAGATAAGCAGAATGATCAAGGCGATGATGATGAGGATGGACAACACGGCCAGTAACCAATCGGGGGCTGATTTCCCTTTGATTTTGACCTTACGCATCACCTTCATCAAAGGCCGTCCGAGGAGGGTGACCACAAGCGCGGCGACGATATAGATCAGCACATTCTTGAAGTACCAACACAGGGCCACGACGATGGCAAGACAACCCAATTTGATGATGTAACCCGCCAGTTTTTCAGTGTTTTTTTCGTTATCCATGGTAATCGGCTTCTTTTTGGATGACAAAAATAGATTTTTTTCCGTTTTCGATAAACGATTTTTGTTATTTTTGCGTTTTCTATAAAACCCTCAATCTAACCATTAAAATAAATCAAAATCCTATGAAATACGCTCACTTACTTTTGTTTGTTTTTCTCCCCTTTGCCAACCTGATGGCTCAAAACTATGATCCTGAAGGATATGACCCTGATACACTGGAGGTTGAGATCAACGAACAGGAAATCAAGGACCTGAATTCCGGTAAGGCGGTGGTGGAGGAATCCACCGTGATGGAGATGCTTGATATGGTGAGCAATATCATGTATTTCAAGGATACCTATCTCGACATCGACTCATCGCTGATGAATGTCTATGGCTATTCGAAAAACGAGATCCCTTACTTCCCCGACAGTGTTTACGCCAACCGTATCGAGGCCTTGGCGCGTGAAACTACCATCCCACTGACATTCAACACCCACGTGAAGTCGTTCATCGACCTCTATGCCAACCGTCGCCGTCAGCAGACGAGCCGTATGTTGGGTCTTTCCTATGTGTATTTCCCGATGTTTGAGGAATACCTTGCCAAATACAACCTCCCGCTGGAGCTGAAGTATCTGGCCATGGTGGAGTCGGCCCTCAACCCCACGGCAGGCTCAAAGGCAGGTGCCAAGGGCTTGTGGCAGTTCATGCAAGGCACAGGTAGGGAGTTTGGCTTAAAGGTCACCTCGTTGGTTGACGACCGTTACGACCCGATGAAAGAGACCGAGGCGGCCTGCCAGTATCTGCAGAGCCTCTATGCCCGGTATGGCGATTGGTTCCTTGTGCTTGCGGCTTACAACTCGGGCCCTGGCACGGTCAACAAGGCCATCATTAGGGCGGGTGGTGTGAAGAACTATTGGGCAATTTGGCCATATCTGCCCAGCGAGACGCGTGGTTATGTGCCCGCCTTCATAGCGGTGACCTACGTCATGAACTTCGCCACGGCGCATAACCTCTATCCCATCAACCCGGGTCTGTTGCTGCATGGCACCGACACCGTGATGGTGCGCGACCGTGTGGCTTTCGACCAAATCAACGAGTGCATCGGCGTGCCCATGTCGGACCTCGTCTTCTTCAACCCCCAATATACCAAACAGATTGTCCCTGCCTCGAAATACAATCCCTGCGCCTTGCGTATGCCTATGAAGTACACCTTGCTTTTTGCCCAGCTGGAGGATAGCATTTATGCCTATAAGAGCAAGGCGGAAATCAAGCGTGAGGTTATCGAGGAGAAGGTGGAGGCGGTGAGCGACAGCTTCGTCCATGTGGTGAAAAAGGGCGAAAGCCTGGGTAGCATCGCGCGAAAGCACCATGTGACCGTGGCCAACATCAAGCGTTGGAACCGTCTCAAGCGCGATTCTATCCGTCCCGGACAACGCCTCACCATCTATCGCTCTGGCGCTCCCATGGCACAGGTGAGCAAGCCATCGAAGAGCAGCAAGGCCAACGCGACAGGCCCGACCGTGAAGGTGCACACCGTGAAACGCGGTGAGACCTTGACCTCGATTGCCAAGAAATACAGATGTTCGGTCAACGACATCAAGAAGTGGAACGGCATCAAGAGCAACAACATCAAAGTAGGTCAGAAGCTGAAGATCAAGAAATAACCACTAACAAAAAAACATAATACCATGAAAAGCTATCTCAAAATCGCAGCCGTCATCTTAATTGCCGCTGTGATGACGTCATGCACTCAAACAAGATCGGGTCGTAAGGACCGCTCGGTGGGTGGTACTTCCGAGATCCTTGTGGTCACCCAAAACGACGAACAATGGAATGGCAGCATCGGCGACTCGATCCGTCATTTCTTCCTCGACTACCAGTATGGTCTGCCGCAGCCTGAGTCGCGCAACGATTTGGCGCATATCAACGTGGAGGGCTTCTCCGACCTGTTCCAGAAACACAAAAACATCCTTCAGGTCGTCATTGATCCCAGCAAGGAAAAGGCTGTGGCCGAGACCGCCGAGGACATGTGGGCCGCGCCTCAGCGTTTTGTGAAGATCACGGCGCCCGACCTCGGCTCGTGGGTGGAGCTCTTCGACAAGCAGAAAGAGGTGTATAAGCAATGGTTCGACAAGGTGGAACGCGAGCGCATCCTCAACGTGTTTCGTCCCACCAAGGACGAAGCCATCGAGAATGCCATTGCCAAGAAGTTCGGCTTCACGCTCACTGTGCCACAAGGCTTCTATATCGCCAAGGACGAGCCCGACTTCATGTGGCTCCGTAAGGAGCAGGAGCGTTCGAGCGCTGATATCGTCATCTACCAAACGCCTTACCGCGACACGATGCAGTTTGAGACGAACAGCCTCATCGCCATGCGTAATATGATGGTGGGACAGTATATCCCTGGTCCTTCGGAAGGCTCCTACATGGGCACCGAGACTGAGTTTGTGCCGCCTTTGGTGACGCAAGTCAAGGACTTCCCGGCTGGTTTCGCAGAGGAGATGCGAGGCATGTGGAAGGTGGAGAACGACTTCATGGGTGGTCCCTTCGTGTCGTACACCTTCGTGAATGCCGACAAGCTGGCCACGGTGGAGGGGTTCTACTATGAGCCCAACCAGAAGAAGCGCAATATGATGCTCCAATTGGAGTCGATTGCGTATAGCTTGAAGTTCGTGGAGGAATAGTTACTTCGCCTTCTTGTATCTAACGACGACCTCGCCCAAGGGTGAGGTCGTTTGCGTTATAAGCGTTTCGTCTTTCCATTGCCCGAAGGCAACCCCGTCAAGAAGAAGTGTGCCGTCGCTTTTGAGGCTGAGTCTGCCTTGTACCAAGTCATCCATGCCTTTGAGCGTCAAAGTGGAATCAGCGGTGATGCTGATGACGTTCTGCCGCTCCATCTCGCCGATTTGTTTCACCAGTTCGGGGGTGCTGTGTTGTTCGTCGAACTGCACATTGACCTTGTCGACGGTCCAGGTGCCGAAGAGAGGATCGACCTTGTGGTGGCAGGCGCACAGGATTAAGGAGATGCCGATAAGAAGAAGAAACTCGGTTTTCATGCTGCAAAGGTAAAATAATTTATCTGAAATGAGATTCCCCTACGGGAAACTCTTTGTAATTCTCTGTCCGGAAAAAACACTATCTTTGCATTTCCAAAACCCAATAAACAATGCCTGGACAAGCCCTGCAATGGTTCAAGACGGAGGAGCAGGAGGGCAAGACGCGAGTCTTCGATCCTTTGCGCCGTCGTTTCGTCGCCTTGACGCCCGAAGAGGAGGTGCGGCAGAAGATGTTGTATCTGCTGGTGGAGCACCTCAAGGTGCCGGCGGGGCTGTTGGCGGTGGAGTATTCGGTGAAGGTGAACGGCTTGGACAAGCGTGCCGATGCCGTGGTCTTCAGCAATGATGGTTCGCCGTTGATGATCGTGGAATGCAAGGCGCCGTCGGTGAAGCTCACCGAGGATGTGCTTGAGCAGGCGGTGCGGTATCATTCTGCCCTAAGGCCCAAGTATCTGTTGCTTAGCAACGGTGCCGTTCTGCATTGTTTCAAGGCCGAAGGCCAGTCGTTGCGGCCTTTGGACCATCTGCCTGATTATGCGGAGATGATAGGGTAGGGGTCCCACGCCCACAGTGTCTGTTGCTATGCAATGCAAGCAGGCATGTCATCCCCACGCTGGCCTGAGCGGGAGCATGGGATCTATGCCTGCGGCTCGGCCAAGTCAGGTATCCTTCAAGGATAAAAATAACAAAAATTATTTTCATTTTCCTCGCGCGCGTATCTATAAAATGTCTAATTTTGCAGCCCCAAAAGGGAAGGTGTGCCTTTTCTTATGGTAAATAACGATAAATCAAATAATTAGATAATAAATAATACAAAAACACAAATGAAAGGAAAATTTACAAAAATTATGGCAGCCTTGGCGCTGCTGGTAGGACTCACTATCCCGATGGGGGTGTGGGGACAGACAAGTGTAACTTGGCCCGGAACGACCGCTCTCCCTGGTACGGCTACCCCTGTAGCAAATGATCAGAATGTTACCATCATGGTTTCGTCTACCAACACTTATTCGAATCCTATTCGTATATATGCTAATACGACGGTAACGATTAATGCCAATAATGGTGCTATAATAACTAGTGTTGCGTACGAAGCCTCTTCAACGGGTAATTATGTTACTGTTGCTCAAAATGCAACTGTTTCACCAGAAGTGACTCCCTCGGTTAATGGAAAGATTGTGACGTGGACTTATGATGAAAGTGCCAATGTTACGGCATTTACTTTTACTCCTAGTGCTCAAACAAGAAGCAATGGAATTACTATAACTTACATTACTTCGGGTAGCACTCCCACTTGCGCTACTCCTACCTTTAGCCCTGTTGCTGGCACTTACACCCAAGCTCAAAGCGTGAGCATCAGCTGCGCTACCGAAGGTGCCACGATTTATTACACTACCAATGGTAACGATCCTACCACAAACAGCACGGTTTATGTCGATCCTATCAGTGTCAGTTCAAATATGACCATCAAGGCTATGGCTGTCAAATCTGGATTTGACAACAGTGCTGTAGCAACTGCGGAATACGCTTTCATCACTTTAGACCATGCTGGCACACTGGAAGATCCTTACACTGTTGCTGATGCCTATACTGCCATCGATGCCAATGCTGGCACCCAAAACGTTTATGCCACAGGTATTGTTTCCAATATCGAGACCGCATGGAGCTCTCAATATAACAATATTACCTTTAACTTCGTTGATGAAGAAGGTGATGAAGCTTTTCTGCAAGCCTTCCGTTGCGTTAGCGGTACTGGCGTAGACGCATCCACGGTTGTCGTTGGTGATGTTGTTGTGGTTTATGGTGATTTGACCAAATATGGTTCGACATACGAATTCGGTCAAGGTTGCCAGCTGGTTTCATTGACGCATACTGCCGAACCTTTCATCACAGTGAATCCTACCGAGGTCAATGTTGGCGCAGAAGGCGCAACTGGTACCCTTAGCGTGACATGCGAAAACATAGATGATACCTATGAGATTGGTGTTCGATTCTATGAAGATCCTCAAACCCCAGCAACGGATCCTGCCATCTACGAAGATTGGTTTGAAATTGTCCCTGCCGGAGGTTCATCTAATAATTTTAGTTATGAAGTGTTTTCCAATGAAGGTGACGCCCGTACAGCTTATCTGACAATTTGTGCCTTTGCTACTAATGGTGAAATGCTTACGGAATCCCAACTTGTCACTTTCAACCAAGCCGCTTATGTGGCTCCCACCTTTGCTGAATTGCCCTTCTCATTTAATGGCGGTAAAGCGGCTGTTGAAGAGACGGATGGACTCTCACAGGAAGGCCTTGGCACGGATTATGCTGAAAGTACTAATCCTACTACCAAACTTAAATTCGACAACACTGGCGACTGGTTGCTGCTCCAATTCAATGAGCGTCCCGGCACCCTCACCTACGACATCAAGAACAACAGCTTCTCTGGAGGTACTTTTAAACTACAGACTTCAGAAGACGGTGTTACATACACTGATTTGGAAACTTACACTGAAATAACGGGAACCCAAAACGAAGAATTCACCGATTTGGGTGAAAACATCCGCTACATCAAGTGGATTTATACTAATAAAGTCTCTGGCAATGTCGGCTTGGGCAACATCGCTCTCGCCAAATATGTAGAGCCTGTTCTTGTTCCTTCCATCACCGTCACTCCTACTGAGGTTAACATAAGCGCAGAAGGCACAACTGGTACCCTCACCGTGACATGTGAAAACATAGATGATACCTATGAGATTGGTGTTCGATTCTATGCAGATCCTCAAACCCCAGCAACGAATCCTGCCATCTACGAAGATTGGTTTGAAATCGTCCCTGCCGGAAGCTCATCTAATGATTTTAGTTATGAAGCATTCCCCAATGAAGGTGACGCCCGTACAGCTTATCTGACAATTTGTGCCTTTGCCACTAATGGTGAAATGCTTACGGAATCCCAACTCGTCACCATCAACCAAGCCGCTTATGTGGCTCCTCCCACTTCCGGCAATTGGGTGTTGACCGACCTCGCCGATCTTACTTCTGGCGATGTGTTTGTGATTGTTGGCGTAGATAATGATACAGATGCTTCCTATGCTATGTCAAATGACAAAGGCACTTCAAATGCTCCCACCGCCGTTGCAGTCACTATTGTTGACAACACCTTGTCATGTGAAATAGCCGACAACATTCAATGGAATCTTACCGTAAGCAATAGCGGTTATACGTTCTATCCTGCGGGTTCGGCCACTACTTGGTTGTATTGCACTAACACCAACAATGGCGTTCGCGTTGGATCTAATACTTTAAACACCTTTAAAGTTGATGCGGAATCAGGCTATCTGCAACATCAAGGCACATCTCGCTATGTTGGCTTATACACACCTAATGGAAGTTCCTCCGCACAAGACTGGAGGTGCTATACAAACACTACAGGTAACATAGCCAACCAATCCTTCGCTTTTTACAAGAAAGTCAGCGATGATGTTACCTACACTAAGTCTGTTGCTGCATACGAAGGTAATGGCGGTTATGTCTTGATTGCCTCGCCTGTTTGCTCGGTCGCTCCTACAGCCGACAATGGTTTCCTTACTAGTGAATACGATCTTTATGCCTTCGACCAAGCACAAGAGCAAGAATGGCGTAACTATGAGACCAGCAGTTTCAATCTCGTCTCTGGCAAAGGTTACATGTATGCTAGTAGCTCAGCTACCACTCTCACTATCACTGGTCAGCCATACAACGGCAATGGTATGATTCCCTTGGATTACACTGAGGGTGTTGCTTTCGCTGGCTGGAACCTGGTGGGTAACCCTTACGCCGTCGCTGCCACGCCTAATAAACCTTACTATAGACTTAATGCTGCAGGCAGTGAAGTGAGTGCTTCTACTGAGTCAAGTGTTGTCAATGCCATGGAAGGTGTGTTTGTGGTTGCCACAGAGGCTGGCCAAACTGTTTCCTTCAGCACCACTAATTCCGGTAGCAAGGGTGAGAGCATCGCTCTCAACGTGATGAAGGACCGTGGCACCGTCATCGACCGCGCCATCGTCCGCTTTGGTGAAGGCGAGCAGCTGCCTAAGTTCCAACTCTTCGAGAACAGCACCAAGCTCTATATCCCGCAGGGCAACAGCGACTACGCCATCGTTCGCAGCGCCGCCGAAGGCGAGATGCCCGTCAACTTCAAGGCCAAAGAGAACGGCACCTATACCATCAGCGTCAATACCGAGAATGTCGAGATGGACTACCTCCACCTCATCGACAATATGACTGGCAATGATGTCGACCTGCTCCAGACCCCGAGCTACACCTTCGAGGCTACCACCCGCGACTACGCCTCGCGCTTCCGCCTGGTGTTTAACGCAAATGAGATGGACGGCCCTTCGACGGGCTCAGGGCCCTTTGCTTACTTCAACGGCAGCGAATGGCAGATCAGCAACATCGGTGAAGCCACCTTGCAGGTTGTCGACGTGATGGGCCGCATTGTGAAGAACGTTGCCCTTGAAGGCAATGCCACGGTAAGCATCAACGAGATGCCTGGCGTTTATATGATGCGCCTCCTCAACGGCAATGATGTGAAAGTCCAAAAGGTAATAATCAAATAACATACTACGATGAAAAAGCTTATAATGACAATCGCAATCGTCCTAGGCCTTGGCCTGACGACTTCATTCGCCCAGGGCGGACTGTTCCAGCGTGGTGGCGAGCCTACCGAAGAGCAAGGTAACCGTGATGGCGGCCCTGGCCTTCCGGGTCATGGCGCCTCGGGTCACCAAGACGCTCCCCTCGGTAGCGGCATAGCCGTGTTGGCTGCTCTTGGTAGTGCCTATCTTGTGGCTAAGAAACGCAGAGAGGAATAATGTAAAATGATGAAAAAAATAAGCCGCGACCTCGTCGCGGCTTATTTTTTTAACTAACTTTGGAGCCGCTAACAAACACGTGCTATGAAAAGAGTTTTATTATCTTTGATTTTGCTGACGATGCTCCCCGCTTTGGCCATGGCCGAACACGTCGAGTCCGCCCGCGCCCAGCAGGCCGCCAAGACCTTCTTCAACAACAATGGCGTGAACGCCAACAAACTCACCGACCTTTCGGCAGAGTCTGGCTTTACTAACCTATACATCTACAATGCCGACAAAGGCTTTGTGGTGATGGCCGCCGACGACCGCGTGCAACCCGTGTTGGGCTATTCGCTGACGGGTAGCTTCGACCCCGATGCGATGCCCGACAATGTGCGCGCCTGGCTGCAGGGCTATAACGACGAGATACAATACATCATTGATAACCGACTGTCGGCCGAACCCGAAGCCACCCGACAATGGAATGCCTACGCCAAGGGCGAAACTATGGCCAAGGCAACCGTGATGGTGGAGCCTTTGCTGTCTACCCAATGGGATCAAGGAGACCCTTATAACCAGCAGTGTCCTACCGTCAATGGCTCAGAAACCTATTCCGGTTGTGTGGCCACTTCGATGGCGCAGATTATGAAATACTGGAACTGGCCTATCCAAGGCAATAGCTCCCACTCGTATACATGGAATGGCCAGAGCCTTAGCGCAAATTTCAGTACTACGACATACGATTGGTCCAATATGACTGACACCTATGACTGGAACAGCACCGAGGTAGAGGAGACGGCCGTGGCCACCTTGATGTACCACTGCGGAGTGTCGGTAGATATGAGTTATGGTACCGATGGCAGCGGCGCCTATTCCACCGATATTCCTTCGGCATTGACCAATTACTTCCGATACAATAATAGTGTTAGCTCACATAGCAAACCCAGCTTTAATACAAATAATTTCATTAGTTCCCTGAAAACGGAACTTGATAATGCAAGACCTATCCAATACAGTGGTAGTGGCACAGGTGGTGGCCACGCTTTCGTTTGCGACGGCTACGACGACAGCGACTATTTCCACTTCAACTGGGGGTGGAGCGGCATGTATGATGGCTATTTTAAGGTCAGCAATCTGAATCCTGGTACAGGGGGCTCGGGCTCTGGTTCATCAGGTACCTATAACAGCCGTCAAGCAGCGGTTTATCCCATTTATCCTAACTACGGCATTAGCAATGCGCCATCGGGGCTCACGGCTACCTTGGTCCAAGATATTTCGACCCGTAATGTAAACTTGAGTTGGAGTTCCCTTTCGGGTGCATCTTCCTACCAAGTGTTCAGAAATGGCCGTTTGATAGGCACCGCATCTTCCACCACCTACGTCGACGAAGCCGCTCCCTACGGTGATAATGAGTATTGCATTAGAGGTGTTACCTCGAGCAACGGCATCTCACCATATTCCACAAAGGTTCCTGTAAGCATTTCTTTTGCGGCACCTACAAACTTGAGAGCCTCTGTCGAAGAACGACTCTTTACCGTTTCTTGGGATGCAGCCGACTTGGCGGTATCATACAATTTGTATTGTAATGACAGAATCATCGGATCGGAATTGACTTCAACGTCAATTACTTTCACTTTAAAAGTTTATGGCGACCTAACCTTTTATGTGAAAGGTGTTGATTATCATGGCGACTTGTCTGAAGCTTCCAATGATTCTGAAACGTTGTTCCAGGAATTCTATGGTCCCTTGGTGGATTTGACGGCTACTATTGAGGATAATGACGTCACCTTAAGCTGGGATGCCTTGGAAAGCGATACTGGATCCATCTCCCAATTGGGCGGATATGGTGGTGGTATATATGGCTCTAGCCTTTCAAGTAATGGAGCCTATTGGGCGCTGCGTTTTCCGCCTTCAGAATTGTCCTTCTATGCAGGTATGGCAGTTTTGGAAGTTGAGTCCTGGTTCTATGAGGCGGGCACTTATCAGGTCTCCATTTACCAAGGTACCAATAATGATGCTCCCGCTGGGTCGCCAATTGCCACGACTTCCAAAACGCTTGCAGCTCAAGCCTCTTGGCAGACCTTCACTTTTGACAACCCTGTGCTTATTGACCATACCAGGGACTTATGGGTTGTCTTCTATTCCAGTAATGTGAGTATGTTGTTACTGGCCGACATGGAAAACCCGTATGCCGACTACTATTCTACCAATGGAACCACTTGGAATCACGCCACGGGTTGCACATGGATTGTTTATACTGTGATCTCTGACGGCAACTACTCCTATAACCTCTACAGAAACGGCGAAGCCATTGCAAGCAATATGACCACCACGTCGTATACTGATAACGATTTGGGCATTGGTACATACGAGTACTACGTCAAGACCAATTATTATGGCGGTGAGTCAGCAGCTTCCAATGTCGTAAGCTTTGAGATTGCTGATCAGGCCATTCCTCTCGGTGCTGGTTGGAACTGGTGGGCGCCTATTGTAGTGACTGACAATATGCTGGATCAACTACAACATGCCCCCGGGGTGCTGCTCATCACGTCGCAAAGTGGTGATCCTGTTAGCAGTATTGTTCCGGGACAGATGTACAAGATTCAGACTTCCGAAACCGTTAACCTTAATATGATAGGTGTCGTTGCCGATCTCAACACGCTTGAAATCACCATCGCTCCTGACATCAACTGGTTCGGCTATCCCGGCAAGACGGCACTAAACATCAACGCAATGAACATCACGCCTGCCGATGGCGATAAGATTATCTCGCAGGACGAAGGCTTTGCTACCTACCAAAACGGTGCCTGGACGGGCACCCTCACCATGCTGCAACCAGGACAAGGTTATATTTATGTGTCGGTTGCGCAAGAGAACAAGACGCTGAGGTTTTGAACCATAATGCCTTGAAACGGCACCTTACCATATTGTTTTTATCAGTCAGCCTCATTGGCGTTTCGCAGATTCCCAACGGATACTACAACCAAGCCAACGGCAAGACGGGCGACGCACTGAAAGTGGCCTTGCATGACATCATCAAGGGGCACACTACGGTCTCGTACAGTAATCTTTGGGACGCCTTCTGGAGTACCGACAACAAAGGCGACGGTGTCGTGTGGGACATGTATTCCGACGTCCCTGGTGGAATGCCTCCGTATACCTACCAATTGGGAGAGGGTCAATGCGGAGAATACAATTCCGAAGGTGATTGCTATAATCGCGAGCATTCGTGGCCAAAGAGCTGGTTCGGTAGTCAAACCACCCCTGAATGCGATTTGCATCACATTTTCCCTACCGATGGCTTTGTAAACCAAAAACGAGATAACTATCCCTTTGGAAAAGTTCAGTCCGCCACATGGACCTCACAAAACGGTTCAAAACTGGGTACTTGCAAAGCATCGTTAGGCTATTCGGGCACTGTGTTTGAGCCAATTGACGCCTACAAGGGCGACTTCGCCCGCGCCCTCATGTACATGAGCGTTCGTTACTATGGCGAAGACAGCAATTGGGGCAGCAGCGACATGACCAACAAGTCGGAAATCTTGCCTTGGGCCATTGCCATGCTCATGGACTGGAACGAGCAAGACCCTGTGAGTCAGAAGGAAATCGACCGTAACAATGCCATTTACACTGATTATCAGCATAACAGAAATCCTTTTGTCGACCATCCCGAGTATGCTCGTATGATTTGGGATCCTGATTGGCAAGGTGGTGGTGGCAGCGGCGGCAACACGGGCAATGGTGACTACGTAAAAGTCACAACCGCACCGACGGACTGGAGTGGTGAGTATCTGCTTGTGTATGAGAACAATGCTACATCAGGATATGTCTGGACGGGAGTGGATGCTGCAAACTGTTTTCAGGAGGCTGCAATAACGGATTATTCGATAGAGGATAATGGATTTGTAACCATTATTATTGCTCCAATGTCGGGTGGTTATTCTATCCGGATTAATGGTGGAACCAATGACGGAAAATATATCTATGGGCAATCGGGAAACAACACTATAAGATTTGGGACTTCGGCTTCTTTGAACACCTTGGAATACGAGTCTGATTGGGTGAAAATCACCTCCAACACTTCCGTGATGCGGTTCAACAAAGCTGCCAGCGAAATGCGTTTTCGCTATTACAAAGCAGCTTCTTATTTGAATAACAATATTGAATCCGTTCAACTCTATAAGAAAACAGATGGCCAAACCGTTGAGCAGAGCATTGCCTTGGCTCAAGGTTGGAACTGGTGGGCGCCGACGGTGGAAACGACCCTTGAGGCGCTGCAGACGGCTCTCGGCAACACGCTTATGCAGATCAAGTCGCAGGACGGAACACCTACCGAGCTTGTTCTCGGGCAGATGTACAGGATTCAGGCCAACGCTGCTTGCGAAATCTCGTTAAGTGGCGCACCTGCCGGCAATGTCACGATTAACATTACATCGGGCTGCAACTGGTTTGGTTATCCAGGCACGGAGTCGTTGTCCCTTGATGACCTTGACATCAGTCCAACGACAGGCGACAAGGTCGTCTCGCAGGATGGCGGTTTCGCTGTATACAACGGCACGGCGTGGAAAGGTACGCTCACGAGCCTTCAACCGGGTAAGGGATATGTGTATGTTTCGGTGGATAATCAATCGAAGACGTTGACATTCTGATAGAAGGGTTTCTCGGACACGGTGTCCTTGGGTATGTGGTGCGAGTAGGCATGTCATACCGAGCCCCTTAGGGCGAGTGTATCTATGCCTGCGGCTTGCTATTTATGTCCCTTTCCCCTTGATGGGAAAGGAACCAAAGGATCAAGGCCGCCTTCATCGGACCTCCCCGCGGCCGTCTAAGGGCCTGACCCTCAGGTCGCGGAGTGCCTTCTGCGAAGGCAAACGACAAGCGCCGCTCCGTGAGGGTCAAGCCCTTAGCCGTCCCTTGCGGGCGCTTCCCCGCCCGGCGGCCGGTCCCACGCGCCCATCCCAGTCGAGGTTGGGCGTTCCCGCACACGGTGTCCTTGGGTGTGCAATGCAAGCAGGCATGTCATACCGACCGAGGGAGTGTATCTATGCCTGCGGCTTGCTATTTATGTCCCTTTCCCCTTAAGGCCAAAAACATAAAAAACAAACACATTTTGTCTTGCGAGTCAACATTTTTCGTACCTTTGCATGTTTATTTTTTAAGAAAATGAAGCTTTTACGTTTTGTATGCCTTTTTTGTGCTGCTATCCTTGGTGGCACAACCATGGCTCAGAGCCAGAGAGAACTCCAACAACTGATGCGTGACCGCGGTGAGTATTACTTCACCCTCAGCGTCGACGACCCCGCCCAGATACATGAACTCAGCCGTATTTGCTCTGTCGACGGCACAGACGGCCGTAATGTAGTGGCCTACGCCAACCAGCAGGAATACGACAAACTCATCGCCTTGGGATTCCAACCCGAGTTGCAGACCCCGCCTTGTATGCTCCACGATGCCGTTATGTGGGATGGTAGCAATCGATCTTCGTATGCGTGGGACAGTTACCCAACTTATGATGCATACCAAAACATGATGGAAGCCTTCCCTGAACAAGCTTTGAGCGATCGTTCTTGTACACTTCTAGACCTTGGAACTTTGAATAGCGGGCGCAAAATTCTTGGTGTTCGCCTGAATAACGGACAACCTAATGGAAAGCCAAAATTCCTGTATAGTTCTACTATGCATGGTGATGAGGTAACGGGTATGATGCTCATGTTAAGGCTCATTGACGAATTCTGTACTAGTAATGACCCTCGTATTGTCAATCTCTTGAATAATATAGATCTCTTCATATTCCCTTTGACCAATCCCGATGGCACGTATTATGGCGGCAACAATACCATGAATCAGGCTCGTAGATACAATAATAATGGAGTGGATTTAAACCGTAACTATAAGGATTATCACAGAGGCGATCATCCTGACGGGAATAGTTATGCTTTAGAGACGCAATGGACCATGCAGTTGGCAGACGAGTATTTGTTCACAATGAGCGCCAACTATCATGGTGGTGCCGAGGTGGCAAACTATCCTTGGGACGCTATTGATGACAGACATCCTGACGATGCCTGGTATCAATACATTTGTCTGGACTATGTCAGTCGTGCTAGAGCGGTTTCTTCATCCTATATGAAAGATCCTTTTTCCAACGGCATCACTAATGGTGCAGACTGGTATGTGATTACTGGTAGTCGTCAGGATTATGAGAATGCCTACGGCCAATGTCGTGAAATTACAATGGAATGTTCTAGTACAAAGAAACCCAATGCCTCTACCATGCCGACCTATTGGAACTATAACCATAATGCCATGTTGGGACTTTTGGAACAGTGCTTGAATGGTGTTCATGGTGTGGTGCGTGACGCCGACACAGGTGAACCTATTGAAGGTGTGAAGGTGACCGTGCTCAACCACGACAGTGAGACTTCTTTTGTCACCACGCATTCCGTGGGTGATTTCCATAGGCCTATCAAAGGCGGCACCTATACCTTCGAATTCTCTAAAGATGGTTTTTGCACCGAGAAAACGAATGTGACTGTTTCCGATGGCCAACGGGAGGATGTTGATGTCTTTCTATTCCCCGAAGGCAATTGCCCGGTTACTATGGAATGCTATGAACAAGTGAGTCCTTCAGCCGCGGGCTCCTATGTGATGGGCTACCTCAACGGTTCAACTCTTTTGATGCCAACTCACAATGGCAGCTCAACAGCAAACGCTACCTCTGTTGATGTGACTCCGACTGAGAATGGTTTTTCTGTGGAAGAAGAAACACTTACTGGTTTATACACTTTGACGGCATACGGAAATGGTCAGTATTATATCTCGTATAACGGACGGTATTTAGCAAAAACCAACTATGGCAGTAGCCTTACATGGGGGACTTCCACAAGCCAATACGGCAGATGGCATATTGATAATAATGGTATTTATGTAACTTCATCAAGTGGCATGGGAGGCAGCTCCACGTATTATTTATTCTTCGACACCAACAGCAACTCTTTCAAGCTTAGCACAACTCAACACAACAACATCACTTTCTACCAAGAAGGCGATTGCCCCACCACGGTAGCCCTCAATGATGAATGGAACTGGTGGACGCCCACCATTGAAATGTCGCTTGAAGACCTTGAGACAGCCCTTGGCGGCAACGCCATCCTCATCAATTCGCAAGATGAGGGCTTCGCCCGCTATGATGGTGAAGGCTGGAGCGGCACCTTGACGGAGATTGAACCTGGACAGATGTACCGTGTCCTGACTACCGCAGCAACGGAATTCACCTTGAACGGCGCGGCCGTGACCTCTGCAATCACCATCCTCCCGGGTTACAACTGGTTTGGCTACACGGGCTCGCAGTCGAAGACGATCTCTGCCGCTTTCAGTGGATTCACGCCCACCGAGGACGACACCATTACCGCAGAGGACGGTACTTCCGCCACTTACACCAATGGCAGTTGGGATGATAACTTCATCCTAATGCCAGGTCACGGCTACGTGTACCACTCCAACGCCCAAGAAAGCCGTAACATTACTTTTGAATAAATAACAAACATAACATACGATGAAAAAAGTACTATTCTCACTATTGCTTCTTGCCTTCGGCCTGAGTGCCATGGCACAACAGATACAACTGCGTTCCGCCGACAAGGCCGAATGTGTGAAGAGCGACATGACAAGCCTCAAGGCCTCGTTCTCCTTCTCCACCATCAAGGCGGAGGACGTGGAGAGCGAACGTGGCACTTTCTCGTGGCTCTCGATGGCCAACACCGTCATCGGAGGCAACGAAGGCGAGCCCCAAATCCCCGTTGTCAACCAATTGATTGCCGTTCCTTTCGGTGCACAGCCGCGCATCGAGATTACGAGCTACAGCACGACGGACTATCGTCTCGAAGACCTTGGCATCCACACCTTGGTGCCGCGTCAGCCTTCGATTCGTAAGGACAAACGTCCCGAGGATGTGCCCTTTGTCATGAACGAAGCCGCCTACCAGACCCGTGGCTTGCGTTCTGAACCCACAGCGACTGTCAGTGTGGAAGGTACGATGCGTGGCGTACAACTTGGCACGATGACCATCGAGCCTGTCAGCTACGACCCCGTCAACAACACCCTGCGCGTGTTCAACGACATCGAGGTAGAGGTGCACTTCGACGGCGCCGACGCCCAAGCCACAGAGGATATGCTGTTGAGGACCTATAGCCCAGCTTTCGACAACGTCTATGCTCAATTGTTCAACAACAGAGCCATAACAGATGTTTATACCGACCACCCTGACCTGTACAACACACCAGTCAAGATGCTGGTGATCTGTTATTCGGGCTTCCAAGGCAATGCCGCCCTTGAGAGTTGGCTGCAATGGAAGCTTCAGAAGGGCTATTATGTCGATATCTACTACACTAGTGAGACAGGTACTACAGCAAGCGCCATCGCTTCTTTCATCAAGACAAAATACAACGCTTCCGTTTCGGCCGGCAACGCCTACACCTATCTCATTGTCATTGGCGACACGGGACAAGTCCCGCAATACATGACCAAGACAGTTGACGAACAGTGTGCCTCTGACCTCGGTTATTCAAGTGTCAATTTCTCGTCAAGTACGAGCAACTACTTCCCCGACATGTACTACAGCCGTATGTCGGTGGAGAACACTACGCACCTGACCAACTATATCAACAAAGTGCTGACCTACGAGAGATATGAGTTCACCGATGGCGGTAACTACCTGAACAACGTTATTCTCGTCGGCGGTTGGGATTCGAGTTGGACAGCCAGAGTGGCCAAACCCACCATCAACTATGCTACGAACTATTACTTCAAGTCAAGCAACACCACCTATGGTGGCTTTGAAAACGGCACTATCAGTGCCACAGTGTCAACAAGCTCGACACAGGGTTATTCTGGAACGAACAACGGTTGCTATAATGGCATCAACAACGGTGTGTGCTTCCTGAACTACACCGCACACGGCGACAAGCAGGAATGGTATCAGCCTAAAATGACTGCTGCCCATGTGGCCACGCTTACCAACACGGGCAAGTATTTCTTTGGCGTGGGTAACTGCTGCCTGACAGGTAACTTCAACAATACCTCGACAACCTATTCACCTGGCTCTGCCATAGGCACCAACGCCTGTTTTGCGGAAACCATGATTCGTGTTCCCAATGCCGGTGCCGTTGCCTACGTTGGCTGCTCGCCCTATTCCTATTGGTATGAGGACTTTTATTGGGCAGTTGGAGCACATTCCTACTCGGCAGGCAACTACCCGACTCAATCGGCTTCTTCAAAAGGTGTATATGATATTATGTTTGAAGACCAATACTGGAATTCGGCATCTTCACTGCTGTATCTTGGCAATCTCGCCGTGCAACAAGCTGTTACCAATGGTAACACTACTAGCGGAATCACCGATGGCAACTGCAACAACTCGGCCCACTATTACTTCCAGTTCTACCACACCTTTGGCGATGGTTCCGTGATGCCTTACATCACCAAACCCGAAGTGAACACCGTGACGATACCCAGCACGGTCACCCCGGGTACCACCTCCATCACTGTTAATGCCTTGGCGGGTTCATACGTCGCTGTCACCGACAACAGCTCGGTCATCTACGGCGTTGCCGAGGCCAACTCGTCGGGAGTGGCCACCGTGAACTTTACCAATGCCATCCCCAGCAGCGGCACGCTTTATGTGGTCGTCACCCGCCAGCAATACCAGCCCTATTTTGGCACCATTAGCATCGTGGGTGGCACACAATACACCATCACCGCCACGGCCAACCCGACTAACGGCGGTACTGTCAGTGGCACAGGGCAGTATTACGGGAATACCTCCTGCACGCTGGCCGCCACGGCCAACACGCAATACGAGTTCGTCAACTGGACGAAGAATGGCTCTCAGGTTTCTACCGATAACCCATATACCTTCACCGTAACGGGCAACTCTACATACGTGGCCAACTTTGTAGTTTTGACACCTCATACCGTGAACTGTGCCACAGTGGAGAATGGTAGCATCAGCGCCAGCCCCACCACGGCCTACAAGAACGAGATTGTCACGCTGACGGCCACGCCCGCTTCGGGTTACTTCTTCTCGGCATGGGACGTGCGCGACGCCAGCAACAATCCCATCACGGTGACCGACAACCAATTCACCATGCCCGACAGCGATGTTACTGTCAGCGCCACCTTCGTCAGCGGCTGCACCGTCACCGTCGCTGAGGTGGAGCACGGCACGGTCACAGCTACGCCCATGGGTGCTGTCCCTGGCACGACCATCACGTTGACGGCCACACCCGACACAGACTACTTCCTGAGCACATGGCTCGTCTTCAAGACGGGCGATGTGAATACCGCCGTGACTGTGACGAACAACCAGTTCGCCTTGCCCGCATACGACGTGACCGTTGTCGGCATCTTCAAGCTGCCACAAGAAGAGAACATTATCGTTGGAAGCGACGGAGAATCTTATGCATATTTGCCTACTTATTCCTATTGGAAATACAACTTTTCACAACAGATTTACACCGTTTCTGAAATCGGACAAGCTGGTACAATTACAGCAATTGCATTTAAGAATCCTACTGCAAACTCTACTTCGAGAAATTTGGACGTTTATCTTGCCCATACTTCCAAAACGAGTTTTACCAGTAATAACGATTGGGTTGCCATGAATGCGTCTAGTAAGGCGTTTTCAGGTAATGTCGAGTTTTTGGCTAATGGCTGGACCACTATTACTCTAGACACTCCCTTTGAGTATAATGGTCAAAACAATTTGATTGTATGTGTTGACGATAACACTGGATCATACATATCTAGTTCAAGTTCACCAAATTTCAACATCTATACCACAAGTACACAAACATCCATCTATGCATACAACGACAACACAAACTATAATCCCGCTTCCATGAGCGCATCAGGAAGTCGTGTCAAGAACAACAACCAAATCACCTTCACAATTTCTGTGCCCAGTAACAACGCTTCGCTGGCCGTTGCGCCCAACGCCATGGACGGCTTCACCTATGCAGAAGGTGATGGTCCATCGGTGGTGAAGAGTGTGGCTGTCATCGGAGTCGACCTCTCGGGCGACATCACCGTGACCGCGCCCGACGACTATGAGGTCAGCGATGCGGAAAACGGCACCTACGGCAACACAGTTACCCTCGCCGCCGGCAACCGGGGCAACCGCGAGACGCTTACCTACGACTTCGAGGACGGCTGGCAGAACTGGACCACGTTCCAAGGCTCGACCACCTCGCCGCACAGCTGGATGCACAACACGGAATATACGGCATAC
>JAFYHS010000009.1 GCA_017539045.1 Bacteroidales bacterium
TGAAATCGACTTTGTCGTCAATACAGGTCGCGAGAAGGTGTATATCCAATCCGCGCTAAATGTGGATACGGAAGTGAAAAAGAATCAAGAGACTTTCTCGTTGAAGAACTCGGGCGATTTTTTCCGCAAGATTGTCATTCTCGACGGAAACGCGAAGCCCTGGACCGATGAAGACGGCATCATGTATGTGGGTGTCATTCCGTTTTTGCTTGAAGAAGCGGGACGGATAATCTAAAAAGCCATCCCCTTTTCAAACTCCAAAGCGTTGCCAAACGCATGGAAGCAGGATGGGGCGGCTTTATCATTCTTTACCATCCCGCCCGCAGCGAAACATTCGGCAAAATTCCAAACATCGAATAGGCGTATGCCCGCATCTCGCCTGATTCAATATCAGTTTCAAATTGATAACCCAATGGATTCAATCGGTTGTAGGCGTTGAATACTCCGACACTTGCGCTCCAATTGAAGCCATTCCTGTATTTCGGCGAGTGATAGGCGCACGAAAGGTCGAGGCGGTGATAGGCGGGCGTGCGGCTGGCGTTGCGCTTGGTGTAAACCGGGACGGTCTGCCCCATGTATTCATAGAAGCCCACGGGCAAGGTGACGGGATGACCGCTCGAATACTGCCATGCGGCACTTGCACTCCAGCGCGGCGTGAACTGGTAGCAGCCATTGATGCGGAAGTCGTGCGGGATGTCTGACAAAGCCGAATAGGGATTGCCGTCGTTGATGCCGTCGATGGCGTAAATCACACGCGAATAGGTGTAACTCATGGCTCCCGTGAACTTTCCTGCGTTCTTCGAAAGATTCAATTCCACACCGTAAGCCTTCGAATTGCCACTCCTCACCTGATTGATGACATTCGGGTTGCTGATGAGCTGCGCATGGTCGATGAAGTCGATTTGGTTCTGGCCTTTCTTGTAATAGAGTTCAGCAGAAGCGGAATACTGTCCACCGAAATCGAGGAAGCAGCCACCCGAAACCACATCGGCAATGACAGGCTTCAAGCCATTGACCGCAGGGAACCAAGTCTCCAATGACTGATAGTCCAGGGCTGTGTTTTGCAGGACTTGGATGTATTGCACGTTACGCGCGTAGCCGGCTTTCAGCGAGGTGTTTTCGTTCAGCATGACGTTCATGCTCACGCGAGGCTCGGGATAGACCATCAGTTTCTCGTCGCTGTTCAAGGGCTGGAAGGCCGACAGGTGTACGCCATAGTTGAAGCCCAGCCACGACAAGGGTTTCCAGTCATTCAGCGCATAGACGGAATACTCCATCGCCTGATAATGCGGTAGGCTCATGCCGATGCTGTCCGATTCGCCAGGGGTGAAAGCATGGCGGATGGCACCTGTGCCAATGCGGAGTTCACAATCAGGGGCGATGTAATAACTCAATGCGGCTTTCAGGTTGAGGTCGGAAATACCTGTGCGCCAGTTGAATTTGCGTCTTTTGAATTGGTAGTCGAGGTCGTTGCTGTAATCGCTGACGATGAAGGCTGTGTTGAGGAACCAGCGGCTGCCGAAGTTGTGCGTCCAGCGCAAGGTGCCCGAGGTGTTGCCCCAAGTGTTGTAGAGGCCATTGGAATGGTCGATGCCGCCCATGGACTCGATGACATCATGGCCTCGATAGAACGAGAGATAAATGCGGTCGTTTTGTCCGATTTTGGTGTTGATTTTCGCGTTCAGGTCGTAAAACCTCGGGACAAGCGGCATGCTTTCATTGGGCTTCACGAAAAAGTCGATGAAACTCCTGCGTGCCGAAATCAGGTAAGAAGCCTTTTCCTTGACGATGGGGCCATTGGCGGTGAGTGTGGCGGCAAAAGGACTCAACGCCACCGAAAAATCATGGTGGTTCATGTTGCCTTCCTTCATCTTGCAGTCAAGAACGGCAGAGACGCGACCGCCATATTGAGCGGGTATGTTGCTCTTGTAGAGCGTCACCTGGTTCACGGCTTCGGGGTTGAAGATGGAGATCATGCCGAAGAGGTGCGAAGGGTTATAAATAGGTGCCTCGTCGATGAGGATGAGGTTCTGGTCGTTGGTGCCGCCGCGCACGAGCAGTCCCGACGAGGCGTCGCCGATGGTCTTCACGCCCGACTGCATCTGCACCGCCTTGAGAATGTCGGCCTCGCCGAACACGCTCGGGAGTTTGCGTATCGAGTTGATGGTCAACATTTCGGCATGGAACTCGTTCTGCTTCTGCGGGCGCTCCAAAGTGGCCGCCTCAACAGTGATTTCACCCAAACCCACAGCGTTTTCCTCTAACTTGATTTCCAAGGTTTGGTCGGCATTGAGTTGGACTTCAACCTCTTTGGTGTTATAGCCCAAATAGGCGCATCGCAGTTTGTGTTTTCCCGCAGGCAGACGCAGCGAATAAAAGCCGTAGCCGTTGGCCGAGGTGCCTATTTGAGAGGAGGCCTCATATAATGTGGCACCGATAAGCGTTTCGCCCGTGGCGGCATCGGTGATGTGGCCGCTTAATGTATAGGTCTGTGCCTGAAGGCCGATAAAAGAGGCAAAGAACAATATAGTGATGAGGATGCGTTTCATGGCTTATTCGTTTTCGGGGGTAATGGCGTTGTAGATTTCGTGGTATGTAAAGGGTTTGCGTCGCACATCAGAGGCAAAGAAATAGCCGTAGCCGTTCTTGATATTGCCTCGCACGTTGCCCGATATGGTGGCGAATAGGCCCAGGCTCCAATCGTCTTCGTTGAAGACATCCAACAGGAAGGTGTAGAATTCGGGCGAGACCGAACAGGTGATGAAAGTCTCGCTTTGGTCGAGATGATCTTCAGTGACATGATAGGAATACCAGAACAATCTGGCGGTGAACAGCGCCGAGAGCGACATGTCGTTATGGATGAATGAGACACTTTCGATGCTGTCGATGGGGAAATCCTCAGACTGATAAAAGGTCAGGCCGCAAATCACAGGTTGTTCCCCAACGGTATAGATGTGCTTGTCGAACTGGAATTCATGCGCCATCATGCCCGATTGCATCTGATAACTCCTCACTTTTGTGTGGTCCTGGATGATTTGGAAGTAATCCGTGTTGCCCAAAGGCGTCAGATAGTCCTCGGCGGTGATGTCGCCCGTAGGTGTTTCGACGACGAGTTTGTAGGTCTTGCCCGCCTCACCTTTGAAGGGTTGCTCCGAAACGAAAACCATACTACTGCGGTCGGCTTCCTTTTCAATATAAGGTATCGTGTCGTTGCCGCAAAGCACGAAAACGCGGTTGATTTCCGGTAAAGCTTCTTGATTGTCACCCCATTGATGGACGGGTGAAATGGTCACGCGGTGCTGCCGCATCTCGGTAGTCACATTGCCAAACACGGCGACGGTGCCGTTTAAGACCTCGCCATCTGGCTGATTGAAACTGTTGATGTCAACTTCATCGATTCGGCTGCAGGAAGCGATAATTAAAGCAGCCAAGAAGAATAAAACAAATCTGCAAACTCTCATTATGATTATTATTTGGTTGTTTACAATTTAATTTCTAATACTTTCAACGATCAACGGAAATATTTATTGCCCCACTGTCGTTAGCACGATAGTACGATAGCACAAATATCGAAAAAAAATCCAATCCCCCTTCACTTATCCAGTTCCACATCCGGACACAACCCTTCAAACACCCGCATCCGTTCATAATAAGCCTCATCGAATTCCGAGGTGTCAACACTGGCAGGCTTTTGCGGCAATTCCTTGTCTCTTCCTTCCCGGCATCCAGCCAAAATCAAAACCGCCATCAGGGCGAATATCCTTGTTGTCTTCATATTACTATTAGTCTTATCTGTCCTATTAGTCCCACCGTCGTTAGCACGATAGCACGCATACCGAAAAAAAGCCAAAGAAAGCCTCAATCCACCCCTTGTCGCCGATAGAGCGGCCGAGGCTCTCAATGGCTTTAGTGACCTAATTCATTTAAGTTTAATCTGATATAGCTTATCATCCACCTTCTCAATGTCATAACCACCCTCCAGGCGTATCTGTACGTTTTGATCACCTTCTGAATAGGGAAGGATGAAACAAGACCAATCAGACGTTATCATAACGCCGTTGTCGGTTTCTATGGTGCCGAAATCTCCACTAAGGCGCATCGTCTGATAAATCGTGCCGATGCTGTCGTACTTTACAAGATGCTCGTTGGGGTTAAAGGTGAAATTGATTCCATTATTGGGAATCATCAGCCATTTTGAAGTTGTAAAACGGTCTTTTATTGCTGCATCTATTAGTATTTGGGCTTCAAGCCGATTCCCTTCACTCTGAAGGAACTCCGTGGCTTGATAGGTTTCAGCCAAATTGATAACATCCTCCTCATCAACGCTCTCTGGCAGGTTAATGCGTGATATCAACAAATCCTGCATCGTCATCCCTATGCGGATGCTGTCTCTCCAATTCGGCATCATGTCATCAAGGACAAAACCGTATGCTGGTCCTGTCAAGTAAGCAAACGAATTGCAGTAGCCGTCAGCATCCAGACCTTTCTTTATGGCAGCGGCTATAACGCCTTTCTTATATTTTTCATCGATGGGCAGCAGCTTATAGGCTGTGTATTCTGCTAACCCTTCATGACATTCAAAGTGTTTTTCGTTCCAATCAGGAAACTTTGTCTGACGATATTTCCTTACCATCAAAGCATCATGCAGATGCTGGTCTATACTACCTTTTTCTATCAGCAAATCCTCCAAAATCATCAACTCCAGTTTCATAAGTAATGCGCCTTCCATTACATCAAGGTGTTGATTTTGCGAGGTGATGGGCGGAATCCCTATTTCATTCTGAATGCGATGCCAACTCTCGTGGATAAGCAAGTGCGTAGTTGAAATCGCGTCTCTTCCCTTATCCCACATCACGCAAGTCCAGCGCTCTCCGCAATAATCCAATGAAGTGTTGGCAAGGTTGATTTCTTCTGGAAGTTGACCACAATACAGATCACCCTTTTGAACAAAAGAACCGGATTTATTCTGCTGGTTGGCAACAACCGACCTTGTGTTAGGGTCAACAAACATCGTCGGGCCAAACAATTGCTGTCCCCATAATGCTCCACCGTCAGCATCACAAACGGTTTTGAATTGTTTCAAGGCAGATTCACATTCTCTTTCCATTTGGTTTTGAACATTTTGTGAGCAAGCAGTCACACATAGCAACATGTTTGTGGCTACCAGTAGCATCAGCATTAATTTCGTCGTTGTTTTCATTGCTCTATTGGATTTATGTCCTATTAGTCTCACTTCGTAAGTACGTTAGCACGTAAGTACAAATAACGAAAAAGCCTATCTACTCACCGCCACCTTAGCCGTAAGCACTTTTCCTTCTGCATCCGCAATCCGCACCAAATAAACGCCCTGCGGCAACTCCGCCACAGTTATTTCATTCGTGCCTCGCATAGTCTTCACCACTTGCCCAAGCGTATTATAAACCTGCACCTCATCAGCTTCAACGCCGTCAATGTAAACAGTTTGGGAAGCAGGGTTTGGCCATAGTGTAAAGGATTTCCCTTCCGTTTCGTCCACAGCGTCAATGCTAACAAAATTCGCCGTTAGCTGTCCGCCTCTCGCTATCATGTGAACACATTCTTGTTCTGTTGAAATGGTATCGCCGTCCTGGTTAGTCCAGCCAACGAACTGGTAGTTTGCATTTGCTGAAGCAGAAAGATGGGCAAACTCACCAAAATTATAGATCCCTGAACCTACAACCGTGCCACCGTTTTCGGGACAAGCAACAACATCTATTTCAAACTCCTCATACACCGACTTGCGGCTGCGGTAGATTTGATTGTCGTATTGGCCAAAGGCATACAGATAGCCATCCCTGGAAAGAAACTGTTTTTCAATTCTCCTGTCTGGCATACCAGCGGCTAACCCGTACAACCATTCATCACCATTTTCCCAACGATAAATACCAAAAGGATTGCCCCACGCATCACAATACAAATTGACATAAATCACATCGTTATTGTCAACAGTTATCGACTGAACGCACTGATGCGGCAAAAACTCTTCCCATGTTTCCCCGTAATCACTTGACTTGTAGAAACCGCGTTGAGGATTGTCCGGATCATAAAGGACAAGGCAACCCACATAGATTTCATCTTGTGAGTTTTTTGCCAGAGAAAACGGGAATTTGTCGGACAAGCCGATATTACTCCATGTTTCTCCATTGTCGGTTGATTTGAACACACCGCCCATACCCATGCCGATATGGTCAAGAACTGTAGCCAACATTGTACCGTTGTTAAGTTTTAGCAGCCCTGTCACCTCACAAACCCCACTATGGTCCACATAGACATTGGTCCAGGTCGAATCCCAGTCCGTTGATTTGTAGATGCCTTCCCATGTGCCCAAAAGCAAAGAATTGTCAGGTGTGACACCTATTGAAACGCCATTGGCAATCGTAGGAACGGGCAGTGCCTTCCATTCGGTGCTGCCGGCTTCTCTTTTTTGCAAAGGATGTCCGCCATAATTTGTTCCAGCCAGCAAAGTGCCGTCCGTATGCTCATATAGGCGCAGTATTCCGCTGTTTTCCAATCCAATGAGGCTCCATGTTGCTCCACCGTCGGAAGAACTGTACACGCCCGTTGCGCCTACAATAATGTTCCCGTCGAAATCCTCTATGAGCGAGTAAACACCTGTCGCTGGCGGGTCAATTCCCATCCAAAAGTCATCTACTGTTTGTGCTTGCATCGTCACCCCTCCCGCCATCAGCAGGAGCGCAAGCAGGGTGTAAAATCTTGTCGTTTTCATATTCGTTAGCTTTTAGAATTTTTCGGCAAAACTACACCAAGCCCCCATGCATGGCAAGCAAAACCATGTACGGGTTTGTACGGGTTTTTCGCTATCGTACCGATAATCAATTAGATGCAAATTCCTCCGCGAAGCCTTGGAGGATGGCCGAAAGGGGTTCTTCGGTGCCGAAAATGGCTTTCATTTTGCGACCTCGGTCGTTCACGGTGGTGTAAGCCCGCTGCATCAAGGCGGAGATGTCGGCATCCGAAAGGCCGAGCAGATAGAGACAGCCATAGTCGAGGTCGTTCTTGGTGAGGTTGGGATAGGCTTTGGCCAGCCTGACGGTGAACAGATTGAAATGGCGGTCGGCGGCATCGCGCAACGCCATCACCTGTTCCTTGCTTAAGGCGGCATCCTTATAATGCTTGCAGTCCATCTGCGCCTTGAACTGCCCTTCATGCACCCGCTCCATGATGAGGCGGCAGATAGGCTCATCGGTGAACGATTCAGCCTGTTGGGGCTTCGCGTTCACTTCCTCCTGGCGTTTGATTTGGTCCTTTAGCTCCCTCACCTCCTGGTTGCTCTTTTTCAACCGCCCCGACATCGACGCTTTCTCCAAACGGTGCGCTTCCCTTTCGGCTTTCATTTTGCGCCTATGGAGCAGCCAAGCCATAAGAGCGGCCAACACCGCAAGGATGCCTGTTGCCATTATCATCCTGTTTCTTTGGACACGGACTTTCCCCTGCCTTTCGGCATCGGCTCGTTTCTGCTCCCATTGCAAATAGCTCTGAATCATATCATTTAGCTGTGAGACCTGAGCATTATTTTCACCTTCCGAGATAGCGTTTTCTGCTTGAAACATTGCATATTGAATAGATTTTAGCGTATCACCTTGGCTTTGGTGAATGTCGTGCAAAAATCTGGCGGCAATTTTTTGTATCCTAATATCTTTTTTGTTCTCAAATACCGGGGTAAGATAAATCAATGCCGAATCATATTGGCCTTCATTATAATATATACCGCCAATAATTAGAAAGCGAGTCATCTTTTCATTTTCATCATCAGCTTGTGCAGCCATGCGTTTCACATTGTGTATAGAAGATTCGTACCCCTTACCCATATTGTAGGCCAAAACAGCCTTTGATGAAATCAAATCCCTATAAACTAGATTGTTCGAATCGGGCAACAAAAGCAAAGCCTCATTATAGTAATATTCAGCACTATCTGGCTGGGACACGACATAATATTGTCCAAGGAAATTCAACAAATTGGAAACAGCATATGATGATCCAGATTCTATGTTGTTAAAAGCGAGGGCTTTTTTACAGCAAATAATGGCTGGGTCCCGAATAAACTGGCTGGAAAACAAATCAACGAGGTGACTATAGGTTAGGACCATGAAAAGAGGTAGGTGATTGGGAAATATATAACGATTGGCTACTTCTTCACAATGCGGAAAACATGTTTCCACAATTTCCAACGCCTTCAGATATTCCCCACACGCCTCAACCACACTGTCCTTTTCAGCATACCCCACACCATTAATATAATGCGCTCGTGCCGCCAAAAACCCGTCATCGATGGAATCAAAATACCCCACTGCCTTCAGCAAATCCTTTCGGTTACTTTGTGCGTAGTCATTTTTATACAGCAGCTCCGAAACCAGCAGCTGGCAGTAATGCCCGTTAAACTCATCCAGACTATCTGCTGCCGCACTTGAAGCAAACTCCTGAAGCATCGCAAAAGCACTATCCGGCTGCCGCCACATAAGGGTGTCAATGGCTGCCAACTCTTGGGTCGGCCCTGCGACGCTTCGACAAGGTTCAGGGGCCTCAACTTTAGTTGGTTGGGAGCAAGCCACCATTATCGTCAGAACCGCAAAATAGTTCAGTATGTGCATAACTCGTTTCATGCCACGCAGCTTCCTATTTTTTATTCAGCCAATAATAAAGGAAATAATCATAGATAAAATATCTCCCTTCGCTGTTTGTAACGATGTCTTTTTCCTGCAAGGCATTCAGGCTTCTTTGGACTGAACTAGCTGACGTGAGATGATACTTTTTAATGAACTCTCCACTAGTGGGTTGGACGTTCTTTCCCGAATGCGCCAATGCTATAAGCAGGGCCTTTTGCCTTGCTGAAAGTCGTGCCAGCAGATCCTGATAGGTGTCGTCTTTCTCGTCAATGGCTTGGTTGATAGCCATCTCAACTTCCTTGATGGTACAAGGCTTGTTAGGTTCAGCCATCGCATAAAGCTCATTACATATTTTCTGGATATACCATGTGGTGCCCTCGAATTTCTCGTAGATATACTGGATGGCCTCGGGGACAATTTGCAATCCACCCTGCTCGAAATGATTGGTGATAAACTTGGAATAGGAGTCAAGTGGTATTGCCTTGAGCGACATGGTGGATGCGCTTTGGTAGAAAGGTCTGGCAGGTGACGAAAACATCTCGCCCATCATATGGCGCTTGGAGCCAGAGAAGACGAACCATGCATTATTGCAGCCTTGGATATAGGTTCGCAAAAGAGCCTCTACGTTTTGTTCTGGATAATCCATAATCGTTTGGAACTCATCAATGGCCACTATGCAAGGTTTGTCTGCCGAATTTAGATATTGAAATATCTCGTCAAGCGAAGTTTTCGGCGTTTGGATATCACCCAATTCCAGATTCCAACTCGGTTGCCCAAAAGCATCAAGTGAAATACCCGTTCGTAAAGAGCCTGCTATACGCACAAAACGCTCCCATGCTTTCCGCTCTTTCGATTTTAGTACCGTAAGAATGGAACGGCCCAATTCATAAATCAATTCGGCAAGTGATTTTGTGGCATAGATGTCGACTACAAATAGATAATAATCCTTGAGCTCTTGTTGGGCAAAGCAATGACGTATCAGTCCGGTCTTTCCCATTCTTCTTGGTGACATCAAGGCAACATGGTTGCCATTCACCAACAATGATGTCAAACGCTTGGTCTCTTCCTCTCTGTCACAAAAATACTCAGGCCCATTATAGCCGTATGTCAGGAACGGATTTCTCATTTTTGCACAATTTAGGCTGCAAAAATAACAAGAATTCTCCAATTATACAAATTTGCGTAACGCTTTTTTGTATAACAGCGAACGTTTCGATTGTTTTTTTGTCACAATCCACAAAAACTCCTATCTTTGTCCTCTCCTAAATTGCTAATGCCATGAAAAAGATACTCTTACTCCTGCTTTTGTTTCCATTCACACTCCTTGCCCAAGTCACCGACGACTTCTCCGACGGCGACTTCACCCAAAACCCCACTTGGTCGGGAACGACGGAGCATTATTTTGTGAATAACAGTAAGCAGCTCCAACTCAACGCCGAAAGCGAAGGCACGGCCTATCTTTCCTTGCCCATCAGCGAGTATGAGTCCATGGAATGGCAGTTTTGGATTCGCGAAGCCTTTGCACCATCTGGCAACAACTATAGTGATGTCTGGCTTAGTGCCGATAATGCTGATCTTCAAAATGTTACCCAAGGCTATTTCCTTCGTTTCGGCGAAGGCGGCAGCAACGATGCCATCACCTTGTTCCGCAAGGATGCCGACGGCCAACAACAAATCTGTCGCGGCACTGAAGGTGCCATCGCCGCCTCGTTTGCAGTCTCCGTCAAAGTCACCTGCGACCGTGAGGGCAACTGGATGATCCAGACATGCTATGACAATTCGGGTATCTATCTCATTGAAGCACAAGGGACGGACGATACATACAGTCGTGGCGGCTTTTTTGGCTTCTGGTCCAAGTTCACATCAAGCAATGCCAAGAAAGTCTATTTCGACAATGTCTATGTCGGTCCCCGCATCGCCGACCACGAGCCGCCCCAACTCTTGACCTGCGAGGTGCTCGACTTGTTGCATCTGCAACTGGCCTTCAACGAAGCGCTGAATGAAACCACAGCACTTAATCCCGACAATTACTCCATCGACAACGGCTTGGGTCATCCAATTTCAGTCAGTTTCGGCGACAATCCTGCCGCTGTAGTGCTCGAGATGGAACGCGAAATTGGCAACGGCATTAATTACACGCTGACCGTCAGCGGTATCAAAGACCTGTGGAACAACATGATGGAGCCGGCAACCCTGGCTTTCTCCATATACGAAGCCTCGGAATTTGATATTGTCATAAACGAGATTATGGCGGATCCGAATCCTGTGGTGGGCCTGCCCGAATGGGAGTATGTGGAGCTCTACAACACCACGGAGTTCAGCATCGACCTGAAAGACTGGCAGATACAAATCGGCTCAAACGACAATACCTTTGGCAGCTTTGTCCTTGCCCCGCATTGCTATGTCATCCTTTGCCACAATGATGCCGTTTCCGAATTGCGCCAATATGGCGACTGCATCGGCTTTAGCAGTTTCTCAGTGGGCAACAGCTCTTCTGCAATGTACCTCTATAGTAAGGAAGGTGTTCTGATTTCTCGTGTCAACTTCAGTAACACCTGGTACCACGACCCCGACAAGGCCAACGGCGGTTGGTCGGTGGAGCAAATCGACCCACTGAACCCCTGCGCTGGCGCCTCCAACTGGACAGCCTCGATGGATGCCTCGGGTGGCACGCCAGGCCGCATTAATTCAGTGAACGGCGAGAATAATGTTTCTCCCAAAGTGGAGCGCATCAGCATGTTCGGCAACCAAATCGTCCAACTGTGGTTTGACCAACAGATGAATGCAGCCGAGCTTCTTGAAACGCAACACTTCCTTGTGGAAGAGACGGGTGAACATCCCCAACAGACTGTCATTAATCCCATGGATGGCACCTATGTGGAGCTTCAATTTGACCGCGGATTTGAGCAAGGCCTAGTCTATACCTTGGTTATTAATGGCGTATCAAATTGCGTAGGAACAACCATTGAAGCCGACACTCACGTGCAGTTCGGCATCCCGAACGACATCGCCGAAGGCGAGATTCTCATTAATGAAATCCTTTTTGACCCCATCGCGCCAGGTGTGGATTATGTGGAGCTCTACAACAACACCGACAAGACCTTCGACCTCAGTACATTATTGCTCGGTGTCATCAAGGAGAGCTTTCCCAATCCTGCTGACACGACCTTGAAGGAAATCACGTCCGACAGTCGCCTATTCCTGCCCAAAACCTATGTTTTGCTTTCTACCAACAGCGAAATCGTTGGCCAACAATACGACTGCCCGACCGACAATTTCGTGCAGATGACATCCTTCCCGAGTTATACCAACGCCGGTGGTACAGCAATTTTGATGGGCAAGGACGGCACGATGGTCGACCAAATGGCGTTTTCTGAAAAAATGCACTATCCACTGCTCAAGGTTACCAAAGGCGTTGCCTTGGAGCGCGTCTCCTTTAACCAACTTTCCATGGATGCCAACAACTGGCATTCCGCTGCCGAAAGCGTGCATTTCGGCACGCCGGGTTATGAGAACTCAATGATGCAAACCGCCGAGCCTTCAAACGATGAAATCTCCATCAGCCCCGACATCTTCTCACCCGACGGCGACGGCTTCGACGATGCCTGTTTCATCAACTACCATTTCGACGAGGCAGGCTACACGATGAATATCTACATATTCAATGTGGCCGGACAATTAATCCGCCACTTGGCCAAAGGCGAACTGGTAGGGCAGGAGGGCAGCGTCCTTTGGAATGGCCTCGACAACAACGGCAATAAGGTTCCCGTTGGCGTCTACGTCGCCGTGACCGAGGTTTTCAATTTCGAAGGAAAGGTAAAACAATTCAAAAACGCTATTGTCGTCGGAACACGTTGATCAGAAATCCATATTCGACTGCGCCACAAGCTGTTTTGTGTCAGGATTAAAGGCGGTCAAATTCCCTAATCCTGGTCTGTCGGTCACAAAAACGCCGTTGTCCAAGGCAATGAAATCGTAGTTTTCGTTTTGTTCGATGACCATATTCATAAAGCTGTAGTCGACGGGGATATGGCCGTGGATGATTTTCTTGCCGTGCGACTTGTTGTAATCGACCTTGAATTTGCGCGTCCACATCATGCTTATGGTGTCCTCAAATGGATCGTCAATGTTGAAGTTCATGCCTGCATGCACGAGGATATAATCCTCCAATTCGATATAAGGTACGCAGGCATTCATCCAGTCAATGTAAAGCTGGGGTATCTCGCGTGGATGCTTCACCCCAAAGCTTTCCAAAGTGGCCTTGGCGCCTACGGATTCCCATTCTTTCTGTTCGATATGCTTGCCGCCAAGGAATTTCTTCTTTTGGTCGGCAAGATATGCCTTCACACACATGTCCTCATGGTTGCCTTTGATGAAGTGTACATTGTATTCTTCTTTCTGCAGGAGCAAGAGATAGTCGATGACGCCTTTTCCGTCAGGACCACGGTCAATGTAGTCGCCAAGAAAGTAAAGCTCGTCATGCTTCGTCACTTTGAGCATGTTCTCAAGCAGCACTTTCAAGGTCTTGGTGCAGCCATGGACATCAGGGATAATCCAGCGTTGTGGCATCAGAATAGGTTGTTGAGGTTTAATGCCTTATATTGCCTGCGGAGTCTGTTCTTGAAGGTCCAGCGCACGTCGGAGATCCAGCGACGGCACAGTTCGCAGTAGTCTACAAAGAGCGAGTAGGAATAGAACAGCAGCACCGTGCCAGCCAAGGCCCAATACCAAGGCAGGTTGCAGAACAGCAGGATGGTTCCCACAACGAATACAATGGGGAAAAGCACAAGCTTCACGCCAAAGCTGACGGTGTTGCTGAAGGCTTTGTCTTTCAATTTTCCCTTGATGATCAACGTGGTGAGCCATACGGGCAGGTTGACGGCAGCCGAAGCGACGAAGAAGGGCAGACCGATGAGCAGCACAAGAAACTTCCACAAGAAGTTGACCAAAGGATACTTTCTCGCGGTCGACATGACGGAAATCTTCTGCCGCCTCCGCTCTTGCGTAAATGCCATCACGCGCTCAAAGAGGTTTTTGGCTTGCTCGGGTTGTTCTTCCCTGTATTTCAGCACTTTCTCAACGGTGGCACGGTTGCGAAGCATCTTCTTGTAGAGCCCTCCGGCGCGTTTCTCGTTTTTCATCTTAACGATTTCCCAGATGGCATCATAGTCCTCGTCGTCAGGGATATAGGTGAAGAGCTTCGAGATTTTTTCTCCCAGGATGTCCTTGAGTTGGTTGATGGTGACGGCTTCATTTTCCTCGGTGGTGTTGCGGATGAACTCGGTCACATTGATGGGTTCGCCGAAGTTGATCATCGCTGTGCTCCGATACCGGAAGTAGTCGCCGTATTCAATGGCGGTCGGGATGATATAGACAGGGTTCTTGTCGCCGAATTGCTTGTTGGCATCCAAGGCGATATGGAACAAGCCTTTGCCCATGCGCATCAGCGAGTGTTTGGTGCGGTGGGTTCCCTCAGGGAAGAGGTAGAGGTCGACATGGTCGTGGATGACATCGACGGCCTTATTGAGCGAGTCGTCGTTTTGGCGAACGGCCGCCACTCCATTTCGGATGCGGAAGATGGGTAGGATACGCAGGAAGTTTAGAATCTTGGCAACGATAGGGTTCTTGAAGATGTCGCCTCGTGCAATGAACACCTTTCTGATGTTATCGGCCGAAAGCAACACCAGGGCATCCATCAGCGTATTGCTGTGGTTGACGCCGAAGATGACGGCACTGTCTTTCGGAAGATGCTCTTTGCCATGCACTTCAAAGCGTCGGTAGGCACGGCGCGTATTCCAATTCACATAGGGGAGTAGAAACGAATACCAAAAGTCAGGATCTTGTATTTTCTTTGCCATTTCAACAGTGAAATAAGGGTGCGAAATTACAAAAAACGTCAAAAACATCGCGTTTTTTTTAATCAAATCATAAAAATAACTACTTTTACCGCTTCAAATCGGACTGAAATGACAAAGCATTTAAAGAAAACAATCCAAATCCTTTTCTTCGTCACGATGCTGATCTCTTTCTCTGCGTGTAATAACCGTGTTGATAATGAGATGGATACGAATGAGGCCCAGGTGGAGGAAGATACTTTGACGGTTTTTGAGCATTTGTTGGAGCGCGGCACCTTGGTGGCCGTGACCAATTGTGGCGAGATTAATTACAATGAATTCGGGAAGAAGCCTTCAGGCTTCGAATACGACTTGCTCAGCGATTTCTGCAGTTCCAACGGCCTTGAGCTGGAGATGAAGGTCGAGGACAACCTCGACACTTGCTTCAAGATGCTGGATTCCTGCGAAGTCGACGTGGTGGCGGCCGGCATCGGTCTGACCAAAGCGATGAAGCGGCGTTATATGATGTCGAATCCCATCATCGCCCAACGTTGCGTGTTGGTGCAACGACTACCAAAAGGCTGGAATTCGATGTCGACCGACAATGAGGTGGAGAACCAGTTGCTGCGTTCGCCTCTCGACCTGGCGGGCAAGACCATCCATGTCACCAAAGGCAGCTATGCCGTGAAGGTGCTTGAGTACCTTTCGGACTGCATCGGCGACACCATTTATGTGGTCGAATGCGACACGCTGAACGGCATCGAGTTGGTGGAGGCTGTCTCCGACGGTCGTGCCGACTATACCGTCGTCGAGGAATATGTGGCCAAGATGGCTTCAGTGGGTCAGAAAGGTCTCGATACAAAATTGGCAGTCAGCGTGGATCAGCCCATAGGCTGGGCTATGCTGAACCAAAACTCCGACTCTTCTCTTGTCAACGCCATCAACACTTGGATTGAAGGTGTGGAGCAGCGCCACCTGCGCCGCCTGTTGGCCAAGTATGTCAACAACGGCAGGGCGAACCGTAGCAAGCCCAAGGCCGGACAACTCTCCGAGTTTGATCCCTTGATCAAGAAGACAGCCAAGAAAATCGGTTGGGACTGGCGTCTGCTGGCCTCGCTCATTTGTCAGGAGTCGCATTTCAAACTCGACCTTGAGAGCGACAAAGGTGCCTTCGGCCTGATGCAGCTCATGCCCGTCGTGATGGAGAAGTATGGCATCGACTATGACTCGTCGCCCGAAGAGCAGATCGAAGCGGGTGGCAAGCTGTTGGCTTATCTTGGCGAGTGTTTCGAGAACAGGGTGGCCGACAGCACGGAGCGTGTCAAATTTGTGTTGGCTGCCTACAATGCTGGCCTTGGCCATGTTTATGACGCCCAACGCCTCGCCGCCAAATACGGCAGCGCTCCCGATATCTGGGACGACAACGTGGACTACTATATCCTCAACAAGTCGAAATATCGCAACGATACCTGCTGTCGTGCAGGTTATCTCCGCGGCACCGAGACCTACCGCTTCGTCGAAGAGGTGCTCGACCGCTATTACCAGTACCAAGCGAATTATAACTAATCATGAAGAAGCGTTTTGTTTTTCTTGCCCTTGGTTTTTTGTTTGCCATTAATCTAAGCCAGGTCAAAGCACAGTCATTCAATGCCGGCCTCGTCGTGGGTCCAACATTCGCACAAGTTGACGGCGATCATTATGCCGGTTATCATCAGTTGGGCTTCACTGCAGGTGCATACGTCAACTTGCCTTTGGCTGACTATCTCTCGGCTCAGATGGAGCTCAAGTATTCGCTGCTTGGGGCGCATTCCTCAACCGAGGAAGTGATGGAATACTACTACAACCCTTATAGTCTGCGTCTCCACTATGCAGAAATTCCCTTGATGCTGCGTTACGACTTGGGCTTTTTCCGTGTGGGAGGTCGTTCTTTGGATTTCATCACTTTGGAGGCGGGTGCTAGCGTGGATGTCCGCCTAAAGGCTACCGAGGACGTCGATGCCGATTATCAAGTTACCACCTCAAGATGGCAGTTGTTTTCCATGACGGGCAATGCAGGCATCCATTTTGCCTTTAACGAACACATAGGCTTGGGCGCACGATTCATGTATTCTATCGTGCCCATTCGCTTCACGGGCAATCCGGGTTGGTTTACTAACCAGTATTACAACAAGGTCATTCTGTTCACGTTGACCTACAATATCAACTCTCCTCTGAGATAAAGTCGATATTTCGTTTCAAACCCTCATATCCGGCGCGTTGCACGGCGGAATGCTTGAATAATGCATCAAAATCCTCCTTCGATAAACTTTTCCAGTCATTGTCATGTATGGCTAGAAGCCGTTCTGAGGGCTGGAACTCCGGCTCCCTATTGGGCAAGGCGAAACGGTTGTAGGGACACACGTCCTGGCAGATGTCGCAACCATACATCCAGCCGTTGAAGGTCTTAGGGTCAATGCCCGCAAGGCTGCCTTTGTATTCGATGGTAAGATAGGAGATGCACTTGCGCGCATCGATGTGGAATGGAGCCTCCAAAGCGCCTGTAGGGCAAGCGTCCAAGCATTTTGTACAGCGTCCGCAGCGGTTGGTCAAAGGTTTCCCCGTTTCCTCCAATGCTATGGGCAAAAACAGATGCCCAATAAAGAAGAAAGAGCCCTTCTTGGGATGAATCAAGGTGGTGTTTTTGCCGATGAAGCCCAATCCGCACCGCACGGCCCAGGCTCGGTCGAGCACGGGTGCCGAGTCCACAAAAAGACGTGTGCCTTCTAGCTTGCCCGTCTGAGCCTCAATGCTTTCCAGAAGTTGACGCATCTTGCGTTTTAACACATCGTGGTAGTCGGCGCCATATGCATATTTGGCGATTTTGAACCTGTCAGAATCGCCAATACGATGTTTTGGATAGTAGTTGTAAAGTACGGTGACGATGCTTTTGGTGCCTTCCACCAAAAGCCGAGGGTCGTAGCGTTTTTCCTTGTTGCGGGTCAGGTAGCCCATCTCGCCTTCGCAGTCGCTCTCAAGCCACTGCTCGACGTGGGCCGACTCTTCTTCCAAGGCTGTCGCCAGTGCAATGCCGCAGGCGTCGAAGCCCATGCGTTCGGCCTCGGCTACAATCCACCCCGAATCCATCAGAACGGTGCGAAAGTCAAGCCAACCGACAGCGGGTGAATCTCAGGGGCATTGTGGCCGACAGCGAAGACGGGCGAAATCTGATAGGCGGCAAAGGCGCTCACCCATCTCCAACCCACACGCAGCGTGGCCGAATAGGCATAACGCTCCAGGTTGTTGATGTAACAGTATTTCTCGTGCACGATGGAACCGTTGTCGTTGGTCAGCACAGCACCTTCGGTGGGGTCGGGACCCACATATTTCGTCTTGGCCGCCACCATGATGCCAATCTTGAAGCCCACGCCAATCTTCACGGCGTCCTTGATACGGAAACGCAGCTCGAGCGGCACTTCCAGATAGGTCGGGTTGACCTTGGCGCGCTTGAACTTCTCGTTGCCACGATACGAATCGGAGAGGACCAATGTGTCGGCATAGGGGTTAGAGATGCGGTTGTACGAGAAATAGTTGTGCGACGACATGCCTGCACCAATGCTGACGGTATGCTTCGTGCTCTCGCCCAAGGGGAAATTATAGGTCAAGCCGAGGCCCACGCCTTGGTTGAAGCCACGGGCATCCCAGTTGTCGCTGGTCTTCAGCTGCAAGTCACTGAACAGGTCAATGCCAAGGGTGATTTTGTTGTCCGTCTTGTTGGCGATGAGTTGGGCGAAAGAGGTCATCGAAACGACCATCGCGATAAATGTGAATAATGCTTTCTTCATATGTGATAATGCTTTCAAACTCTAAACTTTAAACTCTAAACTCTCAACTCTTCCATAATAGCCCTGCGTTCATCCAACAAACGGTTGATCTCTTCGTCGGTGAGGTCCGACTGGCGCAACAGCTTGTCGATGGCTTCTATCTTGGCCTCAAGGTTCTCAGTGGTACCAGGGATGTCGGTCAACTGCTTCTCCTTGTTGACAGGCGGCTCCTGGGGCGTGGTTTCCTGCGGTGTGACAGGCATACCTTCGCCGGAGAAGTTCTTCAGCTGTCCCATCACCATCTCCATCATCTGTTTGGTGAACGGGTCCAACTTGTAGATCTCCACCTTCATCTCATCCTTCATCTCGTCGAAGTCCTCCAAGAACATCTTCAGCTGCTCTTTCTGCTCTTCGTTGATACCCGGGATGGCGTCCAAATCCTGATTCTCCATCAGTTTCTTGAACATGTTCAGCAGGTCGTCGAGGCCGTTGTTGAGGTTATCGTCCATCTTTTTCTGTTTTCGTTTGCAAAGAAACGAATTTTTTGCGGATTGATTGTGACAGTTTGGCAATTTTTCACGAATATTGCATCTCTAAACCAACGAAAATGGATTTCAAAACGATAAAGATACAACTGGGCGAAAGCATGGCATGGATCAACCTCGACCGCCCCGAGGTACGTAACGCGTTGAATGCAGAGTTGATACATGAGCTGACCGAGGTCTTCGAATGGCTCAACAGTCGCGACGACATCCGTGTCGTTATTCTCAAAGGCAACGGTAAGGCTTTCTGTGCCGGCGCCGACCTTGAGTATATGAAAGCGATGGCGGGATTCAGCTACAACCAAAACATAGCTGATGCCGAGAAGCTTTCGAAACTGTTTCAAACCATATATTTCTGCAACAAGGCGGTCATCGTTGATGTCCACGGCGCCTGTATCGGTGGTGCCAACGGAATCATCGCCGCCGCCGATATCGTGATTTCCGAACGACAGACCAAGTTTGCCTTCACCGAGGTGCGCTTGGGTCTCACACCTGCCACCATCTCGCCTTTCGTGGTAAGCCGCATAGGCAACACCGCTGCCAAAGAGCTGATGCTCACCGGACACCGTTTCACTGCAGACGAGGCCAAGGCATTTGGGCTGGTGAATGCCGTCGTCGACGAGGCCGAGATGATTGACACAGAACGGAAGTACATCGAGCATTTCCTTCAGGCCTCGCCTGACGCCATCGCTGAGTGTAAGAACCTGCTTCGTCTGGTGAGTGGCACCAACGATCCTTTCAACCCCGTCTTTCACGACACTTCGATCCTCATCGCCAACCAACGCATCTCCGAGGCAGGTCAAGAGGGCATGAAGGCGTTTTTCGAGAAACGAAAACCTAATTGGGAATAAAAACCGCTCGCGGTTTTCTCTCAAATTCCAACGATCTTCAGTAAAACATCTCTAATTCTATAATTCTTGATAAAAAACCATGAAAAAATTTGCAGTAATACTCGCCGGCTGCGGCCGTAAGGACGGCAGCGAAATCAACGAAGCTATCACCCTTTTGCTCTCCATTGAGCAGCACCATTGTGAATACCAATGTTTTGCGCCCAACCGCCCTCAAACCGAGGTCGTCGACCACCTCAGCGAGAAACAGGTCAAAGAAGAGCGCAACATCCTGACTGAGGCAGCCCGTCTGGCTCGTAGCCGCATCCTTCCCGTTGAGGATTACAAAGCCGCCGATTTCGATGCGCTGTTTTTCAGCGGTGGCTACGGCGTGGCCAAAAATCTATGCGACTATGCCTACAAAGGCGCCGACATGGAGGTGCAGCCCGATGTGGCCCGCGCCATCATCGAGACTCGTGAGGCAGGCAAGCCTCTCGGTGGCATGTGCATCGCGCCTGTGATGTTCGCCAAACTTCTGCCCGGTGTTTGCGTCACCTTGGGCAACGAAGGCACACCCGATGCAGAAAACATCCGTAAAATGGGTGCCTTCCACGTGCAGACCGAACACGGCGACGTTTGTGCCGACAACGAGCTGTTGGTCTTTACCACACCTGCCTACATGCTCGATGCCACACTGAAAGACGTTTACGACGGAGCTTACAATTTGGTTGAGTCTGTGGTAGATTATCTTGATAAAAAATAAACCTAGTTAATTATAATTTCCGCTTCTATAAGCATTAAATTTTGTCGCCATAGGCGAGATCCCCTGCATCACCTAATCCTGGAACGATGTATTTGTGCTCGTTCAGGATGGGGTCGATGGCGGCGCACCACAGCGTGACGTTGTCAAGGGGCTTGAACAGCTTCATCAGGTTGTCGATGCCGTCTTGTGCGGCGATGACGCAACACAGATGGAGCTGTTTTGGTATGCCTTTGGTGCAAAGGGCTTGGTAGGCCAATTCGAGGCTGCCGCCCGTTGCCAGCATCGGGTCGGCGATGATGAGTGTTTTGTCCGTCAGGTCGGGGGCAGCCAAATACTCCACCTTGATGCCTACGCTTTCATGCTTCTCGTCCATATAATAACGATAGGCCGAGACGAAAGCGTTGCCTGCATGGTCGAACACATCCAAGAAGCCTTGGTGGAAAGGCAGGCCGGCGCGAAACACGGTGGCCAGTACGACTTCGTCGTCGGGGGTGTTGGCTTGGGCGGGAGCCAATGGCGTTTGAATGGTTTTCTCGGAATAGTGTAGTGTCTTGCTCACCTCGTAGGCCATCATCTGACCGATACGTTGCAGGTTATGGCGGAAGGTGTTGCGGTCGCCTTGTATTTTGATGTCTCTCAGCTCAGCCACGTACTGGTTGATGATGCTGTTGCTTTCTGCAAAATTGATGATGTTCACGGCTCTAATTTTTGGACAAAGGTAGAAAAAAAGAGAGGGCGGCCTGATGACCGCCCTCGTTTTTATTGTTTTTTTTGTCTTATCTTATCTGCGTCCGCTGTTGGCTGAGCCGCTGCGGCTGCTGGTGCCGCTTGAGCTTCTGCTGCTGGAGGAGCTGCTGCGGGTCGTCGAGCTCGTCGAGGTGCCGCTTGAACGGGTGCTTGAGCTTGAGCTGCTGGCGCGGCTGCTACCGCTGTTGCTGCTGTTGCCGCTGCGGTTGGTGGAGCTGCTTGAGCGGTTGACGTTGCTGTTGCCGGTGCGACCGCTGGTGCTAGTGCCACTGCTGGGACGGCTGCTGTTCGAGTTGTTGTTGACTCGGCTGGAGCCGCTGTTGCCAGTGCGACCGCTGCTGCTGGAGCCGGAGCTCGGGCGGCTGACGCTACCGCTGTCGTTGCGCGGGGCGGCGGGGGCGTTGGGCTTGCTGTTGCCGTTGCTGACGCTGCCGCTGTTGTTGCCCGTGTTGGCGTTGCCTGAGCTCATGCTGCCGCTGGTGGCTGAGCCAGTCGAAGAACCGCTGTTGTTGGGTCTGACGGTGGCGCTGCTGTTGCTGCTGTTGGGCTTGGGCTCTTCACTGCTCCAGTTGTGGGTGGCAGGATAACCGCCGTTGCTGTGGTGGTAGCCGTAGGTGTGGTGGAACGGGTCCATCGGGGGCATGGGGTGACCGTGAGGCGGCATCGGCGGGCGGAAACCGTCGTAGTAGTAGCGGTAGGTGCCCGGACGGTGGTAGTAGCGCACACGCGGTCCGATGTGGATCACCACCCAAGGCTCAGTGCGCGAGCCATGCCAGCAGAAGCGGATGGGCTCGAAGTACTCGAAGGTGGTGAAGCTGTAGAGCTCGCGGCCTATCGTGTAGTAGGGCATGATCGTGTAGGTGAAGTGACGGTCGATGCTGTAGGAAGGGATCTCGACAGCGATTCTCTTGATGCGACCGGGACGGACCTTCACGTATTTCTCGGCATAGGAGAAGCCGTCGTCAGGATCGAGGTAGATGCAGACGTTACCTCTATAGGTGTAGTCGCCAATGTTCTCGACGTCGTAGTAGACCGTGACCGAGTTGTAGTTGTACACCATCACGGGCTGTGAGACCAAGGCGAGTTCGGGCGGGAAACCGCTTGCTTTTGCTGCGATGGCTCCTGTCACTAACAGGAGGGTCATCAGGATGTTCTTGGCTTTCATAGTTGTGATTTTTTAGAGGGTTTGACTTCTGTTTTTGTGTTCACCTTATCACACTACCAAAACCGTGCCAAAATATTTTAGATTCCCCTGCGGGGAATGGAAAACCTGTTATTATGTAAACTGCGGCGGCAAGTAACGCTTACAAATCGTAAACATCACAAACCGCCGCAATAATACATACGACTTAACTCCATTCCCCGCAGGGGAATCTCTTATTCCACTTCAGTGACTCTATGAGTCGTGCCGTAATCAATCTCGGGATGGCTTGCCAGGTACTCCAGCATCAGCTCGTTGGAGCTGCGGAAGGTGCTATGGCCCTCGTCTTCATGCTCGTAGTCGAATGTGCTCGACATGTAGCTGTTCATCACCACATTGTATTTGGCGCTGGGGTCAATGGGCTTGCCGTTGTCCAAGGTCACCTTGAAGTCGGTGATTTCGCCTTCGTCGCTCACCTTAAATTTATAGGAGCAGCCCGAACAGTAGATGGGACCGTGGTCGCTGGTGAAGCATGATTTCATCATGTTGACGACCTCCTCGCCGCTGAGCGTGTAGGCGATGATCTCGTTGTCGAAGGGGTCGAGGGCGAAGATGTCCTTTAACGTCACAGGACGTGCTGAGAGTGTGTCGTAGCGTACGCCGCCAGGGTTCTGGAAGCCGAGGTCAGCGCCTGTGGTATAGCGTATGGCGTCGGTCATCAGGCAGCCCAACGACTCGTAGTTGTCGATAGGCGTGGTGTTGGTGGTGACCACGGTACTGAAGTAATCGTTGTCGTTATATTCGTCGACCATAGCCTGCACCTCCTCGTTGCGTTTCGGAAACTCCTTGACGGAGAGCAACTCCATCTTCTTGTCGATGACCTTACCCTTCTTCAAGGTGAAGGTGCTGAGGGTCACGAACTTGACTTTGGCTTCGGCTTGGGTGACGAGTACGCCGTTGACGAGTTGGGTCTCGCTCACACGGGTGTGGCTGTGGCCGCCGAAGATGGCGTCGAGGTCGGGGAACTGCTCGGCCGTCTCGCGGTCTTCTTCATAGCCGCAGTGGGAGAGTAAGAAGACCAGGTCACATTCTTCGCGAAGCTTAGGCAGGTATTCGGGCAGCACTTCGGCGAGGGGGCGGAAGTGCGAGCCGCCGGCGTTTTTGGGGTGGAAGTCGGGCAGACCGTTCTCGCCCAGCTGTATACCACCAATGACACCGATCTTCAAGCCGTTGCGCTCAAATACCTCGTAGGGTTTGAAGTTGGGCATCTGCAAGCTGTCGTCGAAGGTGACGTTGGCGCAGACGAAGGGGAATTGTGCCCAGGTGAGCACGTTGCGCAAGGCTATCACGCCGCCGTCCCACTCGTGGTTGCCGAAGGTGGAGAGGTCGAAGCCGACCTTGTTCATCAGTTCATACATGGGTTTGGCAGGCTCGGCGTAGCGGTCGTTGATGGGGTTGCCCGAGCGATTGTCGCCCGCACCGAAGAGCAGCAGGTCGGGATGTGCTGTGCGCAGGCTGTCGACGAGGGCAGCCAGCTGTGGGAAGTTATCGATGTTGGCATGCATGTCGTTGGTCGACACGACGTAGATCTTCTGTTCCTTCTCGCAGGAGGCAAAGAGGAACATGGCGGCCAAGGCCGTCAAAACGAGTAGACAGCGTTTTTTCATGGCCTTCAGAATTTGACGTAGATTTTTGAGTTGGCGCGCAGCGATCCGTCCAGACCGATGATGTTGCCGTAGGCGTCGCGTACCTCGACGTCGTCGAGTTTGAGGGGCAGGTTGTGGGCGCGGCAGTAGGCCAGCACCACCGATTTCACTTTGGCGCCGTAGTAAGTGCGCACTTCGATGTCGTTGACGTAGGCTTTCATGATAGGTATGTTTGGTATGTTAAGTAGGGCAAAAATACAGTTTTTTCAGAAAAATTCCCTTTTCTTTTGGTTTTTATGTATTTTTGCCCTCAAATTAACCTAAAAATCCGAAAACTATGAAACTTGAAGGACGCAGAGAAAGTACGAACGTAGAAGACCGCCGCGGTAAAAGGGCGGTGGCAACCGCTGGTGGCGTCGGCCTTGGCGGCTTGATTCTTTATTTTGTGTTGAAGAGCTTCTTGGGTGTCGACATCAGCCCCATGCTCGAGCAACAGCAACAGGGTGCTTCAACCGAGTATGTCGACGAGCAGGACTATAGTCAGGTGGATCAGGAGCTGATGACCTTCTGCAAGCGTATCTTGGCAGGCACCGAGGACGTCTGGGACCGTGAGTTCAAGAAGATGGGTCGCACCTATCAGCCACCCAAGATGGTCATCTTCAGCGACGCCGTCAACTCGGCATGTGGCAACGCCACCTCGGCCAGCGGACCGTTCTATTGCTCCGCCGACGAGACCGTTTATCTTGACCTTGAGTTCTTCAAGAGCATGCGTCGTCAGATTGGTGCCGACGGCGACTTCGCCTATGCCTATGTCATCGCTCACGAGGTGGGCCACCATGTGCAGAACCAGCTTGGCATCTTGGGCCAGGCACATCAGCAGATGGCGCGTTACGGGCAGAACACCAAGCAGTCGAACGAGATCAGCGTGCGTTTGGAGTTGCAGGCCGACTTCTTCGCCGGTGTGTGGGCCAACAACGACAATAAGCTGTTTGGCTCGTTGGAGGATGGCGACATCGAGGAGGCCTTGAACGCGGCTTCGAAGATTGGCGACGACTACTTGCAGAAGCAGGCCTATGGCCGCACCATGCCTGAGACCTTCAACCACGGCACCAGTGCCCAGCGCTCCCGTTGGCTGAGGAAAGGCATCAGCACGGGCGATGTCAGCCTCGGCGACACCTTCTCGCCCGCTTACAACCAACTGTAAGGACGGCATCATGCCAAAACAAAAAAGCGCCAATCGGCGCTTTTTTTGTTTCCCTTTCGCGCAATGAAGGTTTGGAGCTGGAGTGTATAGGTATGAGGTTCCCGCTGCGCGGGAATGGAGTTATAGTTATCAGGTACCACGCGGCGGTTTGAAGCGTTTACGAGACGTTAACGTTATTGACCGCCGCAGGCCACTTTACACCTAACTCCATTCCCGCCGTTAGGCAGGAACCTCAAATACCGTGTGTGGGAACGCCTACACCCGACCGGGGTGGGCGGGGAGGCGGGGCCGCCGAGCGGGGAAGCGCCCGCAAAGGGACGGCTAAGTGCTTGACCCTCACAGAGCGGCGCTTGTCGTTTACCTTCGGAGAAGGTACTCCGCGACCTGAGGGTCAGGCACTTAGACGTACGCGGGGAGGTCCGATAGAGGCGGCCTTGATTCTTTGCTCCTTTCTCATCAAGGAGAAAGGACGGAAAGAGATTCCCTTCGGAAATGGAGCGATTATTATCAGGTACCACGCGGCGGTTTGAAGCGTTTACGAGACATTAACGTTATTGACCGCCGCTGGCTACTCTACACCCACCTCCATTCTCCGAAGGGGAATCTAAAGCGTCGTGTGCAGTAACGTCAAAAACCTCTATTAAAATCCATTCTAAATAGAATAATATGTTAAGAATTATGTCCTCCCAGTACATTTTTTTTGTACTTTTGCAGCCTTAAAGTGGATAGTGTGCCCAAGAGGCACTACACCTTATTAATTAAAGCCTCGCCAGCGAAGGGCAGTTTTTTCAATGATTCAGCCCGAGCAGGTGAAGACAAAGAGAATTGTATATAGTTACGAAAACAAATCATAAATTAAAATGAATCAAATAGTTACAAACTCCAAAAACAGTAAAACGATCATGCAAGTGAAAAATCACAAGCTGAAAGCCCGCCTCGTGATGAGGACTGCTTTCCTGGCGCTTTGCGCCTTGATCTTTGTGGTGCCGGCTAAGGCACAACGAAATGTTCTGATGCAGAACGGTAGTACGACTCTCACCGCTGGTGAGACGGTTAATTTCTATGACTCTCACGGTCCGTCTGAGGCCTCTGCCGCCGACGGCAACAAGATGCGGGTAAATTACTGGGATAAATGGTATGCCACTAATGAAGCAAACGGTAGCGGTTTCATACACACCTTCAATGCTCCACAAGGTTATGATGTGAAGGTTGTGTTCAAGAAATATACTGCCTATGGCTGGTCTGACGAAGGTGACTATCAATCAGTGCCGCCTGTTGCACCTTACAATTGTGCTCCTCTTGACGAACAGTGGGCTCTAAGAATCAATGATGATAACTTGTATGCTTACCAAGGAACTACCACACTCGAAAGCAATTTGATTGGTATCTATACGGGTAACACTGAAAATGAGTTCTCCATTATTGCCGAAGGTTCCATCACATTCCATTTTGTTTCGAACGAGCAGTTCCGTGAGGAAGGTTGGGCCGCTGAGGTGACCGCAGTGCCGCATAGCCAATTTGTTCCTACGGCTCCCTTCATTCGTCGTTCCACTTGTAGCGATGATATTGAGCTGGTGCCCACCACTCTCGGCTCTGCCATGTATTATACGACCGATGGCACTACTCCTTCTCCTGGCACACCGTATAACGCGCCTATCGAATGGACTTCGGGAAACCTTACCGTGAATGCTGTTGCCGTGCTCGACGGTGTGACGTCTTCTGTGGCTACTGCTACATTTACAGATGCCGACCGTATCCCCACGATTGATAATGACAGCTATAAGCCTGTTATTAGTCGTGTGGAAGGCGAGAACAAGGTGAGCATCTTCTGCCCTCCGGTTCCCACGGGCCTTAATGAGACTTTCTTCGTGATGTACACCACCGACGGTTCCATTCCTTCGAGAACCAATGCCAATGGTACTATCGTGTATTTCACCTACACTCAGATTGCAGGCTCCGATGCCATTTATTATGGCGGCAGCGACCGTACCTACGTTTTTGACTGGGACCAACCCAACACCACTTTCAATGCCAGAGTGTTCGCCTTCAGCTGCACGAATGAACATATGGAATCACCTTTGGCTACCTACACCTTTGGTGATGTCTATGTGCCAGAACCGACGATTACCTTTACTCCTAACGATAATCCTGCCACGGGTAGCACCGAGTTGAATTGTTCGTTGAACGGAGCCACTATCTACTATACCACCGATGGCAGCGATCCCACCACCAGCAGCACGGTACAGACTTATAACGGTGCCTTTAACGTGCCTGCTGGTACTACAGTGAAGGCCTTCGCCACGGTGACCACTACGGGTTATATGGCTTCGGCTGTGGTGTCCGATATCTACATCCCCACCAACGAACAAGGTGAATCCCAAAACGGCGTGTATGGCGGCACTGTTCTTTTGGATGATCGCGAGCCCCATACTTGGAGCTATTATAGTGACAATGATCAGCCTATCCATAGCTTGAAGCCTGCTGATGTGAAGATTACCTATATGGGCAATGGAAAGATGTACACATCCACTTCAGCCACTCCTTCTGGTGACCTTAGCGAAGCCACGGGTGTGAAAGTTAGTTCTACCGAGAATCAAGACACCTTCATCTATCTGAAGACTCTTGAACGAGCCAATGGTGATGCTGGTACTGGTAACTTGGCTTATACACTGATTCCCAATCCATTCAGCGTTCGTCCTAAATTCACTTCTGGTGGCACAACTTACTATACTGGTTTCTATGGCTGGCGAGTGAAAAGCCTCACAGGTGTGACAATCAGTGGTTACAGTGTGGGCAGCATCATTCCTGCCGAAACAGAAATCCAGTTAGTTACCGACAACGGCGAAGGCAATGAAGTGGAATTTGAAGCTGTTTGGGCGCGTGCTTATGTGACCACCAGCACTTCCACTACTGGTTTACAAGCTTCTGTGGGTTATGAACGTAACTTTATGGTGCTGAACACGTCGCCAAGCCCTCAAACTAATACAGTTACCATTGGCAGTGGTAATTATACGTCACAATATTTGCCTACTTACACATACAATCGCTATAGTTTGTCCTATCAGCTTTATTTAGCTAGTGAAATTAATGGAGCAGGGCAAATCACTGCTATTGCATTCCGCCAATATAGTAATAGTACGACAAGAAATGTTGATATTTATTTGAAACACACTTCTTCTAGCACTATTCAAACCATTACTCAGAATGGTAATACTTTTGCAGAAGACATGAGCGATGCAGTGTTGGTTTATTCTGGCAATGTCACTTTCAATGGTTGGTCAACCATAACACTACAAACACCTTTTGATTATGATGGAACCAGCAATTTGATTGTTTGTGTTGATGATAATAATTATAACTATACCAATAGAGCTTGCCAATTCTACACCTACTCAACTTCAAATAATAACAGAGCATATTATTGGACTAACGATAATACCAATTATGCCTATCCCTTTGGTTATAATAACTATACTACTAGTTCATACAATAACCAAATCCGTTTCACCAAAACCACTCCTGCTGGAAACAATGTTTCCAATATCACAGTTCCATGTACGGTTATGGGTTGCAACCCTGATGGAAGTAACCAATCGTCTGGCACGATTTCTGGAAGTATTACATGCGGTGCAGATTTGAAACTTGAGCACATCAATGTTGATGGCAGTAACAGTTCAACTATTGCCAATAATCATAATCTTATTTTTGGCCGTGGTGTAAATGGTACGGTTAATTCTGTTAGAGGTCTTCAGAAGAATGCTACCTATTCTGACAATGTGAATTATTCCATTCGCATCGAAAGCGGTTCATACAATTTTGTTTCATTTTATGCTGGTTACACATCAACTCAAGGCGATGATGATGCGTACACTAATTGCGAAGGAAGTGCGAATTATGTGAAGGCAACCCTTGGAAACGACTATGACCGTGCAAAAGGTTCATCCAATGGCGGAAACGACAACTTGTCGGTTGCTTATGCCGTCACTATGGGTAACCGTGTGGGAATGTACAATCAAGATGCCACTCAAAAGACATTGGATTTGACCGTCAAGAGCGGAAAATTCTATACCTCAATGGGCGACAATATGGGTACTGCTGATGCAACGGAAAGTATGTATTTAGGTATTACTTCCTATCTCAGTACAGATACACAAACAACCAAGTCGGGTGGCCGTTATGTGCTGATTGAAGGTGGTGAAATGACAAACATCGCTGGAGGTGTTGATGCCAATCAAACTGGTGATAATGGCGTTAGATCTTTTAATCTTCGCATGAAAGGTGGTTTGGTTAAAGGTGCCATCTATGGTGCTGGTGCTATTTCGCCTGCTAATGGCGACCGTCACATGGTCTTTACTGGTGGTAACGTCAAAGGCTGGATTGGTGCTGGTTGTAATGGTGTAGCAGCCACTGGTAGTATTACTACTGGTGGTCAAACCCATGGTGAGTCGTTCGTCTATATGGGTGGTAAGACCTCCGTGGGCGGCAGTGCTTCTATCAATGGTTCCGATGGCGGTACGGTGTTTGGCGCAGGTAAAGGTTCCGGCGCAAGCGATGAACCTGAAAGCGGCCGTATGTCATACGGAACCAACGTGGTCATTGCTGATGAATGTGACATTTTGAATAATGTTTATGGTGGTGGTAACTATGGTTTTGCCGAGGAATACACCAACCTCTATATTCTTGGCGGTACTGTTCAAGGCAACGTCTTTGGTGGTTCTAACCAAAATAAAGGTCCTGTCGTTACTATCAATATGACAAATGGCACCATCCAAGGCAACCTTTATGGCGGTTCGAACACAAGTGGAACTATAAGCGGTCTTTCCACTATCAACGTCAGTGGTGGTACAGTCACCAATGTGTTTGGTGGTGGCTTGGGTGCTAGCACTATTATGGCCAATGATGTTATTGTGAACATCAGTGGCGGCACCATTAATAATAGTGTATATGGTGGTGGTCAGTTGGGTACTGTTGGCGCGGCCGACAATAACACCCATTCCACCGATGTCACCATTAGCGGTGGCGAAGTGAAAGGCTCTGTGTTTGGCGCTGGTTTGGGTTCAACAAATACGACCAACCCTGAGAATCCTGCTAATCCTATTGCCAATGCTAACATATATGGCAATACCAACGTCACCATCTCTGGTGGTACAGTGGGAGGCTCGGTGTTTGGCGGCGGTGAGAACGGTTCTATGGCCATCGGCGTCTCAGGTAAGAAATCGACTGTTGCCGTCAGCGGCGGCACCATCAATGGCTCCGTTTATGGTGGTGGTAGCGAAGGCTTCACTCACGGTGCCACGGTGGTCAACCTCAGCAGTGGTGTCATCAAAGGCTCGGCCTTCGGCGGTGCCTTTGGTAAGAGCAAGCTGGTCTATGTTGATGGCCCACACACCGTCAATGTGATGGGTAGCGACAATGGCATTCCTGAAATCTATGGCTCTGTCTATGGTGGCTCACGTTTGGCCAATGACGGTAACAGCTTTACGTTGAATCACAATAGCTTCGATGCCTCGAATGCAAGTCAGCTCTCTTCAGTGGTCAACATCAGTGGTGCCCGTATCAAGGAGCATGTGTATGCTTCGGGCTACTATGGACGTTGCTTCGGTTCGGTCTATGTTAACGTCGGTGAAAATGCCATCAATAACACCAATGTCACTCTTGGCAACAATACCAACGATAAACTCGTAAGAAAAGCCCGTGTTTTCATTGAAGGTTCGTTATGGGCAGGTAGTGACTGGGGTGTATTTGCCGGCGATTTCGGCGCCCCCACTGTTTCGGGCAATTCTAACATCATCGTTGATGGTACCGATTACAATGTTACCTCCACCACTTATACTGATACCGATTACATGGGCATTGGTATGAGCATTCTTGGTTGCGGTACTTCCTGCGACGCTGGTAAGGGCGAACGTAATTTGTTGGTGCGCAACTATGGTGTGCCTGTTTTGGCCAGTGGCGACGTGGTCAATCCTGTCAGAACTACAACTCGCGAGCTCAACTCCATCCAGCGTTTCAAGAATGCCTCCTTCGACAATGCCCACGTCAGTTTCAAGGGCCAAGGCAAGGTGAACAGCTTGAATACAACGGAAAAATACAGTATCTATAGCATTGTCGTTGACAATTTCACAAGTGATGCTAATAAGGGTCATGTGTATGTGGCCAACGGCAGCACCCTCATCATGAGCAATCCTGCCTCTGAGCTCAACAGCATTTACAGCGTGACCTGCTCGAATCCGTATGCCGCTACACCTACCTACACTGTCGTGACCCGCGATGCTCTGTACAACAGCGAATTGAACGGCACATCTGATAACAAGATCCGCGTGAATGGTGGTAGCTTTGTGGAGGTGAAATACAATAAGAATGACGTTCAGACCTATGGTGAGCTGAAAGGTTACTTCCACATGATGAGCAGCAACACTTCAGACGATGCCACTTGTGCCTATGCTCGTCCGAAACAGGCTACTGACAGCCAAATTAGTGATACTTATGACAATCCGAATGATGGTGGCTTCCTGAGCTATGACACGCATTACAACACTTACACAGAAGCTGGTGCTGAGGCTGGAGCGGATAGCTATCAGTTGCCGTATGAAAACCATGCTCCCAGCAGAAACGACACAGAATACTTCCGTATCTGGCGTTTTGGCGGCAACCACCACACTATCGATGGTATCATTACTGTGCAACAGAATGGTCATTCAACTGATCAGGATTATGAACCATACCAAACAGTTGCAGTCACCATCCAGTTACCAGCTTGGCGTACTTCTGGAAGCTACTATCGTTTCGATCGTACGGGTGACGCGGGTAGCTATTTCACACTGATCGACTATGGCGTTGATGTGATGACTTTCAATGCGGCTAATACCTTTAATAATACTCCTGAGGGTACTCCTACACCAGTGGGTGATAACAACCAATGGATGTATTATGCGAATGGAGCCCAAGTAACGGGAGCCAACTCAGGTGATTGCCCTGAAATCAGTGATCTTAGTGACAATCCTGACATGAACTTCGGTCTGATTATTCAACCTGGTAATTCTATGCAGAGCCACACAAGCGGTGTCAACAATTACATCATCTGCGGTTCTTCCGATAGCTATATCGCTGAAAATATGCAATACGACTGCGGGACTAACGCGAATTACCTGGGAATGCCTTCGGTAACCTTCTTGCTTACCTATAGGAACGACATCCATTCCAACACCACTTGGGATCCTATCACCATTCCGTTGGTGCAATGCAATGCAGACGGATCGATAAAGGAATATGTCGATGTTGTCCTTACGATAAACACGATGACCGATATCACCTCCACCTTCAAGACGCAAGTCTATGCTATCATGAATGGTGGTACGAATTCTCAGAGTACCACACTTCAGACCATCACGTTGCCTGTTTTTGATTTGCAGCAAACAGCAAACATGGATCTGTCGAGTTTCACTGTGGTGAAAGCTGAGTTTGAACCTGCTATTGCCCTTGTTTCCAATCTCAATCCTGCAATTGATCCTTCGGGAACGGTGAGCTATTTGCAACACAGTCAAAGTTTTGATGTCAACAGCTTCGGCCTTACTTTGGAGGCTGTGATGACACCCGACAACAGCGACGACTGGCGCGATGTTCAACCTGAAATCGACGGTGCCCCAGGCAACGGAAGCAACATCAATGAAAAGATTGGTGAATCGGGTGGCCGTACTGCTGTGGCTTTAGGTTTCAACCTTTACTACAGCGATGCTCCCAGTGTGACGGATGTAACACTGATGGGTACAGTGACCTTTACCATAAAGTTTGACCATTATGCCAATGGAACCGATCCTGATGGAGATGGCATTAAGGAAGGTGAGTTTACAGTTGAAGTTGAGGTCTATCGTAAGGGACCGGGTGTCAATTTCTTTGTAGATGGTATTCATGGCGAAGACAAGATCGATAATGAGAAGCATCGTGGTCTTTATCCCAACTTCGCAGCAAAGAGTGTTGAGTTTGTGCTCAGCCGTTTGAACTTCACTGCAGGCGACAACATCTTTATCGTGAACCAAGTTGATGTGAGCAAGAATCTCAAATACGACGGTTCGAAGAAGCAGAACAATGTCAACATTTGGCGCTATCCTGGCAACCATCCGCTGAAGAGCGAAGCTCCTGCCATCGTTGATAATACTGATAATAAAGCCTACACAGGCCTGTTGTTCAACCTGAAAGCCGGAGCCAACCTGAAGGTGATAAGCACTAAGATTGATGGTATGTATGCTGAGGCTGTTGCTTCAACGCATGATACCCATATCTTCCCTGTATCTGACTATGTGTTCAACGGTGAGGCTGCGGCTCCTGTCTTCAAATTGAACGATGGTGCTGATCTTATGCTGAACGGCATCTCACGTATTCAGAATAACTACAATGGTGCAGCCTCGAAAGCGGATGAAGGCAATGCTGGTGGCGTGTATGTGGCTGAGGGTGCTGTTTTGGCCATGAATGGTCAAACTGCTATCACTTCCAACTACAATAGCGTTGCTGGTGGTGTCTATATGAACGGTGCCATGATTGTTTCCGATGATGTCATAGTGAATAACAACAAGAAAAGCCCTGCTGGCAGTGATAACAGCAATGTTTGGCTTACCCAAGGTTCAGAGGATCAACCCTATAAGGTGGTGCAGATTGGTAATGCCAACCAAAGTTCTTTCGGCCCTCTGAGTACTGAAGCCAATATAGGTATTGACAAGGCCTATAATGCAGACGCTCACACTATTGATTTCTATCTTCCTGTTGTGTTCACCGAAAAGACTAACCCCAATTATTTGGAGGATTATCTTAAGGAGCCTTTTGATAAGGATAATGATGACCTCACCAATAATGAAATCATCTTCCATGATTTGGGCAAGTACAAACTGACTAAGTACACACCCGACAATTACCTTTATTGGTTGAGTACATGGGTGACCTTCCAAGACCATGAACCGAACCATTCAATAGTTGATGGTGTTGATGAAGGTGGTTGGGAAGGTGTAGGAAACATCCATACTCCGCAACAATTGGCTTGGTTCATTTCCTTGGTCAACGGAGAGAATCACGCTACTGCTACCACCTTCGAAGACGAAACCATTATTATCAAAGACGATATTGATATGGATGGTCACATTTGGGTACCAGTGGGCACACCTAACCACCCATTCATGGGTACGTTTGAGGGTAATGGACATGTCATTACTAATATGTATGGTTCTTTAATGCAAGAGAATATGGGTATGTTTGGTTACACCCAGGATGCTGACATTCAGAATGTAGTGATGAAGACCGACTTCTCTGGTACCAATGACAACCTTGGTACTGCTGTGGGTTTGATGAACGGTGGTACACTGACCAATGTGGAAGGTGCCGGATCCATCCTTAATAAGTTGGATAATAGCAATATGGGTGGCTTGGTTGGTCAAAATAACGGTGGTACCATCCATTCCGCCTTTGCCGTTGCTGACATGACTGGTGGTGCTAAGATGGGCGGTCTCGTGGGTAAGAACACGGGCGATCTGTACAACGCTTATTCATACATTGATTTCGCTAAACTTGACGGTCAAACTTCTAATATGGTGGCAAGCGGTCTCGTGGCTGAAAACACTGGTAACGTTGAAAACTGCTATGTCATTGAAGGTAACATTACGAATGGTAGTTTCTATACATTCTCGGCCAACAACACGGAAGGAACAATCAAATTCTGTTATGCTTCAGAAAGTAGTACTTCTTCTCTGGTTGGCACAGGTGATACTCCCATTGCCTCTGGTACCTACGGTGAAGTTCTAGGCCGTAAGGAAATTGGCTACATGTACGATGACAATAAGGTGACTGCCACCAATGATTACGTCGTTTCTACCATTAATTATTATGATGGTGATACGATTGCCACCTGGCCTGGCCTGCTCAGCACATTGAACAGCTGGGTAAAAGACAACAGCACGCAAACGGTTACCTATACCAATTGGTTCCGTTCGACCTCTTCCGACATCAATGGTGACCTGCCTATCCTTGGCTTCCCGAAGGACAACAGCTTGGCCACTGAAGACGGTAAGTTCTTGTTCTACGGCTCCAACGTTAACGCTAACGGCCTTGATAACCTATTCGAGACATTCGCCAATACGGAAGCCAACATGTTCCTCTATGGCAAAGCTGTTGATGTGACGAAGGGCAATGGTAACAATATGCTCTTCATCAACGAAGATGCCGTATTGCTGCAGAAGGAAGCCACTAACGGCAATGCTATGGCTAATATCAAAGCTGTCGTGGGTGTGACCTTCGACAACTCGAGCAAGAGAGCTCACGACTACTATGGCAACTTGTTAGAGTATGACTGGCACTTGATGTCCACGCCGCTGAGCGATGCCAAGTTTGGTGTTACTTATAAGTCAGGAGCTGAGTTAGGTCACGGTACACCTGCTGATTGGGATAAAGTAAAGGATGGCTATATGCCTGATATGACCAATAGCGCCAAGGAAGACGAAGCAACCGCATGGGATTTCTATACCTACTTCGAGCCTGAGTACCACTGGATTAACTTCAAGCGTAGCCAATCCAACCACTGGCATTATGATGCCCCGTATGATAATATCAATTATACGGGAACAGAACAAACCTCTGATAAGCTTACTCCTGGCCGTGGCTATATGATGGCCATCAACAAGGACAGCTACCTGAGTAACACGGGTACACTGAACAATAAGGAGGTTAAGATTAATCTTACCATCTCTGGAGACCAGAATAATGATCCCGCTCCCACCAGGGATTGGGGTAGCAACCTTGTGGGTAACCCCTATCAGGCCTATCTTGACCTTGCCAAGGTTGCTTCGGTGAACGAATTTAGTGGTTATACTGCAGCCAATGGTTTCTATATCTACGATGCTGACAATGGCACTTATGGTCCTTACATCACCAATGCTTCTGTCAACACAGCTGTTCCTTCTCAGTTCATCCACCCGCACCAAGCATTCTTCGTGGTTATTGAAGGAGGTGAAGGAACGGAAAAAGAACTTAAGTTCACTTACGACATGGCTACTGCTACGCCTAACGAGACGTCTTACTTCCGCGATGAGGAACAACCCAGATATCCTGTGGTCAACCTCTTTGCTGAAAATGAGACGGGTAACCGCGACCTCGCCATTATCGAGTTGCTCCGTCCTGAGATTGGCGGTGTCCGCAAGGTGAACAACCTGCGCAACGCCAACTTCAAGATTGCTGCCCACCTCGAGGGCACCAGCTACGGTCTGTTGTTTACGCCCGAAGGTACCGATCGCGTGCCCGTGCGCTTCATCACCGATGAAGACGGCACCTTCACGCTGACCTGGGACACCCAAAATGGTGACTTCAGCAGCCTGCTGCTGGTCGATAACATGACGGGTACAATCACCGACATGCTGCGCGCTGATCACTACACCTTTGATGCCACCACCGATGACTATGTGTCGCGCTTCTACATCACCTTCGCAGTGACCGACGTTGAGGAGTACAACGAGGGCGACAACGACTTCGCCTGGTTCGACGGCTCTGAGTGGGTCATCAACGGCAAGGGCAACCTCGACGTGGTTGACGTGTTGGGCCGCACAATCTACAGTGAACGTTTGGTGAATGACCAGAACCGCGTCAACCTGAATAATGTGGCCAAGGGTGTCTATATGCTCCGCATAAGCGAAGGCAACAGCACCAAGGTCCAAAAGGTCGTGGTGAGATAAAACGGTATGGTAATTGTAGGGGCGAACCCGGGTTCGCCCCTACGAGAACCCAACATTAACGGAAGAAATAACAAATAAAACCCAAAATACGATGAAAAAAAGAATAATTGCAATCACAACCTTGATGTTGATGGCCGTTGTACCCGCCATGTCACAGGTGTTCGTTCTCGAGGAAGATGAATGGAACAACAACAAACGTGGTCGCCTTAGCGAAAACGATTTTGGTGTCATGGTTCCTCAAGAGAATGTTGAGTACGACCAATGGAAGCAGGCCCCTGCCGGAGAAGGCATCATGCTCCTCGCCGGCCTTGCTGGTGCCTACCTCCTTGGCAAGCGCAAGAAGGAACAAGATTAAGATATAAAACGTTTTACGGTTTATAATGGAATGGAGGCCTCCCCATACGGGAGGCCTTTGTTTTTATTTTCTCTTTCTCCCTTGATACCAAAGCTGCCAGCTGTTGAACAGGTTCTGGAAAACGGAATAAAAGGCCAAGAAGACCGAGGCCAAAGGGTTTAGATAATGGTTGGCCATCCAGATGCCCATGGCACTGTTTTTCTGTCCAAGCAGCTGCCCACCCGCGATGGTGTCGCCGTATTTGCTGCCTATCCATTTGCCCAAGCCGAATTGGATGATGCAGAACAGCAAGGCAGAGATACCGAGCCACAGAATGCTGCCCCAGTTGCCCACGCCGTTGAGGAAGATGAAATGAATGGTCTGGCCCAATGTAAGAAACAAGGCTACCGCCCAGAGATAGAAAGCCAAACCTTTGTATCGACTAAGGAAAGAATTGGCCTTGGGCAAACAGAGCTGTAAAGCCAAGGCGATGAAAAAGGGCAAACCGATGACGGTGCCGATGCGCCGTAGGATGTGCAGAAACGAGGTGAAGAATGGCAGGTCCTGGTTTACCCCAATGAAGGAGAAATAGACGGGTGCCACCACCGAGACCATTAGATTGCCGATGACGGAGAAGGAAGTCACCGTGTTTCGGTCGGCCCCCAGCATGGTGCTGACCACCGCTACTGAGGCAGCTACAGGACACAACACCCCGATGAACACGCCCTCAGCGATGATCTCGTTGACATGAAAGAGCCGCAGCAAGTAATAACCACCAAGACTCACCACTACCTGAAACAGAATGATCCAGATGAACAAGGGTTTGAACCGCAGTTTCGTGATATCGACGGCGGTAAAGGTCAACAGGATGATGGTGAAGATGATATAGGGGACCACTACGCTGAAAGCGGCACAGTAGTCGTGCAGCAACAATCCCAGCACGATGGCGATGGGGAGGACGTAGCTCTTTATTTTTTGCATTGAAATCCTATTTGGGCCTGCAAAATTGCGAAATATATCCGTATCTTTGTCGCCCAAACGCAAATATCATGAAGAGACTCTGCTTTATTTTCGCTTTGGCCGTCTTCGCCGCTGTCAGTTCATGTGGCAACAAGACCACGGAGAGTTCCGATAACCAGAGCAATCAAGAAACCACAAACGAAACGACTATGAATACGACCATGCAAGACCTGCTGACGCGTCGTAGCATCCGCAGCTACACCGACCAGATTCCTCCCAAGGAGGTCATCGAAGAGATTTGTGAGGCGGGCACCTACGCCCCCACGGGCATGAACAAACAAGCCCCCATTATCGTGGCCGTCACCAACCGCGAGGTACGCGATAGGTTGAGCAAACTCAACGCTGCCGTTTTTGGCCCCGACAACGACATGGACCCCTTCTATGGCGCTCCTGTGGTGCTCGTGGTCTTGGCCGACAGCACCGCCGCCATGACGTGGAAGGAAGATGGCTCGCTCGTCATGGGCAACCTGCTCAACGCCGCTCACGCCAAGGGCCTCGGTTCCTGCTGGATTCACCGTGCTAAGGAGGTCTTTGAGACGGAAGAAGGTAAAGCCATCCTTGCCGGTCTGGGTATCGATACCAACAAATATGTCGGCATAGGCAACTGCATCCTCGGCTATGTGAACGGCGACTATCCCGAAGCCCGTCCACGTAAGGAGAATTATGTCTACTGGATCGAATAAATCCACCCTCATAGGGCATCTCGCCTGTTTTGGCGCCTATTGCATCTTTGGCTTCAACATCGTCTGCTGCAAGAACATCTCCAATGCGCACGTACTGACGCCCATGGACTTGTTTTGTCTCCGTGCAATGGGGGCCACGGCTTTGTTTTGGCTGCTCTCGCTCTTTATGCCTAAGGAGAAGGTCCCGCTGAAGGACATGGGACAGATCTTCATCGCTTCCATGTTGGGCCTCTTCCTGACTCAAATCAGCTTCCTGAAGGCCATCACCATGACGACATCCATCGACACGAGCATCACCAACACTTGTACGCCTATCTTGACCATGCTGGTGGCCGCCGTCGCGTTGAAGGAACCCATTACTTTCAAGAAGATTGCAGGTGTGCTGGTGAGTCTGGCAGGCGTGCTCTTCCTGATCTTCAACTCGGTGGGATTAGGCGGTGGGGCCTCTGAGACAAAGCCCCTAGGCATCGTCCTGGTCGTCGTCAACGGCCTGACCTTTGCCCTCTATCTCGGTATCTTCCGCCCACTTATCTCGCGATATAACGTGGTTACTTTCATGAAGTGGATGTTCCTTTTCTCCATGCTGGTGGCCCTGCCGTTCAATGCGCGGCATCTCGTCCACGTACCCTTCGCCCAGATGGAGAGTAAGATCTTATGGCAGGTGGCCTTCGTGGTGGTCTTCGCCACCTTCGTGGCCTATTTCCTGATCCCTGTCGGGCAGAAGAGGCTGCGCCCCACCTTGGTGAGCATGTACAACTACGTGCAGCCCATCATCGCCACACTCATCAGCATATACATCGGTTTGGACCACCTCACATGGAAGAAATTGGTCGCCATGGTCTTGGTCTTCACAGGTGTGTGGATCGTCAACCAAAGCCGCGCGGCAGCGCAATAAAAAAAGAAGGGATGCACAATTGTGCATCCCTTCTTTTTTAGAATAATCCAGTTTTATTCTTTCACAAACCTTCTGGTTTCAGAGGCATTGTCATTCGTCATGCGGATGAAATAGATGCCGCTTTGCAACTCAGAGGTGTTGATTTCCACCTTGTTGGCGCAGCCTTTCTGGCTAAAGACCAAGGCACCCATGAGGTTGTAGATCTCGATGGTACCGAGAGCGGCTTCTGCCTCAATGGTCAGCTTGTCGTTGACGGGGTTGGGGTAGAGGGTGATATCTTTGCCCGTCTGTTCCCCGACGCCCACGGTGTAAATGAGGTGGGCTACGAAGTCACGGTTGGCCGTGGCGGTAAAGGTGAAGGTCTTTTCTTCAGCCACCACAGTGCCGTTTTCGGTCCAGTTGACAAAGGCCCAGTCTTCGTTGGTCTCCACGGTAATGGTCACCTCGTCGCCATAGTTGTAGGTGCCTGCGCCTGAAGCGGTGCCGCCTTCGGCAGGATCAACGCTGGTGGTGATCTCTATCGTTTGCAGGCTGAAGTTGGCGGTCAGGTTGTGACCGTTGGTGACGGTGAAGGTATAGCTGGCATTGGTAGAGACCTCGTTGCCATCCTCGGTCCAATTAACAAACTCATATCCAGTGGCAGGTGTAGCAGTCACTGTACACGACTGTCCATAAGTGTAATAGCCGTTGCCGCTGGCGGTGCCGCCGTTGCTCGGGTTGCAGTTGATGGCGATGTAGTAGAGTTGGGCTTGGAATTCGGCGACGTATGTGGCCGAACCCGTCACGGTGAAGGTATAGTTCGGGTTGGTGCTGACTTGGGTGCCGTTTCTGGTCCAGCGGACGAAATCGAAGCCCGTGGCAGGTGTGGCGCTGACGGTGCAGGATTGTCCATATTGGTAGGAACCGCCACCCGTGACGGTGCCGCCGTTAGTCGGGTCGGCAGTTACGGTGATGGTATAGCTTTGGGCTTGGAATTGGGCTACAAGAGTACGATTACCCGTAACCGTGAAGGTGTAGGAGGCATTAGTGGAGACTTGGTTGCCGTTCTCCGTCCATCTCAAGAAGGTGTAGCCCGTAGCAGGTGTAGCCGTGACGGTGCAGGACTGTCCTTGCTGGTATGTGCCACCGCCTGAGACCGAGCCACCATTGGTCGGGTTGGCCGAAACGTTAATGGTGTAGCTCTGAGGCTGTGCCTGGAATTGGGCCACAAGGGTGCGGTTGCCTGTCACCGTGAAGGTGTAGCTGGCGTTAGTGGAGACTTGGTTGCCGTTTTCCGTCCATCTCAAGAAGGTGTAGCCCGAAGCGGGTGTGGCCGTGACAGTGCAGGACTGTCCTTGTTGGTAGGTGCCACCGCCTGTGACCGAACCACCGTTGGTTGGGTTGGCCGAAACGCTAATGGTGTAGCTCTGGGGCTGTGCTTGGAAGTTGGCCACTAGGGTACGGTTGCCTGTCACCGTGAAGGTGTAGGAGGCGCTGGTCGACACGACGCTGCCGTTCTCGGTCCAGTTGGTGAAGGTGTAGCCATTGTTGGGCGAGGCCGTGACGGTGCAGTTTGCGCCTTGGTTGTATGTGCCGCCACCGGTGACAGAACCGCCGATGGTCGGATTAGCGGAAACGCTAATGGTATAGGATTGCGGTGCACTGCCAACATTGATGTCTTGGATGTAAGGCTGACATTGAGGCTTGGTAACCACGATACGCACTTGGCCCGAGGTGATGCCTGAGGCAACTTGTACGTTGACCGAACCCGAAGCGGGTACCAAAGCGGCGCCTTTCAGGACGTTATTCTGTGAGATGCCGACATAAGAGCCTGCTTGGGCGTTCACCTGGAATGTGGTGGCTCCGGAGGGAAAGGTGCTGGCATGGCTGACGGTGTTGGGTGTCGGATTCACGCGGTAGGGCATGATGGAACCGTCACCGAGCACGTGGTAGGCTTGCCAATAGTAGGTCGGGCTGGAGCTGGTTTGATAGTTTCCGGCATGGGCGTAGCACACTGCCAAATTGCCGAGGAAGACAATAGAGGATACTGTATTATAGGTGTCGTCCATCCAGATGCCGTCATAAACGCCAGTAGCCGTGTTGTTGATGTTGGGCATTTGGCCAAAGGTGCTGGTGGCACCAACGCCAAAGTAGTAGTCCTCATACCAATAAGTCACGGGGCAGGAGCCGATGTAAGAATAGGCGGCTTTGTTTTCGCCACGGAGCATGGCCTCACCGAAACAGGGCTGGCTGTAACCGAAGTTACCCGTCAGACAGCAGTTACCCATGGCGAGGAAGTATTTGTTGGTGTTGGTAAGGGCATTCACCTGACTTTTGGTCAGTTGGGGGTCTGACCAAGAGGTCTCGCTGCCGTGAGCCGTGTAGTTGACAAAGCCGGTACCTGAACTCAACGAGGCATAGCAGTTCGTATAAGGCTGTCCTAACCAGTTATAGACATTGGTGAAACCATGTGCGGTGTTGTAATAATACTGCATCGCATATTGGATAGTGGGTTTGCCGACGTAATTGGTCCAATAGCTGTCCCAACCTGCGATAAGGGTCACGTTGTTGAGATAGCTCGGGTCGGGCATCGTGTATTGCTCGTATTGCAGAATCTTGTTGACGATGGCAGTGACCTGATCAGGGCTCTCTGCCGACATACGGCTGTAGAACATATCCGGGAAGTAGTCACCGTCGATTGAACCATAATAAAGGTCGGTTACCTTGTTGGTGGCATTACCACTGGTTTTTCCTGGGATTTGTCCCGTGTCACCCACAAGGATGACGAAAGTCGGGGTGGCACCTTGGTTGACGCCTGTGTTGTAGAGGTTCTGAACGTAAGACTGAATGGCGTTGTAGTTACCGCCGGCCTGTGCCGTGGTCACCACATTCACATCGAAGCCCTTCTGTATCTTCCAATTGATCCAAGGCTGCAAGGCGGTGATGTAGTCCTGGGGCGTAATCACGATCATGTGGACGGGATAGGCCATCAGGTCGGGGTGGTCGGTGTAGACGTCAAGGATTTGACGGTAGTTGAACATCTGCTTGTAGACGATGTCAAAATAGGGGCTGTAGGTGCTGAGCAGCATGCGCTCGGTTTCGGCGCGGTCGGCACCGTCGAAGCTGACTTCCACCTCGATGTCGTTGAACACACGCAAGGTGTTGGCGGCGGGGTTGTAGCTGACGGGGTTGATGAGCATCGATCCGATGCGGATGCCACGCATAGTGCCTTGCACTTCGATTGTGGCCTCGGGGGCCGTGGCGAGGCTGCGGGTCTGGTAAGCAGCGGTGTTGTACACGAACTCAACGTCTTCAGGATTTTGGTCCTTGCGGACAGAAGGCTGGTGCGGCAGGATGGTGCCGATGCCATAGTCGGAGAGACGATAATCGGTTGTCGTGTAACTGATGACATTAACGCGAGGCGTGGCGCCAAAAGGCACAGCCAGCAGTTGGTGAGAGGCAGGCAGTTCGGGCGTGCCGATTTCGCCAGAGGCATAGGTGCCTTCGATGGCGATTTCGGAGAAAGTGCCTCTTTCGGTAGCAATCTCAATGCTCTCGATGGAGCCATAGCTGAAGGTGGCACGGAGGTTGGTGAACTCGCTGTGCGTGATTTCAGCTTTCGTTTCATGGCGCAAGTCAATGCGGCCGTTCTGGGCCAGGGCAAACAGAGTGCTCAAGGCAAGAACTAGAAGTAAGGTTATCTTTTTCATTTTGAATATGATTATTTGACTTCGATTTGAGTGCAAAAATAGAAAAAACCATCAAAAAATGCGCTTATTTGGCTTGAAATGATACAAGTAATGAAAACTTTTCATACTTTTGCTGCAAAATATGAAAAATCATACAAATCAAACTATCATGATAGCAGAACAAGGAAAATACATTTTCGGTGTAGTAAAAGTGGGCGACAGGGGCCAGATTGTCATTCCGAAAGACGCCCGCGAACTTTATGGTATCAAGGCGGGTGACAGCCTGTTGGTGCTGGGCGACTCAAAAGGCATGGCCATTTTGAAGACGGAGATCTTTCAGGACAAAATCGATGAAGTGTTAGGGGAGGGCAAGTGATGGAACGCAAACATTGGATGGATAACCTACGTTGGGTGACGGTGCTCTTGGTGTTGTTTTACCACGTTTTTTATTTCTATAACAACAAAGGTGTCTTCGGTGGTGTCGGTGGCTTTGGCGAATACCCTCAGTATAGGCAGTATCAGGATGTCGTCATGTATATCCTCTATCCTTGGTTCATGCCACTATTGTTTTTACTGGCCGGTGCCAGTTCCCGATATGCACTGCAAAAGCAATCGGGCAAGGAGTGGTTCAAGTCGCGTACGCGCAAACTGTTGGTGCCAGGCACGATAGGCCTCTTTGTGTTCCATTGGATGGTGGGTTATTTCAATACCGTTGTTGCCTCAAGGCAAGGCGTGTTTGATGGCGTGCCCGCTATAGCAAAGTATTTCATGATGGCCATAAGTGGCACAGGACCGCTATGGTTCATCCAGGTGTTGTGGCTGCTTTGCCTAGTGTTGCTTTTGGTGCGTGCGATAGACAGGAAAGACGCATTCTGGAACTGGTGCGGAAAGGCCAACCTTGTTGTCATCATCCTGCTGGGTGTGCTGTTTTGGGTGGGTGAACAGACGCTCATCAAGAATCCCCGTCCCGAATCGTTGGATGGCCTCTTGAACTTGTATAAGCCCTTGTTCTACTTGGTTCCTTTCCTGCTGGGCTATTTCGTGTTCTCGCACGACGAAGTGCAGGAGAAACTTGAGAAGGCTTGGATTCCGTTGTTGGTCTGTGCCGTCGTTGCTGGGGCGGTTCTAATCATCACTACCTTCGGGCAGGACAATACTTCGCCTCAGTATCTAGGTAGTCCGCTCAACTGTCTTTATGGCTGGCTGATGTGTCTTGCTATGATGGGTTGGTTTAAGGCGCGCTTCAACCGTACTGGAGCTTTCGCAGGTTATATGACCCGCTCGAGTTACGGAATCTATATCGTTCATTATCTAGTGATTGCCTCGTTGGGCTATATGATGAAATACTACACCTCATTGGCTCCTTGGATGATGTATGTCATCCTTTTCTTGGCAGTGATGATTTTGTCGCCAGTGCTTTATGAGATCATCCGCCGTATTCCGTTCGTGCGTTGGTGTGTATTAGGTATTAAGAAGCAAAAACATGAATTGCAGGCTGTATAACGAAATCCTCGCCCGACAAGATACTGAGCAAGCCGTCAACCTGTCGCGTTTCTTCAAGACGGGTAAGGGACAATACGGTGAGGGGGATAAGTTCCTTGGTGTCAAAGTGCCTGTCACTCGTGAGGTGGTGAAACAGTGTTGGAAGGAGACCTCTTTCGACGACTTGGAGGCGTGTATTCGCTCTGAATATCACGAAATCCGTTTAGCTGCTTTGCTGACTTTGGTACAAATTTTCAAACACGCGGACAAAAGAGCCTCGTCCTCTTCTTCTGTCATTCCGGGCTTGTCAGTCATTCCGGGCTTGACCCGGAATCTCCAACAGCAATGCATTGACTTTTACCTTTCACATACCCAATACATCAATAATTGGGATTTGGTCGACCTCTCCTGTTACGAACTACTTGGCACATGGCTTTTGGACAAGGACAGAACATTGCTTTATGACCTCGCTCGCGACGGCAAGACGATTTGGGAGCAACGCATCGGCATGGTGAGTACCATGCAATTCATCCGTCATGGCGAGTTGGACGACACCTATGCCATTGCTGACCTCTTTTTGGCCAAACCGAAACCCTTGCACGACCTCTTGCAAAAGGCCGTTGGCTGGTTGCTACGTGAGGCGGGAAAACGCGATGAGCAAAGACTGAAAGACTGGTTGTCGACACGTTATGCAAAGATGCCACGTACTATGCTGAGGTATGCCATTGAGAAGTTTACGGAAGAAGAACGGAAACGATATATGTGAATAGATTCCCTGAGGGTAAACTCAAAACAACGACCTATGGATATCAAACTAAACTACTTTGAACAAGGCCAAGGCCAACCGCTCATCTTGCTCCATGGCAATGGCGAAAACTACGACTACTTTGAGCATCAGATTCCTTTTTTCTCTGATGATTACCGCGTCATTGCTATTGATACACGAGGCCATGGGAAATCACCTCGCGGTGAAAAGCCTTTCACCATCAAACAATTTGCAGAGGACTTACACGACTTCATAGATGAAAAAGGCGTAGAAAAAGCTATACTACTCGGCTTCTCCGATGGTGGCAACATCGCTCTGACCTTTGCCTTGAAATATCCCGATAGGGTGGAAAAGATGATTGTGGACGGCGCCAATCTTTTCCCGAAAGGAGTCAAACCTTTGTACCAATGGCCGATTGAGATGGGTTACCGTATCGCGAAGCTGTTCGCCAAGAAATCCGATAAGGCAAATCAAAACGCCGAAATGCTCAGCCTGATGGTCAACGAGCCGCATATCGAGCCTGCTGAATTGTCCCGGTTGACAATGCCCGTTTTGGTCGTTGCAGGTACTAAGGACATGATTAAGGAATCACACACACGGCTTATATACGAGAGCTTGCCCAATGCGCAGTTGAGCATCCTCGAAGGCGACCATTTTGTAGCCAACAAAAACCCGGAAGCTTTTAATAAGGCGGTGGCAGAGTTTTTGAGAAAATAATACTACATTTGCAGGCAAAATGATTGTCTGTAAAATGAAAAAGCTTTTATTATCTGTTTTCGTGCTGGTTTTCAGCATAATGAACCTTCATGCCAAACCCATCGACAGCAGTCTTGCCTTGACTGCCGCTCAAAAATTTGCCTCGACACAGTTTGCCATGGAACGCGCCATGCCCGAACTCGTCTACACGGGTCAGAATGATGCGTTTTTCGTCTATAACATAGGAGACCATAACTTCGTCATCATTGCTGGCGACGATGCCCACCGCCCTGTCATCGGTTACTCCGACCAGTCGGCATTTGACGCTGCCAACATCCCGCCCGCGTTGGCGTATTATTTGGATGGTGTGGCCGAGTGTATGGCGCTTTTGCGAAATGCCGTGGCCACTCCTGATGTGGCTGCGGAATGGGCTTCAGTGCTTGATCACGGTCGGCTCATCTCACGCCATCGCGGTCGTGGAACGGGTTATTTCTGCCAAACCCAGTGGAATCAAGATTATCCCTATAACTATTGTTGTCCCGAAGACCCCGCTGGCTCTGGCGGTCACGCCATCGTGGGTTGCCTTGCCACGGCCATGTCGCAGCTGATGCGCTTCTGGGCCTATCCTGCCCAAGGCATCGGCAGTCATTGCTATTACCATGAGGATTATGGCGAGATTTGCGCCGACTTCGGCAACACTACTTACGATTGGGACAACATGCCCAATGTGCTGAACAACAATTCATCGGAAGCCGAGAAGCTGGCCACGGGTACGCTGTGTTTCCATTGCGGCGTCACCATCGACATGGGCTATGGTCCTGATGGCAGCGGAGGCGCCTCTGGCCCTATCCCTGGTGTGATGCATACCTATTTCAACTACTGCGACGCCATCGTCCAACTCCGTCGCAACGACTTTGAAACGGAGACTTGGAAGGCCATGGTGCGCGAACAGTTCGACATGGGTTGGCCTATGTATTATGGTGGCTGCCAAGACGGTGGCTGCCATGCCTTCGTGTGTGACGGCTACGACGATTTTGATATGTTCCATTTCAACTTGGGTTGGGGCGGCGGCTCCGACGGCTGGTATCTCATCGATGATGCGCCTTACACCAGTCCCGCCGACGCCATGTTCAATTTTGTCCCTGCCGAGGTCTATAACCAGACGCCTTCGGAACCGATCGATTTCACGGCGGTTCCTGTCAGCGACACCGACCTCAAGGTGCGCCTCAACTGGACCAATCCTACCACCACCCTCGACGGTACAGCATTGGAGACCATCGAACAAGTTGTGGTGACTCGCGACAACGAAGTCATCGCCACCCTTACCGATGTAGCTCCCGGCGTTACGCTTGAGTTTGAAGATGCCGGCGTGCCGCGTTATGATGTGTTCCATTATGCCGTGTATGCCATTGCCAATGGCCGTGTGGGAAAACATGCCAATGTCATGAAAGTTTTGGTGGGCCCTTCTTGCCCATGGCAGGTCATCATGACTACCACTAGCTATCAAGGCTGGAAGGGTGGTGCCGTTTCGGTGTATTCAGCCACAGGCCGTGAAATTGCGAGTATGACGACCAACACCTCGGCAGGCGTACAGGCCCAACCTGCATTGCCGCTTGGTCATGTGAGCTTTGGCTGGACTGCCCCTGAAGAAACGGTCAGCCAGATGGCTTTCGTCATCAAGGATGCTACTGGGCAGACGGTGTATTCCTTCTCAGGGTCTTCTGATGACATGCCTTCGGGTGTCTTCTTTGAGACCAACAACAATTGCGGAAACGAAATGGTTTGCGGAGCCCCGCAGAACCTCGTTGCCACGGTCCAAGACGACGCCATTATGCTCACTTGGGATGCCGTCCAGGATCCTGGTTATGGCTATAACATCTATCGCGACGGCTTGCTGTACCGTCTTGTCCAAGAAGGTACGACATGCCTTGACGAAAACGCGCCCATGGGTGGACATTGCTATCAAGTGGCGGTGCTTTGCGAAGGCGGCGACAGCGGTGAACGCTCCAACGAATCGTGTGCCACGGCAGGGCCCTGCTATCCGCCTCGTAACCTGGACTATGAATTAACAAGCAATTTCAAGGTTAAGCTGATGTGGGAGACGCCACAGCTCAACGATGGTCTATCGGGCTATTATCTCTTCCGTAAGGAAGGCGATGGCGAATACCATCGCATCAAGTCGTTGAATGCCACAGCGGTTTCTTTCACTGACAATTCCGCGAATCAGGAAGGCCATTATTACTATCGTCTCTATGCGTATTACGGTGCTTTGGATTGCACCTCGGCACCCGCTAACAGGCATTATTACGACAACGTCTTTGAGTTGCATGTCTATTATTCGCCCACAGGCATGGATGAGAATGAGGCGCAAGTGAAGGTCTATCCTAACCCGACGAAGAGCCTTATCACCATTGAAGCCGAAGGTATGAGAGCAGTGTCAGTTTACAACACTCTGGGGCAGTGTGTCTTGCAGAAAGACGTCGACGGTAATCAAACCACCGTTAACCTGCAACATGCGTCAGATGGACTCTACATGCTTCGCATCAAGACCGAGCAAGGCATCATCTCCAAACGCATTACCCTAAAGCATTAATCAAAAAAACTCTCAACTCTCAACCCTAAACTCTAAACTATTTATTACCTTTGCAGGGTAATTTAGAATCATTTTAGAAACGCCATGCTTAATAAAGAAAACGTACAGGAAGTCCTAAAAGACGTCATCTATTTCCCTAAGGGGGATAATATCATCGCATTGAATATGGTTGAGAACCTGATGGTTAGAGACAATACCATCCGTTTCGACCTTGTCATGGAACATGCCAACGACCCGAAGAACGATATCCTCGTGAATGGTGCCAAGCGTACGCTGACCGAGGTGTTTGGCGAAGATGTCGACATCGAGATCAAAGTGGTGGAGGAGAAGACAGCCCTCTCGAAGGTGAAGCATATCATCGCCGTGGCTTCGGGCAAGGGTGGTGTCGGCAAGTCGACGGTGGCTGCTAACCTGGCCGTCGCCTTGGCACGCGCCAACCAACGTGTGGGTTTGATCGATGCTGACATCTATGGCCCTTCTGTCCCGATGATGTTTGGCCTTGGCAACGAACAGCCAGCTGCATTTGAGAAAGACGGTAAGACCGTAATGCTTCCTCTTGAAAGATTTGGCATCAAGTTGATGAGTATAGGTTGCTTTGTCGACGCCAACCGTCCGCTCATCTGGCGTGGACCTATGGCCACCAGCGCTTTGAACCAACTGATGAACGACACACTTTGGGGCGAGTTGGACTGGATGGTCGTCGACATGCCTCCTGGGACAGGTGACATCCAGCTGACGTTGGCCCAGCAGTACAACGTGTCGGGTGCCCTCATTGTGACGACGCCTCAGAAGGTGGCTTTCGCCGATGTGCTCCGCGCCGCCATGATGTTCAAGGAAGAAGCCTTGCAGATCCCGATTTACGGTCTGGTGGAGAACATGGCCTACTTCACGCCTTCCGACATGCCTGAGAAGAAGTATTACATCTTTGGCAAGGAGACTGGCAAGGAATTTGCTGATCAACTGGGTGTGCCGCTCTTGGGTCAGATCCCGATTACGGAGAAGATCGCCGAGCGTGGTGATGCCGGTATGCCGCTCGCTTTGGACGCTGATTCGCCAGTCACCAAGGCCTTCGACCAGATCGCGCAAACCATTATTAATGTCTAACTGAACAACTTCCAACTGAACAACTGATGGAAATGGAAAGAGAAACGATATTACGCAAAGTCAAGAACGTTCTTGAGCAAGTGCGTCCCTACCTCCAGCAGGACGGCGGCGACGTCAACTTCGTGGAACTCACCGACGATATGGTCGTTCTGGTGCAGCTCACGGGTGCCTGCGGCAATTGCCCTCACAGCAAGATGACCCTTAAAAACGGCATCGAATCTGTGATGAAAAAAGTCATTCCCGAAATCAAGGCGGTGGAACAGGCTGAAACTTTGGATCTATAACTCAATGTCAAACATAAAATCACTCTAAGATGAAAAAAGTTCTATTCTCATTATTTGCCCTGCTGCTTCTTTCGGTGAGCGGCATCGCTCAAACTACCTACACCATGGTCAACTCGGCCGCGCAGCTCGAGCCTGGCCAGTACATCCTGGTGGGCTACGACAACGAAGGCCAAGCCTTTGTCATGAGCTACCAGAAATCCAATAACCGTCATGCACTCACTATCGACGAGAATGGCGGTGTCATCACGGCTACCGTAGCCACCGACCCTTCGCAACAGGATGCTCCTTACGAGTTCACACTTGACGGTGCTCCCGGTGCCTGGACCCTCTTCGATCCGCTCAACAACGGTTATCTCTATGCTCCTGGTGGTGGCAACTACCTCCGCACGCAAACCGATCTGAACGACAATGGTCGCTGGACCATCACCGATGGTGAGGAAGGCGGTATGGTGCCTGTCAGCAACGGCGGCGTGGAACAGTGCTACATGCGCTACAACATCATTTCCACCTTGTTCGGCTGCTATAAGGAGTCGTCGAATGTGGCCGCTCCCGTCTATTTCTTCAAGGCTGGTGGCGCTGCCCAGCCCGATCCCGAGCCGAGCAACTATCCGACCCAATTCACGGCTGCGGCTGATGGCATTGATGTTTACGTTGTGTGGCAGGATGCCACCGGAGCACAATTGCCTTCCAAGTATTTGGTTTTGGCCTCCACGGGCAATATCACAGTTCCTGTCGACGGCACACCTGTTCCTGATAGCGATCTCGCCAAGAATGTGCCTTATGGCATCAATGGCGTCGTTTTCGAAGGCTTAGAGCCCAACACCACCTATCACTTCGCCATCTTCCCCTACACCAACAGTGGTTCCAACATCGACTATAAGACCGATGGCACCTATCCAACTGCAGAGGCCACTACTGAGGAGGTCTACGTTCTGCTCTATGAAGATTTCAATGATGATCTTGGCGTGTTTTTCACCTTCGATGCCTATGGCGATCAAACCTGGCACCAAGGTACTTATCAAGGCACGACCTATGCCAATATGAATGGTTATGCCGATGGCGCTGCTCACCAGAACGAAGACTGGCTGATTGGCTATGCTGAGATTCCGAATGGCCTCGGTTTTGATGAGATTTGGGTTGAATTCCGCACTGCCATGAAGTTTGATGGCGACCCGCTGCGCGTGGCCATCTCCACCGACTATGACGGCATTAGCGAACCAAGCGATTTCGAATGGGAAGACATCACCGACGCTTTCGACTATTCGACAGGTAACTACGAATGGGTTGAGTCAGGTGCCTTAGATGTGTCTGACATCGTTGGCAATCACAGCTTCTACATCGCTTTCATCTATACCAGCAGTGACGAAGCCGCCGCTTCATGGGAAATCGACTATGTGAAAGTGACGGGTCAACACATGGTTGGCGTCAACGAAAACGCTGCCACGACGGTTGGTGTCTATCCTAACCCTGCCAGCGCCCAGGTTTCCTTCACGCTTGACAGCGACGCCCAAGTCAGCGTCTTCGACATGACGGGCCGCATGGTGCGTGAGATGAATGCCACTGCCGGCGAAGCTCAACTCAACGTGAGCGAGCTCGAAAACGGCGTCTATTTCGTCAACTTCCGCTATGCCAACGGCACGACGGCAGTTGCAAAGTTTGTGAAGTTCTAAGAAAGTAACAAGTGTTTTGAATCCCCCCAACCCCCTTTGAAGGGGGAGCAGCTTCTTGAAAAGTAAAAGCTGCTCCCCCTCTGAGAGGGGGTTGGGGGGAGTAAATAAAACCTTCCTCTTGAAGAAACTCCTCCTCATAGCATCCTTGTTCCTTGCCAGTTGGGCAACAGCCCAACAGGTGGAGCCTGTGCGCTATGAGGTGAGCCGTTGGAACAAGGATCAGGGCTGCCACTTCCAGTCCTTTGGCGACAAGGGCGGCCTTATGGTCTACGAGACCGAGAAGACCGACAAGCAGAAGCACCGCCTTTGGAACTTCGCTTGCGTCGACAGTAGCCTATACGAGACCCGCAGCGACTTGATTCCCTTGCCCGAAAAACTCAAATTCGTCGACTCGGGTAGCGACGACCGCTTTGCCGCGTTCCTCTTTATGAATGACGGTAACAAAAAGGCCTCGGACTCCTTGGACTTCCTTGTCGTGAGTTTCAATCGACAAGAAAAGACCTACCAGACGTTCTGGAACAAATGGCCTGAGAAGTCGGTGCCGCTGTCGGTGGAAGTCACTGGCGGCACGATGATGATGGCGCTCAACAACAAAAGCGGCAACGGAGCCTTATATTTCTATGACCTCATCGACAACCAATGCCGAACGGTGTCACCATCCTCGAGTAGCTTTGTGCTGTTCCAGACGGAGGCCTTCGCCAAGGAGCGTTGCTTCGTGGTGGCGGCTAAGGAATACGAGAACAAGCATTTTGTCTCAACATCGTTCTTGGTCTATTCCCCAACGGGCAGCCTTCAAGGCAGCTATCGCTATGAGAACATCCCCAATGCCGCATTGGGTCGTATGGTGTTCCGTTTCGACCGAAACCGAAACCTAGTGGTCATCGGTACCTTGGAGCGCGAGACAGGTCGTAAGGTCAACCTTGAAGGCGTGACCGAGAACTACGACAAGGAGAGCGTTGGCGTGGTGTGGATGCGGTTTGCCTCGAGCGTGCCCGACAGCAAGGTGTATCTCTTCAAGGACATGCCCGAGATAGAACATGCGCTGACAGCCTCCGACCGTGTGCGTCTGCGCGAGGAGAAGCTGAAGCTGAGCAAGAATCAAAAAGCCGTCAAAGGCGAGATCGCTTTCCAGTTTCTGACGCCGCGCTTGACCGATTTTGGCGACTTAACCGTCTTTGCAGTGGAGGCGTTTATGCCTTATTACCATACGGAGACACGCATGAACTATGGCTATTATGGCTATTACGGTGGCTATCCCTATACCTACACCGTATTCGACGGCTACGACTTCTTCAGTGAGGTGTTGTTGGCTTTCGACCAGGAAGGCCATCTGCAATGGCAGCAATCGTTGAAGTTCGACAACGAGCTGACTTTCGACCTCTTCCCGCATGCCGCCGAAGGCGCCTGCTATGACGAGCTTGTCGTGGCTTCGCCTTATCGCAACAAGTTGCGTTATGCCGCTTTCGATGCCCAGGGTCAGCCTTTGATGAACCTGCAGGAGGAGAAGCTGGCCCCGATCTATGGTGCTGACTATGTGGAGGACGAGTACTTCGCTCAGATGGCGAGATGGTATGGCAGTAGATTCCTTATCTATGGTTCGCAGATCATCCAGAACGGTAGTCAGCCTAAGCCAAGACGTACGGTATACTATTTGCAAAAGGTTCAATACGATTGAGTTATGGTGTGCAGTTATCTGAAATACCTATGGAAGCGCAAGAGCGAATACAGCATCCATTCGCCTTTTGTCTATGAGTTTAGCCGTAAGGTGCTCAACGACAGCGGCTCCAACCGTGACTACGACACCATACTGCGCATCAGTCGCTTGTTGGATAAGAAGAAGTACATCAACTTCAACCTCCGCAAGCAGAGCCGCTTGCTTTATAGGATGGTGCGATATTTTGAGCCCGATTCGGTGGTGTCGTTCGGACACATAAGCGCCTTGAACGCTACTTCGATGGCTTTGGGCCATATGCAGACCAAGGTCTACCTGGAGGAGTCGGAGAGCTTCTTGGAGACGTTGAATTCGATGGGTGTCGTCAACGTCAACCTCATCCAACCGGCCGAGTTCGACTCCGAGCATTTCAAACGCCTCAACACGGGCTTTGTCTTCTTCAGCCGTGACTCCTTTGAGGATGACACTTGGGATTATCTTGCGGACTGCTTGAACCACAAGACCTCTGAGTCGGTGTTTGTCTTCGAGGGCATACACCGCAACCGTGACATGGAGGATGCTTGGGAAGAGATCAAGGCCAACGAGGACGTGTCGGTCACCTTCGACCTCTTCTGTGTGGGTATGGTCTTCTTCCGTGAAGGCATTGAGAAACAGGATTTTGTATTGAAATACTAAGAGATATGAAAAACATCACTTATACCCGTACGGGCGACGAAGGCAAGACCTCGTTGATAGGGGGCTTGCGCGTCGCGAAATTTGACGACAGGGTAGAGGCTTATGGCACTGTCGACGAGCTGAGTGCCTTCATCGGGGTGCTTTACGACCAGGAAGGCGTCACCGCCGAGATGAAGACCGTGTTGGACACCGTTCAGAACAAGTTGTTCACCATTGAGTCGCACTTCGCCTTGGACGAGAACTCCGAGGTCAAGAAAATGATCCCTGTGTTAGCTCCTGATGATGTGGCCTACTTGGAGCACGAAATCGACGTGATGAACGAGCAGCTGCCCGAGTTGAGGAGCTTTGTCATTCCGGGTGGCAATCTCAAGGCGAGTCATGCGCATGTATGTCGTACGGTATGCCGTCGGGCCGAGCGTCAGGGATGGCGTTTGGCTGCTCAACATCCCGTCGATTCACTCGATTTGAAATACCTGAATCGCTTGTCGGATTACTTCTTTGTATTGGCAAGATTATTTGGTTTTTTAGACAAAGTTAACGAAAACAACTGGGAATCAAATAAATAATTATTTTCTATTTTAGAATAAAAACCCCTTGTCAGTTAAGAAAATACTTGTACTTTTGCGCGCTCAAAACAAAACGAAAAAAGACTATGTATTGGACACTTGAATTAGCCTCAAAATTAGAAGACGCCCCGTGGCCGGCAACCCGTGACGAGCTATTGGATTGGGCATTGCGTACGGGCGCGCAGGAAGAGATCATCGAGAACCTTCAGGAAATCGAAGACGAGGGTGAGATCTACGAACGCATAGAGGACCTCTGGCCCGATTACCCCACGAAGGATGACTTCTTCTTCCACGAGGATGAGTACTAAATAAGTTAGTAAAAAGTAAGAAAAGGCTTTCAAGGTTCTTGGGAGCCTTTTTTTTGATGTCTAATCCTGTTACACTAAAATGTCCATCGTTTTTTCCAACCGTCTCAAAACCGCCGCCCAACTCACCAGAGGCCTCTTTTTGACCGACAATAATCGGTCGCCATGGGGCCGTGTGTGGCAACTGTTCTCCAGGTTCACTTGGGAGTTGCCACAGACCCTCGTGGGATGGCTCTATTCGGTGGGAAGGGCTTTGGCGGGACAGATTGACCATGTTGATACTTTAGGCGGCATCACTTTTGCGACGAAGTCGTCGTGCGCCTACCTCATGGGTGTGTCGCTGGGCACTTTCGTCGACCTGTGGACGGTACCGTGGATGCGAGGTGAAGGGGAGGGTTTTGTCCTCGCCAACCCAATCTGCCAGCACGAATTCGGCCATACCGCCGATAGCCGACGCTTCGGCTGGTTCTATCTCCCCTTTATCGGGCTGCCTAGCCTGCTGAGCACCCTCGGCAAAGGCGACCACAACGCGTTTTGGACCGAGATACGTGCCAACCGTCATGCTAAACGGTATTTTTCGAAGAACTATGCCATCGCTTGGGACGAGATGGGATATCCTACCCAAACAGGTCTCGCATAGAATAATCTCACTACAATTGGTTTTATTGCGTTTTTTTAGAAAAGATTAGGGCTTGTATGCGTTTTTCCTTATCTTTGCAAAAATATATAAACCAAATTTTTATGGACGAAGTTAGAGTTATCGAGATCAAGAAAAGTGTCTTCGAAGATAACGATAAGGATGCCAATGCTTTACGTAATGAACTGAAAGCGAAAGGTGTATTCCTTCTTAACTTGATGTCGGCCCCAGGAAGTGGGAAGACGACGACCCTTATACAAACTCTCAATCGCATCAAGGAGAAGGTGCGTGTGGCAGTGATGGAAGCCGACATCGACAGCGACGTGGATGCCGTCAAGATTGTGGAAGCCACAGGTGTCCCGTCCATCCAGCTCCATACAGGCGGCATGTGCCACCTCGATGCGGAGATGACTCGTCAGGGTCTCAACAACGTGGCCTTGAAAGATGTGGATCTGGTCGTTCTCGAAAACGTGGGCAATCTGGTATGCCCCGCCGAATTTGACACAGGAGCAGTCCGCAATGCGATGATTCTCTCCGTGCCGGAAGGCGACGACAAACCGCTGAAATATCCTTTGATGTTCACGGTTTGTGACCTCGTTCTGATTAACAAGATGGATGTCATGCCGTACTTCGATTTTGACCTCGAACGCTGCAAATCTTACATCCACCAGCGTAATCCCAAAGCACAAGTCATCCCCATCTGCGCCAAGACAGGGGAGGGCGTGGATGCCTTCGTCCAATGGCTCCTCACCGAGGTCAACGCCTGGAAAAACAACTGATAACTGAACAACTCCAAACTGACAACTCCAAACTGATAATATTATGCCCGAAATGTCAACCAAATTTGTCCCCAAGCATAAAGGAGACAAAAACCCCAACCCGAAACTGCTGAAGTTTGTTCAAAAGGTCACCGACCGCATCCCTGGTAAGATCAAGATGACCAGCGATGCCCCAGAGTATTGGGGCTTGGCGTGTATCTTTGAAGATGAGATGGATGCCACCACCCGCGAGGCTTCGCTCGACCTACTGTTGGATATGCTGCCTGGTAAACCTTTGAAGGTGCGTGAACACCGTACCTACCAGCTGCTCCATGAATGGAACGCTAAGAAACACTACACTCCCGACGACGCTTCTTTCGACGAGCTGCTCGACAAACTGTCCTATTTTGGGATGCTGGAGTACGACTATGGCGACAAATACACCAAGGAAGGCCCCGTGGCAGGAACCACCTACAACCGCGAAGACCGTATCTACTGGGTGCCGATGTTCGTCCCAGGTTCGGCTGAATATACCAACATGAATACAGACCTGATGGACCGCCATCCCGAGCTGGCCATGTTTTTCGAACGAATGACGTTCTTGCCCTTGGAGAAGATCACGCCTAGCATCCCCATGGGTGGCGCAGGCATCGGCATGCATGTCATCCCTGTGGAGAAGGCCATCAATATGGAAAACCAAAGTGTTGATATCGAGCATATTTCCTATTGGTTGAAGCGCTATGAAGGCCATCTGGCAGTGGGCATTTGCTCTTGCCGCTATGGCCGAAAGAAACTTGACGAGGGCTGCGCCGACGATTACCGTGACTGGTGCATCGGCGTGGGCGACATGGCCGAATACCTTGCCGAGACGGGTCGTGGACACTTCATCACCTACGATGAGGCTATGGCGATCCTGAAAAAGGCCGAGGACAATGGCTTTGTGCATCAAATAACCAACGTCGACGGCGAAGGCAAGATTTTCGCTATATGCAATTGCAATGTCAAGATCTGTAATGCATTGCGCACCTCACAGTTGTTCAATACACCTAACATGTCGAGAAGCGCTTACGTGGCCAAGGTTGACCCGAAGAACTGTGTGGCCTGTGGGCGTTGCGTGGAATACTGCCCCGCTGGCGCTGTCAGGCTGGGACAGAAGCTCTGTACCAAACATGGCGAACAAACCTATCCCAAACAGGAGCTTCCCGATGCCAAGAAATGGGGTCCGCATAAATGGACGGAAGACTACCGCGACAAGAACCGCATCAACTGCTATCCGACGGGTACCGCACCCTGTAAGACAGCCTGCCCAGCCCACATCGCCGTGCAAGGTTATCTGAAGAAAGCTGCTGAAGGCAAGTATAAGGAAGCCTTGGAACTCATCAAGCGCGAGAACCCCTTCCCAGCGGTCTGTGGTCGCGTGTGCAACCGTCGTTGCGAGGATGCCTGCACCCGTGGCACCATCGATCAGCCCATTGCCATCGATGCCGTCAAGAAATTCATCGCTGAGCAGGATCTCAATGCCGACACGCGCTTTGTGCCCGAGATCAATATCGCGTCGAGCGTCATTGAGCGTTGGGACGAGAAGATCGCTGTCATCGGTGGTGGCCCTGCCGGTTTGAGTTGTGCTTATTATCTCGCCACGATGGGCTATTATCCCACAGTGTTCGAGAAGAATGATATTCCAGGAGGCATGTTGCAATACGGCATCCCTTCCTATAAACTTGACAAAGAGGTGATCAAGGCTGAAATCGACATCATGCGCGAGATTGGCGTTGACATCAAGACAGGCGTGGAAGTCGGCAAAGACATTACCATCCAACAGCTGCGCGAGCAAGGCTATAAAGGCTTCTATGTGGCCATCGGTTGTCAAGGTGGCAAGCTGCCTGGCATCCCTGGTGAGACCATGTCGGGTACAACCACGGCTATCGATTTCCTCCATCAAGCCAACTGCGGCCAGGTGAAGGTGGGTGGCAAAGTGGTCGTCGTCGGCGGTGGCAATGTGGCCATCGACGCAGCTCGTGTGGCCAAGTGCAGTGGTGCCGAAACGGTGACGATGCTCTCGCTGGAGACGGAAGACATCATGCCCGCCTCACTCGAGGAACGCCGCGAAGCCCGCGAAGACGGTGTGGTGATCAATCCTGGTTGGGGACCGAAAGAAGTGCTCGGCGAAGGCAAGGTCAGCGGCATCGTATTCAAGAAATGCACCTCGGTGTACGACAACGAGCATCGTTTTGCACCTCAATATGATGAGAACGAACTTATTACCTTGGACGCCGATATGGTCATCTTCGCCATCGGTCAGACGGTCATTTTGAAGGACCTGCTGAAAGACACCAAGGTGGAGTTCTTCCGTGGTGTGTATCCCGTGGCCGACAAGTTGACCTATCAGACCGCCGAAGCCGACATTTTTGTGGGTGGCGACTGCTATACCGGTCCTAAATTCGCCATCGATGCCATCGCAGCTGGTAAGGAAGCCGCTGAGAGTCTGCACCGCTATGTGCAGCACGGACACATGACCATCGGACGCAACCGCCGCGACTTCATCGAACTCGACAAAGACGATATCATGGTGGAGTCGTACGACAATGGCTCGCGTCAGGTGGAAGGCGTGGCTGCCAAGGAGAATCCCTTCGGTGAATATATGGTGACCCTCAGCGAAGAACAGGTGCGTAAGGAGACTGCCCGTTGCTTGAGCTGTGGTGCTTCCGTCGTCGACGAGAACCGCTGCATCGGCTGTGGCATCTGTACTACCAAGTGCGGTTTCGATGCTATCCATCTCTATCGCGACCACCCAGAGGCTTCCCACATGGTCACCTCTGAGGACAAGTTCAGAGCCATTCTACCTTATATGCTCAAACGTACTGGTAAAATCATCTTTGGCAAAAAGTAATCTATTGTCATGCACGAACTGGGAATCGTATTCTATATCGTCAAGGACGTCAAGCAGGTGGCCGAAGAAAACCATGTGGAGCATGTCTCCAGCGTGGTGATGGACATCGGTGAGGTGTCGACCGTGGTGCCGCATCTGCTCACCGATTGTTGGCGCTGGGCTGCCGATAAGGAAGACCTCCTTTGGGGTTGTGAGATGAAAGTCAACACCATCCCTGCGGTTACGCTTTGTGGCGACTGTAACAAGGAATACAAAACGGTCAAGTTTGGCAAGACATGTCCCTATTGTAACAGCAAAAACACCTGGCTGTTGCAGGGCAATGAAGTGGAAATCAATAGTATCATTGTTTAGTATTTAATCATAAAATCTTAATAATCATGTCGTGTTTTATCGTCCCTTTAACGCAAGCCATCGCTACTAGCGCTTACCGCAAAACGCATAAGAATACCATCGAAAGCGCTGAAGCATCGGTGCTCAAACGCAACCTGCCCGCTTTGGAAAAGATGCTTTGGGGTGGCTCGGTGATGCTCGTCGTGGATCATATTATCAACGGAGAGGTCACATGGCGCTATCCTTTCTTTACCGCTTTGGAAGAAGCGGGAGGCCTTCAGGTAATGCTCCATGAGATGCTTACTGTAGGCCTGCCCATGTCAATCGTTCTGACGGCAGTGTGGGTGGGCTATGCCATCCTGAAAGAGCGCAAGAATAGAATTACTGTAACAAATGTTAAATAATTAAAAATCATTGCACTATGTTTTTCCAAGTGTATGGGGCTAATGCCCTGTCTCAGTGGGGAATGATGCTCGTTGTCCTCGCTGGTCTTATCTTACTGAACGAGTTTGCCCGTCGCACCAAGTTCGGCGGTATCTTTACTTTCTTGGTCGTTCCCGTTGCTTTGACGGCTTACTTCCTTGCCATCTGGCTTGGAGTCCGCAGCGGAGCACAGTGGGCGTTGGAAAACCAGACCCATGTCTATATGCAAGGCTGGTTCCATTATGCCAAGCTTTATGCAGCCACGGCTGGGTGTATCGGCTTTATGATGATCAAATACAAATGGGGCATCGGCGCCAAGCACTGGTTCAAGCCTTTCCCATTCATCATCGTGGCTATCAACATCCTGATTGCCTGCGTCTCTGACTTCGAGAGCGCTGTGATGGGATGGAACAAGTGGTGGCTTACCTCCGAAGGCGTTTGGCAATACGGTGGTTGGCACAATGTCTTTAATGGTGTTGCCGGTTTGTTCAACATCTTCTGTATGACCGCTTGGTGGAATGTGTATGGTTCCAAGGACAAGAAAGACATGATTTGGGCCGACATGACCTGGGTCTACATCGTCATCTATGACATTTGGAACTTTGCCTACACATACAACTGCCTGCCGACGCACAGCTGGTACTGCGGTATCGCCCTGTTGCTGGCTCCTACGGTGGCTGCTCTGCTGTGGAACCGTGGTGGCTGGATCCAGAACCGTGCCAACACCTTGGCCATCTGGTGCATGTTCGCACAGGTGTTCCCGCTCTTCCAGGAGACCTTCAAAGACGGTCGTCAATGGTTCAGCTGGGCTACACTTCCTGTTCTCTATCCTGAAGGTGTCACCACCATTGAGAAGCTGTACGCTGCAGGCGGACAGGCGGCCGTTGACGGCATTGTGGGCACTACCGTAGATCCTTCCGTCGTAGCGGCCAATCCTACCATGATGATGGTGATCAGCACACTCGCTCTGATAGTGAACATCGTTGCACTTTGCTACATCATCTCGGTTTCCAAGAAACGTCACATCAACCCGTACAAGGAAGACGTCTTCGTCAACCAGAAGTACTACAAAGACGCCATGGCTCGTGCCGATGTCGATTGATGTTGCAACCTATTTAAAGCATAAAAGTCCGCAGACAACTGCGGACTTTTTTGTTTGCCTCATAATACAATTTGTTTGCTTTAATTATGCTTTGATTGATTAATTCCGTATCTTTGCCGTTTGAAACCTAAAACTCGACGGGCTCGATAACCATGCGAAAAGTAGTTACAACATCGGATCTCAAGAACGCTTTGGGCTTGAAAGGCTTCTTCGGCAATTGTGTCGCAGGCTTGGCCTATGGTTATCTCCGTTTGGGTAAAATCAATCGTTTGTTTGATGGGGCTGCTGATTATCAGGGACCTGCGTTTGCCGACCATCTCATCGAGAATATGGGCATCACCATCGACGTCAGTCCTGAGCAACTGGAGAATATCCCTAAGGAGGGTGGCTTCGTGGTAGTCAGCAACCATCCCTTTGGCGCCATCGAAGGCGTGATGCTGTTGAGCGTCATCGCCAAGGTGCGTCCCGATTTCAAGGTGATGGCCAACTTCATCCTCTCACACATCCCCAACCTAAAGGAATGTTTCTTCGCCGTCAACCCGTTCGAGAAGAATCCCGAGTGGAAAAGCAGCGTAGGGGGCATCAAAGGCGCCATACTTTATCTTGAGGCAGGCAACGGCTTGGGCATATTTCCTGCTGGTGAGGTGTCGCGCTATCATGGCCACGACTATCCTGAGGACCTGCCTTGGAGCACTTCCATCGCCCGTATCATCAAGAACGCCAACGTTCCTGTGATTCCCGTGTTTTGGGATGGTCGTAACTCCAAACTGTTTTATGCGGTCGACAAGATCCATCCTATGATGGGCACGGCACGCCTGACCAAGGAACTGATTAACAAGCACGATACCAATTTCAATTTGCAAATAGGCAAGCCGATTCTGCCTTCCGAAGTGGCCTCATACGAGAAGCCGGCTGACTTGGCCGCCTACCTGCGTAGTCGTTCCTATGCCCTCGAAGCCAATATTCCAGGGAAAGTCCTTGGGACGCCATCGACGAAACAAGCCGAGATTGAAGCACCGACGGATTTGTCGGCGATGTTAAAGGAGCTGGAGGCTATTCGAGAGAAGTCTTTCTTGTATTCTGCCTCCGATTACGATTGTTATCTTGCAGACTATGAAGACATACCGAACTTGATGCACGAGATTGCCCGTCTGCGCGAGGAGACCTTCCGTGCCATCGGTGAGGGTACTGGCAAGAGTCTCGACCAGGATGAGTTTGACACACATTTCAAGCACCTGATCCTTTGGGACAACGCCAAACAGAAGATAGCAGGTTGCTATCGTTTGGGCATCGGCAGTGATATCATTCCGAGATTTGGTATCAAAGGCTTCTATATCAGCACTTTGTTCAATATCCGTGAGGCCTTCTCCGAAAAGCTGGCGCACACCATAGAACTGGGCCGTTCTTTCGTCGCCCTCGACTATCAAAAGGAGGTACTTCCTTTGGTGTTGTTGTTGCGTGGCTTGTCGGATGTGGTGGTTCGCTATCCCGACATCAACCATTTTATTGGCCCGGTGAGCATCAGCGCCTGGTATCCGAAGTTCTACATGAGCATGATCGTGAAGTATGTGTCCGAGAAGCATCCCGTGAGTGAGGACCTGGCCCACATGGTCACGCCGCTGACGCCTTTCCATTCCGATTTCCTGAAGGCGGATCCCGAGGTGCTGATGAATGGCAATATGGAATCGATCGACAAGTTCGACAAGTTCATGTTCCGCTTGAGCAACGGTCAATATCGTCTTCCCACCTTGTTCAAGAAATACCTGAAGCTGAACGCCAAGTTCCTTTGCTTCAATGTCGATCCCGACTTCAACGACACGCTCGACGCTTTGCTTTTCCTTACCTTCACTGATTTCCCCGAAGACGAAGTCATGCCGCTCTTCCGTGACAGCAGCGACGAAGAGAAAGAAATCGTTAGGAAAAGATTTGGGTATATTTAATTAGGAGTTATTCTTCCGATGTTTCAGCTCCCTCTTCTTCAATGGTCTGAGCGAAGAAGCTGAAATTCACTTTGCCATAATGCCTTTGTTCCATGAAGTGGGGATGTTCTTCAAAGCTCTGGTATTTGTCGTGCTCCAACACGAACATGCCGTTTTCCTTCAACAGATTGTTGTCAAAAATGAGTTGTACCAACTCGTTGTAATGCTCACAGTCGTAAGGTGGGTCGGCAAAGATGAGGTCATATTGCATCTTGTGGGTGTCGAGGAAGCGAAACACGTCGGAACGAACGACAAGCAGTTCTTTCATGGTGAGTTTGTTGGCGGTCTCACGGATGAACTTCACGCAGCCGAAGTCCTGGTCGACAGCCACCACCTTGGGGCAGCCTCTTGAGACGAGTTCGTACGAGATGTTGCCCGTGCCGGCAAAGAGGTCCATGGCCTCGGTCTCTTCAAAGTCATAGTAGTTCTCCAAGATGTTGAACAGGCTTTCCTTGGCCATGTCGGTGGTGGGTCGCACTGGCAGGTTGTTGGGCGCCACAATCTGTCGCCGTTGGTATCTTCCTCTAATGATTCTCATCTCAATGCTTGGTAATGAAGGTAATAATACTGATAAGGCACGTCCTCCAAGGCTTTGCTGACTTTGAGCTCATGACGGTCCTCCACAAAACAGAGGTCTCTCACGTAACGGCCGCAGAGGTCAACGATTTCGGAGGCGGGCAGGATGAGTCCGGTGAAACAAACGGGTGTATCCATGCCTGAAAGGCCATTCTGCTCCATGGCAAAGACCAAGAAGTAGGCGAAATCGTCTTTGGTGTTGAACCTATAGTTGTTGAAGAAAGAGAGCCTCCCTTCCCTTTGGATGAGCATGTCGAAATCGCGGTTTCTGACGTTGACAAACACACAATGGTCTTCTGGGTTTTGCATAACACTGTTGATGAACACGCTGCTAGAATGGGTCACTTGGGCGTGTTTCCATTTGGCCATAATCTTGTCTTTCAGATCCTTCGACCAGGCGAAGACATTGTAGCATCCCACGCCTTCCAATAGCTCGGCCTGCAACGTGTAACGGTTGGGCACCTGGAAAGCGAAGTCAAGGTACTGGCTTTGGTCGGCTTCGTTGTATAGCGCTTGGGGGACGAGGGCGTTATATCGTTCGTCGATGATGCATGTCACCGATTCGAACTCCTTGTGGTTCAAGTCTTTGGCTTCCAATGCCCGTTCAAGGGCATGGAAAAGGTCGTCGCTGCTGTTCAGTAGCTCCGATTGGTAGTATTCCAAGCCCAAGAGGGTCTTGCTTGCATCATCGAGAAGGGCAAAAGAAAAACCACCCAACGTACATTGGATGGTCATTCTGTATTGGGATGACTTCTCGACATCAAGTTCCTCGTCAAACTTGGAGATATAAGGATTCAATGATGCCGTCATTCATCAGGCTGGTTTAGAGTTTCTCCCAGTTGCCGTCGGTGGTGGCTTCTTCCATGGAGCCCACTCTCAGACCGGCATAGCGGTTGATGCTTTCCTTTTCAGCCTTGGCATTGTCGCGGCGTTGGTTCCATTCCTTCTCATTGAAGTTGGCGCCAGGAGTGGCCAGGTAGACTTCATAAGGCGTACGGGCTTCGAACACCGGGATGTCGATACCGTTACGCTTGATCATGCCGGCTTCCAGTTCAAACTGTTGCTGGTTCTCTGCAAAAGGCACATACTTCAGGTCGTTGATGTTGAAGTTCTCTCTACTCGACTTGATGGAGTCCATCACCTTAACGAAGCCCAAAGTGTCGTTGATGGTGCGGGTGAAGGTGGTGTCGGTCGGGTCGGGAACGATCTTCACGATCGGGATCTCGGCGGTTTGGCAGAATTGGATCAATGAGTCAAAATCGGCCGTGTACTTGTTGTTGGCGTTTTTGTAAAGCACCTCGGCGTTACGGATGTCGATAAGACGTTCGACGACCTTGGTCTCACGGGCTTTCTGTTCGTTGTTGAACTTGATGGGAGCCTGAATGCTCTTGACCACTTGCCAAGCTAAGAACACGATAACTGCAAACAGCAGGATGTTGATGAGAATTGATAATCCTTTTTTCATTTTTGTATGAGTTTTCTAATTATTATTTCAACGTCTGATTGGCGGCAAAGTTAGGATTTTTTCCTTTACAAAGCGCAACTTTTTTTCAGTCATTTTAAAAATGGATTTTGTGATAATCTAAATATTTGTCATCCAGATATTTACGAATCTTGCTGGCGAGAATGAGAAAAACCTGCAATTCATTTTTCTCCAGCCAATTCAACGCATCGTCGTCACGATTAATGGCTTTTGCAAAGGCGAGGTCGACTTCAAAATGGTTTTTCAAAAGCCATTCGGCGGCTTTTTCTTCCTTGTCGATGACGCTGTCGATGGCGGCCAGTTGGGGAAAGCCGTGATTCATCAGCCAGTCTTTGGCCTCAGTGTCGCCTTGGATGGTCCGGCTCAAGGCGCCGAGTTCGGGATAGCCGTTGCGCATCAGCCAGTCGAAGAACTCGTCGCTCTCGGGGTCGAAAGTGCAGCCGAAGGCCATCAGTATTTTTATCGGATAGTGTGTCATTTACCATGCAAAGATACACACAATTCAAATAGAATTCTTATCTTTGCGCAAATATTTGAAAGTAAATGAAGACCAAGCAAGAAATAGTTGAAAACTGGCTGCCACGCTATACGGGCTTGCCGTTGAATCAGTTCGGGAAATACATCCTGCTGACCAACTTCCAAAACTATGTGGACCGCTTTGCCGAATGGCAAGGCGTGGAAGTCGTTGGGCGTGACCGCTCGATGCCCTGTGCCACCGATGGCGAAATCACCATCATCAACTTCAGCATGGGCAGTGCCAACGCCGCCACTATCATGGACCTGTTGAGTGCCATCCAACCCAAGGCTGTGCTGTTTCTCGGCAAATGCGGCGGTATCAAGAAAATCAACAAGGTCGGCGACCTTATCCTTCCTATCGCAGCCATCCGTGGAGAAGGTACCTCCAACGACTATTTCCCGCCTGAAGTGCCTGCACTGCCGGCATTCAGCCTCGAAAAAGCCATCTCCACCACCATCCGCGACTATGGCCGCGACTATTGGACGGGAACGGTCTACACCACCAACCGCCGCGTGTGGGAACACGATGATGAGTTTAAGGATTACCTTCGTAGGATCCGCTGCATGGCGGTCGACATGGAGACGGCCACTATTTTCACGGTAGGTTTCCATAACGAAATCCCTACAGGTGCCCTGCTACTGGTATCCGACAACCCCATGGTGCCCGAAGGCGTGAAGACCGAGGAGAGCGACAAAAAGGTGAGCAAGAACTTTGTTGGCGAGCATCTTCGCATCGGCATCGACTCGTTGCGACAACTCATCAATAATGGCATGACCGTCAAGCACTTGAAGTTCTGATGGATTACGAGCAGATTCTTTCCGAGATCCACAAGAAGAACTTCGCTCCCGTCTATTTCCTGACGGGCGAAGAACCTTATTTCATTGACATGGTTTCGGATACCATCGAGAATGAGGCCTTGGACGAGGCTGACCGCGCTTTCAACCAAATCGTGCTCTATGGCCGCGACGTGGATGTGGAAACCATAGCTAACCACGCCCGTAGTTTCCCGATGATGGGCGATCGTATGGTGGTCATTGTCAAGGAAGCACAGGATGTGAAGAATCTGGAGAACTTTGAGCCTTATCTCGACACCATCCCCGATACTACGCTCCTTGTTTTCGTTTATAAATACAAGAAGTTCGACAAGCGTAAGGCCCTCGCCAAGAAGATTGACAAGAAAGGCGTTTGGTTTGAGTCGAAAGCCTTGCGCGACTATAACATCCCTGCATGGATCGTGAGCTACTTGAAGGCTGACGGCTATTCCATCACGCCCAAGGCTACGCAGATGCTGGCCGATTATCTTGGCACCGACCTGCATAAAGTCGCCAACGAGTTGAGGAAACTCACCATCGCCTTGCCCAAAAACAAGAGCATCGATGACGCGGATGTGGAGCGTAATATCGGCATCTCTAAGGACTATAACATGTTCGAATTGCAAAACGCTATCGGCAGCCGCGATGTACTGAAAGCCAACCGGATTGTGAACTATTTTGGCGACAATACCAAAGAGAACCCCTTGTTGGTCGCTGCCATTTCGCTATATGGCTTTTTCGCAAAACTGATCAAGCTGCACTGCACACAGGATAAGTCGCAAGGCAACCTGGCGAGTGTGTTGGGTGTGATTCCTTATTTTGTCAAAGACTATCTGGTGGCTGCGCGCAACTATCCTCCTGCGACCTGCATCCGCTGTGTCTCCATCCTTCGCGAGTTCGACTTGAAGTCGAAAGGTTATGAGAGTGGTGAGGTCAGCGAGAAGGACTTGTATAGGGAGATGATTTTCAAATTAATGCATTAATCTAAGGGTCCCTGAGCCTGTCGAAGGGCCCGTAACTTTTATCTATATGCGCATTGTTGCACAAAGAGTTACACATGCTTCCGTCACGATCGACGGTAAAGTGAAATCAAAAATCGGTCTTGGAATGATGATTTTGCTCGGCATCGAGGAAGCCGACAACGAAGAGGATGTGGATTGGCTGTGTACCAAACTCACCAAGCTTCGTATTTTCGACGATGGAAATGACTCGATGAATTTAGACATTAATCAGGTGGAAGGATCTTTCCTGGTGGTGAGTCAGTTTACCCTCCACGCTCTGACCAAAAAGGGCAACCGCCCGAGCTTTATCCGTGCCGCCCGGCCAGAGCAGGCGATACCGTTGTATGAGCTATTTCTGAAACGCCTCATCGAAATCTCGGGTCGTCCAGTGCAGAGCGGAGAGTTTGGCGCCTTGATGGAAGTGGAACTGCTCAACGATGGACCAGTGACGATTTTGATGGACTCGAAGCGACGGGAATAGTTTTCTCACGCAGAAAACGCAGAAATCGCTGAACCTACCGGACATATGCCTGACATCGCTTTGCGCTTCATGTAATTCAGCGGATTCTGCGTGCGAATATTATTCCACCACAATCTTCCGCGTTTTGCTACCCATAGTCACAAAATACATTCCTTTTGGTAGTTCCAACTTTTCTTTGCTCTTGATTTCCTTGGTCAGGATGGTTTGGCCGAGGGCATTCGTGACGGTCATATTGCCTGTGCCTTCAATGATAATATATCCCTTGGCAGGATTAGGATAGATTTTGAAGGTGCTTCTATGGTTCTCGCAAAGATAATCATAGGGCATCGTGCAATATACCGCTTCAGGACTCACTGGCGAGGCATAATGCGATCTTGTTTCCTTCTTGCGTTGAGTGAAAATATAGGAGGTGCTTGGCATTAAGCCTTCAAATACTGGAGATGGTTGCCACTCGCTGCCATTGATGTTATATTCACCATCTTCTATAGCAACAAGAGTTATGCTTGTATCGGTGTTGCTCTCCATTTGTGGAGCTTCGGGCATGGGCTGTTCCGCTTTTTTGATAGGGCCAAAAAGAGGTGAAATTATGGCTCCTGTGCAGTTTTCGGCCGTGACTTGCACACAGACTTTCTCGAAAATGTCATCTTCGGTCAAAGTGTAGGTTGAATAGACAGCTCCTTCGATAGCTGTTGTGTCTCTTCGCCATTGGTAATGCAACTCTCCTAAATCAGGAATGGATGGCGTAGAACCCAAATTTGTTTCGGCGGTCAATGTTTCTCCGAAGAAAGGTTCTCCAGAAATATTGACTTCGCCTGTTAAAGTGGGTATAATGCTGTCATATAAAACACTTTCGATTGCACCGTAGGCATTCAATCGCCTTCCTGAGGCAACCAAACCATCGAGCGAAGGCAAGTGGTCGGCACCGTTAAGAAGGTGATGCCTCACTGAAAGACAGAAATTTGCTGGGTCGTTTTTGCATGCTATCATCATCTCCTCGGGCAAGGCAGCATACATCAGCGCAATGGTTCCAGAGACTTGGGGAGTGGCCATTGAGGTTCCAGTCATATTGCCGTAATTGTTGTTAGGAAGTGTAGAATAGATAGATGTGCCAGGTGCACCAATGTCGATGTTGTTGATGCCATAGCCTGCACCGCTATTCTTTACATCTTGCGAAGTAGTGTTGGTGATGCCTATCAGATAATTGCCAGGACAAGTGGATGGCACATCGCCGACCACATCGACATTCACATTTAAGTTAGGGCCAGCCCCGCAACTCAAAATGCCGACAGCTCCCATTTCGTCATACATCGAGCACCAGATAGGATAATCGTCGGGATCGCCGTAATCGACGCCGAAGGAGGAATTGGTGGCCACAATGAAGGCGCCTTCCTCACCATCGGTCTCATTGTATCTTGCTCGCATTTCCAAAACGTAAGCATAGGCTTCCACGACAATAGACTCTTCGCCTGAACTACCACCGATGGGCATGATTTTTACATTCCAATTCACGCCGCAAACGCCTTTTCCATTGTTTCCGACAGCACCGATGATGCCCGAAACATGAGTGCCATGGTTGTTGCTGCCGACATAGCCGTTGTGGTTGTAAGCATTCCAACCGTGAAAGTCATCAATATAGCCGTTACCATCGTCATCGATGCCATTGTTGGGGATTTCATGAGCGTTTTCCCAGCAATTCAGGTCTTCATGGGTCCAATCAGCACCTCCGTCGATGACGGCTACCACGATGGTGTCGCCAGTCGCCGTGACACCGCCTGTGGTAAATTCTTCCCAAGTTTGCGGCAGGTTCATAATGGCAGGTGCCCATTGTTGGCCAAAGAAGGGATCGTCTGGAATCGCTTCGCGTAATGTGATGTTGGTATGGTTGTTTTGTATGACACGCACATCAGCATTGGCGTTTAAGCGGCGCATTTTGTCTTCTCTAAGCTCTTTGTTGTCGTTGATTTCGAAAAGCCAGATATTCAGCCTTTTGGACAGTTGTCTTTTCGGCATGATTCCAGTATTGGACTTGGCGGCAAAGTCTGCGGCATCCACATCTTGCTCTAGCCAGATGATGAATTCGTTTTCCACATATGTGGTTGATTCTTGGCTTTGCTGTGGTTCCTGCGCGTATGAAAACACGGACAAAGCCATTATGGCCAAGATGAATAGTGGTTTAATGATTGATTTCATGGGAATGTAATTATTTATGTTTCAGTTCGCAAAAATAAACATTTTCAGTTTACTGAATGCTTTTCCGAAAGATTTCAAAAGAATTGCCTATTTTTGCATCTCTATTTAACTGACAACTGAACAACTGCAAACTGACAACTAAAAAAAGATGGAAGGAAAGCGATTAGAAAAAGTAAACAAGTTGTTGCTGAAAGAATTAGGCGATATATTCCAGAAGGAACTGAAACCCAAAGTCCCTTCGCTGATGATCACCGTGACGCGTGTCAATGTCACTTCCGACCTTTCGTATGCGCGTGTATATCTGAGTGTGTTCGGTGTGGACGAGAAAAAGAAGGTCGTGGAAGAGGTAGGCCAAAACGCCAAAGCCATCCGTGGCTTGCTGGGCAACCGCATACGTCACCAGATGCGCGTGGTGCCTGAGTTACGTTTCATCGAGGACGACTCGCTCGACTACATCGAAAACATCGACAACCTGCTGCATCCCGAAAAGTGAGACTGCCGCTATTCATAGCAAACCGTTACCTGCTGGCCAAAAAGAGCCACAATCTCATTAATATCATCACGTGGATCTCCATTCTGGGTATTAGTGTGGGCTCGTTTGCGCTTATCGTGGTGTTGTCAGCTTTCAACGGCTTGGAGAAGGTGATTTCCTCGATGAACAACCGCCTCACACCTGACCTGCAAATCTCCGCTGTAAAAGGCAAAACCATCGACTTGACGTCTTTTCCATTAGGCCAACTTGAAGATATACAGGGTGTTGAGTATGTAATTCCTACGATCACCGAGGACGCATTGTTTCGCGCCAATGACAAGCAACATATAGGTCAAGTGAAGGGCGTAGGCTTGGAGTACCAGAATATTGACCGTTTAAAGGAGATCATTTCCGGTGATGGCACTTTGGTGCTTTCCGACGAGGACGAGCATGATTTCGCCGTTCCTGGTGCCGGTGTGGCATGGTATCTTGGTATTAATGCCTATAACCCATACGCTATGGTGCGCATCTATGTGCCCAAGCGTGGCAATGCGTCGCTGATGAGCCTCGAAAACAGTTTCAACTCCGATGTGCTGACCGTGCGTAGTGTATTCTCCACCGAGCAGGAACAAGATGAGAAACTGGTGCTTGTGCCTTTCGACATGCTTTCAGAACTGCTTGAATACGAGGATAAAGCAACCAATGTTGAGGTTTTTGTTGTACCGAATTCGGATATTAAAAAAGTGAAGAAATCTGTGGCTGCCGTCATCGGTGCCGACTATGCTGTGAAGAATCAACAGGAGCAGCAGGAAACGCTTTACCGAATCATGCGTTCCGAGAAGTGGGCGGTTTATGTCATTCTAACTTTCATCCTGATTTTGGCCACATTCAACGTGGTTGGCTCGCTCTCCATGCTGATGATCGACAAGCGCAAGGACACGGAAATCTTGAAATCCATGGGCGCCGACAACCGATTGATTAAAAAGATTTTCCTGAATGAAGGCCTGCTGATTTCGGTGGCGGGCGGTGTCATCGGATTGCTGTTGGGCATCATTTTGGTGTTGTTGCAGCAGCAGTTCGGTTTCGTAAAGTTTGGCACGGGCGGCAACTATGTCGTGGATGCCTATCCAGTGCTTTTGAAATTAAAAGACGTGCTGCTGATTTTCGCCACGATTCTGGTGGTGGGTTGCACTTCGGCTTTCCTCACGGTGCGTCATGCACTGAGGAAATCAGATTTGTCAAGTCAATAAACTCCTTTACAGAGAGCTGCTCAGGCCGTTTGTTGAAGACCTCGTTTTCGATGATGTCGGGGCTGATTAATGGACGCAACGAGTTGCGCATGGTCTTGCGACGTTGGTTGAAAGCCTGCTTGACGATGCTCACAAACAGCTTCTCATCGCAACCTAAGTTGGTGACCGCATTGCGTCGCATTTTGATAACGGCGGACTTCACCTTCGGCGGTGGGTTGAACACGTTCTCGTGAACGGTGAAAAGATACTCGATGTCGTACCAAGCCTGCATTAATACGCTCAAAATGCCGTAGGTCTTGCTGCCTTCCTTGGCGGCCATGCGCTCGGCCATCTCTTTTTGCACCATGCCCACCACTTCAACGACTTGTTCCTTGTATTTCAGCACTTGGAAGAAAATCTGACTGCTGATGTTGTAAGGGAAATTTCCGATGATGGCCATGTTTTGTTTGCCAAATTGACTGAGGTCGGTGCGGAGGAAGTCGCCCTCAATGAGCCGATCACCGAGCATTGGGAAATGCTTCTCCAAATAGGCGATGGACTCCTTGTCGATTTCGATGACGTGGAACTTGTCGAGAATGTCTTGCACCAAATATTGGGTCAAAACGCCTGTGCCGGCACCCACTTCGATGACGCTCTCCACATCGGGCGACAATTGCTCCACGATGCGTTGGGCGATATTTTGGTCGGTCAGGAAATGCTGGCCTAAGGCTTTCTTGGGTCGGACCTCGTTCATAGTTTTCGGTAATTTTTCTTCGCTTGTGCGGTATAAATGCTCGTCGGGTATTCGTCAATCAGCTTCTCGTAATGCTGCTTGGCCAGTTCCTTGTTTTTCAAATGGCTCTGCTCAATCAAGGCGGCATGCATCAACGCGGCGTCGGCCATGTAGCTGTCGGGATATTGCTCCACGATTTGCAAATACAGTTGTTCTGCGGCTTCAAATTCTTTGCGTTTCTCCTCAATCTCTCCTTTTCGGAATAGGGCATGGGGCTTGCTGATGTTGTTGCCGGTGGTGATGATCTCGTCAAGCAAAACAACGGCTTCGTCTTCGCGTTGCTGATATATCCTGTAGTCAGCACGGGCTAAGCGGTTGAGTTCTACACCGGTGGTATCCGCTTCCAGGTTGTCCTTGATGGCTAGCGAAAGCGTCATGGCATCGTTGGCGATGAGTTTGGAGGTAGCGGCTTTGAGTACCTTCAGCTGGCTTTCGGCCCACTCATATTCGCCGATGAAATAGCGTAGTTGCGCGTTCTTGAATCGGGCCTCGTGCCCCAGTGGCTCTTCTTTCAGGCTCTTGTCGACTTGGCTGTAAAGCAAGGTGGCTTCCCAGACTTCGTCGACGTGCAGGTAGATGTCGGCCAGCTTCAGTTTGAGTTCGGCTTGGCTTTGACGGGAGGAAGCGCTGTTCAGGTTGTCATTCAGCAGCTTGATGGCCTGCTCTGGTTCCTCGAGTTGGTAGGCCATAATGTCGGCTTGGATGGCCATGAGTTTTGACAGGTCGTTGGTGCTGACCTCGTCATAGGCTTCGTCTATACGCTTCGATAGTCTTTCGTAGGCTTTCTTGTCGCTGCTGTTGTTAGCCTTCAGCTTCTGATAGTCTGTCTTGATGACGCCTGTGATGGCCTGGCCGTAGAACGGACTGCTTTTCCCCTTTTCGACGATATAGGAATAGCCTTCGCGGGCAACGTCAAATTGTTTGTTGTTGAGGCAGATCCCCGACAGGTTGTTGATCTGTGCATCTTGGTCGTGGGTACGGCGGTCGATGCTTTGGCTTTGGGCCAAAGCTATGTCATAGTCTTCCTGTTGCAGGGCAAACCATACCAGCAGTTGGGCGAACTCGAGGTTGTCGGGCTCTTCTTGGGTTTGTTGCAGCAAGGCGATGCGCAATTCGTCGGCGATGCTATTGTTCACGTCGTAGAATAGTAGCGTTTGCAGCCTGTTGCGTATATTGTTGTATTGCCCGGGATGGGTTTTCAACTCAAGGAAATAGTAGCGGAAGGCCTCTTGGTAGTTCACCATCGACTGGTTGAGGTAAGCCAGGTCCATGTAGAAGTTCTCTTCTCCGCCAAGGAGTTTGTTGCCTCTCTCAAGGACGGTAACAGCCAGGTTGTTAAGGCCTCGCGACTGGAGGGCGTTGCTGAGGCCTCTGATGACGGGAGCCTTGTCGGGAAGTTCCTTCAAGATGTCGTTGAAGTAACGTTCCGCCTTGTCGTTCTTGCCTTGCAGGGTGTAGACGTACACCAAGTCCGCTACGGTCTTGGCCTGAATAGGGTTTTTCTTGGCGAACGACTTAAGTTCTTTCTCGGCGTGGTCGAAGTCCTTCAGCTGGATGAGACACTCTATGTATTGCTGGAAATAATGGATTAGGTTTGTCTTTTGGTATAAGTCGGAATAGAGGTCGCGAGCCTTTTCGTATTCATGATCACGAAATGCTTGTGAGGCCAACTGTTCGTCGATCTGTATCTGTTCCTTTTGGCGTGCGTCAACTTTCTTTCCTTTTGGAGACGTAGTCACCTGGGCATTCGCCTGAAAGACGAAGGCAAAGGAGAGAAGAATTATGGCAATCCAACGTAGTTTCATCGTGGGTGTTACTTCTTTTTCTTGAAGCCGTTAAGGTCTTTGCTGCAGGTGTTGAAACGGTCCTTGAAATATTGGACTTGGTTGCTGAGTCGTGTGACGTGTTGGGTCTCTGTCTCAAGGTAGACGGCGGCGAGGGAGTCGGAGAGGTAATGGGTCTCGATGTCCGACTTGAGGTTGTCGAGTTGGATCAACGTGGAGTCCATGTCGGCCTGTATCATGGGTCGGGTTTCTTTGAATTGCTTGATGTAGGCATCCACCAGCTGGAGCTGCTGAAACATCTCGTCGACTTCTTCGGGATGCAGGTATTGCAACATCGAGTCGCAGGCGACGAAGTCGCTTTGGAGTTGGACCAAGGTGTTGGTTTCAAGTTCGCCCAGGGTTTTGGCGTCGGCTTGCACCTGTTTCTTCAGGGCATCGATGCGTTCGACGTCGGTCTTGGGGGCAGGGTTGCAGGCGGAAAAAGCCAAGGCGGCAGCGAACAATAGGGGAGTTATAATGGCTCTGAATCTCATTTTTTCAATATTGGTTACGACGGCAAAGATACGTATTTTGGTGCAAACGGGTATAAAAAATCCCGATCATCGTAGAGATAATCGGGATAAAACGGTATGCTATGAATACGATTATTCAGTGACTTGACCTTCAACGGGAAGGATGGAAACGAAAGATTTGCCTTCGCTCTTCTTCTTGAATTCGACGATGCCGTCACACAATGCATACAAAGTGTGATCCTTGCCCATACCGACATTCTTGCCAGGATAGTGCTTCGTGCCGCGCTGACGAACGATGATGTTGCCAGCAATGGCAGCTTGTCCACCGAAAAGTTTCACTCCGAGTCGCTTACTAGCTGACTCACGACCGTTCTCGGAACTACCAACGCCTTTTTTGTGTGCCATATCTTATTCTGTTTTTTCGGGTTTTTACTCAGTGATGTTCTCAATCTGGATCTTGCTCAGATACTGACGGTGACCGTTAGAAGTCTGATATCCTTTTCTTCTCTTCTTCTTGAAAACGATAATCTTGTTGCCTTTGAGGTGTTGCATCACCGTGGCTTCGACGCTGGCGCCGGCTACCGTCGGGGCTCCTACTTTGGTCGAACCGTCGTTTCCAATCAATAACACTTTGTCGAAAGAAACCTTGCTTCCTTCTTCTTCATGCAGTCTGTTGACGAAGATTTGCTGACCCTTCTCAACTTTGAACTGCTGTCCTGCGATTTCTACTATTGCGTACATTTCTCGATATCTTTTAGTTAGATACTAACTCTCTTTTTTTTCGGACTGCAAAAATACACATTTTTTCAATCGGTCAAGATTTTCTTTTCGTTTTTTCGCATTAATTTTCTGCAAAAAGTAGGATGCTACCATCTATATTATTGATTAACATATTGTTATATTTTGTCATTAATTGAATAAAAGCGACTCTCCCTCCCATTAATTCACGGTTTTCTATCGCCTTAATGCGGAGAAAAGTATGACTTTCGTCTCCAAACTGCACTATCTTTGTCTCCAAAATGTGGTTTGTCTCATAAAAATGTGTACTTTTGCCGCCAGTTTAGCCATTGGCGATAATACCTATATTAATTAATGAACGAAAACGAGCTCAAGGTTCTTATCGACAAGATGAAGGTTGGCGACAGGGAGTCGTTCAACAAGTTGTTCCGTCGCTACTATAACCCGTTGACTCGTTTTTGTGTTCGGTTTGTGGCCGACGGCGACCAAGCCCAAGAAATAGTCCAGGACCTTTTCGTGAAGCTTTGGACCAACCGCGAGAAGCTGGTTTTCAACACTTCGTTTGAGTCCTATATGCTTCGCTCGGTGCGCAATGCCGCCATCACCTTTATTAATAAGGAACGCTCGCATGCCGAGGCCAACGAACGGGTTCTTGGTGACGATTCCGACGCCAACGATCCTTCCGAGACGCTTCAAAGCAACAATCTCGAGTCGTCGTACAGGGCTATTCTGGCTTCCATGCCCGAAAAACGCCGCGAAGTCTTCCTAGCAAGCCGTTACGATGGGATGAAATACAGCGAGATTGCTGAAAAGATGGATCTTTCGCAAAAGACCGTCGAGTCGCACATGAGCGCTGCTATCAAACAACTGAGAGAAGGGCTGAAAGATTACCTTTGATCAGTAGCGGTGGCTGAACCTGTTGAAGCACCGCAAAAAATTTTCAAAAAAATTTCATTTTTGACTAAGGGTAAAACCAAAGTTATTAGTCATATAGGTGAATCGATGAGATAAAAACGATTAATAATGTACGCGATCAACGACAAATATGAAGCATTAATCATGAGCTACCTCGACGGGCAGTGCACGTCGGAGGAAGCCCATGAACTGCTATTGTGGGTCGCTGAGTCGGAAGAGAATCGTCTTTATTTCAACGCGATCAAGGACCAATACGAAGTGTGGAGCCTTACCGATTTCGCCATGCCCGAGCTTGACGAAGCTGATGTGGAGGCTGCTCTCGATGCCGTCAACGCCAAGATCGATGCCATCGGTGAAGAGGAAACCAAGGTTGTCCAAATGCCTTGGCTCCGCAGAAACTATAGGTATGTCTCTGGTGTGGCCGCCGCATTAATCGTTGCCCTGTTCCTGGGCTTCCTGGTCGTGAAACCGAATTCAACAGTGACCTTGGCCTATGATGGTCAAAACACGGAGTACATCCTTCCGGATGGCACTTCGGTGACTTTCGATGGCGAAGGCACACTCACCTATCCCAAGCATTTCACCAAATCGATCCGTAATGTCGATTTTGAAGGCGCCGCCTATTTCGATGTCGCCAAGGACGAAGCCAAGCCTTTTGTCATCCATTGCAACAACATGGACGTGGAAGTGCTGGGCACGAGCTTCTTGATGAATGCCACCGCCGAACGTTACACCCTTGACCTCTATACGGGTAAGGTTAAGATGACGGCTTTCGACGACAAGGGTCAGGTGATGTCGCAGATGGAGGTGAATCCTGGCGAGCGTGGCGTATGGAATGTCGCCGAAGCCGAGATGAAGACGATGACTTATCCCGAGGTGAAGGAAGAAGAGCTGCATACCGAACACGTGCTGGTGTTCGACAATGAGAAGCTGTCGAAGATCGTTGAAGCCTTAGAGTACATCTACAAGGTGAATATCGACCTCGCCGAGTCATGCGCCTTCAAGAAACTCACCGCCCGTTTCTCCGACGACGAGTCCATCGACGATGTGCTCGAAACCATCGCCATCGTGACGGAAGTCACGGTCACGAAGACCGAAGAAGGCTATCAGATCCGATAACCGAAAATCATTTCCAAATAGTCATTTTTTCAATTAAATGAGAGTCCTCTCATTTTTTTGTCGTATCTTAGCGGCCTATTTTGAACTATCTTGGAAATGAAATACCCTAATCCCAATATGGACCTTGACCGACACAATCATAAAGGAAAAGCCTTGGGCAGGTTGCCGCTTCTCCTGCTTTTTGCCGCGTTCTGGGTCTTCTCACCCCGTGCTCTTTCCCAAACTTTCAACCCGCTCATTTCTTTCTCGGTCGAGTCGTGTACCTTGGACCAAGCCCTTGAAAAACTGTTTGCCGACTATGAACTGAATGTGGCTTTCAGCAAAGCCGAACTGAGCAAAATCCGTATTGAGAGTTACTCCTGCTCCTACAAATCGGTGGAGGAGGTGCTGACCGACCTGCTGAAAGGCACGGGCTATGGCTTTAAGAGAATCGGAAAGCAGTATGTGATCCGCAAGAACCAACTACTTGTCAACGAACCTGACGCAACCATTTCTGCTCCCCCCGAGCCGAAAGTGGAGGTGGTCAAGCCCAAACGCGACACGGTGGTCAGCCGCACGGGCGATATCGTACGCATCTATGACACGACGCAGATCATCCGCACTGTGATGCGTTACGACACCATCGTCAAGATACAACATGAGGTGAAGACTGACACGGTGTATACCGTGAAATACCAGGGCTGGCAGATCCCATGGCCCGAGTTCCGAAACAACGGCTGGTTCATTACCCCTTCAGTGATGCTGAGTTCTGCGCAGTTCAAGCATGACAATGGCTTGCCGCAACCTGAAAACGGCAGCCTCGATGTAAAGCCGAGTCTGGTGTATGGCATAGGCCTGGATGGCGGCTATAAGCATAACCGCCTGAGTGTGGGCATGAATCTGGGCTACCGCTCGGTGCGTTATCGTTTTTTGCTGGAACAGACGATGTTCTCTGGCGATTATTATGTGAACGACACGTTGGATACCTATTATGTGGTGCATCCTGCTGGCGACACCACTTTCCAATACGTCCTCGACTCTACCTATGTCCCGCTCACGACGACTAATTATGCATACCGCGATGTCAACCGGCTGGATTATCTGAGTGTAGGCCTGTTTGCCGCTTTTGACTTTGTCAAGCTCGAGCATTTCAGGGCATTCGTCAAGGCGGGCGCATCAGTCGATTTCCTTATCGGCTATGCGGGCTCGCTCAACGCCACGGAGGCGCCTTTCCATGCTCCTATCGCCAAAACGCAGGTGGAGCCGACGCGTATCTCCTATTATGGCGGCTTGGGTTGCGCCTTTAAGGTGGCCCACCGCATCGAATTGGTGCCCGAGGTGCATTACCGCATGACGCACGGCGCCTTGTATCGCGCTGATTTCCCCTTTGATATGAAGATGAGAATGTGGGACTATCGTTTGGGCCTGACTTATTATTTCTAAACCATGAAACCGCTCAAGTTCATAAGACTTCTCTTGGTCCTGTTGCTGATGGCTCAGGGCTTGTCGGTCGAGGCGCAGCATTACGTCCCGATCAACGGTGAACTTGACACGTTGATGGTCCTGCCCAAGTTGGGTGGCGATTCGGTCTATTGGGTGAATGAGTCACTCACGGTCGTTGAAGGCGGCACACTCCGTGTCGAAGGTGGCGTGAAGATGTATTTTGGTCAGTCGGCTTATCTCCGCGTTGACGGCGGCAGCCTGCTGCTTGAGGGTCAGCGCGACGACTCCATCTCATTGCTTTGCTATGAGTTCTCCCACGACTGGGCTGGCCTACAGCTGAAAAATATCGACGAAAACGACACGGTAAGGATTTCCTATGTAGAGGTGGTGGGCGCGCTCACGGCTTTGAATGCCTCCACTAGCAGCCATGCCCAGATCAGCCATTGTTCGTTCAATAACTATTATGCGGGTAAGGGCGTTGAATTAATCGATTGCAGCAATTTCTTGATCGATAGTTGTTTCTTCTTCCAATGTGTGTCGGGCATTGAGCTGAAGTCGAGAACGAGCGATAGCGAGGATAATGTGTTTTCGCACAATATCTTCGACCAAGGACAGATCAATATCGAACTCTCCAACGTGGGTTATGGTTTCAAGTGTAACCGCAACCGTATTATAGGCAATTGTTTCCAAGGCGCTTCCACTGCCATCAGTTTTGAGGCCACGGGCGGCATGTCCGACAAGGATGCCACCAACTATATTGAGGATAACCTGATTTCCTCCGAGCTGCCCGAAGGCGGTTCTGGCTATTCTTCCTACGGCATCAAGGCAGCCATGGATACGGTGGTCGTTCGCAACAATGTGTTCTGGAGCAACGACGAGGCCATCAGGATGATTCGCGTCTGTTATCTGGTCGTTGAACAGAATACTTTCTATGACAACAAACTGACGGTTACCAATTTGATGTCGGCAGGCTACTTGAGTTTTGTAGGCAACACCATCAGCGAAGCCGAAAAGAGGATTGTGAGTTTCCCCTCGGGTAAGTCGCAGATCAACGGCAACAACTTCCTTCATTTCAAGAAAGACGCAATACTTTTTGCCAACGTCTCGACAGAGGATATCGACATGCGCAGCAATTACTGGGACGTTGAAGATACAACGGAGATCGATGCCGTGATTCTCGACAAGCACGACTCGCCTTCGTTGGGTGAGATCGTTTATGAAAACTATTTGTCGGAATGCGACACCACGATACCCATCGCACCTCCATTCAGGGTAAAGAAACAGTTTGTGAACAACAAGTGGCTGATATCGTGGGACGAGAACCTGGAGCAGGATGTCGACCATTATGTGCTGTTTTATGGTAATTTCAATTACTACAAGTTCGCCAACCGCATCGACGGTATTGTAGACAATTCCTATGTGCTCACACCACAGCAGACCGAGAACCTGGCTGTGGCTGCCTGCGACCGTGCATACGACCCCGATGTGTATGCTTCACCGGGACAGAGTGCTTACGCGTTTGCGACCTACTATCCCTATGCGGGTCCTGACGGTAGCATTTGTGCCTCACAATATGGCTATGCGCTGAATAAGTCGAACATTCCTTACCAATACAGTAGTTTCGTTTGGCGATCGTCAGGCACGGGCGCTTTTGCCGACTCGTTGTCGTTGCAGACCGTTTATTATCCTTCCGATGCCGATTACGAAGCGGGCGAGGTGACGCTGACCCTGCGTGTGACGAGCAATGGAACGACCAAGACGGACGCCTTGCAGCTGAATCTGTATAAGGCTCTCGGCGTTTATGCCGGTGAGGATGGCTTCAGCGGCACGAACCGCCCGATTGTCCTCGACCAAGCGGAGGCCTACAATTACGATTCGTTGCGTTGGCATTCCCTGGGTGACGGACGTTTCGAGGATTCGCTGGCTTTGCACACGCTCTATTATCCTGGTGCCTTGGATAAGGAACAGGGCTATGTGGAACTGATGCTTGAAGCTTGGTCGTTCTGTGGCCAATCTTCCGATGTGGTTCGTTTCGAGTTGTTCAAAGACTATAGCCTTGAGGGTAGGACTTGGTCTGATGGGGCTCTGCGGCCTCATACCCAAGTGATTGCCGCCGCCATGGGTGATGACAACCCCTTTGTCTCAGGATTCTATCGCACGCTTTCCGATGATGACGGTTTCTTCCGCTTCGACGCCTTGCTGCCCGACACCTATGCCCTTTATGCCTTTCCCGACACCTTGGATGCCGATGTGAGCGGATGCTATTATCTTGGCGATCTGCAATGGAACGAATCCAATATGATTGAGGTCGACGGCAACGTCTATGATGTAGACATCTCTTTGCCCGTTTTGATGCAGGGCTTCAATATGGGTGAAGGCCGTATCACAGGCCTGTTTGATATGCCCGACAGTCCTTTCAAGGCCCGCGATTTCTACTGTCAGCCTTGGCTGCGTGAGGGAACGGATGCCGATTATTGCTCTGACGGTCTTTCGAACGTCGGTGTGCTGTTGCTCAATGCCGGCAAGCAAAGGGTGTTGGGTTTTGCACTGACCGACGAAGCGGGACATTTCAGCTTTAACCACTTGCCCTTCGGCACCTATCAGGTGATGGCCGACTTGCCGCGTTATGGTCGCGGGATGTGTGAGGAAATCACGCTTTCGGCTGAGCAACCAGCCGTTTCGGGATTGCATCTGTTTGTCAATGAAGAGGGGAGGGTGCGCATGAGATATGAAGGCGATGCGCCTGAGTCGAAGGAGCTTTCTATCTATCCCAACCCTGTCGAAACGGAGCTGCTCATTGGCGGAGTGAAAGCGAATACGGATTATCAAGTGACAGTTATGGATGTCCTAGGCTTGATGGTAGTGCCGACGACTTCTTTACACAGCAACCTGTTGGGTGAGATGCCCTTAACGTTAGGCAGGTTGTCATCTGGTATTTATTTCATCCTTGTCGATGATGGTGTGAGACCTGTCATGGCGAAATTTGTGAAACGATGAAAGGAAGGGTTATGAATAGGTTATTGAGGTTTTTTGCAGCTCTTGCCTTTGTTTTGATGGGGTCAACATTGTCCTATGGTCGGGTTTTGGTTTATGGCGAGGTGGACGAACAGGATTGGGTTACGCCAATTGAGAACGCCACGGTGACCTTTTCGGGTGTTGATGCCGCAGGCGACACGGTGGTTTATCATATTAATACCGACGCGCAAGGTTATTTTGCCGACAGCATCAATGCAGGCATGTATCGGGTGTGGGCTTCAGCCGAAGGCTATGAGACTGACTACCAGCCCGACTCATTGGAGATCGTAGAGGGCGAGTATTTCTACGGGCTCTATTTCGTTCTTTATGAGATTTACCACCCTGTGCAATATGTCGCAGCGCGGCAATTCACCAACGATTTGGTGCGTGTCAGCTGGTCGATGCACGAGCCTCAGCTATTTGAAGACTTTGAGACGGGTGATTTCAGTCGTTTCAACTGGATAAACAACATCTCCGATTATCCGTGGGCTATCGATTCCCTCCATGCCTACGAAGGTGCCTATTGCATGAAGTCATCGTGCGAAAGACAGGGCAATGGACTTTCTCAGATCGAGGTCTCTGTATATGTTCCCATGGAGGGCCAGATGCGTTTCTTCAGCAAGATTTCGTCGGAGAGCCCGTGGGATATGGGCCGTTTCTACCTCGACGGCGTGAAGAAAATGGAGTGCTCGGGCGAGGAAGGCTGGACTGAGCATCAGTTCGACATCACCGTTGGCGAGCACGTGTTTCGTTGGACCTACCAGAAGGACGCTTCCACTGATTTGGGTGACGACTGCTTCTATGTCGATGGCATCCGTTTCTATGAGGAGGGTGCGAAAGGCGAGCGTTCTTTCCAATACTACGATCTGTTTCGCAGTCGTTTCGAGGAGGAGCCCGTGATGATGGCCTCGCATCTGACCGATACGGTGTTTATGGATATGAACTGGGGCAGCTTGCCTTGGGGACAATACCGTTGGGGTGTGAGCTGCTACTACGAAGGCAATCGTGGCCATTCCGATACCATTTGGTCAGCCTATCTTGACAAGGACATGATCACCACTTTTGAAATTAATGCCATCACCAATGTTGGACTTGCGCCAACGGGTGCCGTTGTTACGCTTTCCTCTCAACAAGGTCATGAATACGCAGGTACTTTGGATGCCAACGGGCATTTATTGCTGAGCAATGTCTATCGCGATAATTATGATTTGACGGTACATCTTGACGGCTTTGTGGATTATGTCTCGGATTCAACGCTACACGTGTATGGTCCGACCCAAGTCGAGATTGAGCTGATGGAGGCCGCCAACGGCATCGACAGTTTGTATGTCTCGTCAACGGGATGGGCTATGTGGACCTTGGAATCGATGAGGAACCGCGGTTTGCAGCATTTTGAGATTGTGTTGGATGGGACGCCAGTGGGCACTTCCCTGACGAATGACTTCCAGTTTGACGTGAGTGGCCTAACGGAAGGCGAAACATATATGGCTCAAGTGCGGCCCGTGTATCTCTCTGGACCGGGTGAATGGCGGACCTGCGAATGGATTTATCACCCCTGTTCTGACTATTCGGGTAGCACCACAGGATTAGGATGGTCACAGCACAACGATGCGCTCCAACTTTCGTGGACCTATCCCGAAGGTGAGTTCATGGGAGCTATCTTGTATCGCGATGGCAGCTATCTTGGTTTCACCGATGACGATTCTTTCATGGATGAGAGCGTGACGATGCATGGTGAGGTGACGTATTGCTTGCGTCTGGTGTATGACGGTGCCCTCGATGGTACGTACTACTCCATGTCGTGTGAGGAATGCGTCACGGCAGTCTTCCCCGCCTATTGTGATCCGCCAACGAAGCTTGATGGAATTCGCTATTACGAAAACGAGGAAGATTTTGGCGCCTTGATCTCATGGGGCGAGCGTCCCGATCCGATAGAGCAATGGCTGCAATATGACAACGGCGTCTATGCCAACTCATTGGGTGGCGACGGTGAGCCACGTATCTTCTGGGCCATCCGTTTTGGTGCAGACGAGCTGGCAGAATACACAGGTACGTCGCTGAAGAAGGTCTCGTTGTATGACGTGGCCGCTGGTACCTACCAGCTTTGGATCTATGTGGGCGGCGACACGGCACCGGGCACCTTGGTTCGCTCGCAAAATATGGTATTGGATAACGCTCAAGCTTGGCATGAGGAAACCATTAGCCCGGCCTACATAATCCCGGAAAACGAACCGATTTGGATTGTCGTCGGGCAACAAGGCATGGCACGTCCTGCCGCCGCCTGTGAAGACATGGGCGACCCTGATGGGCGTTGGGTGTCGTTGGACGGAACGACTTGGACCGATATGCATACCTTCAACATGCACTACACCTGGATGCTGCGCGCTTTTGTTACCAATCAAGCCGGAGGCATGGAAGCACTTGCCAAAGACGGCTACGCCTTGCAGCAATACAACTTGTATCGCTCGTTCGACAACACAGATTATGAGCAAGTGGCATCAATTCCTGCCATAGAAAGCCAGCTATATTATGAATATCGCGACAACCTGGCGGAGGACGAACACGAGGATGTCTATTACCGCTTGACGGCCTTCTATCTGGCCGACAATGGCGAAACCTGCGAGTCGGACTTTGCCGCCACTTTGAACAATCCCGATCAAAACTATGTGGCCATCGACCTGACTGCAACCAACGAAAACCAAGCGCTTGATTTCAAGCTCTATCCCAATCCGACAAGAGGCCAAATTACCATTGAACTGGAAAGGATGCAGAAGGTCGTGGTTTATAATGCTTTGGGACAGGCCTTGCTTAACAAAGAAACCAGCAGCGACATATTGCAACTCGATTTATCGGGCTTTGAGAATGGCTTGTATTGGGTTAAGGTGATGGCGCAAAACGGAACGGCGGTTAGGTCTTTCGTTATTTCACGATAAGAATTTTAATTCAAAAGTACTTGCAATTTCGTGAAAACCATTATCTTTGTCGGAAAAAGAATGGCATATTCCAACTAATATTAGGTTAAATGTATTTGTCATGGTTAAAAAGGTTCTATGGTTTTTGATTTTGCCGTGTTTTCTTTTTACGGTGAAGGATGTTATGTCACAAGACAAGACAGGATATAGAATCCGTCTAGAAATAAACGACACTATTCGTTATCAGGAACTGATACAAGTAAAAGCGATCCTAGAAACAGACAAACTGTTTCCTGTAATCATCAAAATGCAAAGGTATATTGCACCCACTAGGCTATCAGAACACTATGTTGACCATTGTGTTTATCTTGAAGTCGTCCATAATGATACAAAATATGAACAAGTCATTCCGTCTTTATTGTTTCATACGGCATTTGAACTTAAAAAGACATGGTTCACAAGATGGTTCCCACGTAATGACATATATGGTGTGTTCGAGTTTAGCAATCTGCTTCCAGAAGATTATGTTTTGACACATAGTAAGAAAGAGTGTTTCAATGTTAAAAACAGGGACTTTGGAGAGTATCAGATCCGAGCCATTTTTGTAAATACGGATAACGATACTGTCTATTCCAATCCCGTGACAATTCACTATTTGGAACAGTAATTTTGTTAATGGAAAGAATTTGAAAATTAGCGCTTTATACCATAAATAGGCCGTAAAACGCTTGAACGGAAAGAAGTAGAGACGTAGCGCGCTACGTCTCTACAATTTTTCGTTCCATAAAATCGGAGTGTTTGGTCAACCTGTCGTGCTTTCGCGTTGAGCATTGCCCAAAATTCCGTACCTTTGCCGCTCTAAACGGTAAACGATGATTTCAATCCAAAACCTGAGCATGCACTTCACCGGTGAGGACCTCTTCACTGATATTTCCTTCTTGATTCGCGAGAAGGACCGCATCGGTTTGGTGGGCAAGAACGGAGCAGGCAAAACCACGCTGTTGAAGCTCATTTGCGGATTGGAACAGCCTTCGAAAGGCGATGTTATTATCCCCCAAGGCGTTACCATCGGCTATCTGCCTCAGGAGAAGAATGTCAACAGCCCGAAGACCGTTTTGGACGAGGCCCTTTCTGCCTTCGACGAATACCACCAGCTGGAACGCGATGTGGAACGCCTACAACAGGAACTGGCCGAACGCACCGACTATGAAAGCCCTCAATATGAGAAACTCATCGTCAAACTGAACAACCTAAACGACCGTTTGGCCTTGCTTGGTGGCAACTCTATCGAAGGCGAAGCGGAAAGGATTCTGGTCGGTTTGGGCTTCGGTCACGAAGATATGCAACGCCCGATGCGCGAGTTCAGCAACGGCTGGCAGATGCGTGTGGAACTGGCCAAAATCCTGTTGAAAAAGCCTAACTTGCTTCTTCTCGACGAACCGACCAACCACCTCGACATCGAGTCCATCCAATGGCTCGAAGGCTTCCTGAAGGCCTATTATGGTGCTATCCTGATGGTTTCGCACGACCGCGCTTTCTTGGACAACATCACCATCCGCACGGTGGAGATCAGCAATGGGAAGATCTATGATTACAAGGTGCCTTATTCTGACTATGTGAGCCTGCGCGAAGAGCGTGTCGACATGCAACGCTCGGCCTACGAGAACCAGCAACGCGAGATCAAGAACATCGAGGCTTTTATCGAGCGTTTCCGTTATAAGGCCACCAAGGCCAAACAGGTGCAAAGCCGTGTGAAGCTGCTTGAGAAGATGGATGAGATCGTCATCGACGACATCGACAGCACAGCCATACACTTCAAGTTCCCGCCTGCGCCGCATTCCGGTAAGGTTACATTGGAGCTTAACCATGTGGGCAAGTCCTATGGAGACCAAGTCATCCTCAAAGACATCAACCTGCTGATCCCGAGAGGGGAGAAGATTGCCTTTGTCGGGCGTAATGGAGAGGGTAAGTCCACGCTTTCTAAGATTATCTGTGGTGTGCTCGACCACGAAGGAGAGGTAAAGCTCGGTCACGAGGTCAAGATTGGGTATTATGCCCAGAACCAGCAAGACATGCTCGACATGAACAAGACCGTTTTTGAGACCTTGGACGACGTTGCCGTGGGCGACATGCGCCTGAAGGTAAAAGCCTTACTCGGTTCATTCCTCTTCCGTGGTGACGACATCGACAAGAAGGTGAAGGTGCTTTCGGGTGGCGAGAAAGCCCGTCTTTCATTGGCCAAGATGTTGCTCTTCCCGACCAACTTGTTGGTCCTCGATGAACCGACCAACCATTTGGACATGCTCTCGAAGGACATCCTTAAAAACGCCTTAATCCAATATGACGGCACGCTGATCATTGTCTCCCACGACCGTGACTTCCTGCAAGGGCTGACCAACAAAGTCTATGAGTTTCGCAAGCCCAACATCAAGGAATATATTGGCGACATTTATGACTTCTTGGAGCAGAAGAACCTCAGCCACTTGAAGGAGCTGGAGATGGCGGCCAAATCACAGCCCAAAGTGACTGCAGCAGAACCCGTATCTCAAAACAAGATCAACTACGAGCGCAAAAAACAACTTGACGCGAAGTTGCGCAAGGTCGACAAGGAAATCCAACGTTTGGAAGAGGCCATTGGGAAACTCGAAGCCGAACTTGCCGAACAAGATGCCATCATGGCCAATCCAGACCAGCATCCCGACATCAAAATTGATAACGACTGGTACTGGGCCTATGGACAGAAGAAAGAGCAGCTCCAAGCCTTGATGGACGACTGGGGAGAGAAGCAGATGGAACGAGAAGAAATAGAAAACGGGGCTTAAGCCCCGTTTTTCGTTATTCAATGATCATGTCAAATGGCAACCGTGCTTGGATTCCCGTATTCTGTTGCAGGTTCTCCAATCCTTCCAAGTAGCCGTAGTAGGGTCCGAGTTTTTGTTTCATGGCGGCGTCGAGTTTGTCGGAGCCGCTGTTGTTCATCGATTCCCTCATGCGAGTGAAGAAGTCCTTGGGTTTGGGCAACTCCACCACTTTGTAATCGTCGGCGATGTTGGCTTTCTGTGCAGCATAGGCGATGGCGTCTTCCATGTCGCCCAGTTGGTCGACGAGGCCGAGGCCGATGGCGTCGGCGCCAGCCCACACCCTGCCTTGACCGATGCTGTCGACATAGGTCTGGCGCAGGCCACGACCCTCGGCAACGCGTTTGGTAAAGTCATCGTAAGTTTTCACCACCATCTCCTGCAGTTTGGCATATTGGAACTCGGTGAGTGGTTGGGTTATAGAGCCGAAGTCGGCGTTTTCATTGGTCTTGGCCACATCGAAGGTCAAGCCGATTTTGTCGTTCAAGAAACCTTGGGCGTTCGGGAAGGTGCCAAACACACCGATGGAACCGGTGAGGGTGGTGGGGTCAGCGAAGATATAGTCGGCATTGGCCGAAATCCAGTAACCGCCCGAAGCGGCATAGTTACCCATCGAGACGATGATGGGCTTCACCTCTTTGGTAAGGTCGAGTTCGCGGCCGATGACGGCAGAGGCTAAGGCACTGCCACCAGGGGAGTTGACGCGCAGCACGATGGCTTTCACGTTATCATCTTCGCGGGCCTTACGGATGATCTTGGAGAGGTTCTCGGAATAGATGGCTTGGTCTTCATTGCCCTTGCCGTCAAAGATTTGGCCCGAGGCATAAATGACAGCCACCTCGTTCTTGCTGGCACTCTTGTTGGAATACGACTTAGCGTAGTTGGCATTGCCGATGGCATTGATGTTCTTGTTGCTGCCCGTCAGTCCCTTCAGCTCGTCAAGCACTTGGTCTTTGTAATAGAGGTTGTCGACCAAACCGAAGTCGAGGGCTTTTTGGGCGTTGAACATGGTCTCCAGGTTGTCGGCAATCTGGTTGAGCTGTTCCACGCTGATGTTGCGGCTTTGGCTGATGCTTTGGAGGATCTGTCCCCAAACGGTGCCCAGCAGCTTGTCCATCTGCTCGCGGTTGGCTTCGCTCATCTTGTCGAGGAAATAAGGCTCCACGGCGCTCTTGAAACGGTTGTTGGGACCACGCACGATCTGCATCTCGATGTCGAGCTTGTCAAATAGGTGTTTGTAGAACATTATTTGCGAGGCCATACCGTGTAGGTCGAGCATACCTTCGGGGTTGAGGAAGATCTTATCAGCGACAGAGGCTATGTAGTAAGCGCTTTGGCCGTAGTTCTCGCCATAGGTCACAATGAATTTGCCCGACTCCTTGAACTCGAGGAGTTTGGTTCGGATTTCCTGTAGCGTGGCAGTCGAAGTCGGTATATTGCTCAAGTCCATATAAATGCCTTTGATGTTCGGGTCGGTCTTGGCATTTTCGATATTGCGCAAGATGTCATTCAAGCCAGTGGATTCTTTCGATTCCATGGACTGGAAATCGATGGCGCCAAACGGGTTATCGACCGTGCGATCCGGGATATCATAGTCAAATTTCATGTAAAGCACTGAATTTGGCTTGACGGTAGCCGTGGTTTCTGCATCTGATTTCGAGAACTTTGAAATCATGGAAGAGATGACACCAACTTTGATGAAGAAGTTGACCATCAGTGCAATCAATGTGCCGAGGAAAGCGGCAAGAACAACTTTTGAGAATTTCATAGTGTTGTGTTTTGTAGGTTTGAAATGCAAAAGTACACAAAAAAAACTTACTTTTGCAGAAAATCTCTATGATGGAAAGATGCGTCGTGCTCTTCGGTTCCAACATGGGCGACAAGGAACAGCTTTTTATGCAAGCCTGCCTATTAATAAATAATAGGTGTGGATCCATCTTTGATCTGTCTGCAGCCTATGAGTCGGAACCGTGGGGCTTTGAGGCTGAGGAATGGTTTTTGAACCGTGCCATCGTGTTGGAGACCGAGTTGGACCCCGAGCCTTTGTTGAAGGAGTTGCTCGACATTGAGAAAGAATTGGGTCGGGTGCGCCATCCTGAGGTGGAGGGCTACTGTTCGCGCACTGTCGATTTGGACCTCTTGTATTATGGCGACCGCGTCGTCTTGACACCCACGTTGACGATCCCCCATCCTCGACTGCATCTGAGGCGTTTCGCCTTGGTCCCACTTTGCGATGTGATGCCCGATTTCAGGCATCCGGTCTTTCAATTGACCCAGGTGGAGCTTTTGCAGCGATGCCCCGATAGCTCTGTCGTGAGAGAATTGTATGTTGAGAAAGAAGATTAGCCATGTATTATAACTATATCGCCATAGAAGGTACGCTGGGTGCGGGCAAGACTACGCTGGCCTCGCGCATCGCCAACGATTTCAACGGGAAGCTGGTGTTGGAGGAGTTTGAGGGCGACAAGAATCCGTTTTTGCCTAAGTTCTACAAGGAACCCGATAAGTATTCGTTTCAGGTGGAGATGACGTTCTTGGCTTTGCGTTATCAGCAATTGAAGGACAAATTGGGGGCGCTTGATTTGTTTCACGACTTCATCATCTCCGACTATTACGTGGCCAAGTCGTTGATTTTTTCGAAGAATAACTTGCAGGACGACGAGTATCAGTTGTTCTCCCGTTTCTTCAACATCATTTTCTCTGATATGCCTAAGCCTGAGCTGTTGGTGTATCTCTATTCCGATGTGGAGCGACTGCAAGCTAACATCCGCAAGCGTGGCCGCAGTTACGAGCAGGAGATCAGCGATGCCTATCTGGAGGACATCCAACAGGGTTATTTTGATTTCCTACGTCAGCAGCAGAACAACATGCGCATCTTGTTGATCGACACCAACCATCTTGACTTTGTGGCCAACGAGGGCGACTACCAACGCATCATCGAGGCCATCGACCAGCCATACGACATCGGGCTGCATCGGGTGTCGTTGTGAGTGCTCGTTGATGCAATCTTATATATACTTTAATTTATAACCGCCAGCCTCGCCACTGGCGTTTTTTGTGTTCTTTGTTCAAAAACACAAGTTATGAAATACAATTCCTGTCTAGTTTTCTCAAAAATTGTACAAAAAATGAATATAATGCATATTATCGACTAATTATTTTAAAAATTACCCTATATTTGCGCTTTAATAATGCAAATTACGACATAATATTATGGAAAATCGGGTAAAATGTAACAATTTAAAGAGTAAATGTTCTAGGTTTACTGCTCCGCAGGAAGCACAAGCGAAAGGAATCTATCCGTACTACAAACCAATCGAGTCAGAGCAAGGTACGGTAGTGAAGATTAATGGCAAAGATGTGCTGATGTTCGGCTCAAACAGCTATCTCGGGTTGGCCAATGACTCGCGACTGAAAGAGGCTGCTATTGAAGCCATCAAGAAATACGGAACCAGTTGTTCGGGTTCCCGGTTCCTTAATGGAACACTTGACATTCATGTGGCCTTGGAAAAAAAGTTGGCACAGTTAGTAGGCAAGGAAGCGGCCGTGTGCTTCAGCACGGGGTTCCAAGTGAATTTAGGCGTGGTTTCGGCGCTATGTGGTCGTAACGACTTTCTGTTGCTTGATCGGCTTGACCATGCATCCATTATTGAGGGAAGTCGACTTTCTTTCGCAAAGGTGTGTAAATACAACCATAATGACATGGGGAGTCTGGAGTTGCGGCTAAAACAATGTGATCCTGAATCCGTCAAGTTGATTGTTACTGATGGCGTTTTTTCGATGGAAGGCGATATTGTTGATTTGCCTCGTATGGTGGCCTTGGCAGAACGATACAATGCCGACATCATGATTGACGATGCCCATGCTCTTGGGGTGTTGGGCCGACAAGGTCGCGGCACCGCTGATTATTTCGGTCTCACCGATCAGGTTGGCCTTATCATGGGAACCTTCTCCAAATCGTTCGGCTCGTTGGGCGGTTTCATCGCTGCCGACTTTGACACCATCAATTACCTAAAACACAATGCCCGATCGCTGATTTTCAGTGCCAGCATGCCACCTGCCAATGTGGCGGCGGTGAGCAAGGCTATCGATATTATGTTGTGCGAGCCTGAGAGGATTGTGCGCCTTTGGGATGTGAGCAACTACGCACGCCGTGAGTTCAAGGAACGTGGTTTCGATATTGGCCGTAGCGAAACGCCTATTATACCTCTTTTTGTGCGTGATTCGGAGAAAGCATTCTGGTTATGCAACAGGCTGTTGGACGATGGCGTGTTTGTTACTCCCGTCATCGCGCCTGCCGTTCCCGAAGACGATGTGCTTATTCGTTTCGCTCTGATGGCGACACACACCTATGATCAATTGGATGAAGCCATCGATAAAATCACCAAGGCATTCCAACAAGCAAAAATCCTCGAATAATGATAGTATTCATCACAGGCATCTCTTCGGGCTTTGGCTTGGAAACTGCAAAACTGCTCTCGCAACAAGGCTACACAGTCTATGGCACGGCGCGACGCAACGAGGATTTGCCATCTGACATCTATTGTTTCAAAGTGGATGTCCGCGACCAAGAGTCAGTAGAAAAAGCCGTTGCTGAGATTGTCGAAAGAGAAGGTCGCATTGACGTGTTAATTAACAACGCCGGCATGGGCATCGGTGGTCCGTTGGAGTTTGCCGCCGAGGAAGAAATCCGTGAGCAAATGGACACCAATTTCATGGGTTTGGTGCATTGCGTTAACGCTGTGTTGCCACGAATGAGGAAAAAGGGCTCAGGCAGAATCATCGCCATCAGTTCCATAGGCGGCTTGATGGGATTACCCTTCCAAGGTTATTATTCCGCCAGCAAGTTTGCTGTCGAAGGCTATTGCGAGGCTTTGCGGTTGGAGACGAAACCGTTCGGCATCACTGTGACTGTAATTCGTCCTGGCGACTTCGCCACGAGTTTCACCACCAGCCGAATAAAGATTGCCGACGAGGCTGCCTTTCTGACGTATCCCGCTTATCAGAAGTCGATTGACAAGGTGGAGCACGATGAGGCCAATGGACTGAATCCTCGGGTGCTTGCCCGTAAAATCAGTAAAGTCATCCAAAAAAAACATCCGCGATACGGTTATGTGGTTTCCTCTTGTGAACAACATCTCTCCATTATACTGAAGCGCGTTTTACCCGATAGATGGTTTGCCGCGATTTTGAGAAAATATTATTGCGTGTAGTGTAAACCTTTGCGTTCCTTGGCTTTTTAACGAAAGGGCACGAATCATGCGCCATAGTAAGTAGATGAGCAAATTTAGTTTACATATTGACTATTGACGCGAGACCGCGTGACATTGGTTTGTCCCGTGTCCCGAAGTCCCGTGTCAAATGAATAACTGTAGTTTAATTCTGAACACTTACTTATAAATATAGGCGGGATTAGAGTAGTTCTATTGAATTTCTCAAATAATTTGTAAAAAAACCCACAAAAAGACTTGTATATTGAAAAAATAGTCTAATTTTGCATAATAAATCCATACCAAAAGGTATGAATATGCAAATTATGGAGATGGTCTATTCGCCTAAATATCAACTAAAAATTAAGAATCATGAAAAAACTGTTACTCATTATCCTGTCAGCGATGGCTTTCGCTGGCATAGCAACGGCCCAGGATGTGTATACCTCGGGCTATTACAGAAATGATGATGGCTATGAAGTTGCCGCGGTCTACAAGAATGGCGAGCTCCTCCATTCAACGAGTCCTTCGGCCAATCTCGACCACAAATCATCCGATGTGCTCTATTTGGATGGCAACGTCTATTGGGTGGACAACTGCTACAATGCGAACGGAGCGTTCAACTACGGTGACGTTTTCAAGAACGGCGAACGTTGGTTGAGCAATCCAGTGAATTCACAAACCTATATCATTTGTCTGTTAAACGACGACCAGGGCAATGTGTATGCCGTAGGTTGCAAGGACTATGATGGTAACCAAGCGGTTGTAGTGTGGAAAAACGACGACAACACGGTGTATTTCTTGGTGAACTACAACACAATCGTCACTGATGCTGCCATGGTGGATGGCAAAATTGTGGCTTGTGGCTATTTCACTACAGGTCAGGGTTTCGTTTGGTGGGATGTTACATCAACCCAAATTACCGATCTTGGTTATGGGGTTTTTCCAGGCGGTTTGGCTATCTACGACGGACAAGTATACACCATCGCCACTGACATAAACAGTAACACCTCTTTAGTTAAGGTGTTTAAAAACGACCAAGTGCTTTACACATTGTCTTCAAACATGTATGGAAAAGGCATCAGCATCGACGGGGGAAACATCTATTCCGTTGAAAGCTCGGATAGTGGTTACCGTGTTTGGAAAAACGACAATATGATTTACGAGCAGATAGATGAAGTTGGATGCATCGAGGCCAACAGTGAAGGCGTCTTCTACGCTGGCCTTGAATGGGTGTATAAGAACGGCCAGGCAATTTACGGGCCAGAGGCACAAACTTACTTCACCGGCATCTCTGTCGATCTCGGGTGCACCAATTCCAATGTGCGCACGCTGCCCTACTTCGAGGGCTTCGAGACGGGCGCAACCGATTGGAGATGTTGGACAAAGGAGGATCGCGACGGCAACAATGGCGGCAATGCTTCCTATTGGCATAGAATTGGCGGCACGTTGAATCCTGGCCCCGCCCCCGTTTCAGGCAACCACTGCGCTTATCATCGGTGGAACAACAGCGTGGATCAGGAAGGTCGTCTGACCAGCCCCACCATTGCCATCCCCTCCGACGGCGCCACACTGACGTTCAAGACCTACGAGCGGTATCCTGGTGACTATCATCATGAGAGCGTGTGGATTTGGACGGGTGGTACGGGTACCCGTGAGTGGATGCAGGATGAACCTTCCGATGAATGGAAGACCGTCACCATCGACCTCGCCGACTATAGGAATCAAAACATCCAAGTCGAATTCCGCTATATGGGCTTCGATGCCCATGGTTGGTACATCGACGACGTAAGCATCACTCCTGGTAGCACGGGTGTTGACGAGAACGAGGAAGTCGGTTTGGCCGTCTATCCCAACCCCGCCCGCGACCGTATCCGCATCGAAGGCCTTGAGGTCGGCAGCACGGTACAAGTCTTCAACGCCTTAGGCGAACTTGTGAAGACGGCCAGGGTGAGTGCCGACAATGAAATCGGCATTGGCGAATTGGCCTCGGGTCTTTACCTTGTGCGTTGCGGCAATATGACCTGTCGTTTTGTGAAGGAATAAGGAGGGTTTACTAATGGAAACCATATAACTATATATAAAGTATCAATTAACTTATTTATTAACCAAACTAAATTCATTATGATGAAAAAAGTAATTTCATTGATGATGCTCTTGCTTGCCTTTACTGGTTTTGTGAGAGCTGGAGAGATTACCGTCCATGACGGTAATGTCACAAGTTCCTACATCCCTGTTTGGGGTTTGTGGACCGACAACAGTCTCCAACACGAATTCGTGTATCCAGCCAATGAGCTCGGTGCCATGAATGGAGAGGAGATTTCGAAGCTAAAGTTCTATACGAACGTAACCAGTTCTGGCACTTACGCTAACATTTCGTGGAACGGAAGCTTTCGGGTCTATTTGAAAGAAGTTGCTTCTGCATCCATTGCTTCTTTCCTAGGCACCGATGATGCCACACTCGTTTACGAAGGATTGCTTGGCGTTGTTTCGAACGAGATGGAGATCACATTTGCCACTCCCTACACCTACAATGGAGGTAATTTGTGGATCGGTGTTTACTACACTGCCACCACAGGTTATTCCAGTAGTCAATGGGTAGGCGAAACCGTTTCTGGTGCTGCTGTCTATGGCAGAAGCGGTGCCAACTACACCGTCAACACGACGGACTTCCTCCCGAAAACCACCTTTACCCACACGGGTAGTGGCAACGGTGGCGGCGGCTTTGAAGACATGCTGCATGTCAAGTACATGGACGGTGACACCGAAGTCATTGACACGCTGAACCTGGGCGTTCGCCCTGCCGGCTGCTGGATGGAACCTTTCCAATTCACCATGTATAGCGAAGGTCCGACCTATACCGTGACTGTATTGGACTTCACCCCTAGTGACGGCATGTTTAGCGTCAGCGGTCAGGAACTGCCTTTCCAGGTGGCTCCCAATGCCGACGTTGATCTGACCATGGCCATCAATGGCACGCAGCCCGGAATTATCGAGCGTCAGTTCGTGGCCATCACCGAAGGCAACCGCGCTGCCCATATTTGGCCCGTGATGGTGGAGCTTTACAGCCCCGAATGCCCCGACGTGGTAGAGGTGGCCTATGACCTGGGCACCATTACCCCTGGCTTCAGCTATGTGGGCATCCCCGCCGACATCACGCCTACGACCTTGCACGATGACTACACACTGCCCTTCCCCGAGATTTCGGAAGGCGTGGATGGTGTGTACAAACTCACCTTCGAGCAAGACCAGTTGCTGAATGCCTTCGTCAGCCAAGGCGAGAATGGCAAGGTGGCTCTCTACACCGAGGACTTCTATGGTGAAGGCGGCCCGATGGCCCATAACTACTACCAAGGTCCCGGCATAGGCGGAGGAGGTCTCCCCTTCGAGGCCATGATTGGCGACGAGAGCAGTACTACGGTCTCGTCCTACTTCCCGTTCCATGTGTTCTTCCGGTACAGCATTGGCGAGAACCTATTCCTTGCCAGCGAACTTGCGGAAGCCGGTGTGACCACAGCCCCGATGACCAGCCTTAGCTGGTACGTGGACAACACCACCTGCACGCAAGAGCAGAACAACATCAGCATCTGGATGGCCAATGTGGAAGAAAACGAAATTCCGACCATGTCACACATCACAAGTGATATGGCCTTGGTCTATACGGGCAACAACCTGCCGGCTCCTGCCGAGGGCTGGAACGAGTTCGTCCTTAACGGGGACAGCTTCGCCTGGGACGGTGTGAGCAACGTGCTCATCGTGTGCCAGAGGAACAACGGCGAATACCAGGGCAGGGTCAATTGGAGGACCCACAACCCGGGCTTCTATGCCATGGGTTACAAGTGGACCGACGGTTCGGCCTACGACATGCAGAATGAGAGTTATTCGCTCACTCGCTCGAACACCAACCGCGCCAACATCATCATGAAGGGCGGTAACCGTGGCAATCGCGATGCCCTGAGCTTCGATTTTGAAGACGGTATGCTCGGCTGGACCTCCATTGACAACGATGGTGATGGTAACACTTGGTTCCACAGCTCATTGAGTCAGACCTACTCCTGCTATGTCTATACGGGATGGGGTAACAACGATTCCGATGGCTTTGCCGTTTCGCAGTCTTACACCGATTGCACCAATGATGCCTATGATGCCGACAACTACCTTGTTTCGCCTCAGAAGTATTCCCTTGAAGCAGGTGCATCCCTGAACTTCTACTTTGACTATGCCAATGACAATTATCGCGATTACTTTGAGGTTTGCGTTGCTACTGCCAACAATCCTACCGCCAATGACTTTACGTCGGTTTGGAATGTTAATATGAGAGGTAATGCCGCAAAGACTCAGGTTCGCCATACGAATAACCGTTATTTTAACTGGCGTGAGGTTAATGTTGACTTGAGCGCATACGTTGGCCAGGAGGTGTGGATTGCTTTCCACCACGAGGATTATGACAATTATGAGATCTTTATTGACGATGTTACGATCAATACTGGTGATACCGCTCCTACTCCTCCAACCCCGACGGTTGGTGACATCAGCGCAGGCCCCGTCATCGAGAACCTGCCTGTAACGCCTGGCACCTATTATCTGGTGGCCTCTTCGACGGATCCTGACTTTGAGGTGACCATCAACGCCGAACAAATCCCCTGCCCGGCAGTGGAGGGCTTTGCCTTCGGCCCGACGCCTCCCGACAACTATGACGAGGCCGAGCCTGCCAGTGTGACGCTCCATTGGAACATTCCTCCGTACGCCACGGGCTGGCGCCTGATCTTCGGTTCCACCTATTATCCGGAACCTGGTCATCCGCAAACCATCATGTATCCTGCGGATGGCAGTTTCAGCACCGATTTGGCCAACAGCTACACCGTCCGAAACCTATGGAACAACACCAACTATTTCTGGCATGTCGAGTTCAACAACGATGGATGCCCCGATGGAGTGAGTAGTCCGATTTGGGGCTTCACAACCCACCTCAACATCCCGAACAACCTGCATGCGGAGGACGAGACCATCTTCGAGGGTGAGGACGCCGTTCTGTTGTGGGATCCTGTTGTCGACCGTACCTATCGCATGTACAATGTGTATCAGGACGGCCAGCTGATTGGCCACACCACGGTCAATGACATTAGCAACGCCACTTACACTGTCAGCGGCCTGACATACAATATGACTGGTTACACTTTCCAGGTGTCAGCGGTATACGACGAAGGCGAGAGCGCCCTTTCTGACCCGTGCACAGTGAAGGTCTCCGGATATGGCGACGTGAACGGTCACGTGTACGAGCAGGACGGCACTACTGGCATTGCTGGCGCTACCGTGACGATGGTTGGCCAAGACGAGTTCGGTGTTTCGCACACCTATAACTTCCAGACCAACACCCAGGGCTACTACACCGGCCACATCTATGTTGGTGTCGCCTATGACGGCCAAGCCGCCAAGGAAGGCTATCAGACCGCTTACGAGCCTGTTCAAGGTGAACCCATCGTGATCAACTACGACGAGACCACCAGCCCGATCGACTACATCCTCGACGAGAACTTCGATCCCGTCTGTCAGGTCATCGCCGAGTACTACCCCGACAGCCTTGATCCGAATAGCCCGTACGTTAAGGTTTACTGGGGCTGTGGCCTGCCCGGTAGCGAAATCATCGAGGACTTCGAGACTGGCGACTTCAGCAAATTCGATTGGCAGATCGATCCCACCTATCCTTGGAGCATCACCACCACCAACCCGTATGAAGGTACCTACTGCATGAAGAGCGGCGGCTCTGGCGTGGCCAATGTCGTCAGCAATATGACCGTGTCGGTGAATATACCCTATGACGGTATCATGAGTTTCTTCGGCAAGATCTCCTCGGAGAACAACTGGGATTATGGCTATTTCTACATCGACGGCGTCCAGAAGGGCAGCTACACTGGTGCTGGCTCATGGGGCGAGAAGAAGTTTGACATCACAGCTGGTGACCACACCTTCCAATGGAGATACACGAAGGATGGTAGCGTCAACAGCAACGACGACTGCTTCTATGTCGACTACATCACCTTCTATAAGAGACCCGAACCTGCACAACCCGGTTGGCACACCTACTGCGAGAGCGAGTTCAACAACGCTGTCGGTAGCAACCTGACCACGACCCCGAGCTGGGCTTACGAATATCCCGCCAGCTTCCTGAACAACACTTATGCAGGTTGGAACATCACTAAGGTCTCCCTGTTCTCCGACAACATGTACAGCGCCGTTGGTGGCAACTACACCTGCCGTATCTATGTGGGTGGCAACGAGCCCGCCGCTGGTACCATGGTGAGCACCATCACCGTTGACGTTCCGAGCAACCAGAACGCCTGGGTTGACTGGGATCTGACGACTCCTGTCAACGTGACTGGTACTGACCCGATTTGGGTGGTCTGGACGGCCAACAGCACCGTGAGTAGCTGGCCCGCTGGTTGCTGTGGCGACCTGAACGACCTCGGCACCTGGTGGGATGGCGGCAATGGCTGGGATCACCAGAGCTATGGCACCTGGACCATGAGACATTGGTTCACGAACCGCGCTGGTCGTAGCGTTGCTGTGGAAGCTGCCGATGTGGCTCCTACTGCCGTTGCCGACGCCAACTCGATCAACAGCAACCTCCGCAACTTCGTGAAGGGTGACAACAGCAGCAGTGCTGTTTGCGCCAACCCAAATGCTGTTAAGGGTGCTGCCCTGAGCAGCGATGTCAACCGTAGCCTGAACCACTACAGAGTGTATCGTACGAACTGCTACAACGACGGTCCTTACACTGCAGAAAACACCGTTCTCTTGGCCACCGTTTGGGTGCCCGACACCGTCTACATCGATGTTGAGTGGGCCGACCTTGAGCCTGGTGTCTACAAGTGGGGCGTTGGTGCCGTATACGAGGGCAACCGCGGCGAGATGATTGAGGCACCCATCAACTGGGCTGCTCCTGTCACTGTCAATAGAGACATGAATGCCGAAGCTACACCTTCCGATCCTGTTGAAGTGGTAATGGATCGCGCTCCTTGGGATTTGCTTGCTTACTTTACTGGTACAAGTGCTGGTCAGCAGGCTATTGCTACGGATGGCAATAGTATCTTTACGGCAAGTTGGCAAGCAACGCCAACAGGCGGTTACACTTTCTATCAATACGATATGTCTGGTAACTTCATCGAGGGATTCAATATTGCTGGGGCTACACAAATCCGAGACCTATCTTATGATGGACAATACTTCTATGGTTCGTCTGGCGGTGCTAACATCTTCAAGCTTGACCTCACCAACCGTACCTTGGTTGGTACTATCACTTGCTCTGGCGCCACTTCGCGTCACTGCACCTATGATCCTGTCCGTAACGGTTTGTGGGTCGGTAACTGGTCAACCTTGGCCCTCTATGATATGAATGGTGCTCTCCAATTCACGGCTCCGAACCCAACGAGTGCATATGGTTCTGCTTACTATCAGGATGAGACGGGCGACGAACATCTCTACTTGTTCAGCCAACCAAACAGTGACGCTAAGGTCTTTGACTATAACATTACTACCAACACCATAGAATACTCAGTCGTCTTTGACTTTGCTTCGACTCCTGGTTATGACGAGGGTATTGCGGGCGGTGCCTTTATTGCAGAATATAATGGGAAGATTGCCTTCTTTGGTAATATTCAGCAAGACCCGAACCTCATTGGTATCTATGAGCTGAGAGAGAGTGGTACAGGTCCGACGCCTCCAGGTCCTGGTGGCAGCAACCTGAACCAACTGGCCCTGCCTCGTGAGAGCGAGACCATCTGGTCGAACTGCCTCGACAAAGATATGTTCATCATCAACGACTCACTCAATAACAATGGCGTGACTGTCAATGTGCTGCTCAACAGCGCCGATAGCCCAGAGGGTGTCCAAGTGACCTTCACCAACTACAACGAGGCTGAGCAGGAGATGTATCCTGTCGATCCCGTCATCCTTGACGAGACTGGCTTCTATGCCTTCCAGAGCTTCCGTAAGGGCGAATACAACGTCAAGGTTGAATTCGATGGCTACGAGCCCATTGAGGATAGCGTGAGCATCTGGGCCCCGACTGACCTGCGTTATGTGATGACTGAGATCATCTACGGTGTTTCCGACCTTTACGTGTCCAGCACTGGTTGGGCCATGTGGGGTGCCGAAGGTACGCCTGTTGCCCCGACTCCCCCTGGTACTGGCAGTACCTTCAACGTTGACTTCGAGAGTGGCATGCCTGACGGTTGGACGACCATCGATGCCGATGGCGACGGATACAACTGGGTGCTTGGATCGGCTGTTGGCGGCATCTATCTGATTCCTGGTGCCAGTCTTGCTGGTGCGGGCCATAATGCCTCGGGTGACTTGATCTGCTCTGGATCGTACGAGAATAATTATTACCAAGCTCTTCATCCGGACAATTTCCTCGTGTCGCCCCAGGTGACCCTCGCAACTGGTTCCACCTTCAGCTTCTGGGCCTGTGGCCAGGATGCCAGCTACGCAGCTGAACACTTCGGTGTGGCAGTGTCCGATAATGGCACAAGTAACTGGACAATGGTCCAGGAGTGGACGATGACCGCCAAGGGAGGTGATAATGGCATAATGAGTTATGGCCGTGATGGCAACAATCGTGTACAAGGTAATTGGTACCATTATAGCGTTGACCTCAGCAGCTTCGCTGGCCAGAAGTACATAGCCATTCGTCACTTCAACTGCACCGACCAGTTTATCCTTGATGTTGACGACATCGAGCTCTCCAGCGGTGCCAAAGACGGTGACCGTCACCTCGAGTACTTCAAGGTTATGTGCACCAGCATTGACGGCGAGCCCATCTTCAACGCTGACACCGAGCACCCGTTCTGCCAGGTGAACACAGAGGATTTAGTTGCAGGCGAGCACTACATCGCCAAGGTTGCTGCCGTGTACACTACTGGTATGAGCGCCTGGACAGAATGCGAGTGGCAGTACATCCCATGCGAAAATTACCCTGGCACTGTCAACGGTGTTGAGGTCAACGGTAACGAAATCAGCTGGGAGTATCCTGGTGGTGGCGTTGGCCCGCAACCAGGCCAAGGCGACGTCTTCAGCGTTGATTTCGAGGCTGGTCTGCCCGATGGTTGGACGGTCATTGATGGTAACAACGACGGTTGGACATGGTGCTTAACTAGTGCTATCCCTTCCACTTGGATTTACTATCAAGGCTTGAGTCTTGACTGGTATCATGGTGGTACGAACGCCATTTGTAGTGGCTCCTATATTAATGGTGTGGGCGCCTTGAATCCAGACGAATACCTGGTTACGCCTCTGGTGAACATTGCCAGCGGATCAACCTTCAGCTTCTATGCTGCTGCTACTGACGCCAGCTATCCCGCTGACCACTTCGGTGTGTTCGTCTCCGATGACGCTGTCAACTGGACCATGGTCAACGAGTGGACGCTGACGGCTAAGAACGCCGGCAAGGCTGGTGACCTCCGCGCTTCACGCGACGGTAACGGCGCTAGACTCGGCAACTGGTACAACTATAGCGTCGACCTGAGCGCCTACGCTGGCCAGAAGTACATTGCCATCCGTCACTTCAACTGCTACGACCAGTACATCATGTGCGTTGACGACATTGAGCTGACCAACGGCGCGAAGAGCCGCGACATCGAGATTGCCTTCAACGGCTTCGTGACCGATCCTGGTGCGATGGCCAACGGTGCCGACGCTTCTTGGATCAAGGGGGGTCAGAGCACCTTTGGTCCTGGCTGTCAACAGTCCAGTGGCAACAGAGTTGGTGATGTCTTTACCCTTGATGCCGCCACAACCATCAGCGAGATTGAGGTCTATGGCTACCAGACTGGTAGCTCTACCACTTCGACTTTCACAGGCTTCTATGCCCAGATTTACGACGGCAACCCGATGAACGGTGGCAGCGTCGTTTGGGGCGATGCCAACGCTAATATCATGACAGCCACGGCCTTCACGAACTGCTATCGCGGTAGTGATGGTGATGCCACTGGTACGACCCGCCCGATTATGAGCGTCACTGCCAGCAACCTCAGTATCCAACTTGAAGCTGGCACGTACTACCTCGTGTATCAACTGAGCGGCACTGGTTCAAGCGGTCCTTGGGGTCAACCTCACGCTGAGCCTGGTGTCGGCAATATCGGTAACGGTGTTCAGTGGCTTGGCAGCAATAACGCTTGGCAGACCCTGATTGATTCAGGCTCTAACACTCCTTACGGTTGTGCCATGAAAATCATGGGTGCCGGTGGCACTCCTGGTCCTGGCCCGCAGCCTGGCGGCGACATCCTTGGAGCTATGATCTTCGTGGACGGTGAATGGGAGGCCTTCGTTGAGGCTCCGACCAACACCTACACCTACGAAGGCGACGGCAACGAGGTCTGCGTCCGCATGGTTTACAACGGCACGAACACCCTGCCTGAGGGTAACATCTACTACTCGATGAGCTGCCCCGAGTGCGACGAGTTCAATCCTTCCGCTGCATGCGAACCTGGCGAACCTATCCACGCCGAGGTGAACAACACCACCGACGAGGTGACAGTGTGGTGGGGCGAACAGCCCACGCCTCCTGCCCAACCCATCGAGGAATGGCTGTACTACGACAATGGTACCTATGCCGTGAGCGTTGGCACCGACAACGCCACGACCACGATCTACTGGGCTACGATGTTCCCGGCCGAATCGCTGGTTGCCTACGCTGGCACCAACCTGACGAAGGTTGCTGCGTTCGAGTATGCAAGTTCGTACAATAATCCTAAGACTGTGACCATCTATCTGGGAGGTACCACTGCTCCTGGCACTGCCTACAGCACGGTAACCTATACTCCGAGTGTTGACGGTGACTTCGAGGAAGTGACTCTGACCACGCCAGTTGCCATCGATGGTACACAGAACCTGTGGATTGTGTGCTCGCAGATGGGTCCACATCCTGCCCATGCGTGCGTCGACACCGGTGAGCCGAACAACCGCTGGATCAGCCTCGACGGCAATGAATGGCTTGACCTGGCCGCCGCCGGTCTGCCTGGCTACGGCTGGTTGCTGCGTGGCTTCGTGACGAACCAGGCCAAGGGCTCTGTTGAGAACATCGCCATTGAGCCTGCTCCTGCACAGCCTGTGACTGGCAACATGACGCTGAGCCACACCGAGGAGGTGAGCATCCCGG
>JAFYHS010000033.1 GCA_017539045.1 Bacteroidales bacterium
ACCATAGCCGTCATCCTGTCGATCCTGCTGGCCTTCGTCTTCACCATCCTCAATGGCATGAACGACGCGGCCAACTCTATCTCGACCATCATCGCCACCAAGGTGATGACGCCCATGCAGGCCATCCTTTGGGCCTCGTTTTGGGAGTTCACCGCCTTCATCATCATCCGGTTGGTGTTCAACCAACAGTTTGCCGTGGGTAACACCATGGCCAACTTCGCCGACCAAAATGTCATCGACCCTTACCTGATCTTGTCGGCCTTGGTAGGCGCCGCCATCTGGGTGGCCATCTGCACCCGCAACGGCATGCCCATCTCTACCTCGCACGCCCTCATCGGCGGCATCATCGGCGCAGCCTGGTTCGTCAACGGCAGCGCAGTACTGCACATGAAGCCCATCTTGCTCACATTGGCCTTCATCGTCCTTTCGCCGCTCATCGGATTGTTCTTGGGATTCTTCCTCGAATGTATCTTCTTGAGGCTTTTCAAGAACAGCTCGCGCAAACGCGTCGACAAAATCTTCAAAGTGCTGCAGCACTTCTCTACAGCGGCTTTCTGCATCGGCCACGGCTCCAACGACGCGCCCAAGACCATGGGTATCATCGCCGTGCTGATGGCCAGCGTGTTCACCACTGAAGGCGTCGGACAAGGCATGCAAGACTTCATTAGCAACTTCTACGATAGTAGCCAAGCCTTCCATATCCCCGACACTTTGGCCGTCATCTGCTATGTCATCATGTCATTGGGCATCCTGATTGGTGGCAAGAATGTCATCAAGACTATGGGCGGCGGCTTGGCTAAAATCACGCCTGTGCGCGGCTTCTCGGCCGAGTTTGCCGGTGCCACCACCTTGATTGTCACTTCGTTCATGGGTATCCCGGTCAGCACGACACATACCATCACGGGCGGCGTCATCGGCGTTGGCCTCACCGACGGCATGAAGTCTGTGAAATGGGTCACCGCCAAACGCATCGTCCTGTCGTGGATCCTCACTATCCCGGTGCCTCTGGCCATCGCCGGCTTGCTTAACATGTTGTTCCACCTCTTACCCGTCTGATTGCCATGAGTCTCAACAGTTTCTTCCAGTTTTTCGTCCCCAAGGAGACCAAGTTCTACCCGCTCTACCAGCAGCAGGCAGCATACATCGACAAGGCTGCCACGCTTTTGAGGCAGATGCTCGTGGAGACCGACCTCAACCAGCTCGAAGCCTTGAGAAAAGACATCAAGACCTGTGAGACCGAAGGCGACCAGGTGCTGCGCGACTTCTACAGCCAGCTCTTCGCCACTGTGCTCACTCCCTTCGACCGCGACGACGTCCACGAACTCGCCGAGATGATGGACACCTTCCTCGACCGCATCGACGACTCGGCCAACATCGTACTCACCCGTCGTTTCCTCGCTGTGGATGAAGACCTCACCACCATGGCGGAGAACATCATGTTTGCCGCCGAGAACCTCAGCCACATCATCCGCGACCTGCCCGAGATGTACGACAAGAAAAAAGAGATTGCCCGTCTATGCCATGAGATCAAGACTTTGGAACACGACAACGACGAACTCTACGGCAGCTGCATCAGCAAGCTGTTCCAAAAAGACTACACCCTCACCGAAATCATCAAGCGCAAGGACTTGGTGCAAGTGCTTGAAAACACTACCAATTCGGCAAAGTATATATCAGATAAGATCAGGAGTATTATTAGCAAACTATAAGCCATGAGACAAATCATCACCAGCCTGTTAGACAACGACCTCTACACCTTCAGCGTATGCTACGCCTATCTGCAGAAGTTCCCCCGTGCCATGGGACAATACACCTTCGTCGACCGCAACAACACGGTCTATCCCAAAGGTTTCGCCGAGAAGCTTCGTGAGCAGTTCGACCTCTACGGAAACATCAAGATCACTGACGAAGAAGTGCGTTTCATGAAACGGAAATGCTACTACTTCCCCTTGTGGTTCTTCACCTTCCTGAAAGGCTTCCACATGCGCCCCTCCGAGGTCGAGGTGAGCCAAGACGAGGAAGGCCATCTGCACATCCAGGTGACAGGTTTGCTGTGGCGCACCGTATTTTGGGAGATGCCTATCCTGGCCACCGTCTCCGAGCTGATGCATGAACTCAAGGGCGAGTTTGAAACCTATGATGCAGAAAAGGAATACCAGAAGTCCTATGCCAAGGGCATCCGTCTCATAGGCAACGGCGTCAAGTTCAGCGACTTCGGCACCCGCCGTCGTTTCTCTTTTGAGCACCAAGACCTCGTCATCCGCAGCTTCATCGAGGCACAGAAGCAGTTCACCAAGACCTGTTTCGTGGGTACCTCCAACGTGCTGTTGGCCATGAAATACGACCTCACCCCCATCGGCACCATGAGCCATCAGTTCATTGAGACCTGCTCGCTCTACGGCTACAACGAGGCCAACTACCTCGCTATGGATTACTGGCAGGATGTGTATGCCGGCAGCCTGGGTGTGTTCCTCTACGACACCTACACGCGCAAGGCCTTCTTCCAGAACTTCACCCAACTGCACGCCAAGTTGTTCGACGGCCTACGTGTCGACAGCGGTGACAACTACGAAGCTTTGGAAGAGATCATCGAGAAATACAAGGAACTCGGCGTCGACCCGGCACAGAAGTCCATCATCTTCAGCAACGGATTGAATGTGGACGAGGCCATCGCCATCCACGAGGCTGTGAACGGCAGGATGCAAGACTCGTTCGGTATCGGCACCCACCTCACCTGCGACGTCGACAACGTGAAGGCCATGAACATCGTGGTGAAACTCACGGCAGCCAAGATCACCGAGAAACGTACATGGAAGAAAGTCGTCAAGCTCAGCGATGACCTTGGCAAGTACACCGGCGACCCGGGCGAGATCGAGATTTGCAAGAAGACGTTGGAAATCGAGTGAGCGAAGTAGCAAATCCGCTTGAACTGAATCCCCCCATCCTCATGAAAGAGCCTGACTACCCAACCTTACAAGAACACATCCTCTCCCACCGCATCTTCGAGTCGGAGCTACACGGCCTCACGCATTGGAAACAGGTGGAACGCAACGGCTTGCTACTTGCAACTGAGACAGGCGCTGATGTCGCTGTGGTGCGACTATTCGCGCTGTTTCACGACAGCAAGCGCGCCGACGACGGCTTCGACATGGATCATGGCCCACGCGGCGCCGAATTCGCCAAGACCTGTTTTGAAGAGCATCGTTTCGACATCACGCAGGAGCAATTCGACAAGCTATACCACGCCTGCAAGTTCCATACGACGGAACCCCGCTCAGGCGACGCCACCATCGACACCTGCTACGATGCCGACCGCTTAGACCTCGGTCGCGTTGGGATTAAACTCGACCCCAGCAAAATGGCGACAACCTTCGGCACAAGGATTGCACAAAGGTCTTTAGATGATGATGTTGAGCCAGGAAGTTTCAGGGAATGGCTTGAGAAGAATCAAAATGCTTTCCGCCAGCCGCAGCCATTACGCCACTCGGAACAGCCATAGGCGGTTTTTCCTTTTATTATATGACCTTTGCCGCATAATGGACAAGGCTGACCAATGATGGTGTCAGAATTTGTTGAGGAAGGCATGTCATTCCCAGGAGGGACTGCGCGTTGGCTGGAATCTATGCCTTCCGCAGTTTTCTTGGCTTTTGATGTAGCGCTTTTCTTTGTCGCTGCCTTCTTGGGCTTGGCTTCTGGCGCAACGGTCGTAACACGTCTGTTACTATTGTCCAACATCACCGTTGTGACAATCTCCGTTACCATCTGCTTCAGTTCGTCCAAGAACTGCCTAGCCTCGTATTTGTGCTGCTCGATCTCACGGAGCTTCTTCTCCCAGATGCCCGTCAGCTCGGCACTCTTCAGCAGGTCCTCGTGGATGAGGCCGATGAGCTCGATGCCCGTAGGCGTAGGCTCCAGGCTCTTGCGCACCTTCCTGATATAATTACGTTTAAACAGTGTTTCTATGATGGCTGCACGCGTGGAAGGCCGTCCGATACCGTTCTCTTTCATCACTTCGCGCAACGACTCGTCGTCGACCAGCTTGCCCGCTGTCTCCATGGCACGTAACAGCGTGGCCTCAGTGTAAGGCTTCGGCGGTGAGGTCCACTTCTCAGCCAGCTGTGGCTGATGCGGTCCATGTTCGCCTTTCTCGAAGATGGGTAAGGTCTTCTCCTCGTCCTCCTGCCCTTCTTTGGTCCCTGAGCCTGTCGAAGGGTCCTCTTCCTGCTTCACCGGCTTGATGACCTCGCGCCAACCCGGCACCAAGATCTGCTTGCCTGAGGTCTTGAACTCCACGTCTTCCACCTTGCCCAAGACAGTCGTCGTGGCAAACTGGCAGTCGGGATAGAACACGGCAATGAAATGGCGGCAGACCTCATCGTAGACCTGCTGCTCGGCAAACGACAAGCCCTGTGGCACCACGCCCGTCGGGATGATGGCATGGTGGTCGGTGACCTTACTGTTGTCGAACACCTTCTTGCTCTTGGGCAGCTTCTTGCCTGCCAAAGGCGCGGTGTATTCGGCATAGTTGGTCAGTTTGGCCAAGATGTCGGGACACTTGGGATAGATGTCGTCGCTCAGATAGGTGGTGTCGACACGCGGATAGGTGGTGTATTTCTTCTCGTAGAGGCTCTGTATGGTCTGCAGCGTCTGGTCGGCCGACATGTTGTACTTCTTGTTGCACTCCACCTGCAAGGAGGTCAGGTCATACAGCCTTGGCGGGGCTTCTGTGCCTTTCTTGGTGGAGATGTCGGTCACGGTGAATTCCTTCCCCTCCACGCTTTGCAAGTCCTTTTGTCCGTCTTCCACAGAGCCGTATTTGCCTTTGGTGGCAGTAAAGGTCGTATCCCTATAAACGGTCGAAAGCACCCAATAAGCCTCAGGCTTGAAGTTGGTGATTTCGTGGTAGCGGTTGACAATGAGTGCCAAGGTAGGCGTCTGCACCCTGCCGATGGACAGCACCTGCCTATTTTGACCGTATTTCAAGGTGTAAAGTCGCGTGGCGTTCATGCCCAGCAGCCAGTCGCCGATGGCACGCGAGAGTCCTGCCTCGTAGAGCGACTGATAGTCGGCTTGGTCCTTCAAGGCCTTGAAGCCTTCCTTGATGGATTCTTCTGTCAAGGAGGAAATCCACAAGCGCTTCACGGGACACTTTACAGCGGCCTTCTGCATCACCCAGCGTTGGATGAGTTCGCCTTCCTGCCCGGCATCACCGCAGTTCACGATTTCGTCGGCCTTTTGGAATAAGGACTCAATGGTCTTAAACTGCTTCTCAACGCCTTTATCCGCAATGAGTTTGATGCCGAAACGAGGTGGTATCATCGGCAAGCGGCTCAACGCCCATGCCTTCCACTGGTCGGTGTAGTCGTGCGGCTCCTTTAGGGTACAGAGATGGCCAAAGGTCCACGTCACCTGATAGCCGTTGCCCTCCATATAGCCATCACGGGCGGTGTTGGCTCCCAGCACCTTGGCAATGTCGCGGGCGACACTTGGCTTTTCGGCAATGCAAACAATCATCTCATTCGGGATTATAATTCATCAAGATCTCGGCCTTTTCTTTCTGGGCGACAAACCACACCAAATCGGCGGGTTGGAAGGTGATTCTTGCTGAAGGATTCAGAATAAACTGCCCGTCGCGTTCGATGGCGATGATCATGGCGTCAAAGTTTTCAGCCAGACCGGAATCCATCAAAGCCACACCGACATATGGACTAACGGGACGCACTTCCACCTTGTACAAATCCACTTCGCTTTCTTCATGCTCCTGAATCAATTGTTCATCAAACAGCTCCACATTAGGCAAAAGCAACCGTAAATGGTCTTCATGTCCCACAAAAGTGATTTTATCGAACGGGAACAGCTGAAAATCAGACTTGGGCAATTCAAACAGTTGTTTGCCGCGCTCCACGCTAACCACGCTCACGTTATAGTTGTCACGGAAATCGGTATCCTTGATAACCTTACCTGCATACGGACTGTCGGGACTCAGCGTCATCTTCTGCAAGTGACAGTTTTCCTGCAAAATCTCAGGGATGGCAAACACTTGCGACGACTGCCTTTTGTTGAGGTTATCAAGGAAACTATCTTCGATGCGTTTGTAGAATTTCATAGCAGGACTTACCACGCGGAGCAAGAGGGTGTATCCCAATGCCATCGCCACATTGATCCAATGACCGAAGGAAACACCTACACCCAAACGAAGCCAAAACGCTTCGTTGAAGAAATGGCGCAAAACCGAGGTGGCCACCAACCAAACGATGATGAAACGCAAGATAAAAATAGAAAGAATCAGTGTTTTGTTGAACTTACTGTGTTCCATCAACTTATGCGTCGTCTTCACCAAAGTATGTCTGAAGCCAATGGCCCAAAGGAATGGCGACACTAGGGCAAGCGTGATCGCCACTGCGATGGCATTGCCCCACAAGCCAGGTATATGCGAAATAACGAACGAACCTATCCAGAAACAGATGAACAGCAAAGCCACTACAATGGCGATATAAATGATAATATGCTTGAATTGACGACCGATGAAGCTGGCCATGCTCACCTTCTTGCCGCTCTTCACCTTGATGCCTCGATCGCTGTTTTCAAAATGATTCAGCCAGTTCTGCGAAAGATGCGTACTCACCCAATGGTAGGTCGGCAGTGCCGCCTTGATGGCATATGGCGTGAGGAAGGTCGTGATGATGGATACCGAAACGATAATGGGATACAGAAACTCATCGATGACGCCGTAGCTTAGACCCAACGACGCGATGATAAATGAAAACTCTCCGATCTGGCAGAAACAGAAACCGCCTTGAATGGATTGTTTCAAACCCAAACCTGCTATCAATCGTCCGGCGACATTGCTCATGGGCTTGAAGAGGAGCAACACACCCGTAATCACCAGGATCTGCCACCAATACTCTACCAAGATCTTCGGGTCGACCAACATACCGACCGAGACGAAGAAAACGGCGCCAAACAAGTTCTTGATGGGTGTGGTGACCTTGTGGATCATCTCAGCCTCGAGGGTCTCAGCCAAGATGGAGCCCATGATGAAGGCGCCCAATGCCGACGAGAAGCCCGCCAGATTGGCCAGCACCACCATAAGGAAACACAATCCCACCGCGAACACCGTCAGCGTCTCCTCCGACATGAATTTGCGCGCCCAACGCAAGACGGTTGGCACCAAGAAAATGCCTCCGATAAACCAAATCAACAGGAAGAAACCCAGTTTCAGCATGCTGGTCACCAGTTGCATGCCGTCGAAAGTCTTACTCACCGCCAAGGTGGATAGAATCACCATCAGCAAGACTGCCTCGAGGTCTTCGACCACCAACTCACCAATGACGTTACCGCTGAACTTCTCGCGGTGCAACTTCATGTCATCGAACGCTTTAGCAATAATGGTCGTAGATGAAATAGAAAGCATGGCGCCGAGGAAGATGCTGTCCATCTGCGACCAACCCAAGAGTTTTCCAAGCACAAAACCGACCACACACATGGTCACCAATTCGGTCAGGGCGGTGATGCCCACCGTCCCTCCTACCTTCTTCAGTTTCTTGAAACTGAACTCCAAGCCGATACCGAACAGCATGAACACCATACCGATTTCGCTCCAGGTCTCCACGCTCGTATGGTCGCTAATGACCGGGAACCACTCAAAATTAGGGCCGATGAGGAAACCAGCGATGATATAGCCTAATACCACAGGCTGTTTCAACCATTTGAATATCACCGTGGTGAGACCAGCCGTAACCAATATCAAGGCCAGATCGGAAAATAATGCAGGTAAGGATTCCATAGTTATCAGTTGTTCAGTTGTTCAGTTGTCAGTTGTTCAGTTTTAGTTTCGGTTTCGTATGCGTATTGCATCAAAGCTTTTGCGTTGGCTTCGGTGGATACAAACCACACCTTATCGCCCTGTTGGAACACGAATGAGCTCGATGGGTTGAGGAAGAATTCATTGTCACGCTCAATCGCGATTACCATGACATTGAAGCGATTGAGCATATCGGAGTCATGAAGGGAGACGCCTACAAAGCGGCTATTCGGGCCCACCACTGTGCCACGGATATCGACATCGCTCTCAGGACGTTCCTTGACAAGCACATCATCTTCCACCTCGACGAAAGGCCTAAGCTTGGCCAGTTGCTCTTCAGTACCGATGAACGTCACCTCATCGTCGGGATACAAAACGAAGTCGTGGTGCGGCAGGTCGACGAACTCGTCGGCACGATCAACGCTCACCACACTTGTTTCGTATGTTTTGTGAAAGTCCGTCTCGTTTATGCGTTTGCCGACATATTGGCTCTTAGGGCTCAAAGCCATTTTCTCCATTGTGAAATTCTCCTGCAGCACTTCGGGTAGCATGAACGACTTTAAGGTTTCACGCTTATTCATGTTTTCAAGGAAACGATTTTCTATAATCTCATACCAATGCATGACGGGCGTAATCATGCGAAGAACGACTACATAAACATCCGCCAAACCTAAGGCAAGCAGGTGGTGAGGCGCATTGGGCAGGCCAAGGCTAGCCCAAAATCCGGCATCCAAAAAATGGTTGTTGATTAGGAACGCAACGCCCAATACAAGGAGTATGCGTAACGTGAAAATCAACCTCACGGATTTCTTGTTGAATTTACTTTTAGCCATCAGTTTTCGGGTCGATTTCAGCATGCCGTGCTTGAAAGCTACCGCCCAAAGGAAAGGCGACATGACCACCAGGGTGATAGCCAGCGAGACCAAGCCACTAATAAGCTGAGGCAAATAATCTCCGATAAACTTACAGAGCGAGAAGCAAATCAGCATCAAGGCGACGATGATGGAGGCATACAGCACCAAGTTCTTCAGCTGGCTCAAGATATAATCCTTCATCGTCATTTCCTTACCATTCGTCGTTTTTACGACTTTTTCCTCGCTTCCAAAGCCGTTTTTCCATCTTTCGGGCACTTTTTTCTCAATCCAATGGAACAGTGGCTCGCCGCCCTTAATCATATAAGGCGTGAGGAAAGTGGTTATGATGGACACCGAAACAATGATGGGATACATGAATTCGTCGATGACGCCAAAACTCATGCCCACCGTGGCAATAATGAACGAGAACTCACCGATTTGGCCAAAACACATACCCGCCCGAACGGCATTGTAGAGGTTGTCGCCCGAAAACAGCATACCCAAACCCGAACTCAATGATTTCAGCACGACCACGACAATAGTGATGACCAGAATCTGCCACCAATACTGCACCAAGATAGCCGGATTGACCATCATACCGACCGAAACGAAGAACACGGCTCCAAATAGGTTCTTGATGGGCGTGGTGAGTTTGTGGATCATCTCAGCCTCAAGCGTTTCAGCCAAGATGGAACCCATGATAAAGGCACCCAAAGCCGACGAGAAACCCGCTTTGTTGGCTAGCCAAACCATGAAGAAACACAAACCGACCGAAAAAACAGTCAATGTCTCTTCCGACATGAACTTACGTGCCCATTTGAGGATGGTGGGGATAAGGAACACACCACCGATATACCATACCAACAGGAAGAAAACAAGTCGGACAACACCTATCACCAATTCTTTCCCATCCAATGTCGCGCTGACCGCCATGGTGGACAGCACCACCATCATCAAGATGGCAGCCAAGTCTTCAACCACCAGAACGCCAATGACGCTCCCCGTAAAACGCTCCCCTTTCATCTTCAAGTCATCGAAAGCCTTTGCGATGATGGTTGTGGATGACATGGAAAGCATGGCACCAAGAAAGATGCTATCCATATGCGACCAACCCAATAGTTTGCCGAGGAGGAAACCAATGATGCACATCGAAACCAGTTCGGTCAAGGCGGTGATACCCACTGTACCAGCCTGCTTCTTCAGTTTCTTGAAACTGAATTCCAGGCCAATGGCAAACAGCAAGAAGACCATACCAATTTCGCTCCAAATCTCAACGCTTTCGTGGTCGTTGATGACGGGAAACAAAGGAAAATAAGGCCCAATGAGCAAACCGGCAATGATATAGCCCAAGACCAAAGGCTGTTTCAACCATTTAAAAAGAACTGTAGTGACACCTGCCGTAACCAAAATCAGGGCAAGGTCGGAAAATAGTGCGGGTAATTCTGACATAATACGGGTTGCATAAGTGTTGCAAAATTACAAAAAAAAGCGGCCTCATACGAGGCCGCTTCATTTTTTATTCCGCAAACATCCCGTCGATTAGGTCTTTGAAATGCTCGGCAATGATTTTGCGGCGTATCTTCAGGCTCGGGGTAACCTCGCCCTCGTCGATGGTCCATTCCCTGTCGACCAGCTCGAAGCGCTTCACCTTCTCGAAATCGCCAAAGAACTTATTGTATTTGTCGACTTCCTTACGGAAGCGGTCGTTAACCTCCTTGTTTTGGATCATCTCGGTATTCGTAGTGTATGGGATGTGATTCTCCTCGCACCAGGTCTTCAGGTTCTCGAAGTTTGGCACAATCAGGGCGGCGGCAAACTTCTGGTTCTCGCCCACCACCATCATCATGCTGATGAGCGGCGACTCGGTAAACTTGCCTTCAATCAACGCCGGTGAGATGTATTTTCCCATGGAGTCCTTGAAGATCTCCTTCATACGGCCCGTGATCTTCAGCAAGCCGTCCTCATCGAACTCGCCGATGTCACCAGTATGGAAATAACCTTCCTCGTCAATGGCGATCTTGGTCTGTTCCTCGTTCTTATAGTATCCTTTCATCACCGCTGAGCCTTTGACGAGGATCTCGCCCGACTCCGGATCGATCTTGAATTGCACGCTGCTGCAAGGCACACCCACGGTTCCCGCCTTGATGATACCCAATGCCAAGCTGTTGGTGGCAATCACCGGCGAGGTCTCGGTCAAGCCATAGCCTTCCACGATAGGGATGTTCATGGCGGCAAACAGGCGCACCAATCGCGGCTGCAAGCTGGCGCCACCAGAGATGATAAACTCCAAACGGCCTCCGAAGGCTTTTCTCACATCCTTGAAGACCAGCCTGTTGGCCCAATACAACTTAAAGCGATAAGCCCTGCCGTTTTTGACACCGGTCTCATCATAGCGTTCAGCCAATTGAAACGCCCAGTAGAAGATGCGTCTCTTCAAGCCCTTGAGCTTCTCGCCCTTACGGATGATGCCGTTATACACCTTCTCGATGACACGAGGCACCGTGGTAAAATGTTCAGGCCTCACATCAGCGATGTCGCGTATGATGGTACCGAAGTTCTCCACATAATAGGTCGAGTTGCCGAGATACAGGTGTGTATACAGCACTGAACGCTCATAGATATGCGACAAAGGCAGGAAACTCACCACCTTGTGCGAGCTTGGCACAGGATAATGAGGACCATAATGGGCCACACAACTCATCAGGTTGTTATGGGTCAGCATCACGCCCTTAGGCGTTCCCAGCGTTCCAGAGGTATAGATGATGGTGGCCACATCCTCGGGGTCGACGTCATCCTTACGGGCCTGCAGGGCGGCAAGACTCTTCTTGTCAATCTTGACGGAGACCATCAGTCCGCGCAGGGTCATCATGCCCACGACGGGGTTGAAGGCGAACTCCTTGGGATGCGTAGGCATAGCCGCAAGGATATCCTTCACCTTGTTATGCAACAGCGAGCCTTCCACAAAGACAATCTTGGGCTCGGCATGGTTCAGGATATAATCAAAATCGGACTGACGCACAGTGGGATAGATAGGGACCAAGATGGCGCCTATCTGTTGCACTGCGAAGTCGACCATGTTCCATTGCGGACAGTTGTTGGAGACCACCGCTACACGATCGCCTTTGCCGACGCCCAACCCGATCAAGCCTTGGCTGATGGTGTCAGTCATCTTCACGATGTCGCGGCTTATATATTTCTTCCATGCCCCGTCCACCTTGCAGGAGAACATGACTTTCTTCTTGCCAAATTTCTCAACGAATCTCGGCAAAAGGTCGAAAGTACGTGAGGGTATGTCGGGAAAAGGCTGAACTGCCGCTTTCCCTTTTTTCGTTTTCTTTTCCATATCCGATAATTATCCGATGCGAAAATAACACTATTTGCGCTCCAACTTTATTATTATCCAAACGGAAGGCTTTTTTCTGAACAAAAAGGGAGATTTTCTCAACGAAATAAAATGTGCCCAATTCTGGAAGAATGACTATTTTTGCATCGTAAAAGCATCCCATGGTATCCCTTTTCGATGATATGAGCCAAATCTCCGAGGCCGAAGTGAAACGCATGCTGCCTTTGGTGGACGAGCAACGTCGCAACGAGGCGCTCCGCTACAAGTTTCTATTCGGGCAGTTCGCATGTCTGAAATCGTGGCTGATGCTGAAAGACTTGCTTGCGCCATTGGGCATTGACGACTTGGAGATGGTCTTCAACGAACACGGCAAGCCTTCACTGAAACACCACCCTGACACCCATTTCAGCCTGAGCCATTGCAAAAACGGCATCGCGGTGGCAGTCGACTCCTCCCCTGTCGGCATCGACATCGAGGGTTTCCGTAGCCCCAGCATGGCCTTGGTCAACAAAACGATGAATCCCGCCGAAACGAAATGGATCAAGGCCTATAGCGACCCCGTTGAGTCGTTCACCCAATATTGGACCAAGAAAGAAGCCGTGGTAAAGATGCGCGGCACAGGCATCACCGACGACCTGCATCGCGTGTTGGATGGCGAGGGCTACCGGCTTGAGTCCTTCGTGAACCGTGAGAAGCGCTATGCCTGGAGCGTGGCTTACTCCCTATAAAAAAAGAACTGCGAAGCTACCGCTCCGCAGTTCCATGCAATCATAAACCACTTTTATCAAGCGATGATTCTCGTCCCACAAGTGGGGTCGCCCAGTCTCGTGGCCTCAGTGATGATGGCCTCATGGCCCGTAGCCTCGACGAAGAGGACGGCGGCACGCACCTTGGGAGCCATGCTGCCTTCGGTAAACTGACCGTCGGCCAGGTGTTTCTTAGCCTCAGCCACGGTGATGGTATCCAAAGCCTGCTCGTTCTCCTTGCGGAAGTTGATGTAGACCTTCGGCACGTCGGTGAGGATGTAGAACTCATCGGCACCGATGTTGATGGCCGTCATGGCCGATGCGAGGTCCTTGTCGATGACCGCCTCGACACCGCCCAAGCTACCGTCGGGCTTCTCGATGACAGGGATGCCACCGCCGCCAACGGTGATGACGATGTTGCCTTGTTCGGCAAGCTGCTTCACAAGACCCACATTCTGGATGGCAATCGGCTTGGGTGAAGCCACCACCTTACGCCAACCGCGGCCTTTGGGATCTTCCTTATAGACGGCACCCGTCTCGACAGCGTATTTCTCGGCTTCTTCCTTGGAATAATACGGGCCAACGGGCTTGGTCGGGTTCTGGAACATGGGGTCGTTCTTGTCGACCACCACCTGCGTCACCAACGTGACCACATTGCGTTTGATGCCTTCCTTGGCGAAGGTCTTGCCCAAACCCATCTCGATCATGAATCCGATCAGGCCTTGGGTCTCGGCCACACAGAAGTCGATAGGCATGCCCGGCACACCAAACTGATGGTGACCAGCCTCATGCTGCAACATGACATTGCCCACCTGAGGACCGTTGCCATGGCCGATGACCAGATTGTAATCGTTCTTCAGGAAAGGAAGCAACGAATGGCATGTCTCGGTGACATTCTCCATCTGCTCTCTGTAAGTTCCTTTTTGACCGCCTCTCAATAGGGCGTTTCCGCCAAAGGCGATGACTGCTAATTTCTTCATAAATATAAGGATTTGATATTTTTCTTATCTCTTCTGATAGGTCACTCTGTATTCTCCTTGACCCAGCACCAGCTTTTCGTCGTCAACGGAGATGATATCCAACGTGTCGGCAAACTCATGGGGGTTGGTACCCGTGTACTCACCCTTGATAATCAGCTTCTTGCCGACCTGTTCCCATTGCTTGTATTCTCTATAGCCCGTGTTGATCGAAACCACTTCTCCATTCTGAAGCAAGGTGAAACCAACGTCGCCGAGACCATACTCAGCAGCGGGTTCAACCCAGGTTCCTTCGAGCGACTTCGTGCCGCATGAAGTCATGACAAGACCCATAAAAAGCGTTAAAGCAATAAAAATCAATCGTTTATTCATTTCTTTTACCTTTTTAATTTGGAGCGGCAAAGATACGACTTTTTACTTAACAAAAACAAGGGTTTCAGCTCTTTTTGGCTAATTTCATCCTATGCACCCACCGTTCGATCTCGCCAAGCCACAAAATCAGCGATGTCCCAATGATGATACGCACCCACTCGTCAAAAGGCAAAGGCACCACGCTAAACATCTTGCCACCGAAGGTGATGATGAGCACCTGACCTATCGCTATGATCAAGATGGTAAAGCCGAAACCACGCCTTATGTCCTTGTGGAACAAACCCTTAAACGCAGAGTCCGTGGTGTGGTAGGCCTTGGCATTGAAGATGTTCCAGAACTGCATGAACACGAAGATGGTGAAGAGCAACGACAACTCCTTGGGCGTGAAGTTGCCTCCCACATGATGGAAATTGAAATAGCTGGAGAGGTAGTCGCGGAATGAGAACTCGGCCAATGAATCGACGCCAAAGTGCATGAAGTATTGGATGAAACCGAACAGCACCGCCACAAAAAGCAGGCCTACCCCAAAAATGCGCCTTCCCATGTCCTTGGTGATGATGAAGGTCGAAGGCGAACGTGGCTTGTCCTTCAAAACGCCATGATCGGGCGGCAACGAGGCCAAGGCCATGGCCGCAAAGGTGTCCATGATCAGGTTGATCCACAGCATCTGCGTCACGGTGAGCGGCGACTCGGTGCCCAACATCGCGCCTATCAGCACGATGAGACAGGCCGCCACGTTGATGGTCATCTGGAAGAGGATGAAACGCTGTATGTTGAGGTAGAGCGAACGGCCCCACATCACGGCGCGGGCTATGCTCTTGAACGAGTTGTCGAGGATGGTGATGTCGCTGGCCTCCTTGGCTACCGAGGTGCCGTCGCCCATCGAGAGGCCGATCTGCGCACGGTTCAAAGCCGGAGCGTCGTTGGTGCCGTCGCCCGTCACGGCCACCACCTCTCCCCTTTCCTGCAACAGGCGCACGAGGCGTTCCTTGTCGGAAGGCCGTGCCCTCGACATGATCTTCAAGTCGCCAATGCGCTGGCGCAGCTCATCGTCGGTCAGCAAGTTGAACTCCTTACCCGTGATCATCTGCCGCTCGGGGTCGTCCTCTTCGGTCCAAAGGCCCACCTGGCGGCCAATCTCTCGTGCCGTACCCGGCGTATCGCCCGTCACGATCTTAATGCCGATGCCCGCATTCAGGCAGTCCTGTATGGAGTCGGCCACGTCGTCGCGAATCGGGTCGATGATCCCTACGATACCCAAGAAACACAGGTCTTCGGTCTGCAGCTTACCGTTCTCAAAGACATGTTTCAGATCCTCCTCGGTGATGTATTTATAGGCAAATCCCAAGGTGCGCATAGCCTTGCCTTGGTATTCCAGCAGGCGCGTGTCGACCTCCTCCCTCACCTTCGCCACATCGTCTTCGCCATGGGCCATCTTGACCTTGTTGCAACGTTTCATCACAATCTCAGGGGCGCCTTTCACATACAGCACATACTCGCCCGAGAAGGCTGTCTTTACCACCGTAGCCATGTATTTGTACTTCGTCGTGAACGGCAGCTGCTTGACGACTTTCACGCTGGCACGTATCCGTTCATAGTCCACGCTGTTGTCGAAAAGCCATAGCAGCAGGGCGCCTTCGGTGGGGTTGCCCACCACCTTCACCTTTGTCTTGTTGCTATAATCCAGGAAAGCCGTCGAGTTAAGCGCGATGCCTTCCGACATGAGCCTTCCCGTCTCAGAATCGTCGAGCCTACCGCCTTTCAGCCCATAGATGAGGCTGCCGCCAAGACTCATGCGGTTCTTGGTCAGCGTGCCCGTCTTGTCGGAGCAGATCACCGTGGCGGCGCCCATGGTCTCGCAGGCATGCATCTTCCTAACCAAGTTATTGGTCTCCAGCATCCGCTTCATACTCAATGCCAAGCTCAGCGTGACGCTCATGGGGAGGCCTTCAGGCACAGCCACCACAATCAGCGTGACGGCAATCATCAAGGTGTTCAGCAGATAACGGGCAAAGTCCATCCAGCTGAAAGGCATATGGTCGTCGTAAACGAAATACATCACCAAGCGCAAGACCACAATGAGTCCTGCGATGACGTAACTGGCTATGGTGATGCCATTGCCCAAGCGGTCGAGCTGCTCATTCAGGGGCGTCTTCACCTTATTGTCGATCTGCGCCCCGTGATACACCTTACCCCACTCCGTGGCATCGCCCACTTTGTCGACGACGAACACGCCATGGCCTTCCATCACCGAGCTGCCGCGACAGACATAATTGGAAGGATAAGTCGCCTCCGCGTTAAACTCGGATGCTTCCGTTGTCTTGCTGCACGAAGGCTCGCCCGTCAGGTCGGATTCATTTACCCGAAGCGACACCGCTTCCATCAGTTTGCCATCGGCGGGGATCTCGTCGCCCGTCTCGATGACCACCGAATCACCCACCACGACGTCCTTACGCTCGATGCGTTGGATCATGCCGTTGCGGAACACCGTCACCGGCTGTTCGTCCTCACTCTTGTTGAGAATCTCGAACTTCTTGTTGGCGCTCACCTCAAAGGCGAAGCCCACCGTCGTAGCCAACATCACGGCCACGAAGATGCCCAACGGCTCGAGCAGCACGCCCATGCCTGCGGCACCGGTAAACAACTGGTAGAGCGACACTGCCACAGACAGCAGCAAGGCAATCAGCAGGATTCGTATGATAGGGTCGGAAAACTTCTCCAAAAACTGTTTCCACAAGGGATCCTTCTCGGGTGGCGTCAGCACATTGTCGCCATGCTTGATTCGGCTCTTCTCCACTTCCACATTCGTCAAGCCGTTTCTATAGTTTCGCTTCATCTTTTAAGTGGGATATTATGATAGTCTGACGTTTTTTTCTATTTTTGCATTGATAAAACGGGGCAAAAATACAACCCTTCATGAAAACGCAAAGAGGTTGCAAGGTTGCAACCCAAAAGAAAAATACGTAAGTAAATGAAATTCAAGGAGAACCATAAGACAGCGCTTTCAAAGGTACTTTCAGACCTCGTGCAGTGCGACGGCATCGTCAACCAAGGCGAGATCGATTTCCTGCATCGCGTCAACGAGGCTCTCGACATCACCTCGGCAAGCCGCAAAAAGGCCACCACGCTCATCCTCTCCGATGCCGTAGGCACACTGAAAACGCTGGGCGAAAGGGAGAAGAACTTCCTGCTCTGCCTGTTTCAGTCCCTCTCCTTGGCCGACAACAACCTGAGTCCCAACGAGTCGTTGCTCATTACCGCCCTCATCCTCTCACTCGACATGCGGCTGGCGGCGACAAAAGGCATCAAGGCCCATCTCGTATCCATCCCGCACCTTAACTTCGACACGCGTAACGCCGTGCTCTACGTCGAGTCGGAATACGACCGCCCAGCCAACCAGGGCATCGTGCATGACTACCGCGACATCTGCCGGCTGCTGAAAGCCGACCACCGCGAGCTGTTCTACCTGCCCATGGTGCTGCGCGACCTCGGTGCGAAACAAGCCACCTTCCGACAGATGCTCAACTACTTGGAGCCCACCCTCTCGGAGGAACAACTCGACTTGATCGACACCCATCTACCCAAAATGGACAGCGCTTTCCTCTCCAAAGAGATATTTCTCAATTATCTGAACATCAACGGATTGGAGATTGGTAAATCAGCTTTCTTCTTCAAGATCGGCGACATGGAGGCCGACGACTACCACGACTACCTCATCTTGGAAATCAACGGCAATCCCCTCGCCACACTGCGACAGTTCTACGCGCTCAAAAATAGCATAGTCAGCCTCAAACCTAACGGCCTCAACGCGAAAGAGGAACGCCTGCTGAGACAGATCATGCCTTCCTCCGACGACGACAACAACGAGTTGCAATACACGGGATTCCACAAGGTGCTCCTCGACATCGTGCTGAAACACACCGGGACGCACGAAGTCAGCCGGCTCTACGTCACCAAGCGTGGTGACCTGTTCCTCACCGACCGCAACAACACCGAGGTGAAGATGCCCACCCTCAGCAAGGCCTTGTACCTCCTCTTCCTCTTCCACGAAGAAGGCATCTCTTTGAACTATCTGAGCGACTACAAGCCAGAGCTATACAGGATATACCGCCAGATCTCCACCTACGGCGACGACGCCATATTGGAGCGTGCCGTCGACAACTTGACCGACTTCGTGGGCAACACCTTGAACGCCACCCTGTCGCGCATCAAGAAGGCATTCACCGACATCCTTGGCGAGGACGCCTCGCGCTACCTCATACAAGGCGAAAAAGGTGGACGGAAAACCATCCACCTCGAGCGTCGTCTTGTGGTCTTCGAGGACCGCAAGGTATTTGAGCAGCCAAATTAGGCCATTTGTTCGCCCAGCAGGAACGACACATCGGAATTCGGGTCAATCTCGACCGATTCCTTGCCGTAGCGCATCACGATCATCTTCTTGCCACCCTTGAGCAGCATCTTATCGTCGTTGACCCAGAGCGCAGAGGCCTCGCGCAGGCCGACCACCGTCATGTCCTGGTTGACGGCAAGGTATTCGTTGATACGGTCCTGACGCGTCTCGCCGCCGTGCTTGATCATCTTGTCGATCTCGGGGTGCGGATCGAGGTAATGTGGGTTGATCTGGAACGGCACCAGGTTGAGGCATTTGAACGAGGCGGGTTGCACGATAGGCATGTCGTTGGTCGTGCACAGCGTCGGGCAGGCCACGTTGGAGCCGGCGCTCCAGCCCATGTAAGGCACGCCAGCGAGGGCGCGTTCGCGGATGGCGTCCATCAGGCCGTAGCGGTGCATCTCGGCCACCAGATGGAAGGTGTTGCCGCCGCCCACCACGATGCAGTCGGCTTCACGGACGGCTTTCACCTTATCGTCAAAATGATGGACCGAGGTGAAGTTCTCGAGGCCGAACTTGGTGCGGAACACGTTCCTCACCTTCGACTCGTAGGCGTCGTAGCTTTCGGGATAGACCATGCCGCCGATGTTGACGCCAGCAAATGGCACGAAGATGATGCGGCTATCCTTATTAATATGGTTCTGGAGGCAGAAAAGCTCAATCTGAGCCGATGCCCAAGCCAGATAGTTCTCGCCAAAATTGGTCGAATTGCTGATCAGTAATAATCTCATAGCGAAAAAATGTTGGTTAACGATGATGCAAAGATAGCAAAAAAGGGATTGCACATGCAAAAGCGCACAGAAAACGGCTTGCGTCGATGAAAAATATCCAACTGATTATCAAATGTTTGCAAAAATAAACAAAAAATTTCGCCATTTTTTACTTGCACTATTGAAAAAAGCTGTACTTTTGCAGTGTCAAAACGACTGGACTAGTAGCTCAATTGGATAGAGTCCCTGACTACGGATCAGGCGGTTGTGGGTTCGACTCCCGCCTAGTTCACACAAAGGTTCCGCAAAAAGAACCTTTTTTTGGCCCATTCGACTAGCGGTTAGGTCGTAAGTTTCTCACACTTAAAACAGCGGTTCGATTCCGCTATGGGCTACAAAACAAACCCCTAATTGATTGAGAATCAGTTAGGGGTTTTTCATTTGCCCCTAATTTGCCCCAAAGATTGAAAACAGGCTCCAATTTGTATCCGACAAATCTGTCACATGTGACACAAAAACCGGATAGATGGATGCTTGGCAAGTCAATACATCAACCCGAAATGCCAAAGTGGTAATACATTGAACGACCCGTATTCAACATTGTCTTTCACGATGTAAGCATTGGGGGTTCCTGTAATCTGTTTCTGTTTCTTGTTTTCACCGCCAAGTTCAAAAGTATAGGTGCCGTCAATTAAGAAGTCTGAACCTGGAGCGGATTGAATTTGATGGTTTGCTTGTAGTTGATTGAGGAAGAAGGTCTCACGGATGTTTCCGACTTCAGGTTGCGGAGTCAAGGCATAGGCGAGGTTGGTGTTTTCGAGATAGATTTTATCCACTTTTCCCAATCCTCTGATGCCTTGGGTGGAGTCTTGAAGGGTGTTGAGCAGCTTGGCGCGGGTCATGTATTCAAGGTAATCATTCACCGTTTCTCGGCTGAGGTTCAAAATGCTGGCCAATTTGCTGACATTAGGTTTGAAAGGAACGCTGGCCGCAATCACGTTGAGGAGCCGCTTCATTTTCGCTATCGAGCTGATATTGAGTTTCGCATACATAGGTATGTCGGTCTCGATGACTCTGTTGACGACATTAATGAGGCGAAGGCCATAGGCTTGACTATCGGAAAACGGATAGTAACCCTGCCGTAGATAGTCGCGGAAGGCGGCCAAGGGATAATCCAGGCCCTCGACAGTCACCTTGTGTTGCATGATGTCGTCCAAGGAATGGACCGGGATTTGGATCCCTTTTTTCATGGCGAGGTATTCACGGAATGACATGCCGTGCAGGGTGAATGTCAGCACACGGCGCGACAAATCGCTGGTCCCATGGTAGATGTCCAATATCGATGACCCCGTAAAGACCACTTGGAGTTGCGGGATGGCGTCGTAGATGTTCTTCAATTCTTGCGACCAATTGGCATATTTGTGGACCTCGTCGATGAAAAGGTGTTCGCCGCCCAATTGGTGGAACTGCAGCGCCAAGTCGAACAGACTGTGTTCGGAGAAATAGAGGTCGTCGGCGGAAATGTATAGCGTTTTGTCGATGGGCAGGTGCAATTTAATATGCTGGAGCAGCATGGTGGTTTTGCCCACGCCTCGGCTGCCCACGATGGCAATCATGCGGTCGTTCCACGGGATGATGTTGTGCAAATAGCGCAAAAAGTCCGTGTTGGTCTCTTTCAGCAAGTTATGGTATCTGAACAATATGGTATCCATGATAATTTGGTGTGTTTATGGACGTTTTCGCCCGCAAAAATACAAAATTGTCTAATACAATCGACAAAATTTTGAAAAATTTGCAAAGTGGAGTTTGCAAATTATAGTTAAAGTTGCAAAGTAGAGGATGCAAATTCCATTGTTGTCGGTGATTATTGTCCCCATTCCACCGCCGTTCGCATGGCAAGCATTATCGCTTCACCCACCAAGGCCACATCAGCAAGCAGATAATGGCTCTTGCCCTTGCTATACCAAGTGGTACCAGCAATCTCTCCTGTCTTCAGGAGCTTTCGCCGCAACTTCCAATCTTCAAAATAGGTCACGCTCCCAACAGCGAATGCCGTCCCTGTTGGGCTGAGGTTGCAGACTATTGGCCCTGCATCGATGTCCATCCCAAGCCAGCATTTCCTGTCGTGGTATTCCTTAAATCCTGTCATTGGCCGCTTCTTCAAGAAGTACTTTTTCAGCGTTTCATACTGGCCCCGGGCAAACTCCTTGTCAACAAAGGTCAGGTAATAACAGCTAAGTGCTGTGTATGACCCTTTGATGGGAGCCTCACCCAAGAAA
>JAFYHS010000010.1 GCA_017539045.1 Bacteroidales bacterium
AATATGAATATGGTCGGCAACACCACCAACAGCAAACGGTATAGAACCTTCACTGCGGATAATGCCACCTATATATTCAAACACACGATTTAAATCCTCATCGCGCATAACAATACCCGTGCTTTTCGTGTGGAAAACAATGTGAGTGTACAATTGTGTGTAAGTGTTTGCCATAAGAACAATGTACGTTGTAGGTTTTGCAAATATACAGCAATTTTGACTGACCGTGACGTTTTTTTTTGTTACTTTGCAGTTTAATTAGTTACGCTTTTAAAGAGAATATCAACATAAAATGAAAAGAGTAGAAATCAAGCAAGCCTTGCAGATGCAAGCCTCTGACAATGAGATTACTGTAATGGGTTGGGTGCGCAACAAGCGCGGCAGCAAGAACGTGGCCTTCATCGCCCTCAACGACGGCTCTACCATCAACAACCTGCAATTGGTCATCGATCTGAACGTCATCCCCGAAGAAAAACTGGCCTTGATGCACGCTGGTGCATCGCTTTGGGCCAAGGGCGTCCTCGTCGCCTCGATGGGTAGCGGCCAGGCCGTGGAGCTCTCCGTGAAGGAGATCGGCCTGTTCGGTCCTGCCAACCCTGACGAATACCCGCTGCAGCCCAAGAAACACTCGCTGGAGTTCCTGCGCGACATCGCTCACCTGCGTTTCCGCACCAACACCTTCGGTGCCGTCATGCGTCTGCGCCATGCCATGGTGTTCGCCATCCACAAGTTCTTCACCGAGCGAGGCTTCTATAATATCCACACGCCATTAATCACTGCCTCCGACGCCGAAGGTGCTGGCGAGATGTTCCAAGTGACCACGCTCGACCTCAACAACCCGCCTCGTGACGAGCAGGGCAACGTCGACTACAAGCAGGACTTCTTCGGCAAGTCGACCAACCTCACCGTTTCGGGTCAGCTCGAAGGCGAGTTGGCTGCCACGGCCCTGGGCAAGATCTACACCTTCGGTCCCACCTTCCGCGCCGAGAACTCCAACACCACACGCCACCTGGCCGAGTTCTGGATGATTGAGCCCGAGATGGCCTTCTACGACATCAACGACAACATGGACCTCGCCGAGGAGATGCTGAAATACTTGATCCAATACGCTTTGGACAACAACATGGACGACCTCCAGTTCCTCAGCAAGCGTCTGCAAGACGAAGAGAAGGGCAAGAAGGAAGAAGACAAGTCGATGGAGCTCATCAGCAAGCTGCACTTTGTGCTCGAGCATGAGTTCGTGCGCCTCACCTACACCGAGGCCATCGACATCCTGCGCAACTCCAACTACAACAAGAAGGGCAAGTTCCAATATCCCGTGGATGGCTGGGGCGTCGACCTGCAGTCGGAGCACGAGCGTTACCTCGTGGAGAAGCACTTCAAGAAGCCCGTCATCCTGACCGACTACCCGAAGGAGATCAAGGCCTTCTACATGAAGCAGAACGAAGACGGCAAGACCGTCCGTGCCATGGACGTGCTCTTCCCCGGTATCGGTGAGATCATCGGTGGCTCAGAGCGTGAGACCGATATCAACAAGATCCTCGACCGCATGCATGAGGTCGGCATCCCTGAGGAATCCATGAACTGGTACCTCGACAGCCGCCGCTTTGGCTCGGTGCCCCACTCGGGCTACGGCCTGGGCTTCGAGCGTCTGCTGCTCTTCATCACCGGCATGACCAATATCCGCGACGTCATCCCCTTCCCGCGCACACCCAAAAACTGCTTGTATTAATCACCATGAATAACCAACGATTGTCTCAAACCCAGCGGCAGGAGCTAAAACTCTCGCCGCAGCAGATCCAGCTGATGAAGCTGTTGCAGCTGCCATTAATCGAACTCGAACAACGCATCAAGGAGGAGATGGAGATCAACCCCGCCCTTGAAGACGTTCGTGACAACGACTATGATGATGAGCCAACCGTTGACGACCCCAACGAAGAAGAGTATAACGAAGACTACGGCGAAGAGAAGGATAGCGAAGAGAAAGATAGCGGAGAAGAGAGAGACAACAACGGCGAAAACGACGACTATAACGACGACGAGGTCAACTTCAGCAAGGATGACGAGTTCGACATCAACGACTACCTGCCCGAAGAAGACCGCGACGACTATTCCTATAAGTATCAAGCCAACAACTACAGCGATGACGACGACCTCTATGAGTCGCCCATCGTCAACGAAGAGACTTTCCAAGACTATCTGAACCGGCAACTGGCCTATCGCGACCTGACCGATAAGCAGCTCCAGATTGGAGAATACATTATCGGCAACCTCGACGACAACGGCTATCTGAGCCGCACCACACTCAACATCGTCGACGACCTGCTCTTCACCATGAACCTCTCGGCCACCGAAGAAGAGGTAAAAGAGGTGCTGGCTATCGTCCAGGAACTCGACCCTCCCGGCATTGCCGCACGCAATCTGCAAGAGTGCCTCCTCATCCAACTAAAACGACTTCAGGAAGAGAACCCCTACCTAAATCTCGACCTCTCCATCACCATCGTCAACGATTTCTTCGAAGAATTCACCAAGAAACACTATGACAAAATCGCCAAGAAGCTGGAAGTCAGCAACCGAGAGCTGAAAGCCGCCTTGGATGAGATACTGAAACTCAACCCGAAGCCCGCCGACGCCTCTAGCGCCAGCACCAAGAACATCCATTACATCACCCCCGATTTCTTCATCTTCGTAAGAGATGGCAAGGTGGAGCTTTCGCTCGACGGCCGCAACGCCCCTGAGTTGCGCGTCAGCAAGTCTTACATCAATATGCTTGAGGAGTTCTCAAACAGCAAAGACAGCCGCAGCAAACAGGAGGCCGTACAATTCGTGAAGCAGAAAATCGATGCTGCCAAATGGTTCATTGATGCCATCAACCAACGGCAGACCACGCTCTACAAGACCATGAAAGCCATCGTTGAGATGCAGGAAGAGTACTTCCTCACCGGCGACGAGGCCAAGCTTAAGCCGATGATCCTCAAAGACGTGGCCGAAAAAGTGGGCTTAGACATTTCTACCATCTCACGCGTAGCCAACAGCAAATACGTCCAAACACCTTATGGTACCTTCATGCTGAAGTTCTTCTTCAGCGAAGGCATCAAGAACGAGGGTGGCGAGGAGGTGTCGACGCGCGAAATCAAGAAAATCTTGAAAGACTGCGTGGAGAACGAAGACAAAGCGAAGCCCATGACCGACGAGCAGCTGATGCTCATTTTGAAGGACAAAGGCTATCCCATCGCCCGCCGCACTGTGGCCAAATACAGGGAGCAGTTAGGCATTCCCGTAGGAAGGATGAGAAAAAAGATATAATAATACAGCCATAACTTCGTTTTTATCAACGTGAAAACGAACCTCTATACAAACAAGAAACGCTGGAAATGGGCGCTAGCGATCATCGCTATGCTCATCATCGGTGCGTCGTTGTGGTACACCAACCATTTGGTGAAGTCTATCGCTGAGCAAGAGACACGCCAAGTGAAGATGTGGGCAGCGGCTATGGAGCAGCATGCCGTGATGATGAAATCGACGGAAGAGTTCTTCAACAAGGTGAGCGAGCAGGAGCAACTGCGTGTCGACCTCTTGGCCAATGCCTACCGTCGTGTCATCGACATCTCAAGCAACGAAAACACGGCCATCTATCTTGACATCATCCGTAACAACATCAGCATCCCTTTGGTCATCACCGACACCAAGGACAACATCATCTTCTCAAGCAACCTACCGCCCTCACAAGAAGGCAAAAAAGCTTTTGACGAGGAGATGCAACAGGCCTATTCCAAATTCCCTCCCATCAAAATCGACCCGGGATACGGCTCGGTGCAGTGGCTGTATTACAACGAGTCCATGATCTACACCGACCTGAAGGCCGTGTTGGAAGACATGATTGACCACTTCATGGAGGAGATCACATTGAATTCGGTAGGCGCACCCGTCATCATCACCAACGAAGACCAGACACAAATCCTGAGTTTTGGTAACCTCGACTCCCTCATGATGCAGGACAGCAACTACGTCAAGCAACAGCTTGCCATCATGCGCGACGAGAACGACCCGCTGCAGATCGAGTTCATGAACAAGGGTAAAGCCACCATCTTCTACCGCACCACCGATCTGGTGCAACAGATGCGCTACTACCCTGTCATCCAAATCATTGTCTTCGCCTTATTCCTGCTGATCGCCTACCTGTTGTTCAGCTATGCCCGTCGCTCCGAGCAGAACCAAGTATGGGCCGGCATGGCCAAGGAGACCGCCCACCAGCTGGGCACGCCCCTATCCTCTCTGATGGGCTGGATCGAGCTGCTGAAGATGCAGGAAGAACCCTTTGTGGGCACGCACGAGATGGAGAAGGATATCGAACGTCTGCAAATTGTCACCGACCGATTCTCAAAAATCGGCTCCGTGCCAACACCTGAACCCACCGACATCAACTACCTCATCCGCGACACAATGGATTATTTGCAGAAGCGGTTCTCCAAAAAGTTCGAGTTTGAAATCAACCTACCCGAGGGCGAATTGGTTATGCCTTTGATACCCTCGCTGTTCCGCTGGGTGCTCGAAAACCTAACCAAAAACTCTGTTGATGCCATGGGTGACCACGGGAAAATCACTGTCGACCTCATCGACGACGGCGACCACATCCACATCGACCTCAGCGACACGGGTAAAGGCATCCCGAAGTCACAAATTAAGCAGGTCTTCAATCCTGGCTACACTAGCAAGAAACGCGGCTGGGGTTTGGGTCTGTCGCTAGCCAAGCGCATCATCGAAGACTACCACAAGGGTAAGATCTTCGTTAAATCGTCTGTAGTGGGCGAAGGGACGACGTTCCGGATTACCTTGAAGAAATGATAAAATGAAAAAAGGAGGCGATTGCCTCCTTTTTTCATTTAACGACAAACCGTTGTGAGGAGCAGCCTCCTTCTCGGTCGTAAACCTTGATGAGATACATGCCCGAAGACAAAGCGCTCACGTTCATCCTATCACGCAGGCTTTCCATCACTTTCTGTCCCGAAAGACTATAGATCTCTGCCTTCTGGAAGCTATCAGTCTCAATGAACAACACATCCTGGGCAGGCACGGGATAGACCACAAAACTGGCAGTAGTGTTTTCGCCCACTTGAGTCAAATCAACGTATTGAATATCAACGCGATAGCCATAATACTCATTACTCTTGGCGCCATAGCCAAAAGCCATTTCGATATCATCATCGGCTGGCATCCATTGGCCTGCCTCCTTTTCAAAGCACTCACCGTGTTTGGCGTTGCCATCCACATATTCATATTCAAAAGCAAGATCGTCTTCCCATGCCGATCCATTCCAGTCTTCGACGTTCTTATTTGTGAAGACACCGTCTTCATAGATATAGGTCGTGCGTTCATCATTGACCCATGAAGTACCAACCCAGTCTTGGTCGAGGATTTCGGTGACATGTTCGTCGAAATCAAGGGTGAGAAGCTGCTTCTCATCGTTCTGCCAGGCACCGCCTTGCATATATTGGATGATCAGTTCGATGGTGTTGCCGTCTTTGGTGTAAGTCCAAAGCTCGTCCGACGACCAGTTGCTGCCGTTCCAGTCCCAATAGAGGACGGTAGTCACATCGCCACTGTAGTTGTACACCTCCTTAGTTTCGTTCACCCAGTTACCGTTTTCCCATTCTTGGATGATGACCTCGGCCACCAAATCATCGTCGTAGGTATAAGAAGCTCTCGCCTCATTTTCCCAGCCGCCATCTTCCATGATCTGAGCCACGATTTCAATCACATTGCCGGAGAAATCATAGTCATAGGTCAACAGGCTAAACTCCTGCCAACCATCACCATAATTCATCTCGGTCAATTCCTCGATGAGGTAATAGTCATACTCATCGTAGGTATAGGTGGTATGATACTGCTCGCCGTCGGTGGTTTGCCAGGAGGCCGTCGCCGGCACTACAGTCGTTTCGTCACGTACGCCATAATGCTTCAGCACATTGGCATTCGCATTCGATTTCAGTTCAGCCTTGCGCTGGGCAAAGCTCACATTTCCCAAAGCCATCACGAGGACAGCCAAAACAAATAATCCTTTTTTCATAGTTGTATGTGTTTATTCTTTTATGACATCAAAATAATAGTTGACATTATTAATCCGAACATAGCCGTGAATGCGTATTCCTTGTGAACTATTGGTATAAACCGTAGCCAACAATTCGTTGCCTATCTGTATCAGGCAATCGCTGTTGCTCAAGCTGGGGTCGCCGACACAGTTGTGGGTAAGGCCGTTGTTCGGACTCTTGATTTCAAATTTCAGTTTTCCGCCATTGGGCGACACTTTGATGGTGGCGTCATGGCAGATGTGGCAGTAAGTGCCCTCTATCAAGCCATCGAACGCATCGGCAACATCAGATGAGACATAGGAACCGACGAGTTCCTGATTGGTATAGCCAAAATAATTCTCCCATTCGTTTTTTGGTTCCTTGCATGAGGCAAAGAAGACACCCAGTACACAAAGCAGGGCAAATAACTTAAAGCTTTTCATATTGTTTATCATTTAATAATCAGTTTTTCAGTAGCCAATACCGTGCCATCCTTACCCAGGCGCATCACCGTACAGTAGCCTTTAGGCAGACCTGCCGTTGAGAGGCTTACGCCTTCAGCCTTCCTGAAAATGGCCCGCCTCAGTTCCCTGCCGTCCATACCGATAATACGGATCATGCCGTCAGCGGGCTCATCCCATGTGAGGCGAATCATGTCAGCCGAGGGGTTAGGATACATCTGAAGCATCATGCCAGCCTGGTGCTGCTCCTCGGTGCCGAGTGCTTCCTTGTCCCAAGCGGCTATGGTATATTCGCCTGAGGGCAGGTTGTCAACGATAAAGCGGCCATGCTTCCAGGTGCTGCCCGCATAAACCGTGTAAGCAATCTCGTGCCAAGCCTCCGAGGCGTCGCGACGATACAACAAGGTGGCCGAGTCGTTGGCCGTCTGTATGATGTCGCCGTCAGTAGAAGTGGTATAGTCGAACATGCCTGTCACCTGGGCCTCACCGAAGTCGTAGCGGTTGATGGTCCAGAAATGCTGGCTCGAGAGGGTCAGATAGGGAACCAAGGGGTCGTCGTAAGGACCGACAAAATGGTTTTCGACAGCGACAAAAACCGAATCGGTGAAAGATGTCGCCTCTACCTTGAAGTTGGCAAAGTTTTGCTGCGATGACGACTTCAGCATGAAGTTTTTCTGGGTCTTTCCATCCAACCAGTTGTTATTGAAATCACCGATAACACCGACAGGCTCAAAACCGACTGAACATGTTGCCTCGTAATTCAGGCCATCCCAAACGACTCTTGCGGTTTCAAGTTGGAAATCAGGGCCGATGAAAGTCAACTCGTATGCATTGTGTTGCCCGATGTGGGTATCTCCAATATGCTGGTAACGGTGTTCCAACGTCACATCATACCATTCGCCGACCTGCTCCACCGATTTGATGACAGCGTAAAGATGGGGCATGCCACTTGAATAGACATAGGTATCGAAAAATCCATGCATGTCGATGCCGGAATACTGTGTCAAGGCTTCGCATAGTTGTTCGGATGTAGCTGTCTGATAGGCATATTCCTGGAAATACTGGCGCATGGCGGCGAGGAAGTTCTCACGCCCCATGTAGTTCATCATCGTATTGACGATGACAGCACCGCGCTCATAGATGGCATTGGTGTTATAGGTCATGTCAAGCGGCATGTTGTTGAGCGGCATCCAGTTGGCGGGGCTGTTGCACCAAGCATTGATGCTATTGACCTTGCCAGAAATGGTGTTTTGGAAATGCTCCTCGCCATAGACAGCCGACTCGTAGAATGCGCCCCAGAACTGGGCGAAGCCCTCGTTGAGCCACATGTCGCCAGCCTCGGCACAGGTCACCAGGTTGCCTGACCACATGTGAGAGAGTTCGTGAGCGATATATTCCTCACCAGCCAAAGTGCCGTCGACGACAGAAGGCACAATGGCGATGTTGTCGGTGTGCTCCATACAACCTTTGCCCGTAACGACATAGCCGATGCGATTGAAAGGATAGGCACCCATGCTCTCCTCGAAGAAAGCCGCAATCTCCTTGACGTGTACCATCGAAGCGGGTACATTGTTGATCTGACTAGGCTTGGCATACACCGTAATCGGGATGTCGCGCTCGATGCCGTGATAGACGTCCTCCCAGACTTCATAGTCGCCCACGGCAAACGAGATGTGATAGGTGGCGATCTCCTGAGGTGTGTTCCAATGCCAGGTGGAGGTGCCATTACCATTGTCGATAGTCTCCACGAAGTTACCGCCACAGATGGCCTTCTTATCGTTGGTCGTGGTGACAAAGACATCGTAGGTAGCCTTATCGGTGAAGTTATCGACACAGGGGAACCAAGACTTACCTAAGTTGTGCGGTTGGCTATCGAAACCCACGCCAAGGTTGTAGACATAGTCGCCCCACCATTCCACGCCACCCCAAGTCTCACTGAAGGTGTTGCCACCATACACGATGTCTAAGGTTGCTGTATTACCGCTTGCCAAAGGTGAGGCCAAATTGATGGTCAAGAAGTCGCCGTCTTGCGAGAAGCCGGATACCGTAGCGCCTGTGGCCGTCACGGAAGCGACTTCCAGATACTTCAATTCAAGAAGGATTTGTTGCACATTGGCCGTAGCCGTAAAGTCAATAAAGGTCTCACCCTGAAGGGTTTGGTTGGTGAAATTAAGTTCGTTGACATGGATGGCATAATGTGTCACGTCGATGTTTTCGCCAGCAGTTTGCGCCTGCATCAACGAAAACGAAAGCAACAATGCCAAAGACAAAAGGAGTTGTTTCATATTTCTGTGTTTATTTATTCAAAATGGGGTTAGTGAAAATCGGATCGGTTTGGATCACGTTACTCTCATGCAAGGCGCGGTCGAGGATACGGATTTCGAACTTCACCGTGTCGTTGGGCGAGAAAGGATTCTGCACCGTGAGCTTGTAGTCCATCGAGCCACTGATGGCCTTGGGCTCTTCTGAGTCACGAAGCCGTTTGAAGCGGGCGTTGAAGGTCACCGTGTCGTACAACACCAAGGTATCGTCGGGACTGGTCGGCACATGCGGGCTCAGCAATGGCGTCTTCACAAACACGCCGTTCTCCGATTTCAGGTAGTCGACCACCATATTGTAATAATAGGTATCATGGAAGCCAAACGGCGGCAGGGTATCGCTTTCGTCAAGACCCAGGTCGCCGTCGCCATCGGTATAGGAAAACGAGATGATGCCTTCGCCACTGAAAGTGCTGTCGGGGTTCATCAAATAGGTGAAGCCCTCGTATGTGATCTTCGGCTCTATGGGGTATTCCACCTGTTTTTGGCAGGCGCATACCACCAACATGAGGGAACATAGCGTTATCAAGGTCCGTTTTTTCATCACTTTCGTTTTAGGCGGTAAAAATACGAAAATTTTGGCTATGGGGAACGTCCCCAATAAGATAATCATCAACTATAATGATATTGCTGATTTACAGCGTATTAGCTATTTTTACTCGAAAAAATATCGTGGAAAAGTGTGGAAAAGTGTTGACACATTCACATTTTTTGTATCTTTGCAGCGTGATTTGGCACGATATATGCCATCACAAAAACGAGCAGAACCATAATTTGATGCCGAGTTTATATATCATATCAGGTTGCAATGGAGCAGGTAAGACGACCGCTTCCTTGACTGTTTTGCCAGAGACGCTGCAGTGCAAGGAGTTCGTCAACTGCGACGAGATCGCCAAGGGTCTGTCGCCGCTCAACCCCGACGGCGCCAAGGTCGCCGCTGGCCGCCTGATGCTCTCGCGCATCAAGAAACTTATCGCTGACAAAGAAGACTTTGCCATCGAGACCACCTTGGCCGCCAAATCCTACCACGCCCTCATCAACAAGGCACGTCAGGAAGGCTACAAAGCCAGCCTCATCTACTTCTGGCTGCAGAGCCCCGACCTGGCCATCCAACGCGTTGCAGAGCGCGTGAAACACGGCGGTCATCATGTGGACGACAGTATCATCCGCAGACGCTACAGAGCAGGCATCAAGAACTTGTTTCATCTTTACTGCCCCGTCGTTGACTACTTCCTGTTCATCGACAACAGCATTATGCCCTCTGAAGTGATTGCCGAAGGTAGCATCAAATCCATTAAGTTTTACAACGAAGAAAAATTCAAAAAGATCAGACAATATGACAACAGTAACAGTGAATGCCAAGAAGAATGAAGTTTCGTCCTTCACCAAGAAATTGATGAGCGGCCTCGACCTCTCGATGCAACGCTTGCTTACCATGCGTTGCCGCCATAACGGCACCTTCTGCTTCTGCGATGCAGATGGCAACATCTACACCGTGAAAGCCAAGGAAGTCAGAGCCATGATGGAACAGGAATAATCTCCTGCATCACATAGAACCTCAACCACGACTTGCAGCATCGTGCTGCGAATCGTGGTTTTTTCGTATCTTTGGCGCATTAAAATCCCATCTCATGAAGAAAAAAGCATTACTCCTCTTTTTAATAGGCCTCTTCTGCGCTCCTACTTTCGCACAAACCGATGACCAACTCCCTGAAACCGACCCCGTTATCACCAACCGCATCAGCCAATGGCAGGATCTGAAGTTTGGCTTCATGATGCACTGGGGCATCTATGCCCAATGGGAAGTGGTGGAGTCGTGGTCCATCTGCAACGAGCCTTGGATCAACCGCGATGGCGCCGATTATTACAAATACAAGACTGATTATCAAAACCTTAACAAAACATTTTACCCGAAGAACTTCGACCCTTCAAAATGGGCCGATGCCGCCAAAAACGCGGGCATGAAGTACGTCGTCTTCACCACGAAACATCACGACGGCTTCTGCATGTTCGATACCAAGGAGACCTCCTACTCCACTGTCGACCCGAGCTGCCCATTTTCCAAGAATCCAAAAGCCGATATCACTGGTGCAGTGGTAGATGCCTTCCGTGCCAAAGGTTTTTGGACCGGCCTCTACTTCTCCAAGCCCGACTGGCACTGTGACGACTACTGGGCACACGAATGGGCCACCCCCGACCGCAACGTCAACTATGACCCGACCGTCATGCCTGAACGTTTCGAGAAATACAAGCAATTCACCCACAGACAGATACGCGAACTCACCCATAACTATGGCGACATCGACATCCTGTGGCTGGACGGTGGCTGGGTGCGTCCCGAATGGAGTGTAAACGAAGAAACGCGCCCCTGGCTCGGCTGCCAAGGCTATATCCAAGACATCGACATGCCCACAGTGGCTAAAATAGCCCGTGAGAACAATCCCGACCTTATCATTGTGGACCGCTCGGTAGGTGGCAAATACGAGAACTACCAAACCCCAGAGCAACAAGTGCCCGACTCACTTCTGTCCTATCCTTGGGAAACCTGTATGTCGATGGGTAACTCGTGGTCGTATGTCTCGACGGACCAATACAAAAGCACCAACAAACTCATCCACCTTTTGTGCGACATCGTGGCCAAAGGCGGTAACTTCCTCCTTAACGTAGGCCCCGATGCCGATGGCAACCTGCCCGACACGGCACTGCTCCGCATGAAGGAAATCGGCGAATGGATGCAGGTGAACGGTGAAGCCATCTATGGGACACGCCCCATCTATCCCTTTACATACGGTAAGTTCCGCTTCACGCAAAAGGGCGACAAGGTTTATGCTATTTTCCTCTTGGATGAACAGGAAAGCCCTGTGCCCAATTTGTATTGGTTCGATTCCAAAGGAATGCCCGAATTAAAAACAGGAAAAATCAAGATTCTGGGAAGCAATAAAACAGCTACTTTGAGCCTCAAAAGCGGTTCAAAAGACCTAGACTATTACAGTCCCACCTATCAAATCGAAATCCCAAACAATTATCTGTTCGAGATGCCTCACGCGGTGGTGTTTGAAATGCGCCGTGGCAAAGCGGAAATCACCCCACAACGATATTAACAATCTTCTTCGGCACGTAGATGACCTTGCGGACCTGCTTGCCTTCAATCCATTTGGCGGCTTCGGGGGCGGCGAGCACGGCGGCTTGCACCTCGTCGGCATTCATCGTGACAGGCAGTTCCATATTGAAACGCATCTTACCATTGAAGCTAATGGGGTAGTTAAAGCTGTTTTCCATCGTCTTACTCTCGTCGTAAGCGGGGAATGCTGCGTTCACCACCGAGGTCTCATGGCCAAGCAGATGCCACAGCTCCTCGGCGATATGCGGTGCGTAAGGTGAAATCATCACCGTCAAAGGCTCAAGAATCTCACGTTTGTTGCACTTCATGTCGGCCAGTTCGTTGACGCAGATCATGAAGGCCGAAACAACCGTGTTGAACGAGATGCTCTCGATGCCCTCCTCTTCCTTCTTGATGAGTTTGTGCAGGCTCTTCAACTCAGGCGCAGTGGCGGGTTCATTGCTGACGCAAAACTCGTTGTTCTCGTTGTGGAACAGCCTCCAGAACTTGCGCACAAAACGGAAAGTGCCTTCGATACCCTGCGTATCCCAGGGCTTCGACTGCTCCAAAGGACCGAGGAACATCTCATAGAGACGCAGCGTGTCGGCACCGTATTTCTCTACGAGGTCGTCAGGATTTTGCACATTATACTTCGATTTCGACATCTTCTCCACCTCGTTACCGCAGACATAGATGTCGTTGCCGTCCTTGTCTTTCTCAAAGATGAACTTGGCATCCTTAAGGTCGTCGCGCCATTGGCAGAACTCGGCCACATCAAGGATGTCGTTGTGCACCATGTTGATGTCCACATGGATCGGATCGCTAAACAGTTCGCGGTCCTTCATGTTCTTGGAGATGAACAACGGCACCGACGGAAGCGGAGCGCCATCCTCGAATACGGGAACTTCCTTGCCTGCAACAAGGTCTTTGATCTTCTGTTCGACCTTGTCGGTGCCATACATATAATCTCTCACGACATCAATGATAGGCACCAAAAGGAGCTTGTATCCCTTTTCTTTAGCATAATCCTTCCAAGGCTCAGCCACCTTCTCGAGGTTACCCATACGGTTAATCTCGATGAGGATGCCCTTCTCGGGGCAGAAGAAGTCGAAACGACGACGACCATCCTTGAAGTCCTTCTCAAACTTCACGCCCATGCGGTTGTCCTTGATGAGCTGCCACACGCCATACTCACATAACTTCTCCATGTTGGCACGATAGGCAAAGCTGGAACGGCCTTGGATCATGCCCTGGTTAATCATCCTTTGGAAAGGTTCGTCTTTGCACGAAAGACCAAGGTCGTGAAGGAACTTGCACCAGAAGCGGCTGTAAATCAAGTGGCCAGTGGCATGTTCGGCGCCACCGATATAAAGGTCGACGTTCTGCCAATAGTCGTTGGCTTCGCGGCTGAAGTATTCCTTGTCGTTGTGCGGGTCCTCATAGCGGAAATAGTAACCACTGGAACCAGCAAAGCCAGGCATGGTGTTGGTCTCGATGGGATAGCCTTCCTCGGTGACCCAGTTCGTGGCACGAGCCAAAGGCGGCTCACCCGTCTCGGTAGGCTTATATTCGCTGATGGCAGGCAACTCAAGCGGCAGCTTCGACTCGTCCATGGCGTAAGGCATGCCGTCCTTGTAGTAGATTGGGAAAGGCTCGCCCCAATAACGCTGGCGGCTGAAGATGGCATCGCGCAGGCGGTAGTTGGTCTTGCCTGTGCCGACACCCAGTTTCTCCAGTTCTTCAATCATGCGCTCGATGGCTTTCTTCACGCTCAGGCCGTTGAGGAAGCCCGAGTTGACCAGCTCGCCGTCCTTGGCATCGAAGCTCTCCTCCCAAGTGGAAGGATCGGTGGCTTCGGTGCCGGGTTTCTTCACCACTTGGATGATGGGCAGGTTGAAATGACGGGCAAAGGCGAAGTCACGGCTGTCGTGGGCAGGCACGGCCATGATGGCACCCGTACCGTAACCCATCAGCACGTAATCGGCAATCCAAATAGGCAACTTAGCACCCGTGATGGGGTTGACACCATAGGCACCCGTGAAGGCACCACTCACCTTACGGACTTCAGCCATACGCTCACGCTCACTGCGGTTCTTGGTGCGGGTAATGTATTCCTCTACCTCGGTGCGTTGCTCAGGCGTGGTGATTTCCTTTACCAGCTCATGCTCGGGAGCCAGCACCATGAAAGTCGTGCCGAACAAGGTATCGGCACGAGTGGTGAACACTTCTAAATCGATATCTTTACCGTCAACCTTGAAGATAACGGAAGCGCCCATCGACTTACCGATCCAGTTGCGCTGCAGATCCTTCACCGATTCGCTCCAGTCCACGGTTTCAAGGCCTTGAAGCAGGCGGTCAGCATAAGCGGTGATACGGAGTTGCCACTGCTTCATCGACTTTCGCTCCACGGGGAAGCCGCCACGCACCGAGAGGCCGTCGGCCACCTCGTCGTTAGCAAGCACCGTACCCAAGCCCGGGCACCAGTTTACCATGGCCTCAGCTTGATAGGCCAAGCGGTAGTTCATCAGCACCTCTTGTTGTTGCTTCTCGCTCATCGCCTTCCATTCAGCGGCGGTGAAACTCAGCGGTTTGCTCTCAGCCACGTTGAGGCCTTCCGTACCTTTTTCCTCGAAGCGGGCAATCAGCTTACTGATAGGTTGGGCTTTCTGACAACCGTAGCAGTAGAACGAGTTGAACAGTTGGAGGAAGGTCCATTGTGTCCACTTGTAGTAGCTAGGCTCGCAGGTGCGCACTTCGCGGTCCCAGTCGTAGCAGAAACCGATCTTGTCCATCTGTTCGCGGTAGCGGTTGATGTTCTTCTCGGTCGTCACGGCAGGGTGAGTACCCGTTTGGATGGCATATTGCTCAGCGGGCAGACCATAGGCGTCGTATCCCATGGGATGCAGCACATTGAAGCCTTTCAGCCTTTTATATCTAGCATAAATATCCGAGGCAATATAGCCCAAGGGGTGACCGACATGCAGTCCCGCGCCCGAAGGATACGGGAACATGTCCAAGACATAAAACTTGGGCTTGCTGTGGTCGATGTCGACCTTATAAATTTTGTTGTCGCGCCAGTATTGCTGCCACTTCTTTTCGATTTCGGTAAAATTGTAATCCATATAATAGCGATGTTATTTGCTGTTTCTGAAAGAAACTGCAAAAATAGGGAATTTTGGAATTAGTTAGATGAAAAATAAAAGAAAGACCGAACCCCAGTGCTTTACTTGCAAAGCCCTGGGGTTATTTATGGGTATTGGGAGGAGGAAATGGCGGATTAAAATAGAAGAAGGAAAAGAGTTTGTGCCAAAACCACGATGTTTTCCGGTTTTGGCACAAAGAAAATAAAGTCAAGATTTAATTGGCAGAGTTTTTACTCCGCAGATTTTATGACTCCATTTCAAAAGTACATTCATTGAAGGGTTTTCAACAGTGAATACATGGCGTTCTTATCGACGTCGCCTCTACTATCATAAGGCAAATATGCAACCAACCAATAATTCACATTTTGCAGTGTTAACGCAATAGCCATTGTCGAAGTACTTGCATTCAAACCATTTCTATAATAAAAAACATCATCATCATATCCAATTACATCATACCTTTCCCCAAGAAAATCAGCCAATTCCGTAGTATATGCTGATTTTACGCCCACTCCATACGAAGTAACACAATCATTATCGTCCAACAACACCAACAAAATGGGGGCATTTATTGAATAATTATTGTATCCTATACTTCCATTATTTGTACTATTTGGAGTCCCATACTTTGAAACCACCGAACTTTTCGCCTCACCAAATCTAATATTTGGCTCGTGATACAGGTTACTTTGTGGAGAAACGGTAACCGTGAAAACTCTATTATCGTCTTCAGAGCTGAGTCTAATGGTTGTTTTTCCAACGTATTGTGCGGTAATTTTTCCAGAGCCCGACACTTTCGCGTGATACTCATTTGCACTTGAGTAGGTGATTGGGTTATCACATTGCGCAGAAATCTGATAGGTTTCTCCATGATGTAACGTTGTTGAGGTAGTTGAAAGTGTAATGAGTTTCTCTTTCTTACAACCCGTGAATGAAATAGCAAGCATGGCCATCAACACAAATGAAAGTTTTCGCATAAGCATGTCTTTTTCGCCCTCCCAGTCCCCAAAAGTGCAGGGGAATCCTTTGTTTCCCCAATTAGTTGATACAACAAAAGAAGCGTGGAACTGACTATGCCACGCTTTGAATCGTAGGTCGTAGGAATACCTATAGCACAAACATAGATAGTAGCCCCACGCTAGACGTGAGAAACCACTATGCTATCTTCTGCGCTATATTCGTAAATTTCCTACGTTTACGATTCAAAAGACAAGCATAACGCTTCTATAAAACGGACTTGGCGCACCAAATCCGAAGGCAAAAATAAAGAAAATACTTGAATACCTATGCAAACTATAGATTTTTTCAACTTTTCAAAAAACTATTGCGTTTAATGCAATTAAGACATTGAAACCAAATAACTAAAAACCAATGATATATCCGACAGCAAACGACTACAGTCGACTACAAGCGTTTAATCAACGGATAACTCTTGATAGGTGGCATATCTTTGCTGCGTAATAACTAATTGTAGTATCGCTATGGAAACTCCAAAACCCACTAAAACCATCCCAAATGATGTGCAAACAGGAAACATTGAAAACATCAAGAATGTAATCTATGAGATTCGCGGGCAAAAGGTAATGCTTGACCGCGATCTTGCTAGTATCTACGGGGTAGAGACGAGAACTCTCAACCAAGCAGTCAAACGTAATGCAGACCGATTCCCCGAGGATTTCATGTTCAAATTATCTAAAGAGGAATGGATTGAAATTGAGCGAATTAGCAATATGTCGTCACAAATTGTGATGACATCGCCACAAAAACGTCCCAAGTCAGCACCTCCTTATGTATTCACCGAACATGGTGCTGTGATGCTTGCCTCCGTATTACACAGCCCCTGTGCTGTACAAATGAGTGTTATGGTGACAAGGGCATTTATCGCAATGCGAAAGGCCATAGCAACAATGCTGTCAGTCGACCTAAAAATGGAACAACTTTCCCATAAAGTCGACCAGTTAAACGCCTATATCGAGGAAATACTGCACGACCAGAATGACATCAATGAGCAACAGGAACAGACTAATCTGGAAATTGCCATACAAATAGAAGCACTCAATGAAGCCCTTGATAAATTAAGGGAAACAAAAGCGCAACCTCGCAAGCGAATTGGTTACAAACCTGAAGAAGAAAACCTCAATCAAACAAACTCATCTCTCCCGTAGGCTTAATTCTCGTCTTCCCCAAATGCTTATAAGCCAAATCGGTGCATTCGCGGCCACGGGGCGTGCGCATGATGAAGCCTTCCTGGATGAGGAAAGGCTCGCAGACCTCCTCAATGGTGCCGGGGTCCTCGCCCACCGCCGTAGCGATGGTATTGACACCTACAGGACCACCCTTGAACTTGTCGATGATAGTGGTAAGGATCCTGTTGTCCATGTCGTCAAGGCCATGCTCATCCACGTTGAGTGCCTTCAAGCCGATTTTTGCGATGTCTAAGGTGATGGTGCCATCGCCTTGGATCTGGGCGAAGTCGCGGACGCGGCGCAGCAGCATGTTGGCAATACGCGGTGTGCCACGGCTGCGGCGCGCAATCTCGAAGGCCGCCGTATCGTCGATAGGCACACGCAGGATGCCTGCCGAGCGCTTCACGATCTTCGACAAGGTCTTGGCGTCATAATACTCCAAACGCTGCTTGATGCCGAAACGCTCACGCAAAGGTGCCGTCAGCATGCCGCTGCGAGTGGTGGCGCCGATCAAAGTGAAGGGATTCAGTGTGATTTGAATGCTACGAGCGCTGGGGCCAGTCTCCAACATGATATCAATTCGGAAGTCCTCCATGGCGGAATAGAGATACTCCTCCACCACAGGGCTGAGGCGGTGAATCTCGTCGATGAACAGCACGTCGTTAGGCTCAAGGCTGGTGAGCAGACCTGCGAGGTTGCCCGGTTTGTCGAGCACAGGACCCGAGGTCATCTTCATGCCGACGCCCAACTCGTGGGCAATGATATACGACAAAGTGGTCTTGCCCAGACCTGGAGGGCCATACAACAAAGTATGGTCGAGGGCTTCGCCACGCTGGGCGGCGGCCTTCACGAAAACGCGTAGGTTGTCAACCACGTTTTGCTGCCCCGCAAAACTTTCAAACATATCGGGGCGCAAGGCGTTTTCGAGGTCTCTCTCGGCCTTGGAGAGATGGGAAGCGTTGGCGTCGAGGTTGCTGTTCATAGGTTTGTTTTAGGTCGCAAAGATACAACTTTCGACGGAAATTTGCATATCATTAAAAAAATGTATCTTTGCAGCCTAAACCGATCGTTTATGAGACGTATCCTTTGTCTATTCGTTTTCATCACGCTGGCCACCTTCGCTATGGCGCAAAAGCACGGCTCCGTGACGGTACATCAGGACAGCCGCATCGAAAGCCTCATCGCAAAGCAGCGGGCACTGTATAGGGCTGATAGCACATTCAACGGCTACCGCATCCACATATTCATGGAAATCGGCAACGAAGCCCTGCAACATGCCGAAGCAGTAAAAAGAAGATTTGAGAACGCCTTCCCCGACATCCCCATCTACTTGACGTATGCCGAGCCTTATTTCCGTCTCCGTGCCGGCAATTTCCGCAACCGTGTGGAAGCCGAGAAATGCTTGCGCCGCATCAAGCCGAAGTTCAAAGAGGCCTTTGTTACCTCGGACATGATCTACCGGCCCAAGGTTAAGTTAGGAGGCAGTAATTACAGCTTTGATGAAGAATAAAAACAAAAGAGGCGCTGATGAGCGCCTCTTTTTTGTTTAGCAATACCTTTCTTCGATATTTCTGACCACAATGCCCAACCGCAGGATGAAAGCCTCCTCGGTGGCAAAGCCGATGTGGGGCAACATGATGAGATTGGGTGCGCCGAACAACGGATTCTCGGGCTTCAATGGCGGCTCGGTGCCATAGACGTCAGTGGCCGCTCCAGCAATCTTTCCCTGTTTCAACGCGTTGGCCAAAGCCATTTCATTCACCACGGGACCGCGGGCGGTATTCACCATAATGGCACTCGGCTTCATCAGTGCGAAGTCTTTCTCCGTGATGAAGTCGCGGGTCTCAGCGTTCAAGGCGATGTGTAAGGTGACGATGTCGGATTCCTTCAGCAAAGTCTCCTTATCCACGAACGGCACGCCGTCGACATGTTTTGGGGTGCGATTCCAGACCAGCACCTTGCAGCCGAAGGCATTGGCCAACTTAGCCACACGCTGGCCGATGTTACCCATACCGATGATGCCAATGGTCTTGCCTCCGATCTCGCGACCGGGCATGATGCCCTTTCGGTTGCATTGACGGGTAATAGCATCGTTTTCAAGCACTTTTCGATAGACGTCAATCATCATGGCGATGGCCAATTCGGCCACGGCCTCGGTGCTGTAGCCTGCCGCGTTTTTCACGACGATGCCACGACGCTGGCATTCCTCCATGTCGATATGGTCCAAACCCGTGAAGGCGATGGAGAGCATCTTCAAGTTGGGACAGGCATCGAGGAAATCCTTGCGCAGCGGTATGTTGCTCTCGACGATGACTTCGGCACCTACGGCGCGACGTTTCAACTCATCGGGATTCTCATTGCGATCGGGATAAATGACGACTTCATGTCCGGCCTTCTTCAAGCCAGTACATGCAGCCTCAATCTGCTGAACTTTCAAGCCCAACGGCTCCAAAAAGACGATTTTCATTTTGCAGCGATCATTTCGATTTCGACCAAGGCCTTCTTGGGCAGTTCCTTCACGGCAAAAGCAGCACGAGCAGGATAGTCGCCCTTGAAATACTTGCCATAAACGGCGTTCATCTCGCCAAAATAGCTCATGTCGGCCAAATAACAAGTCGATTTCACCACATTGTCGAAGGTGCAGCCCGCCTCGTTGAGGATGGCCTCAAGGTTCTTCAGACTTTGTTCCGTCTGAGCGCTGACGCCTTCGGGCATCTCTCCCGTAGCGGGATTGATGGGCAGCTGACCTGAAATGAACACCATTCCGTTGGCTTCAATGGCTTGAGAATAAGGACCGATGGCTCCGGGAGCCTTTGTAGTAGCAATAACTTTTTTCATTGTATAAAGATTTAGATTAATTTCCACCTGCAAAAATAGGAAAAATATTACCTTTGCAAGCTGAAATCGTAAGATAAAAACGTAGTCAAAAACACTCGCCATGACGTTCAAAGAAGTTCTCCGTAAGCTAAACAACCGCTACGTGTATGCCACGCTGGCCTTCCTGGTTATCATCCTGTTCATCGACCAGTTCAACCTCTTTGAGCAAATCCGTCTTTCAAAAGCATTGAAAGACCAGAAGCAGCAGATCGACTACTACGAAAAGGAGCTCTCCGAGAGCAAGGAATACCTCGAAAACCTGAATAACGACACCGCCACGATGGAGAAAGTGGCCCGTGAACAGTACATGATGAAGCGCGACAACGAGGTCATCTATCTAATCGAGACCCAGAAATGAAGTCGTTCGAACGCATACGATTCCCATTCCCCTTATTGTTACTACTCTTTGTGATGTCATCAGGGCTTTTGCATGCCCAGACACACACCCTCAGCGGGAAAGTCACTGACGAGAAAAACCGTCAGCCACTGGCTTTTGTCAATGTGGTCATCAACGAGGGTCTGCAAGGCTGCATCACCGATATCGACGGCAAATACGAAATCAGCGCCAACGAAGCCATCACCAAAATCAGTTTCTCATCCATAGGCTACGAGCCCGTCACCCTCACCCTTGAGCCCAACCAAAGACGTTGTAATGTCGCCCTAAGACCCACCACTTTTGAACTGGGGGAAGTGACCGTGGAAGCGGGTGAAAACCCTGCCCACCGCATCATCGACAGCTTGCTGCGGCACCGCGACGCCAACAATCCCAATTCGTTGGATTCGTATCGCTACAACATCTACGACCAGATGGTGATCACCATCGACAGCAGCGATTTCGGGGAAGCCCTTGCTTACGAAACGGCCACTGAGCAGACCGACCTGCAAATGTTCGACAGCATCCTCAAGAAAAACAACCTCATGGTGATGGAGACCGCCTCGGAGGTGCTATTCATGGCGCCCGACCGCAAGCTGCAGAACGTGCTCGGAACCAAGATCGCAGGGATGAAAGAGCCTACTTTCATCTACCTCGTCAACAGCATGCAGAGCATCAGCTTCTATGAGGAGACCATCAACGTCACTGGTACTGATTATGTCAACCCCATCAGCAGGGGCAGCAAGAACCACTATTTCTTCACGCTCGAATCCGTCAACCCCATCGGCCAGGGCGACTCGCTCTATGTCATCTCCTTCCATCCGTTTATGGGTAGCAACTTCAACGGACTGAGGGGCAGTATGACCGTCAACAGCGACGGCTGGGCCTTGCAAAGCGTGAAGGCCGAACCCGACAAGCAGGAAGGGCTCTTCACCGCCAGCATCCAACAGCTGTATCAGAAAGTGGAAGGCCAATGGTTCCCAAAACAGCTGAATACCAACCTCAAATTCCCGAGCATTGTCGTCGACATCGACGGCATAGCCTTCCCCATGGTAGCCATCGGCAAGAGCTATCTGACCGACATCACTATCAACCCCGAAGTCAGCAAGAAACAGTTTTCCGACATCGAGATCTTGGTGGACCCTGACGCCGCCTTCCGTGATGAGGACTTCTGGGCGGGACGACGCATCGACTCGCTCAGCGACAGGATACGCGCCACCTACGCCTTCGTTGACTCGCTCACCCGCGGCAACGACCTTATCGACAAGGCCTTGGTCTGGACCGAAAAGCTGGTCAACCAATCCGCCGTTCCCCTGGGGCCCATCGACCTCAACCTCGGCAACATGATCAACATCTCCGGGCAACGCGGCCTGTTCTTCGGCCTGGGTGCCTCCACCAATGACCGTTTTTCACGCTTCATCAGCTTCAACGGCTACTTCGGCTATTGGACCCGACTAAAACGATTGGACTTCGGCGCAGGGACCAAGATGTACCTCAACAGGCAACGGCAGATGGAACTCGGAGCTTATTATGGTCGAAGATCGCATCCCATCGGTGAATTCGGCGGGCTGCAAGAACGCTATTCCCTGCTTTCAGAGTCAGACTACAAATACTCCATCTACGAGAACATACACGCCCGTGGAACGCGTTTCGACCTAAGCTTCGCCACTCGTTTTGCACGACATTTCAAAGTCTTTGTCAACCTCAGCACAAGCCACAGGAACTACAACGCCCAGTTCTTCCACCTCCCTTCCGACTCGTTGACCGAGGCACGTTTCACTCAAGCAGAGGTCAAGCTTCGTTTCGCATACAAGGAAAAGTTCCTCAGCACCACAAATGGCCTCCAATCACTAGGTACTACTTATCCCGTCTTTTGGCTGTCCTACATGCATGCCTTCCCCTATCTCGGAGGCCAATATGAATACGACCGCTTCAAATTCGAGGTGTCGAAAAACTTCTATACGCCCTATATGGGGGTGTCGAAGATCATACTGCAAGCGGGCTATGCCACCGAAGGCTGTCCCGTGATGGAGACTTTCAATATCTTAGGCTCTTATGATCGCTTTGGCCTGTATTCCCCGGGCAGCTTCGGCACCATGCGCCTCGACGAGTTCTTCTGCGACCGTTTCGTGGCGCTTTACCTGAGCCATAACTTCAGCGGTATGCTGTGGAAGACGGATTCGGAATGGTTCAAGCCCGAGTTGGTGCTCATCACCAATCTGGGCTGGGGCGACATGCCTCGGGCACGAGCTTATCCCAACAAGAACTTCAAGACCATGGAGAAAGGCTATTTTGAGAGCGGTTTCGTCGTGAAAGGGCTACTCAACCTGCCGCTGGTCAAAGTCGGGTTGGGCGCCTTCTACCGTTACGGACCCTATAGCTTCGATAACGTATGGAACAACTTCGCCTTCAAATGGAGCGCGACATTCACCATGTAAGCCTATGAAAAGACTCGCCATCCTACTCATCCTCGCCATTGGGCTTGCCTCGTGCAGCCAACAGCCCAAAAAGATCGTCCTTGAAGGCTTGGCCCAAGGTTCTTACTATGCCATCACCTATTTCGACGAACAAAACCGAAACTTCCAACAAGAGATCGATTCCATTTTCCATGCCGTCGACATGTCGGTCAACCTGTGGGTCGAAAACTCCATCATCTCGAGAGTGAATCGCAACGAAGAAGTAGCGCTGGATTCCATCTTCATCGACAATTTCAAGATCGCACAGGAGGCTGCCCATATTTCCGATGGATATTTCGACCCCACCATCTCACCTATCGTGGCCGCTTGGGGTTTCAGCTACAAAAAAGGAGATACGCTCACGCCACAGCTCATCGACAGCCTACGCACCTTGGTCGATTATCGAAAAGTTAGAATTGAAAACGGACATGTGATCAAAGACAATCCTGCCATTACGTTGGACTTCAACGCCATAGCGCAAGGCTACACCTCCGACCTGATTGCTTCGTTTCTGGAAAGTAAAGGCGTTAAGAACTACCTGGTCGACACAGGAGGCGAAATTATGGCCAGGGGAGGCAAACCTAATGGCCAGCCTTGGATTGTAGGCATAGAGAAGCCCGCTGACAACGAGAACTCGGAGCAGGTAGTCCAGACCCGTATCGCCGTGCACGACAAGGGCGTGGTCACCTCGGGCAGCACCCGAAAATACGTGGAGCGCAACGGAAAGCGTTACTCACACTGCATCAACCCGAAGACGGGTTGTCCCGTAGAGCATCATGTGCTGAGTGTCACCGTGACGGCCGACAATGCCACCTGGGCCGACGCTTTGGCCTCCATTTGCATGGTGATGGGTTTGGAGCAGTCGTTGCCGCTCATCGAAAGCATGGATGGTGTGGAGGCCTATTACATCTTCATCAACGAAAACGGAAAGCTGGAGACCTTCGCCACGGAAGGTTTCGTCACCCTATAAGCGCAAAGCTATGGTCATCCTATTCAACAAGCCATACGGAGTATTGAGTCAATTCACACCCGAAGCGGGGCATCGCGCCCTCGACGAGTTCGGGCTCCCTGCGGAGGTATATGCCGCGGGGAGGCTGGACCACGACAGCGAAGGCGCCTTGCTACTCACCGACGACGGGAAGCTTATCAAGAAACTGTTGGATCCCAAGTTTGAGCATCCTCGTACCTATCTGGCCCAGGTTGACGGGCAGATCACGCCTGAAGCCATTCGACAGCTACAGAAAGGCATGGTCATCAAAGGCTACCGCACCAAACCCTGCAAGGCCGAGATGGTGGAGGCGCCTGAATGGCTATGGGAAAGGGTGCCGCCCATCCGCTATCGTGCAGCCATACCCACCAGCTGGGTGCGTCTCACCCTCATCGAGGGCAAGAACCGCCAAGTGCGGCATATGACGGCAGCCGTAGGCTTCCCCACACTGCGGCTTATCAGGATACAGATTGGAAACATAGCATTGGGAGAGTTACAGCCCGGCGAATGGAAAGTGGTTACTGAACGTGTAATTTGATGATATACAAAAAAAAAGAAAGCTGCTTGAGCAGCTTTCTTTTCGTACTCCCGCAGGGGGTCGAACCCTGGACACCCTGATTAAGAGTCAGGTGCTCTACCAACTGAGCTACGGAAGCATCGTTTGTGGCTGCAAAAATACAACCTTTTTCCTTACGAAAGTCGTTTTTTAACAACTTTTTTTCATATCATATATAATAATCACAATATCAACGTCTTAAAAAACAGCATTAACCGGCATCACCATCGCTTAGCTCGCTTTCACAAAAGCGCTTTTTCGCCAAATCAAGGATTCTTCCTATTTTTGCATCCCATCCCACATCATCAAACGATGCAAAACGACACTCAACACAACCATGACACCCTTTGGAAACGCCTGACGAGAAACGACATAACGACACTGCTCCTAAGGTTGCTTTCCGTTTTTCTCATCATGGGGCTCCTCAAAGTAGCCTTTTATGTTATTGACAAGCCTTTGTTCGGCCCTTTTAATAACCTCCATGAGTTTCTCGACGTAGCAAAAGGGAGCTTGCTTTTCGACACCATGTCCATCCTTTGGGCTAATTGCCTATTCATCCTTCTTTCCATCCTCCCCTTCCACTACCGCGAGCACAAATGGTACCAGGTCATGCTCAGCACCATCTTCCTGATTACCAATATCGCCCTCATCCTACTCAACAGCACTGATGTCGTCTACTTCGCCCATACGATGAAACGCCTCACCCTCGAGGACACCCATTTCTCAAGCAACTCCAACAACCTCCCCATCATTTTCGACTTCATCCAACGCAACCTGACCTTAATCATCATCAGTGGCATCATCATCGCACTCCTTCTATTGGCATGGAAGCTCATCAAATACCACCCCACCAAAATCACCAACAACCGGCGCTATTATCTTTACAACAGCATCGCCGCCGTGGTTATCGTCTTGTTATGCGCCTGCGGTATGCGGGGCACCTTCAACCCCTCCCGACCTTGGATAAGAATGGAACAAGCGGCGGCCTATTCCCCAGAAAAGACTTGGCTCACACTCAGCAACCCCTATTGCTTTATGCGTTCCTTGGACAAAGCCACTGAATATGACCAAGTGAATTACTTCAGCCCAGAAGAGATAGAACAGGTCTATTCTCCCATACATCATATCGACAGCTGCCGCTACGATTTAGGACAACGCAATGTGCTGGTCTTCATCATGGAGAGTTTCAGCAAGGAGCACTCCAAATTCCTCAACCCCGGGCTTTATCCCAACGAAAAGGGCTGTACGCCTTTCCTTGACTCGCTGATGCAAGAAGGCTATACCTTCGTGAATGCCTACGCCAACGGGATGAAGTCTATCGAGTCGGTCCCCGCCATCCTCGCCTCCATACCGTCGTTTAAGACCTCTTTTGCCACCATGCCTGAGTTGTTTGCTGACTTCGAAGCCATGCCAGAGATATTGGCCAAACAAGGCTATCAGACCTCGTTCTTCAGCGGAAGCGAACGCAACTCCATGGGTTTTGAGGAAATCTCGCAGCGTTTTGGGGTGCAGCATTGCTATTGCCGCGACGAATTCGAGGCCGTCTATCCCGTCAACGACAGCACAATTGAGCCTTTCTGGGGTGTTTACGACATGCCTTTCTACCAGTTTATGGCCGATGAAATCGACCAGATGCAAGAGCCGTTCTTTGCCTCGGTCTTCAACCTGACCTCGCATCATCCCTACCGCGTGCCGCCCGACTATGTCGACGTTGTGCCTCAAGGACACACACAGGAACAACGCGTAGTGGCTTACACCGACCTCTCGATACGCAAGTTTTTCGAGCGCGTCAAGACCGCACCTTGGTTCGACAACACCATCTTCGTCTTTGTCGCCGACCATGTGGCCCCACTATGCTACGACCCGCATTCCTACACTATGAAAGGGCATTCCTCCATCATCGAATTCATCTACACACCCGACTCCACCCTACGTGGCATCGACAGCGCGACCGTACAACAACTCGACATCATGCCCACCATTTTGGGCCTGGTTGGAAACACAGATCCTTACTTCGCTTTCGGCCGCGACGTGTTCAACGAGCCCCAACGCCATCCCATCGCATTCAACTGCATCAACCAGATGTACCAATGCATCACCGACTCCACGACTTTCTATTTCGACACGGAAAACATCATGAAAAGCATAGGCCAAACGCCGAAAAAGGAAGAGTTGGACTATCTCAAAGCCGTCTTGCAGCGCTATGCCGAGAGCCTGACCAACAAAAAATACACGGTCACACCTTAAAGTACGCATTGTTTCACGTTTTCTCAAAAAATAAGGAGAAAAAATTGCATTGCGATGATTATTTCGTACATTTGCAGTGTTTCAATGTAACCTCCTCGGAGGAATAATAGGATGAAAACCAAATTATTCAACCTAATAATTAACTAAAAACCAAAAAGTTATGAAGACTTGTAACAAATTCTTCGCCGAGCTCCTCGGCACGTTCGTTCTTGTTTTCGGCGGTTGCGGTACTGCAATCTTCGCCGGCAGAGCAGTCGGTTTCTTAGGCGTTGCTATCGCCTTCGGTCTCACCGTGGTGGCCATGGCCTATGGCGTCGGTCACATCTCGGGCGCCCACCTGAATCCTGCCGTCAGCTTTGGCGTGTGGGCCAATGGTCGCATGACCTTCAAAGACATGCTGATTTATTGGGCTGCACAGATCATCGGTGGCATCGCTGCCGCTGCAGTCATCTATGCCATTGTGAAATGTGGCGACATCAACCCTGGCAACTTCGCTGCCAACGACTTTGGTGCTGACCTCGCCGCTTGTGGCGAAAACTACTGGAACATCAATGCTTGTGGCGCCTTCATCACTGAATGCGTGCTGACCTTCGTGTTCCTGATGGTGATCCTCGGTGTCACCGACGGTTGCCACGCCAACGGTAAGTTCGGCGGTCTGGCCATCGGTCTGACCTTGGTGCTCATCCACCTCATCAGCATCCCGTTGACCAACACCTCCGTCAACCCTGCCCGTTCCATCTCACAAGCCATCTTCGCTGGCGGTTCTGCCCTCAGCCACCTCTGGCTCTTCATCGTGGCCCCGCTCGTCGGTGCCGGTCTGGCAGGCTTAGCCTACAAAGGTCTTTGCTGCTGCAAGAAGGATAAATAATCCTCGACTGTAAAAACCATAATGGCCGTGTCATTCGCTGGTAATACCGGCAAAAGGCACGGCCTTTTTCATTGACTAAAACAAACGACTATGAAAAAGACACTACTATTGCTTGCCCTCTTCTCCTTTTCATTAGGCTTGGTTGCACAGCAACCTGCCACGCGGGCTTTCATCGACACAGACGGTATCATCAAAACCGAAAGCGTACTTACCCAATTGCCGCCAGCAAGCCGCGACGGCTTGACACCCATGCCTGGCTTCCCGTTGAGCTTCAGCTCCAATACGACCTACAAGCCCATGCGTGGTCTGGCTTTGGCCGACCTCAACAACGACGGCGCCGATGAAATCATCCTCTGCCACAACGAAGAAATCAACGTCATCGATGGACAAGGCAACGTGCTTTGGACACAGGCTTTGGTGGGAGGCATGGCCCAGTATCCTGCTGCCGTCGGCGACATCAACAAAGACGGAATACTTGAAATCGTATCCCTTACCGCTTATGGTAACGCCCGCGGAGGCATCAATGTCTTCGACGCCTCGGGCAACGTCTTGATGGCCACAGTTACCAATAACAACCCACTCATCTGCGCTCCTGTTTTGGCCGACCTCAACAACGACAGTGAATTGGAGATCATCTTCTGCGGTCGAGGAAAGGCCTCGGCCAGTATCTCAGCTGGCATCCATGCATGGAACCTGCAAGGCGAAGAGATGGAAGGCTTCCCCTTCGAACTGCCCTCCACTCCCGCCTTTACGCCTACGTTAGCCGACATCGACGGTGACGGTTTACTTGAGATGTTTGTTTCAACAACCACCGCTTTGTATTGCGTCAGTCATGCTGGCGAAGAGCTATATAGGGTGGACAGCGAAGAAGCCTACAAATACTCCTATCAATCGCCGCTCGTTGTTGACTTCGAAGGCGATGGCAACTGGAGCATCGTTGGTGCCTGCCATGGCGACAACCCAAACCATTATGTGCGCGATGCCCACACGGGCGAGTACCTCACTGGATGGCCTAAGCCCGTCTCCTATTGGACCTATTCCGCTCCGACGGTAGTCAAAAACGGCAATCAATACGCCATCTTCATGGGCGTCTCTGGCGAAGGCAACGTGTTCTACCAATACGATATGAGCGGCAACATAGCTCCTGGATTCCCGCTTAGCTTGAGCTCTGGAATCGAAGGTTTCATTTCCGCGGCCGACATCGATGGCGACGGCGAGAACGAAATTATCACCGACTTCAACCTCATGGATGGCGAGCAAGGCTACATCCGTGCCTGGGAGATGGACGGCACCGAGGTAACCGAGGGTTTCCCACTCCGCCCACAAGGTCTTTCTTATATGAACGGTGCCAATTTCGGCGACATCGACGGTGACGGCAACTTAGAAATCGTCACCTTGACCTACGTGCAGAATTTCTCACCTGACGACCCCGTATATGTGACTGCCTATGCCTTGAATCAACCTGTTGGAAACCTTGTCTTTGGCACTTACAAAGGCAGCAACGACCGCACGGGCTGGATTCGTGAAGAAGAGGTGGTTGTCAGCTGCAATCCTGTCCGCGATTTAGAGGCAGAAACCGGCGGTGACGTATCCCAAGTGTATCTGCACTGGACCGAACCTGAACCTGGCTCAACGGGCAACCTGCTAGGCTACCTCATCCAGAAGAATGGCGAACTCCTGCAAGAGTTTTTGGAACTTCCCGAATATGTGGATAACGAAGTTGAGTTCTTCCAAACCTACGAATACGTCGTCATCGCCGTGTTCGACGACAACTGCGAGTCGGCCTGCGCCCCACTTTCGGTGGAGGTAATTCCTGACGCTGTCCCAGAATACAGCAAGGAAGCCAAGGTCTATCCTAACCCTGCCAAGAACATACTTCACGTCGAAGGTGCAGTCCTCACCCAAGTAGAGGTGTTCAACATCATGGGTCAAAGCGTGATGAACATCGACGAAAACTTCGAGGCTATCGGCATCGGCCATCTACAAAACGGCATCTATTTTATCCGTATCAAGACCACTGAAGGAGAAAAGACCGTGAAACTGGTCATTGAAAAGTAAGATGGCTGGCATCTACATCCATATTCCTTTCTGCAAGTCGAAATGCGCCTATTGTGGGTTCTATTCGCTGCCTTCCATGAAGCTGAAAGAGTGCTTCTTGGAGGCTTTGAAAGCAGAGATTGTTGCACGGAAGGATTACTTCAAGCAAAGGAGTCATTGCGGGCTTGACCCGCAACCTCCTTCGCTTATGGGAAAACACCTCAACCCTCCCATCAACACCATCTATTTCGGCGGTGGCACGCCTTCCTTACTATCCATAAAGGAAATCGGCGAGCTGTTGCAACTAATCAAGGAGACTTATCCCGTTGCCGAAAAAGCCGAAATCACATTAGAAGCCAACCCCGACACGCTTTCGTTGGATTATCTCAAAGGCTTACGCCTACTTGGAGTCAACCGCCTCAGCATCGGCATCCAGAGCTTTTTCGACAATGACTTGAAGTATCTGAGCCGTCGCCATGACTCACAACACGCACGACAGTGTATCGATTGGGCTAAACAAGCAGGCTTCAGTAATATCAGCATTGACCTTATTTATGGCTTGCCGACTTCCAATGCTGAGCAATGGAACCGCAATCTCGACCTCTTTTTTGAATTGAATCTTCCCCACCTCTCGGCATACGCGCTCACCTTGGAGCCCAACGCCATTTTGACCAAACTAATCGAACAAGGAAAGGTGCCTCCTGTCAACGAGGAGGATGCTTTGCGCGATTATGAAATTCTCTGTAAACGGGCTGTTGAAAACGGTTATCTGCATTACGAGATTTCCAATTTCTGCCGCAGCGGGTTGCATTCCAAGCACAATGCCTCGTATTGGTTTGGTACCCCTTATGTGGGCTTCGGGCCTTCGGCACATTCCTTCGATGGGAATTCGCGACAATGGAATGTCTCTAGTGTTGATCGTTATTGCGTTAGGATTCCTGAGCTCTCATATGAAAAAGAAAGCCTATCCGTTGAGCAACACTACGACGAATATGTCATGCTGCGCCTGCGCACCCACTGGGGCATCGACCTAAAATGGTTGAAACGCGAGATGGGTGAACGTTTCTCCACCTATTGCGAACAACACGCCCAACCTTTGATAGACCAAGGCAGGCTCTCACAGACAAGAGAATTCCTCTACCTCACCGACCAACAGATGCTCTTCGCCGACGGCGTGGCAGAAGAATTGTTTTGGGAATAAATTAGAAATAGAAATACGCTGCAATTGAGCCACTATTCCATCTGAACCTAAATGATTCGCTCTCATAGAATGGCTCGCCCGTATAATAATACTTCAGACTACCATATTGTAAATCTCCAGCGACCACACCCATCGAGAATCTTGGGGTTACCTTAAATTGGAAAGCCAACAAATTGGCATACAAATAAAAGCCTCTATAAGGATATGATGACGATTGATAACTCGATTCTTCATGCGTGTATTTCCCAAGCTCGAAACTGACACCGACCTCAGGGGTATAGTAGAATCGGTCAGCAAGCTGGAAATAATATGAAACATTTGGGCTGAGCGTAATGCCTCTGTTAATGTTATTCAACCAAACTGTAGACACTTTCTCACGAGGAGATTGAATTGAATAGCCAGAGACAGCGAGTTCGAGACGAAAACCATCCGTCACGAAATAGCCAAAACCGATTCCTAAACCGAATTCGGTATTCATTGGCTGTTGTGACAATTGCGTCGTTTGATTGTTATAAATCTCGTATGATGAGAACTTACCCAACGAGGCATGGATAGATGTCAAAACGTACATATCTCCCTTGTTTTGAGCCAAAGCTCCAATTGAAACGGCTATAAGCCCAACAAGTAGTACTAATTTTCTCATAATGTTTAGTTTTAAGGTGATTACTGCATACAAAAATAGAGAATAATTCGATTATCACAACATCATTTCAAAAATAATCAGAAAAAAGCCCCGACGAACCATTTTCTTTCCTATTTTTGAACTTCCAATCAGCCTTGAGTTAAGTGCCTTGAGGCTGCGGTCCCTGAGGCACCTCGAAGGGTCGAAGGGCCGGTTTCTTGAATACAAACACAAACACATTCAATATGCTTAAAATCAAATCATTACTCCTCTCCGCCTTGCTGCTCATCGGCCTCAACACGATGGCACAAGACGAAAACGAACAACGCGTCGGCGCCAACTGCACCAGCATCATGGTGGGCAAGAAAGCCTCCACCGACGGCTCCGTCATCACCTCGCACACTTGCGACGGTCGCTACCGCACCTGGATGCGCTGGGAAGCCGCTGAAGACCATGAAAAAGGCGAAATGTACAAGGTCTATAAAGGCACCATGCACACCGAAGACCCCTTCGACAACCGTAAAGTGGAACTCGCCGGCGAAATCCCTCAAGTGGAACACACCTATGCCTACCTCAACACAGCCTATCCTTGCCTTAACGAGAAACAATTGGCCATCGGCGAGACCACTTTCTCCGGTCCCGACACCTTGGTCAACAACAAAGGCATGTTTATGATCGAGGAGCTAGAACGTGTGGCCCTCATGCGCTGCGACAACGCCCGTGATGCCATCCAACTCATCGGCAAACTGGTGAAGGAATACGGCTATGGCGACGGAGGCGAGTGCATCACCATCGCCGACAAGAACGAAGTGTGGCAGATGGAAATCCTAGGCGAAGGTCCCGACAAAATCGGTGGCGTGTGGGCAGCCAAACGCATCCCCGACGACGAAGTGGGCGTTTCGGCCAATATCGCCCGTATAGGCAAGCTGGAGCGCAAGAGCAAGGACTTTTATTGCTCCGACAACTGCGAGGCCGTAGCAAAGAAATATGGCCTTTGGGACGGCAAGGGCGACTTCGTCTTTTGGAAGGCTTTCCGTTCCTCCTATGGCGGTGGCAAGAACTACAGCGACCGCGAGTTCTTCATCCTCAGCCAGCTGGCTCCCTCGCTGAACCTCAACCGCGACATGCCCGAGCTACCCTTCTCCGTGAAACCCGATGAAAACGTCGATGTGCGCAAGGTGATGGAGCTCTTCCGCAGCACCTACGAGGGTACCGACATGGACATGACCCGCAACGTGAAGATGGTCGCGAAGAAACGTACCGACGACGGTGTGGTTGACGACACCATCATCAGCCCCATTGCCAACCCTTGGGTGGGCAGCGCTATGATGAACACCATTAACTACCTCGCTCCTGGAACCATCAACTTCCAACGCACCGTTGCCGTGGCATGGAGCAGCTACCACCACATCATCCAATGCCGCAGCTGGATGCCCGACGAAATCGGTGCCATCTGCTGGATGGCCTGCGACAACCCTGGACAAAGCCCGCGCATCCCCATCTTCTCTGGCTCCACCACCCTGCCCGAAGGCTTTGATAAATGCGGCCAACTGCGTTATCGCGACGAGGCATGGATTTGGCACTACCGCAAGGCCAACAAGCTGGCCACTGTGCAATGGGGCCGCACAAAGGAGACCCTGCTCGGCACAGCCAACCGTTTCGAGCAAAAGGCATTCGACGAGATTCCCGCTGTCGAAGGTAGAGCCCAAGCCTTAATCGCCGAAGGCAAGACCAAAGACGCCACCGAACTCCTCAACCAATACACTTCCGACTTTGCCGCTTCAACACGCCAAGCCTGGAAGGAAATGGAAAACAAGTTCTGGTATTGGTTCGGGATGGGTTTCTAAGTAGAATCCACGTACCATCAAAAAGAAAGAGGGGAGCGTCGCCCCCCTCTTTCTTTTTAGTTTATTAAGGATTTTGCGTGACCGTTATAGACACGGTCTTTCCTGATTCCGCTTTGACGCGAATCACGCCTGTACGAGGCCTTGGTCCTGCTAAAGGCTGAACTGTCACCGTCACATCCTTTGAGCCAAAGCCAGAGGTAGGCGAACAGCTCATCCAATCCACATCAGTGACCACCAGCCAGTTTTGGTTAGAAGTCACGTGGAATGTGAAATCAGCACCTTCGGGCCTGACGTCCATTTCGGTAATGTCGGTCTCAAGCAGATCGGGCTTGCCTTCCTGGACCACAACGACCTCATCCATCACTTGTCCATTATGAGAAGCGTTAACAAAGCCAATTCTAGGCTCTTCGCTCGAATTCTGGTCCACGATGAGATAAACCGTTGCGTTGCCTTGCATCGCTTGCATGGGGACGTTGGAAATCCAATCCGATGCCGACAACATCCATGACGAATTGGAAGCCACCTCGATGGCTGCGCTTGTGGTACCTGTATAGGCAACGTAAAGGGTGTCGGGCGAGAGTTCAACCCAAACTTGTTCGTCGCCTGCTTCCTGGGTGGCTGACAACACTTCGACCAAACCGTTTGACTTCAACTTGAAGTGAGACTCACGAGGTTCCATCACGGTATTGGGGAGTGCGGTAATCGTAACCGTTGCGTTACCCGAACCCGTTTGCGGTGAAACCGATAGCCATTCTTCGTTGATTTCGAACACCCAATCCGTATCACAGCCGACATTAATGGTCTGCTGGCCACCTTCTTTTCCAAACTGGAAAGAATGCGGATCGACTTCAAGGAAATGCGGGTCGGGAGAAGCCTCCTGCTTGATGGTAAGCATAGCTTGAGCATCTCCTGCTGTTGTAAAGACAACCAAGGCTTGACGATCTACATAAATGGGGTTCTCGCCCACAGTCACGCTAACGGTAGCGTCGCCAGTACCTTCGGTCATGCTCAGCGTGACCCAATCGGCTTCGGTGGAGGCGGTCCAACTGTCTTCCGTGGTGACGGCAGCCGTCTTGGTCTCGCCAGTGCACTCAAAACCAAGGATGTTAGGCGTAACCGTGATACCTAACACAGGATTGATGGTCTGTACGACATGAACTGTAGCCGTGGCCATGGCAGCATTGCCAATAACCACATCACCCTCGCGCGTAGTGGCCATCTCACCTGCAATAGGACTGATGCTCAAGGTAACCACTTCGTTATTAGCCCCAGTAGTTACCGAGCAGTTTATCCATTGAGGCGTCGTGACTTCCCAATCTATATTTGAAGTCACCTGAACGCTATATTCACCTCCCTCAGGGCCACAAGCAATGGAGGTCGGATTGACAACGACATAATACATCGGTGCACGTTGGGTCACGGTCAACTCAGCGCTATTGTCCTTCGTCGTAGCCTTAATGATTCCCTGGCGGGCTTCAGCCCCCATATAATTCTCCACATTGACGGTCAATGTTGTGCCTCCGTTGCCCGAATGCGGGTCGACGGTAATCCAATCGGAAGTCTCGCTGATGCTCCACTCGCCGTTTGACGTCAGTACCACTTCAAAACTACCCCCTTGGGCATCCATCTCCTGTGTTGTGGTAGAGAAGGAAACCGTAACGGGTTTACGGCAGCCGACAAAGGCAAAAGCCACAGCTGCAACAATCAAAAAAGTAAGTTTTTTCATATGCTTTGTTGTATTAATTCGTCGATGATAAAACGATAAATCCTACTGGTTAGTATACTGAAGCGAAAAAAAGGTGCGCCGCAAAAACCGACGCACCTCATATTATGGAAACAACACTGTACTGTTTAGATTAGAAAATCTCAGTTCTGTTGTCTTTGATCTTAGCCTGGTTTCTGATGGCATTGTACACAGCACCGCCACCAACCTTGTTGGTGAACTGGCTGGTCTTCTCTCTGATGATGTCAGAGTAGTCGGTAAGAGGAGCAGGCTGGTTGAACTTCACGTTCTTGATGATGAAAGCGCTGCTGTTGCCGGCGACAGGACCAACCTCTTCACCTTCCTTCATACCGAGCAGGGTACCGATGATGTCAGCTTCGACACCAAAGTTGCTCAGCACGCGGGAATCGAGAGTGATATCGGAAACCGAAGTGGACTCGGCACCCAATTCGTTGACCATTCTGGTCACGTCATTACCACAAGCCTTCAGCTTCTCAACGGCAAGCTCGCCTTTCTTCTTGTTGAGGATCTGATACTTGGCCTGTTCAACGACAGCGTCCATAGGAGCATAACCCTCATGGATCACACCCGTCAGAGCGGCCACAACCAGCATGTTGTCAAGTTCGAAGATCTTTTCAGAAACATCACCCTTCTTGGTCTTCTCGTCGAAAGCCCAACGGACAATTTCGCGCGGGTTGTCGATACCAGCGATTTGGTAGGTCGACTTGCTCATCTTAGGCATGCTGCGCTTGGTGAGACCCTGAGCTTCGATGGCGTTGTTGAATTGGTCATAGGTTCTGTTCTCGGTGACAAACTTGTTGGCTTCAGCATAGATGGACTGATAGGTCTTGGTGCTGGAGATGATTTCGTGGGTCAGGTAAGCCAGACGGGCTTTGGGCTGAGGTTGGGTCTTGTCAGTCACCTTAATGATATGGTAACCATAGGGGGACTCAACAACACCCATAGTACCAACGGGGTTGTTCACCACAAAATCGTTGAAGGTAGGCACCATGGCTCCATCGGTGAACCAGCCGAGGTCACCGCCCTTATCTTTCGAACCCGGGTCAGTCGAGTTGGCTTTGGCCAGTTCGGCAAACAGTTCTTCGTTCTTGGGATCGCTCTTCAGCTGGGCCAGCAGTTCGTTGGCTTTAGCCTCGGCATCTTCCTTGCTGATGGTGTCCTGGCTGTTGTAAGCGCCCTTGAAGGGGATCAGGATATGGCTGGCCATCAGGGAGTCGGGACGGTTCTGCATATCAACAATACGAACCAGATTGAAAGCATCCTCGCTCTCGTAGGGACCATACACATAACCCACACCATTGCCATTCTCGAAGACGGCCTTTTGGACGGATTCTGAGACATCGTTCTTGCCAACCCAAGTGCTGTCGTAACGCTGATCGGAGTTGGCGTTGACGAAGTTGATCACGTTATCGGTGGCTAAGAAGTCGTTTCTCATGTCCTCCACAAACTTCAGGGCTTCCTGACGGTCTTCCAATGACGGTTTAATATCGAACACCACGTACTCGATGTCGCGGCGCTCGTCAGTCTCATAACGATATTTGTTCTCTTCATAGAAAGCCTTGTTGTCGGCATCCGTGACCACCACCGTTGAATCGGGAATCGTGGTATAACGCAGAGCGATGATGTCAGCCGAAGCCTTTCTATTCTTGATCTCGTAGTATTTCTCAGCCAATGCGGTAGGAAGGAAATAGGAAGCCTTCACCAGGTTGTCGAACTTGGTCTCCAAACGGTTGGCCTTCAATTCTCTTTCAAATTCGATCCAACGATCGTAGTACTCGGCGGGGAGATTATTCAGGTTCTGGAGATATTCGTTCACGCGCTCTCTGTCGAAGTTGCCATTGCCGTCGCCAAAGCTCTGGACGATCCACGGGTGCGGGTTGTCGCCAGTCATCTGGTCGAGCAGTTCCTCAGAGGTGACGCCGATACCAGCGGCTTCATACTCCTTACCCATGAGGTTGTCCTTGATCATCTGTTCCAAGGTGTTGTTGTAGATGCTGTAGGTTTCAGCGGAAGAGAGGTTGTTGGTGTTGCTTGAAGACCTTCTGCTTTCAAGATTCTTTTCCTTCAATTGCTCATAGTCTCTCACCGGGATCTTGTCACCGTCAACCACTGCAACGGTCGGACCAGTGCTTCTTCCCTGACTCTGGAAAAGGTCTTGTAAGACAAACGCTAACAATGCGAGACCGATGATTACAATTAACAATCCGGAGTGTCTTCTGATTTTTTCAATTGCTGCCATAATTCTATTGATCTATTAACTATTAAACTTCATTTTTGAGCGTGCAAATTTAGTAAAGATTTCGACGCGCAGGGATAAATGTTTGATTTTTATTTCAAAAAACCCTAAAAAGCACAATTTGAACCAATGTAATAAATTGGTATTCAGTTATTTGCCAACGACTTTTAATTCAACTTCGTCCAATTTCATATTGGATGCTTTGAGGATTTTTATGCGATATTGGCCTATTTCGAGCACCTGATCTTGCTCGGGAATGCTCTCGCAATAATGCAAAATCATGCCAGCCAATGTCTCATAATCGTCGGAAACAGGCAAGTCGAGTTTATAGGTATCGTTAAGATAATCGATTTCAAGTCGAGCAGAGAATACGAAAGTGTTGTCGTCAATGACCTCCTCCTTTTCCTCTTCCACGTCATACTCGTCATCAATCTCGCCAAAAATCTCCTCTACCACATCCTCCATGGTGACGATGCCTGCCGTACCACCAAACTCGTCGACGACTGCGGCCACGCCTTGACGCTTCTGGATGAAATGCTTCAGCAAACGGTCGGCCGTATAGGTCTCGGGGAAGAAATCGATACGACGAACCAGGTCCGACAAGGTCACCTCTTTGTGACCCGCAATAGCGCGTACCACATCGTTGAGGTGCACATAACCCACTATGTCGTCGATGCTCTCGCCAATCACAATCAGCTTGGAGTGTTTGGTCTCTTCGAAACGGGCTTTCACGGTTTCCAGCGAATCGGTCAGCTTCACCGACTCGATCTCATTGCGTGGGCCCATGCACTCACGTAGCTTGACCGAGCGGAATTCCATGACATTCTGGAACAGTTGTATCTCCTGCTGCATGTCTTCGTCGGCTTCCTCTTGGTCGGCATATTCCGCAATATAGTCGTTCAAATCGACGGTGCTGAATTTGTATTCCTGGCTGTCGACCTTCATACGTAGCACATAACGGATGACAAACTCCGAGATGCCAGTATACAACAGCGTCAAGGGATAGAAAAGGCAATAGCAGGCAAAGGTCGGGAAAGCGAAAAACGACAGGATGGCGTTAGGGTTGATGCGGAAAAGCATCTTGGGCAGGAACTCGCCCACCAACAGAACCAATAGGGTTGCTAGGATGGTCTTCACCAACAGCACCATGAAGTCGTTGTCGAATGCAATGTACTGCAGCCAATGGTTGACAGGTGCATCGAGCAGTTGCGACATGCTCATGCCATAGATGATAAGGGCGATGTTGTTGCCCAACAGCAGCGAGGTGATGAAACGCGACTGGTTCTTGAAAAACAGGCTGATCAGCTTGGCAGAAAACGAATTCTTGGTCAACTCGACCTCCAGCTGCAGGCGGTTGATGCTATTGAAGGCAATCTCAAGACCCGAGCACAGGGCGGAGAAAAACAGGGAAACGGCAACGACAATCCAGCTATTCATGGTCATTCCTCCTCATCAATGTCGAGCAGGGCGCTGCCCGAATACATGGTATATTCCGAGAAATCCTCCCTAGCCACCAAACTGTCGGCCTCGATTTGTTTGTCGGGCGTTACGATTTTCACATGTGACCGTGTGTAGAGCATCTTTAGATTCTGATACCAAAACAGTTTATCGGAATACATGGTCTCGTCGCTGCCAAAGTTCTTCACGATTACATTGCCTTGCGCCTCGATCAGCCCTGTCTTACCATAGCTCTTGCCATAGTCGGCATGCAATTCGGTCTTCTTCTGCTGTTTGTCGTACATATACACGTCGAAGCCCAAAGGAAACTCCATGATTTCATCTTCCGTCTCCATACGGACCATGCGGGGTGTACGCAGTTCGATGCTGACCATACCCGAGTCGCTACGATAGAAAACCACGCTATCGGCGATGATGCCTGACAGCGTGTCGTCGGACCCCATGGCTTGCACCAGCGCATCGGGGTTAGAACACGAAAACAACATCACAGCCATGAAGGCTGTGATGTTGAATATGATTCCTATTTTCAGGATGTTTTTCAATTACTTCTTAGCTCTGATGGTCGTCGTTTCGCCGATCCATCCACCCACGTTGAAGGACTGGCCTTCGCTGTAGTCGTTGAAGAAGATGGTTTCCATCGACGGGAAGGCGGCGGTGTAGGCGCGGATCAGACCATTGGCCTTGTCGGCGCATGCAGGATCGATAGCTTTAGCCTTCAAGCACTTGTCGACGGCAGCCCAGAACACGGCCTTGCTTTCGATTTCGCCGCTGAACTGCTTGGCACTGCCAGCATACAGCATGGCGATGAGGAGGTAAGGCTCGCCGTTGGTCGGGTCGACCTGAGCGGCTCTTCTGTAGATGTCACGTGCACGCGACAGGCTGCCCATGTTCTCGTAGCACATACCCAGGTTACGATAGGCACGATACTTACGGTCGTTGTTGTCGGTCTTGGTGGCCTGCTCAAAGAAGGTGGCGGCATCGCTCCATTTTCTATCCTTGAAGAACTTGACACCCAAGCTGTAGGAAGCTTCCGGGCTGGGCTCCAGTTCGTTGAGTCTGACAGCAGCGTCCAAGAAGAGCTTCGAATCGGTGCAGTCCTTCTTATCCAAGATGGTGGTGATGCGCTTGAGGAGCACCACGTCGTCGGGCGTTTCCTTCATCTTTGCGCTGAACACCTTGATCAGGTCTTCGCACGAGGCATAGGGCTGGAACAGGTTGTCGAGGTTGCTCTTCACACCCTTGTTGATGTTGATGTTCTTCTCGTTCTTCTCAATCTGCTTGTCGAAGCTAGCCACCGCGTCGGCATCGCCTGCAGCTTCAGCGTCTTCCTTAGCGGAGACCAGTTCGGCCTCAGTTTCGGCCAGTGCACCGATATTGTTATCGAGCACCTCACTGAGTTCTTGATAGACATTGATGACGGTCATCTTCTCGGCCTTGTCGTTGTTCACCATGTCGATGGTGGCCTTGAAGTAAGCGTCGATGTAGGCACCCTGCAGCTGCGAGGGATCCATGGCGACAGCATCTTTCAGGACGTTGTAGGCCTCTTCATAACGGTTCTTATTATAAGTGTAGATGAGAAGACCTTTACGGCCCATGATGTTGGCCACTTGAGAGCCACCCGTCTTGGGATCAACCGGGAAGTACTTGGCGCGGTTGTCCATCATCATGCAGATGGTGTCGATGTAGGCGTCCTTGTCCTTCGGGTTGGTGCGGATGAAATAGTCCATGATCTTTTCACCTCTCGTGTAGATCAACTGGCTTGCGCGGGGGCAGTTGAGAAACACCTCTCTCCAAGCCTTGACCATTTCCATGCTGATGGATTCGGGGGCGAACTTGTTCGACTCCCACTGTTTGTAAGCTTCTCCGTAGATGGAGAGGTTGGTCACGCAGGCGACGCTATCGGCGCCATACTTCGACTCCGATGCCTCTTGGGCGTTTACACTCATTGCCATTCCAATCATGACGGCAATCACCAAAAATCTTTTCGTTTTCATCTCTTTCTTATTTTAATTGTTTGACTTGTTTACGCTATATTCAAATATCGTTCCAAAATGTTTTTCGGCGAAAAATCATTTGTATTTACGCTTCATAAACCAGCGTTCATACACCGAAACGCCTACATTTACCTTCAGATAACGTTCCTGTATCAGGCCTGCCTCGCGGGTGCCATACTGCCCGACTTCAAGGGCAAGGTTAACCTTCGAGAGGGTCTTGGGCAGTGGCAATGACATGCCAGCGGTAAAGCCCACCTTATTAATATGATGTTCGCCACCATCGTTACCGGGGAGGCAAATGAAGCCACGCTCATAGAAGCCGCCAATGCGATAGGCAACACGCGAGAAATAGCCCGTCACGGAAGTGTGGCGCGGGATGAATTCGCCACCGGCGCTCACGCTCCAAGCATCCTGAAGCACATCACTCGCCCCTTCACGGGCAAACTTCGACCATTGCATCCAGTTGAAGTCGGCGCCAAGGGTCCAGCGGTCGTCCTTTTGAAGGGCGACACCAACGCCAAAGCCTTGCGGCATGGTGATTTTCGTGCTATTGGTTTGGTTGGAGACCGTATCGATGACGAACTCCACTCCTGTGTCGATGTCTTCCTCGAAAGAACGAACAAAAAGGGTCTGTTTGCCCTTGAGTCTGACCTTCTGATTATAGGTCAAACCAAGACTCAAGTGCATATCGTTGGCAACATCAAAGTTGCAGAGCGCACCGTAATCAAACATGAACGAGCTCACCATCAAGTCGACACTGCGACGGGTACCGATGTAATAAGCCGAGTCGGGGAAATAAAGGGTGGTCTCCGTTTGGGTGTCGCCAAACACGTAATGCACGTTGGCTCCAACAGCCACGTGTTTCCCGATCTTGAAGGCATTGCCCAAGAAGGCCTGGTTGAGACCGCCCGCACCCTTGAAACGTGTGGCGATGTTGCCCACTTCAGACACATTTGACTTGACTAGCATGGTATAGCCCGAGGTACTGTAAGGCTGCACACCCAAGGCCATACGCCACCAAGGTGTCACGCCAAAGGCCATCGACACATAGTCGAAAGAAGCGTTGGCCGACTTCTCGGACAGGTTGGAAGTGCTGAACGTCGAAGACTTGAAATACAAACCGGCATCGAAAAGGAAAGCCAGCGAGTCAATCTTCGCATAGGAAGCCGGATTCTCGGCATTGATCATCCCTCCTCCGTATAAGGCATTGGCCGTTCCGCCCATACCTTGTAGTCTGGCATTCATCGACTTGTCTCTCACCTGCCCCACTCCAAAAAGTGAATAAGGAGAATCGACATCCGCTTGGGCCATCACATCAATGCTGAGACCAGCCGCAAGCAGCAACATTATAATGCTTTTCAACAATACATTTCTCATAAGTAAAATCTTACGCGCGCTCTTTTGAGCGTGCAAATATCCGATTTTTTAACTCTTTGAGCAAGTTTTTATTGCCTATTTTATAACCCTAGTTTTGCATCTCATTGAATTTCAATAAGAAAGAATTTGAAAAGCAAAAAAAATGTTGATTTTGAAGATTTTTCCTTGACGCAAAAGAAAAAAGTCGTACTTTTGCAGCGCAAAAACGGAGGTACCGTAGCTCAGTTGGTAGAGCAGAGGACTGAAAATCCTCGTGTCACTGGTTCGATTCCCGTCGGTACCACGTAAAACAGAAGCCAGACGATGTCTGGCTTTTTTTGTTGTTGCTGTGAGATACCATTTTTTCGTACTTTTGCGCAAATTTTCTGAATCCTATGACGAGAAAAAAGAAAAGCCAAGCTTCCGTATCATCACGAGGAGCGAAAGGGCATAAGACATACAACATCATCATGGCCTTGTTGACTGGAGGACTGCTCACGGCAGCCTGGCCTACCTGGGGCATCGCACCGCTGGCATTTATCGGATTCGTCCCCTTGCTGTTGCTCGAGGACCGCATAGCGAAAGGCGAGAGGGGCAAACCGTTTTGGCTGTCGTTTCTAGCCTTCCTCGTCTGGAATGTGGCCACCACATGGTGGGTTTGGAACGCCACTCCCGCCGCCATCGCCGCATGGGTGCTGAACGCACTTTTTATGGCTACGGTCTTCATTGTGTTTCACTATACGAAGAAGAAGGTCTGCAACAATCCCATGGGCAATTTCTTCCTCATCCCCTACTGGATGGCATTTGAAATGCTCACCTATCTCTGGGCAGCCAAATGGCCTTGGCTCAACCTCGGCAATGTGTTTTCCACAAGCCATGAATGGATACAATGGTACGAATACACAGGCGTGGCCGGCGGAACGCTATGGATTTTGGTGGTCAACATACTGATTGCCAATATCATCCAGTATTTCAAGTCGAGAGAGACTAAGCCGCTCCTTATTAATATTGGCTGCGAAGTGGTAGTGGTTCTCCTCCCCATCATCCTCAGCACACAGGTTTACAAGCACTATGAAGACCAAGGCACCGACACCGAAGTCGTCGTGGTGCAGCAGAACTGCGACCCGTGGAACGAACAGTTCGACCATCAGTTTGACCAACAAGTCATACAAAACAACATCAACCTGTCGCTACCCCTCCTCTCGCCCAACACCCGATTCGTGGTCAGCAGCGAGTCGGCCATCCAGGAAGGCATCTGGCTTGACAGGACTAGTGACTCTCGCTCGTTGAAGACACTGCACGACTATGTACAACGCTTCCCACAGATGGCCTTTATCATCGGTGGCACTACAATGGAGTGGGTGCCCGAGGGCATGGAAGACGACTTCCCGGCACGTGAAGCGGGACTCAACCGTTATTACTATTGCCACAACTCCGCCCTGCTAATCGACACTGTCAACATGCAGCACCGAAACAAGTCGCAGCTCACGCCTGGCGTGGAGGCCATCCCCGAATGGATGGGCTTTTTGAAAAACTACAGCCTCACTATGGGCATTGCGCGCGGAACCTTGAAGACCGACCCCGAGGCCCAGGTGATGACTTTTGGCGACCATAAAGCTGGTGTAGCCATCTGTTATGAGTCGGCCTTCGGCGAATATGTCGGGTCGTTCTGCAAGAAAGGCGCCGACCTGCTCTTCGTCATCACAAACGACGGCTGGTGGGGCGACACACCGGGTTATAGGCAGCACTTCGAGTTCTCTAAGCTGCGTGCCATCGAGAACCGTCGTTGCATCGCACGTTCGGCCAACACGGGGCGTTCAGGATTCTTCAACCAACGCGGCGACGTGCTGCAACAGACCGAATACTGGGTGCCTACAGCCATCAAAGAGACGCTGAAAGCCAACACGAAGGTGACCTTCTATGCAAAGCATGGCGATTATCTCAGCCGCATTGCCGTCTACCTTACCTTTGTGTTGCTCATCACTTGGATAGCCAAGTCACTATTCGACCTTGGAAAGAGCAGAAAAGCTGCCAAAGCCACCGGAACCAGAAAGAAAAAATGAACCAGGTCGTTCTCTCTTTAGGTCCTTTCCAGGGCATCACCGATGCACCCTTCCGCAACGTGTTTAAGCGGCATTTCGGTGGCATCGACAAGTTCTACACGCCGTTTTTCACTGGCATACACAAGGAAGAACACGCCAAAAACCTGCAAGGCGAGGAAATCGACCCGAGATACAACGACGTGGAAACGCTGACGCCCCAGATCCTCAGCACCGATGCGGAGGAAATCCTGCGTTTCGCCAAGCAATGCCAACAGCTGGGCTACAAGGAAATCAACCTCAACATGGGTTGTCCCTTCCCGAGAGTAGCCAACAAGAAACGGGGTTGCGGGCTCTTGCCCTACCCTGACAAGGTGGAGGCGATGCTGGACAGGGTTTTCGACGAAATCGACATCAAGTTCAGTGTGAAATGTCGCCTGGGATATTTCAACCCAGAGGAGATTGATGCCATCATCCCTATCTTCAACAAGTATCCTTTAAGCGAACTGATCATCCATCCGCGCATCGGAAAGCAGCTATACAAGGGTGAAGCCGATGTGGAACGCTTTAAGGCCTTGGCGCCTTCCATAAATGCGCCTTTGGTGTATAATGGCGATATCGTTTCGGTGGACAGTTTCCAACGCATCAGCGATGTTGTGTGGCCCGTCACCCAGTTTATGCTCGGACGCGGCATTTTGGCCAATCCTTTTTTGGCAGAACAAATAAAAAACGACACAGCGCCAACCCTTGACAAAACGAAACGCCTGCACAATTATGTCCTCGACTTGTATGAAGATCGCTTGCACCATGCCGGTGGCAGCCCGAAGGTGTTAGGGCGCATGAAGGAACTGTGGTCGTATCTGATGAACAGCTTTGAAGAGCCACAGGTGGTTTGGCGGAAGATAAAAAAGATTAATGTGTTAAAGGAATATGAGGATGCCGTTGAGGCCATCTTCAAGGAAATCCCAATCAAATAAAAAAAAGCCCACCGTTTGGTGGGCTTTTTCTTTCGTTTCATCATTCGAACGAGGCGATGGCCTTCTTGATGATTTCGATGGCTTCGCGGAGCTCGGCCTCGGTGATGACCAAAGGCGGAGCGAAACGGATGATGTGCTGATGGGTGGGCTTGGCCAGCAGACCGAGGTCACGCATCTTGAGGCACACATCCCAAGCCTCCTTACCGTCTTTGGGCTTAATGATGACGGCGTTCAACAGGCCTTTACCACGCACCTTCTCGATCATTGGGCTCTTGATCTTGCCGATTTCCTCGCGGAAGATCTTACCGAGACGCTCGGCATTCTCCATCAGGTGTTCTTCCTTGATGACCTCAAGAGCGGCGATGCTCACGCGGGCAGCAATCGGGTTGCCACCGAAGGTCGAGCCGTGCTCACCAGGCTTGATGTTCAGCATGATGTCGTCGTCGGCCAACACGCAGGAGACCGGCACCACACCACCACCGAGGGCTTTACCCAAGATGAGGATGTCGGGGCGCACGCCTTCGTGGTCGCAGGCCAGCATCTTACCCGTACGGGCGATACCGCACTGCACCTCGTCGGCCATGAACAGCACGTTGTACTTCTTGCAGATGTCGTAGCACTTCTTCAGGTAGCCATCATCCGGCACGTAGACGCCAGCCTCACCTTGGATGGGCTCCAGCAGGAAACCAGCGATTTCCTTGCCTTCCTTAGCCAGCACTTGCTCCAGAGCGTCGGGATCGTTGTAAGGGATGCGGATGAAACCGGGAGTCATGGGGCCGTAGTTGGCATACGACTCGGGGTCGTTACTCATCGTAATGATGGTGATGGTACGGCCGTGGAAGTTACCTTCGCAGCACACAATCTTCACCTTATCGTTCGGGATACCCTTCTTGACGACACCCCAACGGCGGGCCAGCTTCAGGCCCGTCTCGTCGGCTTCGGCGCCCGAGTTCATGGGCAGCACCTTGTCGTAGCCGAAATATTCAGTCACATATTTTTCCCACACGCCAAGAGCGTCGTTATAGAAGGCGCGGCTGCTGAGGGTGAGGCGCTCGGCCTGGTCGGTCATGGCCTTGATGATTTTCGGGTGGCAGTGGCCTTGGTTGACGGCAGAATAAGCCGACAGGAAGTCAAAATACTCTTTGCCTTCGACGTCCCACACTTTGGCGCCCTTACCCTTGGCGAGGACGACCGGCAGCGGGTGATAGTTATGGGCACCGTACTTGGCTTCCAGGTCCATAGCTTGTTGCGATGATGTGATTTTTTCGATCATGATTGTTGTTTATTAATAATTTAAGATTTAAGATTCAAAAACTCGTGCAAAGGTAAGGTTTTATTCTCAAGGTTTTACACTTTTGACCGTTTTTTACGAACAATTTTGTAGGCGATTAGCAGAGCCGTGACAAAAAGCGCGATGGCCAAAAGACCGAAGAAAGCCAGACGATATTGGTTGCGTTGGGATTGGAGGGCTTGAATTTGGGCGTTTTGGGATTCATGTTGCTTCAACAAGCCTTCGGTATGGTATCTCATTTCGGTCAGTTCCTCATCCAAAGCATTATTCTCATTGATAATATCATCATAGTTATCCAACATCATTCCCAATTCTTTCTTCATTTCCATCAGTTGACCCAACCTGGCATAATCAGTAATCAAATATGGACGAACCGTATTGACATATAATTGGTTTCCTTTGTCTGAGGACAATTCCATACACCTTCTAAGATAAATGGCAGATGTCGTGAAATCACCAATTTCATTGTAATGTATACCAAGGTTTTTATATGCCTCCAACATTCCTTTATTGAAACCTATCGTTTGAGAGGAATGAAGTGCCGACTGGTATAGGTTTATCGCATCCTTTTCCTTACCCAAGTATTTCAAAACATTACCTAATTCCAATTCACCTTCTATCAATGTGATACGGTCACCGAGTTTCTCTGCAAGTAAGGTTGACTTTTTGAGATAGAACAATGCTGAATCCATGTCTATATGGCCAGTAGCATAGACCGTTCCTATGTTTTGATACGCATGAACCAAAGAAGCCTCATCATCATATTGTTTAAACACAGGTATTACCTTTTGCAACAATAACAGAGCCTTATCAAAATGTTGCCTTTCAACGTAAATATTACTTATGTTGTTGTCACATTGAGCGACCGAAAGCGTATCTTGAAGCTGCTCGTAGATTTGACGAGCCTCCATGAAACATTCCATTGCCTTGTCGAAATTGTCCTGCTGAAAATACAAGTAGGCCATACCATTGTATACATCTGCACAATTTGCTTCGTCGCCAAGAGCTTTCGACACTATTAGTGTTTTTCGATAAGTCGCCAAAGCAGAATCTATCTCTCCCATGTAAAGCTCTACATACCCCTTATAATTCAAGATGTCCATGAGTTGTTCGGATGCTTCCTTTCGGTTATCCAAAACATTCAATGCCGCCACAAACTGTTCATGGGCAAAATCAAACTCATAATGATGCAAATAGCGCAATCCAATTTTCCAATAGGCTTTGGCTACCAATTCGTCATCTTGCAGACTTTGGGACTCCTTGATGGCTTTCTCGCCCCAGCTAATACAGTCATCGAAAGAAAAGTCAACAAAAGCCCTTGAAAGTTCAAGCATAGTCTCCACCCTTTCTTTCCCTTCCTGCTTAGCCATAACGTTTTCGAGACTGTCAATGACCCGCATTTCGTCCTGCGCGTAGACACCAATGGTCAAACAAAAGAAAAGCAATATATTAAACCATAGTCTCATCAGAGGAACATATTAAAGCGTCTTTCGTCAAAAATCGTCGTGCTTTCGCCGTGACCGGAATAGACTTCGGTGTCGTCGGGCAGGTGGAACAAGCGCTCGATGATGTTTGTGCGGAGCTGCTCATAGTTACCACCTGGCAAATCGGTGCGACCGATGCTGCGGCAAAAGAGGGCGTCGCCCGTGAAGACCCAACCCTCGATTTCGGCGTAAAGGCTGATGCTACCGATGGCATGACCTGGAGTACTGATGACCTCAAGGGTGCTCTCCCCTATCTTGATGATTTCGCCGTCTTCCAAATCGACATCGGGAAGCGCGCAGTCGCCCGAGAATGGCATCCCGAAAAACTGGGCCTGCTGACGCGAGCGAAGGAAGTCGTTCTTCACATTGGGATGCGCCGCCACCTTGATGCCATAGCGTTTTTTGACGGCTTCGTTGCCCAAGATGTGATCAATATGCCCATGCGTATTGACCACCATCAAAGGCTTGAGGCGGTGGCTGTCGATGAAGCCGAAGAGTTCATTCTCTTCGCCTGCCGAGGAACAACCCGGATCGATGATGACACACTCTTTGCTTTCCTCATCGTAAACGACGTATGTGTTTTCCCCGAAAGGGTTGAAGACGAATTGTTCGAATTGGAGCATGATTTCATTATTTCGGCGCAAAGGTAGGGTTTTTCCACAACATTCTAAAGATTTTGCCTATCTTTGTCCGCTAATTAGGAAAACATGTCGTTGAATAAAAAATACGCGTTTCTGTTTTTGCTGCTCATGGCCATGGCTCCCTTGGCACATGCCCAGTTTTACAACGGCATGAACATGCCCTTTGGGAAGAACCGCGTGCAGTGGACCGACTTCCATTGGTCGTACTATATGAACGACAACTTCGACGTGTATTTCTACCAAGGCGGCAACGACCTCGCCCGTTATGCGCAAGCCTATGCCAAGGACCAGATCCCACAACTTGAAGCCCGACTCAACAGCCGATTCAGCAAGAAGATCCAATTCATCGTGTTCAACAGCAAGGGCGACTTCAAGCAGAGCAACATCAACCTTGAGGAAGAGGAAAACGGCAACACGGGCGGTATCACCAAAATCATTGGCTCAAAGGTCATCCTATATTTCGACGGTGACTACACCCACTTCGAGGCACAAATCCGTGAGGGCATCACAAGTCTGTTGTTCAGCCAGGTGATGAACGGCATCAGCGTAGGTTCACAGATACGCAGTGCCTACCGTTACGACATCCCACAATGGTTTCAAGACGGCTTGGTGGCCTACATCGCCGGCAATTGGGACAGCCACAAGGAAGCCCAACTGCAACGTGGCATCGTTTCAGGCAATTATAAAAAAATCAACCATCTACGTAACGACGACGCTTTGGTGGCCGGCTATTCGTTTTGGAATTTCATCGACGAGAAATACGGCAGCAAGTCGTTCAACGACATCCTGACCTTGGCCGAGAACACCCAAAGCGTGAAGAAGTCATTGCTTTATGTCACCGGCAAGGAATACAAGGCTTTGATAGAAGAATGGTACGCTTTCTACAAGGCACGTTACGAGACCATCATGAGCCGTCAGCCTAACGAGCCGATGCGACTGAGGTATAAGAAATACCGTACTTTCACGCAACCTAGCATCAGCCCAAACGGGAAACACATCGCCTACGTCAGCAACGACGAAGGCAAGATACGCCTCTGGCTCGAAGACCTGCAAAGCGGCAAGCGGAAACAGCTCTTCAGCGCAGGCTACCGCTCCGACGAGAACATCGACACCAGTTTCCCCTTGCTGGCATGGCACCCCAACAGCGAGATCCTGTCGTTCATCCTTGAAGAAGAAGGCAAGATTCAGCTTTACAACCTGGACGTCAACAGCGGCAAGAAAGCCAACACCTTCCTCTTCGACTTCCAAAAGGTCAGTTCCTTCTCTTATGCCCACAAGAGCCGAAAGATCGTGCTCGCTGCCACCCGGATGGGTAAACCTGACATCTATGTCTACAACCTGTTCTCCAACACCTTGGAGCAAATCACCAACGACTGGCACACCGACCTCGACCCCGTCTTCACCTTCGACGACCGACAAATCGTGTTCAGCTCGAACCGCGACAACGACACCCTGAAGGTCGATGAGCAGATGGGCTTCCAAAACAAGCAGTTCGACCTGTACGCATACAACTATAACAACAAGTCGGCGGTATTGCAAAACCTGACCCGACAGCGTGTCTCCAACAGCATCATCCCTGAGCCGCTGAAAGACGGCAGCCTGCTATACCTGAACGACACCAGCGGCTACTACAACCTCTATCAAATCCGCTTCGACAGCGCCATCAGCCACATCGACACCATCGTGCACTACCGCTATTTCGGAAAGAAAGAACAACTTACCGACTATTCCGCCAACATCATCGACTATACCTATCTGCCACGCGACCACAAGGCCGCCATGCTGATGGCCGACAAAAACGGAGAGAAGTTCTTCATGTCACCTATCCTGCGCGGTCACGACGAGAGTATCAGCCAAATGAGCCCGTATGCACAGAAACGTCTCTTTAACGATTTGACACAGAAAGAAAGCGACTCCATCGCCGAGCCCATCTCCAAACACCGTTTCTCGGCCAGTTACCGTTACGCAAGACGTAAAAAGCCCATCAACGGGCCGATTGGTGGCGACACCCTCCAACCCGTGGCGCAAAGCCATGCACCTGCTCCCACCCAACCCCGGCCGAAAGACACTATACAAAGGCCTAACAACTACTACGTAGAACTCTTCGCCGACCAGCTGATGAGCCAGATCGACTTCAGCAGCATGAACTACAGCTACCAGCCCTTCACGGGAGGTTACGCTCCCATTTACCTCTACTCGGGCTTCAACATCTTCCTTGGCACGGTCATGAAAGACCTCATGGAAGACTATAAGATCGAACTTGGCGTCAAACTCAACACCAGCCTCACCAACAACGAATACATGCTACGTTTCAGCGACTTCAGCAAACGCACCGACCGTAGCATCACCCTGCACCGCTATGTCACCGACGACTACTCCAAGTTCTATTATCGTACCTTCACTAACGAAGCCTTCTATACGCTGAGCTATCCTTTCAGCGAGATCCTGAGCCTCAGAGGCACTGCCATCTACAGACTCGACCACAGGGTCAACCTCTCCATCGACGACTACAGCCTGGCTGACAAGGATGTCTACGAGAATTGGGGTGGCTTGCGCGCCGAACTTGTCTACGACAATGCAAAGAAAATCGGAACCAACCTGCTCGTCGGGGCAAGAGGCAAGGTGTTTGCCGAATACTACCAACGCATTGCACGCAACACCAACAACATGGTCGTCGTCGGCTTCGACTACCGCCACTACACGCGCATCAGCCGCAACTTCATCTGGGCCAATCGCATCGCAGGTAGCAGCTCCTTCGGCCAACAGAAGCTCATCTATTACATGGGCGGTGTCGACAACTGGATCCTTGCCACTTTCGACCAAGGCGCGCCCATCGACTACACGCAAAACTATGCCTATCAGACCTTGGCCACCAATATGCGTGGCTTCCAGCAGAACATAAGAAACGGAAACAACTTCGTGGTGTTGAATAGCGAACTGCGCTTCCCTGTGTTCAGCTATTTCATGAACCGACCCATCAACATGAAATTCATCAAGGACTTCCAGCTGGTGGCCTTCGGTGACCTCGGCACTGCCTGGACGGGATGGAACCCCTATGACCCGAGCAATTCGCTTTACAACACCCATATCAGCGACGGCAACTTGGACATTACCGTCACGGAGATGAAAGAACCTTTGGTAGGTGGTGTGGGATTTGGCCTGCGCACGACGTTGTTCGGTTACTTCGTCAGAGGCGACATGGCCTGGGGCATACAAGACGGACAAATCGCCAAGAAACCGCGATTCTATCTGTCGTTCAACCTAGATTTCTAAGGATTATTCGTAAAAATGATGCTGTTTCATGTATAGAAACGCAGGCTCTGGCATGAAATGCCGCATGTCACGACCTTCTTTGACGCATTGACGGATAAACGTTGACGAGATTTCCAAGATGGGGGTCTTCAGCACCGTCACCGAGGGATAATCAGCAAGGTCGCCGCCATCGTAGCCTTCACGAGGAAACACCAGCAACTCATAGTTATCAAGGATTCTCTGATACTCGCGCCAATGCTTCATGTTCTGCAGGCTGTCCATGCCACAGATAAACACAAACTGGCAATCGGGATGTTGCCCTGACAGCACCGACAATGTATTAATGGTATAGGAAGGTGTCGGGAGATGCATCTCTATGTCGCTCACAAAAAAACGCGGGTCGTCGCCAATGGCCAGTTTCACCATCTTGAGGCGCTCATCGTCATCCAACAGATCTTCCTTCTGTTTCAGGGGGTTCTGAGGCGTGACCACAAACCACAGTTCATCCAGGTCGGAGAACTCGACCAAATAATTGGCCAACATCACATGGCCGTGATGGATGGGGTTGAAAGAGCCGGAATATATGCCTATTTTCTTCATTCCTCTTCGTTGATGAAGGCGCTGACGACCTCCAGAATCTCGCGCTTGGCAGTCTCCAAATCGTCGTTGATGATGGTACGGTCAAACTTGCCCTGAGCAAACTCCGTTTCCCACTCCGCCTTGGCAACTCGGTTTTCGATTTCCTCCATCGAGTCGGTGCCACGTTTGATCAAACGCTCACGGAGCACTTCTACCGATGGGGCCTGGATGAACACCGACAAGGCTTGGTCGCCATAATGTTCCTTGATGTTCACACCGCCGCACACATCAACGTCGAAGGCCACGTGTTTGCCTTCCTCCTGCATCTGTTCGACAACAGCGAGAAGGGTGCCGTAGCAACGGCCAGGATAAACCTCTTCCCATTCGAGGAACTCTCCGTTCTCGACACGTTGCATGAACTCCTCCATGCTCAGGAAATAGTATTCGCGACCATGCACTTCTTCGCCGCGAGGCGGACGCGTTGTGGCTGAGACAGAAAAGGCCATCTCAGGGATGTTGGCCATGACGTGATTGAGCAAGGTGGTCTTGCCTGAGCCCGACGGGGCGCTGAATATCAATAGTTTACCTTTCATGTTATAGGATATTACAAACCTGTTCCTTGATCTTTTCCAATTCATCCTTCATCTTGACGACGATTTTCTGGATGTTCACCTCATTGGCTTTCGAGCCCAAGGTGTTGATCTCGCGTCCCATCTCCTGACTGATGAAACCAAGTTTCTTGCCTGACTGGTCCTCGTCGCAGCTCTCGTTGAAATAATTGCAATGCTGGCGCAGCCGCACCTTCTCCTCCGTGATATCGAGTTTCTCGAGATAATAGATGAGCTCTTGCTCAAAACGGTTTTCGTCATATTGTCCCGAAGTGGTCAGCTCACCGAGGTTCTTCGTGATGCGCTGCTTGATGACCTCGTGACGGTTCTTCTCATAAGGCTCCACCTGGCCCAGCAGGTCGAGGATGAGCTCCACACGATGCAGCAGGTCTTTCTTCAGGGTGTTGCCTTCTTGGACGCGGAAACCATCGACAATGTCGAGCGCCTGGTCGAGGGTCTCACCTACTTTGGCCACAAAGGCGTCGTCATAATTCTCCACAGGCACGTTGAAAATGCCGGGCATGCGAAACAGCACCGAAGCCAAATCGTTGGCAGGGGCAATGCCCAATGACGAGGAGATGGCTTCGATTTGGTCCTTGTAGGCCTTCACGATGTCTTGGTCGATATGATAGGATTGCGACAGGTCGGTGTCGGTGATGCTAATGACCACGTCCACTTTGCCACGCTGCAATTTGGCACCAATCCTATTGCGAAAGTCCAGTTCGGCGAAACGTAATTCGTTGGGAAGCTTAACTTGAAGGTCGAGTTGTTTGCTATTCAGAGTTTTGATCTCGACCGAAATCTTTTTGGTGTTATAGGTCTGCTCGGCAATGCCGTAGCCTGTCATTGAACGAATCATACGACTTTATTTGAAAACAGGACAATTAATGCTCCACAAAGCCCCAAGCTCTCTTGCCGTAGAGGTCGCGCTTGGCACCCGATGAAAGCATGGCATCTCTTTGGAGATTGATTCTGGATGAGAACACACCAAAGCCGCCGGTGACATTGGTGTAATCGGGCACCGTTTGGGAGAAGCCTGACTGTGTGTTCACTTGGATGTAGTTGTACAACTCATCGCCGCCAGCGGAGACGATGATCTCCATAGGATGATCTTTATCAAATTGACGGACCACATTAGGATGGTTGCTGTCGATGATTGTGTCGCCACCAATGGCTTCCTGCAACAGATTGAATAACACGTTCTCGCCATAGGAAACATAATAAATCATGTCTTCCTTGCCCAATTCATCAACACTCTTGGGGCCAGAGGAATAGGACACTGATTTGTCGACCAACGGACCGCCATTCAAGGATTCCTGATAGTGGAACACCATTTTCACATCATAAAACACCGCATTGTCAGCAGCAACAAATTTGATTTTCTTGGTGTTATCGCTGGGGGCAGCCGCAAACGACAGGCTGGAGGTGATGATCTTAAACTCACTGCCACCGACCAACGAAGTCTCAGCAGTAATGGTGTCGTTTCCCCTATGTACGAAGAGTTTATACTTATACTTGGCGTTAGCACTGTTGTTACCGAATGCTGACTGACCATTATCCAAGATACCATTGGTGAAATAAACCTTCTGGTGGGGGGAATAGAACACACCTGGCTCCTTGTCGTGAATGGTCATCGTATCAAGCGGAAGCACATCGCCGGTAGGAGAATAATTGCCTCCGTAAACTTCCTTATACTCCACAATATAGGCATTCAACTTGCCGGGATAGTTACACGAATCCTCGATGAGCGCCACTTCGTGAGCGTTGATGCAATGGTCGTTACTACCCGAAAAAGCACGGTTGATGCGAATGAAGTTGGTGTCCTGCGAGGCATCAATCAAGCCATAGATTATGGGGATGTCCTTATAATCTGCATAGAGTTCGACATCGGTGCTGCATGCATGGAAACACATCATCGTGGCAAGCAGCGAGAGGGATAAAAACAATTTTTTCATTGTCCAATCGATTGTTTAGAAAGGGCAAAAATAGTGATTTTTCGCAAAATAGCGCTTGACTTCGACAGAATTGTTATTTTTGTACCCATAATACAACAAAAAAACCATGAAAAAAAGCTCTTTACTCTCTTTGTTCCTTATCCTGGCCACACTAGGCATGGCGCAGGTGGAATACGTTTACGATTTCAACAGCCTCACCGAAGGCTCACAAAACCTCAACGGCCAAGATGGCTGGGTGACGCATTACCAGACCGCCGCCTCGTCGCAAGACTTCGATGTCAGCTACGTCTGCGGCTCTGACATGGCTCCTGACGAAAGTCTCGCCATTTGGTATCCCTACGGCGGCTCAGGTGTAGGCCGCACGGCTACTCGTAAGGCCTCATCGAATTTCAACTTCAGCTTCCAGAGCGGGGGCATCATGGATCTCGAGATTGACATGAACCGCACCTGGTGGGGCAGTTTCTTCGGCGTGGGCTTTGATAGCGACGGCGACGGCCATATCCTGCCCGGCATGACTGATCCCGACGGTGGCGTCTACCTCTTCATCAAGAGCCAAGGCGATAGTGGCCATGCCAAGGTATGCTTGCCCGACGGCAGCAACATCCCCTTCGATTACGAGGAAGGCGGCTGGACCCGCTACAAGATGTCGTTCGACTTCACGGCTTACGACGGCGCAGGTGCCGTCACGGTGTTCGTGAAGCCCGGCTGCGAGGGTGAATGGATACAGATGGCGGGCTGCACCAACGTCTGCATGAACCTCACCCCGGGTAGTGGCGACAAAAACGACTACCAAGTTTGGGACGGCATCTTCTTCCACTCACAAGGTGGCACGGGCGGCTTTGACAACCTCCTCGTGCGCCAGCAACCCGACGGCAACGCCCAACTCATCGAGATGGCTGACATTCCCAACCAACTGATATTCAACGCCCCTATTACCTTGGAAGCCACCGCTTCATCTGGACTGCCCGTCTCCTTCGAGATGATGGAAGGCCCTGCCACCATCAATGGCAATGTGCTCACCTTGACGGGTGAGACAGGTGTCGTCAAGTTCAAAGCCACGCAGGCTGGCGATGCCAACTGGCTACCTGCCCCTGATGTGGTGAAGTCTTTTGAGGTGGTAGATCCATATGCTTATGAACCTGAAGTGAAAATCCGTCGACCTTATGAAGGCACCAAGGTCTATTTGGATGACATTCACCCTGTTATGATCGTCGTTTCAGCCTATATCGAACATCCTGAGGTAATCAAGTTCACTGATGTTACGGCGAGCATTGATGGACAAGAGATTGCCCTCCAGACCGACCATCCTGAGGACCCTGAAAACGGCTATTATTATGGTTTTTGGACGCCTTCTGGCTTCGGCGCCTATAATATGACCGTCAGTGTGACGCAGAGCGGCGACAAGACTACCACCTTCAGCAACAGTTTCGAGGTGACGGACGACATCGATAGCCATTTGGATGTGGTGACCATGCACGGCGACCTCGTCTGCGACCCGACGCATCATAGTGCCAAGGGCAACTATGCCATACCCACACATGTGGGCGCCTTTAATGAGATTATGGCGCACTACGACCACACCTGTGTGAATGGCAACTGCGACAGCTACGACCGCGTAGGCGGCGTGAAGGTGCGCAACTACCGTGGCGAGTGGGTCGAGCTGTTCCGCTATATCACTCCTTTCGGTGTGCAGTGCGACGACGACGTCGATGTAAGCGACTATACCTCGTTACTACAGGGCTTGGTTGAACTTGAGTTCTACATGGAGAGCTGGGGCGGTAGCGGATACGACCCCACCCTGATCTTCAGTTTTACTAAGGGCACGCCCGACTACCTCTATGCTGACATCGATGAGATCTGGTTTGGTACTTACGCCTTCGGCGACTACGCCAACCAGCAGCCCGTACCCGTTGTGGATTATTCTTTCAGCGACCAAGCGCAGTCCGCTAAACTGAAAATCACGACGACTGGACACAACTGGAGCAGTGGCACCAACAACAGCTACAACACGGGCAACGCCGCCGAGTTCTATGAGGCCACGCATCATGTTTTGGTGAACGGACAAAATAAATACGACCAGCATCTGTGGCGCAGCTGCTCACCCAATCCGGCGGGCTGCCAACCGCAAAATGGCACCTGGACCTACCCACGCAGTGGATGGTGTCCGGGCAGCATCGGCATGGTATGGGACTTCGACCTGACAGAGTACCTCGCCGCCGGACAAGCCGAGCTGTTCTACCAGTTCGACCCGACCTATCTCGACTACTGCCACCCCAACCACCCCGACTGCGTCGACGGCGTCACCTGCACCGAATGTGCCGCACCCGACAACCCAGTGCTGCGTGTGGCGGGCAAAGTCGTCTCTTTCAGCAACGACGAAGACCTGCTGGTGAGCGTACATGAGTCCCATGCAACACCCGCTTTCACAGCTGAGGTTTACCCCAACCCCGCCAGGGGACAATTCACCATCAGCACCGACTACGGCAAGGGCGCAGTCAGCGTGATGATGCTCAACATGTACGGTCAAATGGTGATGTTCTTCACCGTGGAAGGCCAACGCACCATCGACGTAAGCCGTCTGCCTGCCGGCATCTATACCCTGCAGATGCTGGGCGGTAGCGTGGTGACCCAAAAAGTCGTTGTGGAATGATTATTGCATGAATAGATTGTAGGGGCGGGATGCTCCGTCCCTACCAAACATAGAATGATATGAAAAAGCATCTCTTATTTGCCCTTCTCCTTTTCCTCGCCCTTCCTAGCATGGCGCAAGTGGCAGCAGTTAGGCCCCAACATCATGGCGGCCATAACGGCAGCAGCACATTGACCGTAGTCGCCCCACGCGGCCTCAGCTTCTGGCTTTTTGTCGACGATGTGTTGCAAAACGAAGACCCTGTACGTTCCATCTGCGTACGCAACCTGTGGAACGACAACTTCTACATCCGTGTCGAACTCGACAACCAAGAGCACAATTGTGTGGGTCAATTCATCAACTTAAGGCAATCAAAGACCATAAGCATCGTCCAGTCCAATAAACTCATAGGACTTGAACAAGCCCAAATCAACATTCGCCCTGAGCTCACCATGGATTTGATCACCCAACAGCCCATGACGGTCGGCAACGGGCAGCATCCCATCATGCCCATCCCTCCCATGCCGATGGGTATGAATCCCCACGACTATGAGAGTGCCTGCCAAATCATCGCCAAGGAGTCGTTCGACAGTTCAAAGCTCACCGTAGCCAAGCAGGCCGTTTCGGGCAACCCGATGACGGCGAGCCAAATCCTCGGCATATGCAAGATGTTCTCCTTCGAGAGCAATAAGCTGGAGTTTGCAAAATATGCATACCCATACTGCACCGAGCCTAACAAATACTTTTTACTAAACGACGCCTTCAGCTATGAGTCGTCGAAACGCGAGCTTGACGAATACGTCAGGAAATACTGATAGACACAAAAAAAAGACCGCATCGCTGCGGTCTTTTTTTATCAAGTTAAGCTTGTCTTAGAATCTGTAACGGATACCAAGAGCGCCAGCATAGCCAAATCCGCTTGCCGCACCAAGGACATCCCATTGCGGACGAGCATCAATGGTAATTTGGAAAGGCACGGCTTGGAAGTTGTACTCTAAGCCAACCTGAGCCAAGAAACCAAGGCCGAGGTTGCCATCGTTGTAACCATCCCAGAAACCAGCATTGGCGCCGACACCGGCGAACCAACCGAGGTTTTCGACCAGGCCACCCATCCACTGATAGACAGCGGAGATGTTGTAGTAGCCATAGTGCTCGTGGGTGTTCCAACCCAGATCAAGTTCCAAACGGTTGTTGGCGTTGAAGCCATGCTGCCATGAGAGTTCAGCACCATAGCTGCTACCAAAAGCGCCACGAACACCAATCCAGTTCTGTGCATTCACGGCAAAGCTCAGGCCGAGAACAGCAACCAAAAGAAGCATTACTTTCTTCATTGTGTGTAATTTTAGGTTAGTAATTAATTATTATAAGGTTGTTTTTTATCCGATTTAACTCTGCAAAGATATAAAAAAAATGAAAAACGAAAGTCAATTGTGTTTTTTCATTCCTCATACACGACATGCAGCAACACATCACCCACCATGCCAAGAGTGGTCTTGTCGATGTTTTCAATATTGTCGTTCAAGGTGTGCCACACCTCGGGGAAGCATTCGTTGCTACTCTCGGGCTGCAAATCGATGATGTCGATAGTAGGGATACCCGCGATTTGGTTCATCGGCACATGGTCGTCGCTAATCAAGGCACCCAATTCGTTAGTGAAATATGGGCGATAACCTAAATCAGCAGCCCTACGCCACACCTTGTTGCTCACCCAAGCGGCATAGCCTTGCGAATAGTATTCCTTGGGAAAAGTGGGGTTGCTACCACCCACCATATCCAGCAGAATGCCATAATAAGCCTTGTAGCCATACACATGCGGGTGCTTTGACCAATACTGCGAGCCCAGTGCCCAATAATTGACTTCTTCGTCGTAGTATTTCTCGGCTTCCTCAATATGCGGGCCATAGTCTTCAAGGTCGAAGAGCACGATATCGACACCAAGATGCTCAGGCAGTTCCTGCAGTTTGAACTGACGGGCACATTCCATGAGTACGCCTACACCGCTGGCACCATCGTTGGCGCCATCGATGGGTGTGCGGGTATTGGCCGCATCGGGGTCATGGTCGGCATAAGGACGCGAGTCCCAGTGGGCGCAGAGCACGATACGTTTCTTGGCCTCGGGGTGGAAGACACCGACAATGTTTTGCCCATCAACGCCCTTACCGTTGTATAGCTTGGCGCGGAAGTCCTGCACAATGACCGTATCGGCATATTCCCCTAGCTTGGTGGCTAGCCATTGGGCGCAGTTGGCATGGGCTTGCGTCTCAGGCACACGGGGGCCAAAGTTCGTCTGACAGGCCACATACTGATAGGCTGAGTCGGCGTTGAAGATGGGAACTGACACCGTCTTATTGGGTTTTTCTGAAGTGGAAGACGTTCCCTTGGGCTGCTTGTCGCCACATGATGACAGCAAGAGAACGGATGCGATAAAAAGGATGAATTTTTTCATTTCAGTTTTCTTTTCGGCTGCAAAGGTAAACATTATTCTTCTTCTTTGATAAGATGCACATCGCATTGCGGGAATGGAATGGCGATACCATTCTCATTCAAGGTATTGTAGATCACCTCTTTAGCACGATCAATATAGCCTATGCGCTCCGCCACGAGCACTTGTTGCTTCACAGCGATGGTAACGGCGCTGTCGTCCATATCCTCCAACGTGATGCTGATGCCACGCTTGGCATCGACGATGTCACGTCCAAAGGCATCCTTATCCTGCAACTTCTGTAAAGCCTCTCCCAACAACTCGCGCACACGCTGGATGTCGGTGCCATAGGCCACACCCACCGTGATCTTGACAAACTCATAGCCATGGTTGCGCGTAAGGTTACTGAAGTTCTTGGCAAACAACGTGGCGTTGAGGAACGACATCTCGGCACCGTCGATAGTCTCAATCTCCGTGCTCTGGTAGCCTATGTGGGTGACCTTACCACGAATACCGTCGCAAACGATCCAGTCGCCAATACGCAGACGGCCTGACATCAGTTGGATGCCATAAATGAAGTTATTCAAGATGTCCTTGAGGGCGAAGCCTATACCAGCGGAAAGGCCGCCAGCAACGAGAGTCAACGAACTGGTGGGGATGTGCAAGGTCAAAACGATGACGACAATGTAGGTGAACCAAACCAAGACACTGATGATGCTGTTGCCCAGCGACAGGTTGATTTCGTTGTTACGGATAGTCGTGCGGTGGTTTTTCTTCATGAAGATGGCATAACGGATCTGCTGCCAGATGGCATGCAGGGCTCGGTTGATATAGCGAAACACGAAGAACAGGCTCACCAGCACCAAGATGCCGTGGAACGAGAGACGGAATGTGGCGGCACCGCTGTCGTTGACCAGCTCGACAAAATTGTGATGGTAGATGTTGTTGTACAAGTCCTCAAAGTCGAACACATCCAAGGCAAGATGGAGGCAGAATGGGATGGACAGGATACCCATCACAGGTAGCAGCACCTCCTTGACCAAGTCATAGAACCAAGTGGCACCAAACATCAGCGTCTCCTTACCGGGGCCTGAAATGAAGGTGATGCGCGAGCGGTAGTCGCTGAGGCGGTTGGCCATACGCTTCTTGCGGTATTGCACAATCAGGTACAAGACGGTGAAAACAAGGTGGATGGCGGCCAGTTGGAAGTACCACCACACCAAGATGAGCAAAGAGGCGAAGATGTAGCCCGCAATAGCCACACCCAAGGCAGCCCCTATCGCCACCAACGAGACCCAGCCCAACAGGCGGTCGCCGCGGTCCACCTTCTTGGCATTGTGCAGGCAGGCGAAGAGTTGCCAGATGAAGAAGGCAATCACCACGGGCGAGAAAATGAAATTCATCAGCGCATTGGGCATGAAGACCACGCGGAAACCGATGACGGCCAAGGCCATACAGAAGGTAGGCAGATACAGTCTGACACCATATTTCAGTTGTTTGGGCTTCAACCTGAAGAACAGCGCAACGAGGATGGCTGCCAACAGCCACAGGAAAGTGTTGGTCAGCTTTGCTGCGATATGGAGCAGTCCGTCGCCTCCAATTTGGGAATTGATGATAATCGTGATGATGATGGCCACCAACAAGGAGATGAACCTCCTTTGGTCCTTTTCGACATACTCCTTCAAAGGCTTGAAGTATCGGAAAGCAGGGATGAGCAGCAGCGAGACGATGAGCCAAATCACCATCAGCTCGATGACGAACAAAACGATAATGAAAACCTGGAGCGAATACTCCCAACCCGTGTTGGTCGACTGCTCGGAATGGCCTCTCTTGAACAGCGATGACAAGGATGCGGCGTCGTATTTCTCGTGCGCGTCTTCCATGGCTTGCCTCCAATAGCGTCCTGGGTGCTGCAGGATGGTATACCAAGGTGTCTGGCCTTCAACGAAGATACGGTTTTGTAGCACCTGGTAGTATTCATGCGCATAGTCGTAGGTCTCCTTCAGACGCAGGAAGGTCTCATAGTAATGGATGCTGTCGGCCACCACGACGGCTTTGGTATCGGCATACATCTTAAGCAGCTCGCCGGCATAGAAGATGCATTGCTCGCGGTCGGCCTCGCCTTGTTGGTCAAGCACGAACGGTATTATGGAGAGCGAATCGGCCATGGCCTTAACTTCCTCATCCAGCTCGAGATGCGCCACGCTGAAATATAATGGATTGAGGGAGTCGTAATGGATAAGCAGGCTGTCAGGCACCCCAACGATGGTATCGAGCTCGGGAGGGAGACGGCGCAACGACTCAAGGAGACGGGCATGGCGTTCCATTTCCACGTTGAGGTTGCTGACGATACGATCGAAAGGTCCACGGTCCTGGTTGAACTCGTTGTATTTCTCCGTGACCTTCTGCAAAGCGTAGCTCACGTCGAAAGTGAAGCCCTGCTTTTGCGAATACAACATCAGCGAGAGTTCGTCGCACTGCTTCATTACATCAATCATCTTCTGGCGCTGCTTCTCGTAGTCCTCGGTGAGGCGCTCGCGGTTCTTGTCGATCTGTTGATAGTCGGCATTCAACTCGTTGCGCAGCACACGAAGGGTGCGGTTGAGGTTCTTGCCATAGGAGATGGCGAAGAGCGGCACCGCTATGGCCAAGAAGGCCGCCAGGATGAGCAGGCGTTTCCGTTTGAAAGGGGTTCTCATTGGGCGATTTCTTTGATGAAACTCATGAAGAGAGGATGCGGATGCAGCACGGTGCTGGAATACTCGGGGTGGAACTGGGTGCCGATAAACCAGCGGTGTTCGGGGATCTCGACGATCTCGACCAAGTCGCTCTCGGGGTTCACGCCGACGCACTTCATGCCGTTCTTCTCGTATTCTTCTTTGTATTTGTTGTTGAATTCGTATCTGTGGCGGTGACGCTCGCTGATCTGCGGTGTGCCGTAGATCTCGGCCACGCGGCTGCCCTGACGCAACGTGCAGCCGTAGGCACCCAAGCGCATGGTGCCGCCCAGGTTGACGATGGTCTTCTGCTCCTCCATCATATCGATGACATTGTGCGGGGTCTCGGCGTCCATCTCGCTGGAGTTGGCGTCTTTGTAGCCCAACACGTTGCGGGCGAACTCGATGACCATCATCTGCATGCCGAGGCACACGCCGAAGGCAGGCAGGTTGTTGACGCGCGCATACTCCACGGCGATGATCTTGCCCTCGATGCCGCGCTGTCCGAAGCCAGGGCAGACCAAAATGCCTGCCACGCCCGAGAGTTGTTCCGCAACATTCTCCTTGGTGATGTTCTCGCTGTTGATGAAGTCGATCTTCACCTTCACGTGGTTGTAGATGCCCGCCAAAATCAGGCTCTCGCGGATGCTCTTGTAAGCGTCTTGGAGGTCGTATTTGCCCACCAGACCTACATGCACCTCCTTCGTGGCGGTGCGTTGCAGTTCGAGGAAGCGGTGCCAGCCTTCCATCTTGGGGGTCTCTCCTACTGGCAAGCCGAACTTCCGCAGCAGGGCGGCGTCGAGGCCTTGGCGCTGCATGTTGACAGGTACCTCGTAGATGCTCGGCAGGTCTTCGCTCTGCACCACGCATTCCAGGTCCACGTTGCAGAAAGAAGCCACCTTCTGGCGAACGCCGTCGGAGAGGTGCTTTTCGGTGCGCAGCACGAGCACGTCGGGCTGGATACCAGCGGCTTGCAGCTCTTTCACCGAGTGCTGTGTGGGCTTGGTCTTCAACTCATCAGCAGCCTTAAGGTAAGGGATATAGGTAAGGTGTACGCTGACGGCGCGGTTGCCGAGTTCCCATTTCAGCTGACGGATAGCTTCGAGGAAGGGGGCCGCTTCGATGTCACCGATGGTGCCCCCAATCTCTTGGATGACGAAGTCGACATCAGTGTTTTGCATGATGCGGTGTTTGATCTCGTCGGTGATATGAGGCACCACTTGTATGGTCTTGCCGAGGTAGTCGCCGTGACGTTCCTTGTCGATAACAGTCTTATAGATCTTACCCGTGGTCACCGAGTTGGCTTGGGTGGTGCGGATGCCTGTGAAGCGTTCGTAGTGGCCGAGGTCAAGGTCGGTCTCGGTGCCGTCGACGGTCACATAACACTCGCCGTGCTCGTATGGATTCAATGTTCCCGGGTCAATATTGATATAGGGGTCGATTTTCTGTATGGTGATGGTGTAGCCACGGGCTTGTAGTAGTTTGCCAATGCTGGCCGAGATAATGCCTTTACCAAGAGAGGAGACCACGCCTCCTGTCACAAAAATATAGCGTGTCATAGCGAGAGTTGTTTTTGTTGCTGTATGAAAGGGCAAAAATAGAAAAAATGGTATTAACAACAAAAAAAGCGAAAGTATAAGTATATTTGCAGCATTGATGGAGTAAAACATGAGCAAGTCACCGATTATCGGCGTCACGCCGCTATGGGATGCGGAGCGCAAGAGCGTTTGGATGCTGCCGGATTATCTGGACGGCATCAAGGCGGCTGGAGGCGTTCCTGTCATCCTGCCTATTGAAATGTCAGAAGCTGACGCTGACCGCATTGTGGAAACCTGCGACGGTTTCCTGTTTACGGGCGGCCAGGATGTCGCGCCGGAGCTTTATGGGACAAAGGATGCTACTGGAGCCGTTGTTCCCAGCGCAGAACGCGACAAGTTGGAAACGCTGTTGCTGTCGAAGGCGCTGCAAGCCGACAAACCCATTCTCGGCATCTGCCGTGGGCTACAGTTCATCAATGCATTTCTTGGCGGTACACTTTGGCAAGACCTTCCCTCGCAGCATCCTTCGGATATCGTCCACAGGCAGGACAAGCCCTACGTCAATCCCACGCATAAAGTCTCGCTGAGTGGCGACTTGCGTACGCTATTAGGCAAAGACACCCTTGAAGTGAACACGCTGCATCACCAAGCCATCAAAGACCTCGGCAAGGATTTGATACCTATGGCCGAGTCCCCCGACGGCCTCATCGAAGCGGTAAAAATGGTGGGCAAGCGTTTCGTCTGTGCGGTGCAATGGCATCCCGAGTACATGTTCAAGACGGATGGGGACAGTTTGAGGGTGTTTTCTTGGTTTGTGAGACAGTGCGGATGAAGACGACACAATAAACAACGAAGCCACGCCAAAATAGCGTGGCTTCGTTGTTTTTCAATTGATGGTTTCAATACACGGCGTGGTCCAAAACAAGTTGCCTTTCAATCTTTTCGTCCGAGTTGATAGTAATAGGATTGATGCCACCATAGCCATCGAGTCCACCTCCATCCGTCAGTTTCCCGTTATACAATAAAAATATCGAGTAAGTGCCAGGAGCAAGATTGATTTCGTAGAAGCCTTTGGCGTTTGATGTGGTCTTGGCCACAAACGGTTTTGGCATTGCGTCAATAGGATAATTAACGGAAATACCGCCGCCGAAGTCAGAGAGCATGGTGTACTCGTAAACGTACACATCGCAAGCGACGGGTCTCTCGCCATGGTCGGCGTTTGCGCCAGGCATCCAATCGCCGTAACGTTCTATTACAGTGCCATACACGCCTTGCGTGATGGAAGGTTCTTTTTTACAGGCGGACATCAAAGTGATGACGCTCAATAACGCGAGGATAAAAACTGATTTTTTCATGTTATATAAGATTTAGTTTACGGTATCTTTAACGCTTAAAAGTCGTAATTATTTAGTTTAAAGGAATTTTTTCCTGAATTATTGGTTTTGGATGGCAATTGGGGACAATGGTGTATGGAGCGGAACACAGCCATTTTGGGATGCTATATTCATCTACTTTATACTTTCTTTATCGCAGTTTGTGAGGGCAAAAACAGGGATTGTTTGGAAAAATCACGGTTGTTTGGATAGCAATTTTTGTTTTTGTAACCAGCATTAAGTTAATGCGCATTAAATTAGCAACAAATCATTGTTAAGTTTTATGATAGGAAAAAGGGTTCAAGGTTTTTCGGACAAATTGGGCATAAACTACCAGAAATCGACAAGGTGGCTACCCTAGGCAAGGAATTGGCAAAATATGATGTCCGTCAGATTGGATTGTGTATGAAGAATATGTGATTTTGGCTATATGTGCAAGGCGACCAAGACATCATGAAGGCAGAGGCTGGGATGGTTTTTGCCTTGGCAAGGGCGCTGGGATGTGCGGCAGAAGTAATATGCGAATAAGTGATGATTTATTTCACACTCCCATGCTGCTTCGTCAGCGAACCAATCTTGTAGGAATAGCGAAGTTCAAAAGGATTGCCTCCGTTATAGCAGCTATGCCATGTATGGTCCCCTATTGTTTCTCTACGATGTCCATTTTGAGTAAGAATGCCAAGACTTAAGCTTGAATGGTTGTGAGTTACGCCTATTCCAAAATAGCAATACTCGCTCTGATGGCGCGTTTCATAATATAGATTTTCCTGAAATTCAGGCTCCCAATGAGTGGCCGTAAGGCTGTTTAAGGCAAATGAATAGCCCAAACGGTATTCCACGAAGGGAGAGAACAGTTTGTTTTCCCAAAAATGCACTTTTAGATCCCCATAAACTGGCACTGAAAGCAGTTGTCCATCCGACAAGTTTTCAAAATAGCCGACACTGCCCCATTCCCGGGCAGTGAAGTTCACGCCTCTGAAATCAGCCCCGATGCCAACACTGAAATGTTTCGGGAACTTGTATTCCATAACCGCTCCAACCGAATAGCACCAAGGCCTGAATCCTCCTGCCACATTCAATTGCCATTGGATGCCATCACTATTGAAATCATCTCTATACTTGAACTCATCCCTAAACTTACCTTTTTTAATGTGCCTTAAATGGTGTTTCCCCTCATCGGAGTAAGACAATAAGGTGTAATCGTATCGGATATAGAAATTCGTTCCCCAGTTAAGAAGATTCAAATAATATTGATCTAAAGACTCCTTAAGTTTTCCTGGGCTACTGGCATGAGAGTATACCATGCCAGCACTCAAATTGGAGTGTTTTATGGAGCAGCCTAAGCCGAGACTCAGATATGGGCCAGACAAAATGTAATCAACGTAAACCCCGCACCCATTCAATGGAAAATACTCTGTTACTTTATTGAGGGGAATTGAATAGCCCAATCGAGCCTCCAAAAATGGCGAATAATTCTTTTTGCCCCAAACGTTTAGTTTCAAGTCTGTAAATATTGGAATGGCATGTAAGCGGTCTTGCCCAGATGAATAAAAACAATTATATGTAGATACTCCAAACCACTCAGCGCCCAAACCCATGCTAAAATATTCCGTGAAATGATAATCAAGAGTGAGCCCTAAAGCAAAATGGGATGTAATTGGAGGATGAGGAAAGTAACCCAAATCATAGGGGTCGATCTCGCCACCCACCCGAAGCGTGAATTTGTTTTTAGGCCGATAGGGGTTTTCTCTTTTGCCGATGGGTGCTACGCTATCTGTCTTTTTCTTGATCACCGTATGGTTTGTTTCGTTAGAAACGGATTCGATGTTTTGGCTTTCAAAAGGTTCGTCAAATGATGCTTGCTGTTTTTCTGCTTCCACTGATGCTGCAAAAGCAGAAGGCTTTACGGGACTGGATTTGTGTTCAACCCTATCTTGTGTTCCAACGATGGGCTCTTCGCTTGTCACGATTTCATTTTCTGGAATCAAAGCCATCGGTTCGTCAACCACCTGTGGCATCTCCCTATTCGGTTCATCCATTGTCTGCACCATTGATTCCGCTTGGTTCATGTCGGAATCCAGGCTCAAAGCCACTGCAACCGATAGCGTCACAACCGCAGCGATGGCCCAAAGCCAACGGCGCCGTCTCTTCAGGGCAGTTGAACGGTCAATCATAGCACTCAATTGTTGCTGTCGCCGCGCGATGCGGCCGTGCTCGGCCACGATATCGAGCATGTCCTGCACTTCCTGGTCTATGTGGTTATCCTCTTTCATGACAGTTGTTGTTTTGCCTGTCCATCGCCTCACGAAGGGCCTTGTAGGCGCGCGACAGGATGGTGTAAAGGTTGGTGCTGCTTATTTGGAGTGTCTTTTCTATCTCGGAGTTGGGCATCTCTTGCTCATATTTCATCAAGATGATTTCGCGTTGCCGCTCGGGAAGTTGGTCTATCAAGGCCCGAGCCTGCTGATAGCGTTCCTCAAAGTTGTCATCGACCACAGTATCGGCCAACATGAGCGCCTCCTCGTCAATAGGAACGGAAAGGTGCTGTTCGTGCAACAAGTCGATGCAACGTCGTTTTACGGCAGTAACGCAATAGCCTTCCAAGTTATCGACACGGTTCATCCTTCTGCGATGATCCCAAATCTTGAGGAGCGTGTCCTGCACAGCATCGGTGGCCTGATCGGCATCATTGAGGATGCTTTCGGCCACTTTCTGCAAGCTGGGTTGCAATTGAACAATGCGTTTCTTGAAGGTTTCGTTATCCATTTTGGAACCATCTTACACTTACATGACGCTAAAGTCGGAAAAATCTTGCAGGAATTCGGAGATTTTTGAAAACAAAAAAAAGCGTGCAGCAATTGCGCCACACGCTTTTCGGTTTTAGCAAATTAGAACTTTTACTTCACCTCCTCAAAGTCCGCGTCCGTGACAGTGTCGTCACCGCCGTTGTTCTGCGGGCCTTGGTTCGGGTTGCCGCCTTGGAAGCCGCCGCCCATGTTGTTCGGGTCGAAACCGCCTTGCGGGCCGCCTTGGGCGCCACCGGCGTTGCGGTACATCTCCTCGCTGGCCTTCTGCCACATGGCGTTCATCTCGTTCATGGCAGCGTCGATGCCGGCGATGTCTTGAGCCTGGTGAGCGGTCTTCAGTTTGCCGAGGGCAGCCTCAATCTCAGCCTTCTTGTCGGCAGGCAGCTTATCGCCGTATTCCTTCAGCTGCTTCTCGGTCTGGAAGATGATGCTGTCGGCTTGGTTCAGCTTGTCGATACGCTCACGTTCCTTCTTGTCGGCTTCGGCGTTGGCCTGGGCTTCGTTCTTCATGCGCTCGATCTCAGCGTCGGTCAAGCCCGAGGAGGCCTCGATGCGGATGCTTTGGGTCTTGCCCGTGGCCTTGTCCTTGGCGCTCACGTTCAGGATACCGTTGGAGTCGATGTCGAAGGTGACTTCGATCTGCGGCACGCCACGCGGCGCTGGCGGGATGCTGTCGAGGATGAAACGGCCGATGGTCTTGTTCTGTGCAGCCATAGGACGCTCACCTTGCAGCACGTGGATTTCAACCGAAGGTTGGTTATCAGCAGCGGTCGAGAAGACCTCCGACTTACGGGTCGGGATGGTGGTGTTGCTCTCAATCAGCTTGGTCATCACGCCGCCGAGGGTCTCGATACCGAGGCTCAACGGGGTGACGTCAAGCAGCAGCACGTCCTTCACCTCGCCAGTGAGCACGCCGCCTTGGATGGAGGCGCCGATGGCCACCACTTCGTCGGGGTTGACGCCCTTCGAAGGCTCCTTCTTGAAGAAATCGCGGACGATGTTCTGGATGGCAGGGATACGGGTCGAACCACCGACCAGGATGACATCGTCGATGTCATTGACGGTCAAGCCAGCATCTTGCAGGGCGCGACGGCAAGGCTCGATGGTGTCGTGGATCAGCTTGTCGGCCAGCTGCTCGAACTTCGAACGGCTCAAGGTGCGGACCAAGTGCTGCGGAATACCGTTGACAGGCATGATGTAAGGCAGGTTGATCTCCGTCTCGCTCGATGAGCTCAACTCGATCTTGGCCTTTTCGGCAGCTTCCTTCAGACGTTGCAGGGCCATCGGGTCCTTACGCAGGTCGATGCCGTTGTCCTTCTGGAACTCCTCTGCCAGCCAGTTGATGATGACCTCGTCGAAGTCGTCGCCGCCGAGGTGGGTGTTACCGTTGGTGGACTTCACCTCGAACACGCCATCGCCCAATTCCAGGATGGAGATATCGAAGGTGCCGCCGCCGAGGTCGTACACAGCAACTTTCACATCGTTCTTTTTCTTGTCCAAGCCATAGGCTAAAGCGGCAGCCGTAGGCTCGTTGATGATACGGCGCACTTTCAGGCCGGCGATTTCGCCAGCTTCCTTGGTGGCCTGACGCTGAGCGTCGTTGAAGTAAGCCGGAACGGTGATGACAGCTTCCGTGACGGTCTGGCCGAGGAAGTCTTCAGCGGTCTTCTTCATCTTTTGCAGCACCATGGCAGAGATTTCCTGCGGGGTGTATTGCTTGCCGTCAATGTCGATACGAGGTGTGTTGTTGGGGCCTTGAACGACCTTGTAAGGCACACGGCGCATCTCAGCTCCGACCTTGTCGTAGGTCTCGCCCATGAAACGCTTGATGGAATAGACGGTACGCAGCGGGTTGGTGATGGCCTGACGTTTGGCAGGCTCGCCGACCTTACGCTCGCCGCTGTCGGTGATGGCGACCACGGAAGGGGTGGTGCGGTGGCCTTCGCTGTTGGCGATGACGACCGGCTCGTTGCCTTCCATAACGGCCACACATGAGTTGGTTGTACCTAAATCGATACCAATGATCTTTGACATTTCTTTGTTCTCCTATTTTTTATTTGTTATTTGTTTGTTGTCTTTACTTCGATTGCACATTGCAACGACCCGCTATTTGTCAATCTTTATGCCAAATGAAAAAAACTGACAAAATGGCAATATTTTGATTGTTGTTCCGTTTTCAACCCAAATCATATTGCCAAATCAGGGAATTTTTGTACCTTTGCACCCTTATTTTTTCAAAAAACCACCCTTTTACTATGAAAAAACTATTTGTCATTATTATTTGTCTTTTGTTTTCATCCGTTGCTTTTTCACAAGACAACAACGGCTTTTTCAAGCGTCTTAGAAACCATTTTGTCGTCCACGACACCGTATATATATATGCTCAACCCCAAAACGACAGCGACACCCTAACCAATGCCAATGCCGACGAAGAAGAGGAAGAAGAGGAAGAAGAGTTTTCTGAAGACATTCCCGTCCCGGTCGACACCATCGACACTGACGATCGTTATCGCAAGGTAGTGCTTTTCGACAACAGCACCTGGGTATTTTATAACATCGACAAGCCTGAAATCCCTGATGAGTTAAATGACGACCACTGGGAAACGGATATCATCCACACTTATCGTGACATCGCTTTGAAGGACCTCCCTGAAGAGGTGGAGATACGACTGGTCGACTCCCTTCACGGCTATTGCATCCCCCACCCCGGTCCAATCACCTCTCAGTTCAAATACAGATGGCGTCGTGCCCACAAGGGTATTGACATCGGATTGGACACCGGCGATGCCATTTATGCCGCTTTTGACGGCGTTGTGCGTGTCGCATTGCCATCCCGCATGACAGGTGGTTATGGCAACGTGTTGGTCATCCGCCACGTGAACGGCTTGGAGACCTATTACGGTCACCTCTCGAAGTACATCGTGAAAAGCGGCGACGTGGTGAAGGCGGGTGAACTCATCGGTTACGGTGGCTCCACCGGACGCTCCACTGGGCCTCACCTCCACTTTGAGACCCGTTACATGGGCCAGTCGTTCGACCCTGAGCGAATCTTCGACTTCTACAACGGCAAGCTCCGCGATGAGGTGTTCGTGCTGAAGAAACACTATTTCAACATCAACTCGCACTACGGGCAGACCGACCAACAGTCGCTGAACGCCTCAAGAAAAGCGCCCATCGACAAATCGAAAGCCAAGAGCAAAGCCGTATATTACAAGGTTCGCAAAGGTGATACCTTAAGCAAGATTGCCAAAAAGCACGGCACTACCATCGCCAAGATCTGCAAACTGAACGGTATCCGACAGAACAAGACCTTACAAATCGGTCAACGATTGAGAGTGAAATAAAGAAACAAAAAACGCGAGGCTCAACACCTCGCGTTTTTTGTTTAGGCCTGCATCCAGGCTTCGACGTCCTCCAGCTGCAAGGCTGGGATGTCGATTTTGTTCTTCTTGCGCAAGCCGTTGAGCTTCTCGCGCAGGGCGGACGGCTTCTCGGCCTTCAGCTGATCGATGGTGTTGTAGCCGTTGGTGAGCAACAGGGTCGCCCAAGTCTCGGCCATACCCAAGGCCATGAAGTCTTCCTTGGTGGCGTTCTTCACGACCTTCTCGGGACGCATCATCGGGAACAGCAGCACCTCTTGGATGGTGGTCTGACCCGTCAGCAACATCACGAAACGGTCGATGCCGATGCCCATGCCTGAAGTCGGGGGCATACCATATTCCAAAGCGCGCAGGAAGTCCTGGTCGATGAACATGGCCTCGTCGTCGCCACGCTCGCTGAGTTTCATCTGCTCCTCGAAGCGTGCACGCTGGTCGATGGGGTCGTTCAGCTCGGTGTAGGCGTTGGCCAATTCCTTACCGTTGACCATCAGCTCGAAGCGCTCGGTCAGTTCGGGGTTGTCGCGGTGACGCTTGCAGAGCGGCGACATCTCCACGGGATAGTCGGTGATGAAGGTCGGCTGGATGTAGGTGCCTTCGCACTTCTCGCCGAAGATTTCGTCAATCAGTTTGCCCTTGCCCATCGTTTCGTCCACCTCGATGCCGAGTTGCTTGCACACCTCACGCAGTTGGGCTTCGTCCATGCCGGTGATGTCGATACCCGTCTTCTCCTTGATGGAGTCGATCATGGTGATGCGTTTGAAGGGGCGCTTGAAGTTGATTTCGTTGTCGCCCACCTTCACGGTTTCCTTGCCTAAAACATCCATCACGCAGCGGTGGATCATCTCTTCGGTGTAGTCCATCATCCAAAGGTAGTCCTTATAGGCTACATAGATCTCAAGACCCGTGAACTCGGGGTTGTGGGTGCGGTCCATGCCCTCGTTGCGGAAGTTGCGCGAGAACTCGTACACGCCCTCGAAGCCGCCCACGATGAGGCGCTTCAGGTAAAGCTCATCGGCAATGCGGAGGTACATCGGGATGTCCAAGGCATTGTGGTGTGTGATGAAGGGACGCGCCGTGGCACCGCCGGGGATGGCTTGCAGCACAGGCGTCTCCACCTCGAGATAACCGCTCTCGTTGAAGAAACGACGGATGCTGTCAATGATGCGGGTGCGGGTGATGAAGATGTCCTTCACCTTGTCGTTCACCACGAGGTCGACATAACGCATACGGTAGCGCAGTTCGGGATCGTTGAATTCGTCGTATTTCACGCCGTCCTTCTCCTTGACGATGGGCAGCGGCCTCAGCGACTTGCTCAGCACCGTCAGTTCCTTGACGTGCACCGAGATTTCGCCCATCTGCGTGCGGAAGGCGAAGCCTTTTACGCCGATGAAGTCACCGATGTCCAAAAGGCGTTTGAACACCGTGTTATATAGGGTCTTGTCCTCCTCGGGGCAGATCTCGTCGCGCTTGATATACAGCTGGATGCGGCCTTTCGAGTCCTGCAGTTCGCAGAACGAGGCGGCGCCCATGATGCGGCGGCTCATGATGCGGCCCGCGAGGGTGACCTCTTGGAATTGGTCGGGGTTGTTGTCGTCAAATTGGTTGAGGATGTCCGTGGTGAACACGCTCACGGGGAACGCGGCCTGCGGATACGGGTTGATGCCGAGCTTGTAGAGTTCGGCCAACGAATTTCTTCTGATTTGTTCCTGTTCGCTTAACATGATGTGATGCGTTATTTTGGCTGCAAAGGTACGAAAACGATTGATACCCTTGGAAACAAATCTGATAAAAACGAATTTCAATGGTTTTGGTGGTGTACAATTACCAATTTCCAAAACTTTTGTATTTTTGCAATCGTATGATTAGAGAGAAAAGGACTTTTATGAAAACAAACAAAAATAGGGGTAATAATGCCTTATTAATAATGCTTGTAACAAGTCCTATCTGGATTATTCCGTTAGCGTTGCTTGTGGATTATTTAGATGAAAGACATTCAGCTCCAAAAGTGGAGAAGGTGCATAATTATCCAAGGTATGAATATCCAGATGATACCATTTTAGCTCACCCGGAAAGAATCCCTAAAAAAGGAGAATCTATTATGCCAAGGGTAAATAGCTATGATGGAAACAATGGAGTAGTCTTAACTTTACCTGGTGATCACAAGATAAATACCAACCTGTCATCAGAGGAAATCTTAGAACAATTAGACTTGGATTACCAAGATGTCTACGATTACTATGGTGGGGCTGAGGAATTATACTAATCTGTCTTATCTTCATTAGTATTAAACTGACATGAAAAAGAATGATTCAACTATTGTAGAAGGCTTTCCTCCACTAATGTGTCATGAGCCTCGAGTATTGATTTTGGGAACAATACCAGGGAAGAATTCTATTAGTGCCAATGAGTATTATTATGATAATAGCAATCGGATGTGGAAGATGTTGGCAAAATTAGCAACACAAAAAATGCCTACAAATTACACCGAGAAAAAGTTGTTATTAGAACATTTGCATGTCGTACTTTGGGATTATTATCAGTTTGTTGAGCGAACTAATGGCACGGATAAAGGTATCCTAGAAGGAATTCCAAACGATATTGTTTGTTTTGTTAGAAAAAATCCGACTATAACAAAGATAGCCATAAATGGTTATGGAAAATACAAAGAGTTTGGAGAAAAACTACAGAATCAGTTCGGACAATCCATCAAAGTGTTTCGTTTGCCAGAAACAAGTGGACTCAATGCTTCTTGGACTTTAGAAAAGCTGTGTAAAGAATGGAGCATTGTGTTTGAACTATGAGGTAGTGTTTCAACCAGTGTACCCAGTTCCAGCGGATTTGCAATCCGCTGGTTTCTGAATAAAAGGATTTGTAATCCGATAATACATTGTATTTCTTATTTATACATTCACTTCACCACCTCCACAATCTTCTCCCTCAACGCCAACTGAATCTTGGCAATCGTTTTACAGGTGAAATGGAAACAATACACAGATTTTTGTAGTTTTGCGCCTTCAAAATATTGCTCAAATGGAAAAACTTGAAAAAGCCTCAACCAAATGGTGGTTTTTCGTCATTCTGCTGACGGCGCAATCTGTTTTGTTGCCCATTGTCAGCCGTAATTTTGACCCGAAGAACATCCAACAGATGGTTTATACAACACTTTCCCATGCACCACAAGGACATTTGGGCGGGCTCAACATCCTTTTCCAATCCCTATCGCTTTTGATGTTCGTCCTGCTTTTTGTGTTCAAGAACAAAGTCAGGACGTTATTCAACGGGTATGTCGCCCTTTCCTATTTAGCCTTCGCTTTCATTCAAAACTTGGCCGTCACGGAGCGTTACGGATTCAGTATTGTCACCGTCAATTTGGTGATGTTCCTGTTCGTGGCCTACGTTTGGATTCGAGAGACCCTAAAGCCGGAAAACAATTACGATTTCAGTAACTTACATTGGGAACACGCATGGATGATTGTCTTGGCTTTGTTTGCCTATCTGTGTCCGTTTACCAGCCAAGGCACCTTTGATTGGAACCCATTGCATTTTTTCTATAAGAGCTCTGTTACAGCCTTTTGCTTGACAACACCAGCATTTCTAACCATACTGACCTTAAACCTACCTAAGATTAACATCGTAACCTATAGGATTACCGCAATCATTGGCACCATCATGGGGATCTACAACATGTTCAACTTCCTCAATCCTCATTCGGTTTATGTAGGTATAATGCATATACCCCTGTTAACCATTTCATTGTATTGCACCATATTGAGCTATAGGCTGACTTCAAAGCAAAAACAGGTGGAATCGGAACTGACTTCATAATTATTTTGTATTTTTGTCCCTCTAAAAAGAACTGATGCAATTCAAAGACGTCATCGGCCAATCTGCCGTCAAACAAAGGCTTATCCAGAGTGTGAGGGAAAACCATGTCTCTCACGCCCAACTCTTTTTGGGGCCTGCCGGAAGCGGCAAGCTGCCTTTGGCCTTGGCCTACGCGCAATATATCCTCTGCCCGAACCGTACCGAGACTGACAGCTGCGGCGTGTGTCCCACCTGTCAGAAGATGCAGAAACTGGTGCACCCCGACCTGCATTTTGTGGTGCCTACGGCCACAACAAAAAAGATCAAGAGCAATCCTGAGTCAGATCTTTTTATGGAGGAATGGCGTGAGTATGTCATTCAAAATGAAGGATATGTAGACACTTCAAGTTGGTACACTTTCCTTGACGTGGAGAATAAGCAAGGCTATATGTCGGTGCGTGATGCGGCTTCGTTATTGCGCAAACTGAGCATGAAGTCCTACGAGGGCGAATACAAGATCGCCATCATCTGGATGGCGGAGAAGATGCGCGTCGACACGGCCAACAAACTGCTGAAACTCCTTGAGGAACCACCTGAGAAGACCGTTTTCCTGCTCATTGCGGAAGATGCAGAGGAGCTCTTGGCCACCATCAAGTCGAGGACGACACTCGTCAAAGTGCCGGCCATCGAAACCAGCGAGGTCGAGAAAGCCCTTAGGGAGCGGCTGCAATGCCAGCCTGGTCAAGCCCACGACGCGGCCATGATTTCGGAAGGCAACTGGCTCAACGCCTGTCACTCAGTGCAGGAGTCGGAGGATCGCAAGTTCTTCTTCACCACTTTCCAACAATGGATGCGCCTTTGCTTCCGTGCGGCTTATTCCGAGATAATCGACTTCTCAGGCAATGTTAAAGGCATCGGTCGTGAAAAACAAAAGGAGCTGTTGGATTACGGCCTACGCATCGTCCGCAATTCGCTGCTTTTCAACAATAATTTGGCAGAAATCGTCATGCTTCCCGAGGATGAGAAAGGGTTCAACTCAAAGTTTGCGCCTTTTGTCAATCCTGCCAATCTGGCACAAATCGCCGAACTCTTCGAGGAAGCCATCCGCCAAATCGAGCGCAACGGCAACGCCCAAATCATCTTCGCCGATGTGAGTTTTAAGATGGTGGGGCTGCTGAAAAAGAAATAAGCCTTATTTGATCTCTTCAAAGTATCCCATGTCGCCTTGGATGGGATGACCGGCTTCGAAGTAACGAACGTCGTGCAGCACCTTGTCGAAGACATAGTTCTGGATAAGCACGAAGTCCTTGCCGCCTTCGATGAGGGCATACATACGGTCGCGGTCCACGTCGCCAAGCTCTCCGCCCATGTCGGTCACGCCGTTCAAAACCAACTTCTTGAAGGTCTTCATGTCCTGTTTGTTGCCGTCCTTATCGGTCACCACAACATAATGGACAAAGGGTGAGCCCGTAATAGAGTCGATACGTTCCTGCTCCATCGAGTTGGTGAACAAGGCCTCAAAACGAAGGTCGTTGAACGACGACATGAGGTTGATGACCTTCAGCGTGTCGTAGGGAAGTTCCTGGTTATCACTCAAACGCGTCAGCTTATACTGATGCTTCCCGATGTTGTCGATGCGGAAACTGCCTTCGGGGTCTTCGTTGAAATCAATCTCGACTGATTGAATGTCGGCCATGTTCTCATGGAAGATGGTATGGTCGCGCCAGTCATCGGGGTTGGCGGTGAAACGCGTGGTGATAAAACCGCGGAAGCTGGGGATATAGACGATATAAGCCTTGTCGGCGCCCTCCTTCAGCATGAAGGTTCCGCTGCTGTCCATGGTGGCATCGCCCACATAGAACACCTTTGTACGTTTCTCGCGATAGAAAAGCTTGATCTTATCGAAGAGGTTGATGCTTGGCACAATCTGATACACCTCCACCTTGGTGCTCTGCGAAGCCAACTGCTTGACGATATTGTCGTGACTCGCCACAGAGACGGGCATCTTGACGCGAATCTTGTACAAGGTGGTCAGCAGATTCTGCACCTGCTTGGAATGGGCCTTATAGTCTCCGTTGAGGGTCCAGCCTTGCTCCTGACGCTCCAGCAACGACTCTTGGTTCTTACGGTCGGCCAGATAAACCTTGGTGATGGAAGCCGTGTCCCAGACCTGGAAGTCCGACGACTCGCCTTGAATGGTGGAGAGGTAGCGGTTGTTCCAAATCAATAGGCCGGCGATGACGACCAGCAGTGCAGCAATGATGATGGTGATTCTATTGTTTTTCTTCATGACGAATTATTTTTTGCTGTATTTCTTCTTTCTGATGAAAGCCATGACGAAGCCCAAGGCGATGATCAAAGCGATGGGCACCAAAGTATTGATGACCTGCCATTTGGTGCGTTCCTGGTCAATCTTTGCAGTATCCAAAAGGCGTACTTTCAGTTCGCGTGAGCGGATGTCGATCATACCTTCTCCTTCCACAAGATAGCCGATGGCATTCTCGATGAATTCCTTGTTGGCATAGGTGTTTTGCGTGAATTGGTCGAAGCCCAGCGGCAAGGGTTTGCGCGTCTTGATGTCGATTTGGTTACGGATGATGTCGCCGTCACTCACCACAATCATGGCGGTGGGAACACTCTCTTCCATGAAGTTGGTCCCATTGTCCTCAGCAATTTCCTGCGGGATACGGTTGGCATAAAGCGAGGGGAAGGTGCCCTTCAAAAGATAGGCTACGTTCTTGCCTTTCGAGGCGAACATGCGCTTGTCAGGGGCTTGACGAAGCATGGCCAAGGTGATGAAGACCGGCGTACCCGAAATCTTGGTATAGCTTGAGGTCTTCAGCAAGGGAATCTGCTCGATGCCCATGGCCATAGTGGTAGCATCCATCGAGCTGACAAAATCGGACTTGATGGAATTCATGTTGCGCACCATAGGATGCTCGGAGGCGGCTTGCAGCAAGGGGAAATAATACCAGCGGAAGAACTCCAGTTGTGCCTGGCCCGCCACCTGACCCGTGCGGATAGGCAAGGAGGCGCAAGTCAAGTCCAAAAGCAAGTCGCGGTTAAGACGCACGCCATATTTGAACAGCATATCGTCGAGGTTGAGGTCCTGTTCTATGCCGATGGTTGACTCCTGGCTTTGCAGGCTGTCCATGGTGGCATACACCGGCTCAACCATCCACAGCACCTTGCCGCCGTGCATGATGTACTGGTCGATGAGGAACTTGTCGCGCTCGTCGAAAGGCTGTGTCGGCTTGGCAATGATGATGGCATCATACGAGGGGAAGGCCTTCACCTCGCGTTCCTCGTCTTGGGTGCGGTGCATCAAGGCATCGATTTTGCCGTCGATCTCCAGACGGACCACATTATAATTCTGTGCAAGGGTCTGGGCAATGTCATGGACCTCCTGTTCGTTGAGTTCACCATGGCCTTCAATGAAGGCGATGTTGGGCTTTTGCAGTCGGGTCACCTTCTTCACTGCGTCGATAAGGCGGAACTCGAGGTTTTGCATCGAGGCATTCAAGGCTTGCTCCGACGACTGGCCTATCTGGTTCTCCAACAAATCGATGGCAATTTCGGTGGTGTTGCGGTAACTCACAAGCGCCCCAGGCCAGATCACCATCTGCTTTGAGGAGCCGTCGCGGTTTTTGACCACCATGTCAGTGGGGTTCAATCCCGCCTGATAAAGTTGTTTGTAGGTCTCGTTGCGTTCAGAGGCATCGGCGCTCTCCGATGGGTTGATAAACTCGTAGTCAATGAACTTGGAATAGGCTCTGAACTCATCAAGCATCTCTTTGGTCTCACGGCGCAGTTTCTTGAAGCCTGCAGGAAAGTCACCTTCGAGATACACCTTGAAATAAACGTAGTCGTCGAGGTCGTTAAGGATTTCCTTCGTTGTGGGCGACAACGTATACCTTTTCTCGCTCGTCAAGTCGAAGCGGGTAAAGACATAGGCACCGATGATGTTGACCAAGATCACTATAGCCACCGTCACCAGGAAGGCGACGATTTGGTTCTTCTTCAAATTCTTGCGTTTGTTCTCCATCGTCTACCTCCTTACCATTTGCGGCTCGACAGAACCAATTTCGTAGCACTGAGAAACAGTGCAATCACACTCAGGAAATACAACACATCGCGCGTGTCGATGACACCACGGCTCAGCGAACCGTAATGCGCGTTCATGCCCAGTTGCTGGATGAACAGGTCGACGCGGCCAAACAAAGAGAGCGAGTAGATGAACTCAAAGCCAATCAGTAGGAATCCGCAGAGGAAGACCGAGATGATGAAGGCTAGAATCTGGTTGTTGGTGAGTGAGCTGCAGAACACGCCTATGCTCACAAAACTCGCGCTGAGAAGGAAAAGGCCAATATAGGACCCCCAGATGCCACCGCTGTCGAGGTTGCCTTTGGGCAGGCCCAGATGATAGACCGAGAAGAAATATACAAAAGTGGGAATCAAGGCCAGCAGGACCAGGGTCACACCGGCCAAAAACTTCGCCCAGATGATCTGCCAGTCCGACAAGGGCTTGGTGACCAGCATCTCAATGGTGCCCGTGCGGTTCTCTTCGGCGAAGCTACGCATCGTGACCGCAGGCACAAGGAAGAGAAAAACCCAAGGTGCGAGGACGAAAAGGCCGTCCAAACTGGCATAAACGGAATCCAATACATTGAAATCGCTTTGGAACACCCAAAGAAACAGGCCCGTAATCAGCAGAAACACCACGATTACCATGATGCCCATCAGCGAACTGAGAAAGTTGCTTATTTCTTTTTTATACAATGCGTACATTTTGTACTGAATTAGAGGTGCAAAAATACAAGTTTTTTCAGTAAACCATAAGAATTATTTTTCTTATCTTTGCGTTCGATTTCGAAAACAAGAGCCCAACCAAAGGAATAAAAGCAACGCACTATGTACCAAATTTTTAAAGACCAAATCGAAAAGTCAAAACTCATCATCACCGGCGTAAAGAGGAATCAACGCCTCGGTCGTGACGTCGGTGTGGAAGAAAGCATGTTGCAGAAGATGGAGGAAGACTGCAAGCGTTTGGAATCCATTTCTGCCGAAATCGACAAGCTTCACGAGGAGCTTCGCAAGAAGAGCGACGAAGCCCATTCGGTCTTGAACGCCTTGAAAAGCAAGACCCAAACCGTGAAAAAAGCCGTCAAATCGAGATATGACCAGACCTGGTGGACCAAGTTTGGCATTCCCGACAGAAGATAATCTCTTAATATTTTACAACCCAAAAGAAGCCGCTTCGTCAGAGGCGGTTTTTTTTGTGCGGATGATGACCTTCTCCTCCCCTTTCAAGATGGTCGCAAACAAATAGATGGCATCGCCGTCACCGATCTTCAAGGCCTTTCGTAACTCAGCCACCGTTAGCGGGAAGTTGCGGACGGCAATACTGGCTTTGTCAACGTCGGGTAATAACGACGGCTTCACCTTCTTGTTATAGGGTGCCCAACCTTCTACTTCGAAGATACGGCCAGGAAAATCAACGATGTGTTGTTCGGAAGTGTAAAGATTGCTGTTTTTGTGCAACTTGTAGACATCATAGCGTTCGGTCAACACCTTGAAGCAGCCGGCCTTCATCACCGCTGGATTGGGTTCGTAGAGGTATTTCATCACGCCATCGGCGAGTCGGGTCGTGCAGTTGCCTTCCTCTGCCCGGGTAAAACACAACTCAGGCTGGCGGGTCTGCAAATTGACACAGACAAAGCGGGGATCACCTTCAAAATCCCGTTCCAAAATGACATCCAACTCCTTACATTCGTTGGCGACGGCCACCACATGCACCTCTTTCACATGGCGTAGTTCGTCCAGAGCCTTGCTGATATCGAGCATCGGCGACAATTTGATCATCACCCGCTCGCCCTTTTGCAGCAGCATATCCTGCAATGCACCCACATCGGGCGTGCAGTCGGCGATCGACACGGTCTTACGTCCATGTTCGTCCCTTCGAGCCGGGTCAATGAAAAAGCATTCTTTGGGCTCGCAAGTCTGCAGATACGTTTCCGCCGTTTCGTTCCACACTTTGATGTCGGCTTTCAACACGCCGAAATTGTGCTTTGCCAAGTCACAAAGCTCAGCCTGACGCTCCACATAGTCGGTTTGTTGGAAATGCTGTGAGAGATAATAGGTGTCGACACCCAAGCCGCCGGTAAGGTCAGCCAACGTATTTCCCTTGAGCAGTCCAGCCTTATAGCGCGCACTAGCCTCCGAAGAGCATTGCTCGATGGAGAGATGAGCGGGAAAGAGCAGGTCCTCGTTCTCTGCCCATTGCGGCACTTTCTTTTGCAGAAGCTGACGGGCAGCTATCTGCCTTAAGGCCAATGAAAAGTCAGTGCCGACGGGCGCCTTTTTCAAGGCGAGCGTCGGCACATCGGCGTTCAGGTTTTCCCTGATAAACTGTTTAGTGATCTCGTTCAAACTCAGATCTTCTTCAGATTCAACACCTCGAGGTCAGTGAGGAAACGCCACTCGCCACGGGGGAGTTTGTACTTATCGAGACCGGCGAACATCACGCGGTCGAGCTTGGTCACTTCGTAGCCGAGGTGTTCGAAGATACGGCGAACGATGCGGTTGCGGCCTGAGTGGAGCTGTATGCCCACACTCTTCTTGCTGTCGTCGTCCTGATCGTAGGCGATGCTGTCGGCGGCGATGGGACCGTCATCCAACTCGATGCCTTCGGAGATACGCAGCATGTCGTTCTTGGTCAAAGGCTTGTCGAGGATGACATGGTAAAGCTTCGGGACCTCGCTGCTCGGGTGGGTCAACTTCTTGGCCAAGTCGCCATCGTTGGTGAACAGCAACAGGCCTGTGGTCTGCTTGTCGAGACGGCCCACGGGGAAGATACGCTCAGTGCAGGCGTTCTTCACCAGTTCCATCACGGTGTCACGCTCATACGGATCGTCGGAAGTGGTGATATAGCCTTTGGGCTTGTTGAGCAGGATGTAACGGAGCTTCTCGCGGTTGAGGGTCTGGCCTCCGTAAACCACCTTATCGTCAGTCTTCACTTTATAACCCATCGTGGTGATCACCTCGTCGTTCACCATTACGCAGCCGGCCTTGATCAGGTCGTCGGCTTCACGACGTGAGCAGATTCCACAGTCGGCCAGATATTTGTTTAACCGGATTTCGCCAGTGGCTTTCGGGCGGTCGTACAGCGGGTCTTTCTCGCGGACATAGCCCTTACGGCCACGACGGGGTTCCTCTTCGTCATCGAAACGGCGACGGGTACGGTCGTCAAAGCGGCGGTTGCCACCACGCGGACGGTCGTCATCGAAACGACGGCGTGGTCTTTCTTCATCATCAAATCTACGACGTGGACGCTCGTCATCGAAACGGCGACGCGGTCTTTCGTCGTCATGGAAACGACGCTCACGCGGCTTGTCGTCGTCGAAGCGACGGCGTGGGCGCTCTTCATCATCAAATCTGCGGCGCGGACGGTCGTCGAAACGACGTTCACGCGGCTTGTCATCATCAAAACGACGGCGGGGTCTCTCTGCATCGTCAAAGCGACGGCGAGGACGCTCGTCATCGTGGAAACGACGTTCACGCGGCTTGTCGTCATCGAAACGACGACGCGGACGGTCGTCATCATCAAATCTGCGGCGCGGGCGGTCGTCGCGACGGCCTTCGCCACGTTCTTCGTCATCGAAGCGGCGGCGGGGACGGTCACCAAACTTACGGTCGCCGAACCTGCGGTCGCCACGGTTGTCATCAAATCGGCGTTCACCTCTCGGCTTATCGCCAAAGCTTCTCTCTTCACGTCCTTCCTCGTCACCGTCACGGTGATAGAATTTGAAGGACCTCCTCTGCTGGAATTCTTCTTCAGCAGGTTTTCTGGTGCGCGGACGCTTGCCAGATCTTTCGTTGTCAGTCATTTATAATTATGTATTAGTGATAAAAAATCCATTTCGTCGCGAAATGGGCGGCAAAAGTACGAATAATTTGGGAATATAACCTTTATTCGCTCAAATTATTAATGCAAACTTTCGGAAAATCGTTTTGCAACGTTTTGATTTTCTTTTCTTTTAACTCTTCAAACTTTCGGAAAGCCTCACTCTCGGGAAACAGTGGCCTATGTTGCAACATCTGTTTCAATTCGGCAGCGGCTTTCATGGCAGGCCTTTCTTTGGGATCAATGGCAAAGTCAGCGAATCGCTCCCATATGTAACGCACAGCCTGCTCGGTGGGATGCACCATGTCTTCCTTATAAAAACGGTAGTCGCGCAACTCATCCAACAGGATTTCGTAGGCGGGGAAATAATGTGCGTTGTCATAGGCCATGCACACCTTGTCAACAGCAAGGAGCAACGCTGCCTTGCTCAGCTGGTTCTCGTGAAGGCCATCTTTCAGATGACGCAACGGAGAAACGGTGAAGACAAACTGTTTTTCGGGATGCCGTTGAATGATTTCGGAAAGATATTGACTTGACTGCTCCACCGGCAGAAACTGTCTTTCGAACTGGTTGGCAGGCAACTTGTGGCAGTTGGAAACCACCTTGCCACTCACCTTATTCTTGAACACCCACGAAGTGCCCAAACTGATAACGACCCATTTCGACGCCATAAAATGCGCATGAGCCTCTGCAAGGCTCCGGTTGGCCCGTTCCAACAACGCCGTCTCTGAATCGCTCCAAAAGGCCGTATTGTGGCTGAAAGTGCAATACTGGCCCTCGCCCACCACGATGACATCTTCATGTTCAAAGGTTTGGCCCATATCAAGTCGCTCCACCGACTGGGCTATGCTGGCGGGGTTGTAGAGCACGCCGAAGGGATTCACCATGGCATCGAAGCCCAAGCCACGACAAAGGGCGCCCACCTCCTCGGCGAAGCAAGAACCTATGTAAAGCAAACCATCGCCATAACGGATGGTTTGCTCCAAAGGTTGAATCTTTATTTCTGTCTGGAGAATCATTTGTGTTCTGCCAAGAATCTCTCCACTTCGATGCCGGCCATGGCACCCGTACCAGCGGCTACGATGGCCTGACGGTAGATGCGGTCCTGACAGTCGCCGCAAGCGAAGATGCCCTCCACGTTGGTGGCCGTCGACTTCGGCTTGGTGATGATATAGCCTTCCTCGTCCATGTCGAGGATGCCTTTGAAAGGCTCGGTGTTGGGCGTATGGCCGATAGCCTCAAAGAAACCGTCCACATAGATGGTACGTTCTTCCTTGGTGTCGCTGTGATAGAGCACGGCGCCCTTCAGCTTTTTCATGAAGCCTTGTTGCTCGCCGAAGAGTTCCTTGGTCTGGTGCTTCCACAACACTTCGATGTTGGGCGTGCTGAGCACACGATGCTGCATGGCCTTGGAGGCGCGCAACACGTCGCGGCGCACGATGAGATAGACCTTGTTGCAAAGCTTAGCTAGATAGGTGGCATCTTCACAAGCCGTGTCGCCACCTCCCACGACGGCCACGTCTTTTCCTTTATAGAAGAAGCCGTCGCATGTGGCACAAGCCGACACACCACCACCTTTGAACTCCTCTTCGGTAGGCAAGCCGAGATAACGTGCGGCAGCACCGGTAGAAACGATGATGGTATCGGCAAGGAGTTCGCCGTCGTATTCCGTCGTCACCTTAAAAGGACGCTGGCTGACGTCGATGGCAGTGACTTCGCCTTCGCGGATTTCAGCACCGAAGCGCAAGGCCTGCTGACGGATGTCTTCCATCATGTCGGGGCCGTTGATGCCCTTGGGATAGCCGGGGAAATTCTCGATTTCGGTGGTCTGGGTGAGCTGTCCCCCAGGTTGCATGCCTTCATAAACGACAGTTTTCACGTCGGCGCGGCAGGTATAAATGGCTGCGGTATAGCCCGCAGGACCTGATCCAATTATCAGACATTCAATATGTTCCATTTTATTCAGTTTAGAGTTTAGGGTTTAGAGTTTAGAGTTATACCTTGCAAAGGTAACTTTTTTTTTCGGAAAGTGAACATCAATTCAAAAAACATTCGTATCTTTGCAGCCGCAAAACACAATCGGGGTGTGGTGCAGTTGGCTAGCATTCTTGCATGGGGTGCAAGCGGTCGCCCGTTCGAGTCGGGCCACTCCGACAAAAAAGCAGCAGATTCTCTGCTGCTTTTTTTGTTTGACGCAACATATAGCTACAATAAAAAAAGGACGCCAATCGGCGTCCTTTTTCCTTGTCATTAGCGAACCATCAATATTCCCAAAGGCTCTGTTCGAAGTCGAACATTTCGTTCTTGATACGCTCTGATTCGTAGAGGGCATCGATGTTAAAAGCATAGGAGTTGATGTAACGGTCGTACACGTTTTCTTCCTTGATGATGTAGCTGTCGAAGATACGCTTCTGGAGCACTTCATCATAGGTGCGGCGCTGGGCCGAGTTGTTGCGGTTGAAGGCAAAGGCTCTAGCCAGCACGTCGCGTGACTCTTCGTAAGGAACCCAGCACACCTGCGACAGGCCACCGTCATCGTCGACAACGATGGGACCCAGGGCGATGATGCGGACGAGGAACTGCGACAATTTCTTGTCGAAGTACCAGTCTTCCTTGATACGCAGACGGGTCACGTTGAGCATACGATCCTTGAAGGCGATCTCATTCGGCACTTCCTCGCCATCTTTCCAGATGACCGGCGGGTCGCCAATCTTCGTGTTTTCTTTTTCAAAATCATCGCGAGTCAAAGGAGTGACCATGTCATCGATATTGTTCTCAACGCGATAAGGGGTAATCTCACCGCTATTGATGCCGTCGTAGATGACCGTGATAAGGTTTCTCCAATCCTCGGTCGGATTAATCGGATAGTAGAACACTTGATTGATCTTCTGACGGAAGTCGATTTCCCTAATCACCGTCTTCTTCCACATGACGCTCGATTCGTCGATAATCGGAAGCGGCGAAGGTCTCTTTTCGTTCATGATTTGTTGCTGACCTGAGAGGATGCTGTTCTTCGGGCCTTTGACATCGGTGGTCTGGGCTTTGAGGCTCAGGCTGCCGAGAAGCACCACGAGGGTCAACAAGGAAACAAGTGTCTTTTTCATTTTATTGAAATTTTGATTGTTCATTACTTGATTTCAACACCGATAGGCGTTTCGATGGTCTTAGTCTTACCGTCGTTACCTCTCACCTGGATGGCGGTGAACACGAACATGTCGCCGACATTGGCCTGGCTGATGGCATTTCTGATCTCGTCGGTAAAGCCACCGCTGTTAGCCTTGGCTTCCTTGGTGGTACCGCTCTTGGTCTTATAACGGAAGGTGTAACCAACCACGTCATAGTGGACACCGTCGAAGTCGAAGTCCTTCATCTCAGCTTCCACACGACCGGCGGCTTGCAGAGCGCTCTTCGACACCTGGCCGTTGACCACGTTACGGATGAGAGCCGTGGGCTTGGGCAGGTCTTTCACGCGGAACTTCATGCTACCAAGGCTGGAACCACCCGAAGTCACGCTGATGGTCACTTCGTCGGCAGCACCCGGGAGCAGGTTATAGGTACCGTTGCCCGTTCTGGTCAACGAACCGCTGCTAGCAGAGGCGTTGATTTCGCCACCGACACCACCGCCGACGGCAATCGGGTTGTTAATACCACGATACACCACGTTCATCTTGGTGGCCGACACACTCACCGCGGGGGGAGCGACGACGAAGGAGTTCTCGAAGGTGTAGTCCTTCAACTCGCCCGTCTTGGGATCCAACATCTGGATGACACCGTTATATCTGTGGCTACCAACACCGCAGTTGAATTCGAGGTTGATCAAACCTTGACCATCGCTGGTGTATTCCTTCATCGGGCCGCCATCAAGGCTAACCGTAGCGGTCGTCTTGGCATTCTGCCAAGCGGTCACCATGGCTTGTGCCTTATAGGTCTGACCAGAGAGGAGGTATCCGCTCTCAGCAAACACCTTGGCACCGATCTCATCGAAGGTAAAGTCGGAAGCGTGGATGTTCGTCATCAGTTGGGTGACGGCATTCAGCTCGGCTGTCTGGGCCTCAGAGATGATCTTGTTCAGCAGGGTGACGTCAGCCACAAGGACGGTGTGGTGGAAGTTGTTGTACTCCCAGCTGTTCTGCACGGGATCGGCAGAATTCTCATCGTAATTGTACTTGGCACCATAGTATTCGCCTTCCAAGGGGAGTCTCTTCAGCTTGTCTTCCGACACTTTGGCTTGCTCCATGACATATTCCTTAGTACCATAGATACTATCGGTAATCAATCCGATTTCATGGATATGAGAAGGACCGACGGCTTTGACGACCTCGCCACGGAAGCGGCGAATCCTTTCGGACAGATCGTAGGCTTTGCCACCGTTGCCCGGACCTTCGGGGTTACCCATCATATAGGCCGTGGGTTGGTTGTAGTTGTCTCTCGATTTCACCTTGGAGGTGTTGATGTCATACATCTTACGACCGTTTCTCAAGGTGTCGGCATTCCTCAGAAGACCGTTATCAAGAGCCATCTGTGCAGCTTCGACAGGGGTTTCAGCCTTGCTGCATTCGACTTTCTTCACGAGGTCCCATTTCAGGGCTTCCACGTAGTCAATCAGTGAATTGGCTTCCTCGCGCAAAGCTTGAGCCTGTTCCCAGAACGGGCCGGCTTTCTCGGGCTCCTTTGAGTACTGCTCCTCAAAAGCGGTGTACTTCTGGTCGATCTGTTGCGCTAGGGTAATATTCGTAGTTTGAACACCGTTGTTGACGGTGTCGAAGGCATCCAAGATGTCCTTCGAAACGTTCATGGCTAACAAGGCAGTGTAGACCAGGTACATCATACCGATCATCTTCTGTCTTGGGGTTTCTTTTGCGCCTGACATAATCTTACTCCTTTTTTATGTTAAACAATCAGGTTTGAGTAGAATTATGCCTTGATGTTCATTGCTGACAACATTCCACCGTAGACATTGTTGAGGGCGGTCAAGCGGGCTGACAGTTGCGTCAGTTGGTCGTTGAGGACGCCGGCGTTCTTCGATGAAGCGTTGAGGTTATCCATATACTTGTTCATTGTCTCAGTCAAGGCCTTGCTGGCAGCCGAAGTCTGTTCGGCACCCTGCAGTTGAAGCTCATAGATGGAGTTGAGCGACTGCATGCTGCTGGCCACCTTCTTGATGGTGTTGGCATCGAGAGCGCTGAAGTCGAGCTTGCCCAAGGAGTCAGAAAGCTTCTGGTTGGTTTGGACATAGGCGTTCGAGAAGTCGGAGATAGACTTCGTGGCGCGGTCCATAGCATTGGCATAATTGGTAGTGGCAGCCATGGCGTTCGAGATGTCGGCCATCTGACCAGCGTTTTGGGCCAACTTGTCGAGACCCTTACCAATCTTATTGAAAGTTTCCTCACTGACATTCATCTTTTCGAACATCTTGCTGAGCATAGCCTCTTCCATATCGGTGGCAGCAGCGGGGCGACCAGCACCTGAAGTGGCAAACTGGGTCTTCTGCACACCGTCCCAGTCCTCATCCAATTCAACAAAGACATTGTCCCAAGCATAGTCAAGATGTTGGGGCTCAAAAGCGGACAAGAAGAAAATCAAAGCTTCGACACCCAGACCGAGAGCCAGCATCAAGTCAGCACCTTGGATGTGGGTCAACTTAAAGTAAGCACCAACCATAACGATAGCGGCACCAATGCCATAAACGGCACCCATGAATGATTTATACTTCTTCGATTGAGTGAAGGCTTGGAATTTTTTGAATCCTGTGAGGTTTTCTTGTTTTTTTGCCATAGTTTTAATTGCAATTAAATGTTATACTTATGTTTATTTTATTCTTATCTGTAAACTCTCGACATTCTCGGGTTGTCGCCCTTGTTACGACCCAGGTAAGGCTGGATGCAGCGGAAACCGGTGAAGCAGTTGGCTGAATCCTGGTATTGGTAGTCGCGGGTGGTGACTTGCAGATAGTAAGCCACGTCCTTCCATGAACCGCCACGGATGACCTTACGCTTCATGACAGCCGGATCGTCGGCCTTGGCGTTGTAGGTGTAGTTGGGGTTCATGTCCCAAGTGAAGTTGTACGAATTGGGGTCATAGGCGCTGTTGGTCCATTCCGACACATTGCCAGCCATATCGTAGAGGCCCCAGCCATTGGGAGGATAGCAGCCCACCACGAGGGTACGCAGACCGCCGTCGGCGAGGTAGTTACCTCTTCTGGGCTTGAAGTTAGCCATGAAGCAACCCTTGGCATTGCTGGCGTTAGGACCGCCCCACGGATAGGGGTTCAACATCTTGCCACCACGGGCAGCCCATTCCCATTCAGCCTCGGTAGGCAGACGGAACTCCGACATGTCAACATCCTTCTTGGTACGAAGGTAAGCGTTGAGCAGCTCGGTGCGCCACACGCAGAAAGCACGGGCTTGTTGCCATGTGACACCCACCACCGGGTAGTTGTCGTAAGCCGGATGCCAGAAATACTTCTCGGTCATCGGGTCGTTGAATGAATAGGCATAGTCGTGAATCCAGCAAAGCGTATCGGGATAGACATTGATGACCTCGGCACGGGCATAGACCGAACGGTCGCTATAGCCCTGTCTACGGTTCGACCAGGCGCCCTTGCGGTCGACGTTGATACCAGCATCGGCTTCACCCAGCGAATAGTCATTCTCGACGAGCTTGTCGTCAGCAAAGTCCTTTCTGGCGGCAGCTACCATATCGAACCAATAGTAGGAATAATACAACTTTCTGGTATCGATTTCCTTTCTGCGGAAATATCTCTCATGCTCAGGAAGATACATAGGCTCAAGCGCCTCGCGGACATCTTGTTCCTTGCTGTTCCAATCGATCTTTTCCTTCCAATTCAGCCTCGGCGGGTCATACACCTCACCAGTCTTGCTCTCGGTGATGGCGTATCTGTCAGGGAAGTTATCAGCAAGTATTCTTCTTGCGATGGAGTCTCTGACCCAATAAACAAATTGGCGATACTCGTTGTTGGTGATTTCGGTCTCATCCATGAAAAAAGCGGAGACTGACACCGTCTTCGGCTCATTGAGGTAGGATGCGGTAATGTCTTCACCACCAACGCCCATGGTATAATTACCTTGCGGGACAAACACCATCCCGTAGGGGTCAGGCTGATTGAAAGTCTTGTTGGACTTTCGCACGCCAACCAATTCGCCTTGATTTGAATTGCCGCAGGCTGCAAGCAGCAGCGTCACGGAAAACACGAACAATAGTTTTTTCATCTTATTGACAATGATATGATTACTATTTTATTTCTTTTATCTGAACTCATCGAGAAGCTGTCATTTCGGGCGACAATCTCCTCTTAAAAACCGCCAAAAATAGAAAATATTATGTTTGGCCTCTTTATTTTTTTCAACTTTTTTCCAATTTCGTCTTTCAACTCCACTATTCAATCACTCAAATCCAACCGTGCTTTTGCCTCAAAAACACTACAGATATCGCACGCTTCGATAGTCCTTCGGCGTCCTATCGAGATCCAACTTGAAGCAATAACTCAATCCTATTTCGTGAGAGCCCGGCAGACCCAGACCCATCGTATTAATATCGTATGAATAAGCCACCGTGAGGTCTTTGATGGTGATGCCTGCCATAAGGGCAACCGATTCCTGGAAACGATAGTTGACACCCAAAGAGAACACGTTGTTATAGATGACACGCGCGCTGGCGTTGAACTGTGTCGAAGCAAGGTCGCTCATCACGCTGACCGAAGGAACGAAAGTAAGGTAAGGGATGTCCTCAAACTGGAAAGGATAGCCCGCCAAGACATAGAAGGTGCGGTCGGTGGTGAAACTGGCACTGCTCTCAGCGTTGTCGTTGAGGGCTTTGCCCATGCTTTCAAGCACGTTGACGACAGAAAAGCCGAGATAGAACGACTCGGGGATCTGCCAGAAAAGACCCACGTTGAAGTCGAAGAGCATGTCACTTTCTTCTCCCAAGCCGTTGAGGATGGGGTCGGTCTCTTGGTTGGGATGCAACTGCGAGAAGTCGACCGTGCGGTTGAGCAAGGTACCTGCCAAACCGATACCCAGTGACGAGCCGCCAAGATCCAAATGATAGGAATAGCCCAAGCCCACGTTGATATTATCCTCAAAACCCAGATGGTCTTTCATGACAGAAAAAGAGAGACCGCCGTGCAACTTAGTGAAAGGCATGTCTCCCGTCAAGAGGAAAGTCTCAGGGGCTATCTCGTTGCCGTCATTATCGACAAAACCAGCCCATTGCTGACGATAAAGGCCCAAAACATTGACGCCTTCGCTCATACCCGCAAAACCTGCATTGGCATATGCGTAGGAATTGGTATAGTTGGTGAAGATGGGCGCCTGTTGGGCTTTCGTGACGGAAACGGAAGCCAACATCATGACAAGGATAAGGGCTATATGTGTGATTTTCATCTTCAAATCGGGCAAAACTATTATGATTGAAACCGCGAATTTACGAAAATAGTATTTATCTCAGCAAATTAATTTTTATCCCATTCAGTTAAACTTCTGTTTTTCAGTAAAATATTTTTTACCTAAACAACCTGATGATATCGTTGCCATTGGCTAGGATGACCAAGCCCAAAACCAGAATAAGGCCCACCGTCTCAGCCACTTCCATAAACTTGTCGCTGGGTTTGCGGCGCGTGATGATCTCAAAGAGCAGGAAGAGGATGTGTCCACCATCCAAAGCAGGGATGGGCAAGATGTTCATCACGGCGAGGGCAACGGACAGGAAGGCCGTCATGCGCCAGAAGATGCTCCAGATCCATTGGTCGGGGAAGATCTTGCCGATGGAAATGAAGCCACCCACGCTCTCGTAAGCCTTGGTCTTAGGCGTGAAGATGAGCTTGACCTGCTTCCAATAATCACTCAACTCGCTGAAGGTCTTTTTGAAACCGGCGGGGATGGCCTGGAAGAAGCTGTATTCCTTGGTCTCCAACTCATAATAATCGGTGAGGTAGGTCTTGCAATAGGCCCCTATCACAGTTTCCTCGGTGAGGTGCATGGGCAGGGCAAGCGTGTCGGCATCGCGCAACACGATGACATGGATATCTTGGTTCTTAAAACGTTTGATATTCTTGACAAAGTCCTGATAATAAAGGGTCTCGATGTCATTAATACCGATAATGACGTCGCCGCTCTGCAAACCACCGGCTTGGGCGACAGAGTTGGCCACCACATCGGCCACGACGAAGGGCGTGCGGTAGGTGATGAAGTTGGGGTCTTGCGATCCAAGCAGCTTGGTGACGGCATCCTCAGGTAGGTTGATCACCGTGTCCTTTCCATTGCGTTCCACCTCAACGGTCTTAGCCTTATCGAGGATGATCTGCATGGGGATGTCCTGGAACTTCTCGATGTATTCACCGTCGATGGCCAGAATCTTGTCGCCGTCGCGGAAGCCCAGCTCATAGCCCAGACTATCAACAGAGATACCATACTTGTTGACCTCGGCGGTAGGCAGGTACTGCTCGCCTTCCTTAGCTAACAGGCCGATATAGATGGCTATGGCCAGTACCACATTCATGAACACACCGGCTACCATGATGATGAAGCGTTGCCAAGCGGGTTTACTGCGGAACTCCCATTCCTTCGGGGGCTGCTGCATCTGCGATTTGTCCATCGACTCGTCGACCATGCCGGCGATTTTGTTGTAACCACCCAGCGGGAACCAACCGATGCCGTATTCCGTGCTGTCGCTGCGACGCCAGTCGTCTTCAGGCAATGTATTGACGTCAATAGGGTCATAGCTCTTCTGCTTCTTTCCGGCGGCATCCCGATATTCGGTGACCGTGTACTTCTCGGGAACGTTCTTCGAGAAGAACTTGAAACGCCACTTCCCGTTCACCTTCTTGCAGCGGAAGAGGGAGAAACCCCAGTCGAAGAAGAGATAGAACTTTTCCACACGGGTCTTGAAGGCCTTGGCGGCTAGGAAATGGCCCAGTTCGTGGACGAAAATCAAAATGGAAAGGGAAAGGAAAAACTGGAGTACCTTTATTAATATAGTCATTTTCCGATGTTATTTGATAGGTGAAAAAGTGCGCAAAGATACGGATTTTTAGTTATCTACGGCATTGTTGAGGGTCATATAATCCACGGGGTTGACGGCTATGCCATTGTGCCACAACTCGAAATGCAGATGCTCGACCTGTTTCGAATCGCCCGATCCGCCCAAGATGGCGATGGCTTCCCCTGCCTTGACGTAGTCGCCTTCCTTCTTCAGCAAAGTGGCATTGTGCTTATAAACAGAGAAATAGCTGTCGGCATGCTGGATACCAATGCAATAGCCGTTGTTGATGCTCCAAGAGGAAAAGACCACTGTGCCGTCGTATGTCGCATTGATGATCTGGTCGCCTTCGGATGTGATGTCGACGCCAAAATGCCCGTTGTCGGGATTGAAGGCGTTGATGATGCTGCCGTTGAGCGGGACGAAGAAGTTCTTCACCAGCGAGCTCGGTTTGGTGGGTGGCAGGTAGTCGGAGCCGAAGAGATTGTATTGGTTCTGTGCCTCGTATTCGGCGCGCAGTATACTGTCTTGCTTCGATTTCTTCAGGGTGATGGTATCAGCAACACCTTTGGGCAAAGGCTCATAGATGCTCAACGAGGCCAAGGCGCTGTCGGCAGCAAAGTCGTAGCCTTCGACGATTTTTCTGAGGTTATCGAAATAGATGTCTTTCTTGTGCATCTCCTTTTCAAGCGAGTCGGCACGGAGATTGAGCTCGTACACCTCGCGGTTGAGGTTGGTATCGGTGTAGCCTGGGATATATTCGCGCAAGGGCGTGAAGGCGATGATAAAGATAGTAATGATGATAAGCAGGAGGGCGATGCCGATGATCACAAGGATCAGATTGAGGAGGTTCAGCTTGAAATTAAGCATTGGACGTCCCGTGTCGTCACGCGACATGAGGAAGTCGTATGTCCGGTTCAGCTTCTTGAATGAAACATTACGGAGACTGATCTTTCTAGGCTTCTTATCTTGTGGTGTTTCTGACATTTTGCGATGTAATAGGTCATTAATAACCTGCAAAAATAGGAAAAAATTGCGACATACACGCAAAAAGGCCGACCGCGATTGCGATCGGCCTTTTGCTCGTTATCAATTAATGATTACATCATTCCGTCCATTCCGCCGCCCATGGGCATCGGAGGTGTGGGAGGCGTAGGCTCCTTGTGGTTGCTGATGACGCACTCGGTGGTCAGCAGCATGCCAGCGATGGAAGCGGCGTTCTCCAAGGCGACTCTCGACACCTTCACAGGGTCGATGACACCGGTCTTGAGCAGGTGCTCGTAGACCTCGGTGCGGGCGTTGAAGCCGAAGTCGTTCTTGCCTTCCTTCACCTTGTTGACGACGACCGAGCCTTCCAAGCCGGCGTTCTCAACGATCTGGCGCAACGGCTCTTCCAAGGCGCGCTTGATGATGGCGATACCCGTGGTCTCGTCCTCATTGTCGCCCTTCATCTTCTCGATGGCCTTGATGGCGCGGATGAAACCGACACCGCCGCCAGGGATGATACCCTCTTCGATGGCAGCGCGAGTGGCGTTCAAAGCGTCCTCCACGCGATCTTTCTTTTCCTTCATCTCAACCTCGGAAGCGGCACCCACGTAGATGACTGCCACGCCACCGGCCAACTTGGCCAAGCGCTCTTGCAGTTTCTCGCGGTCGTAGTCGCTCGTGGTGGTCTTGATCTGGGCCTTGATCTGGGCGGTGCGGGCCTCGATGTCCTTCTTGGCACCGTGACCGTTCACGATGGTGGTGTTGTCCTTGTTGATGCTGACCTTGTCGGCCTGACCCAGCATCTGCAGGGTGGCATCCTCAAGCTTGTAGCCCTTCTCTTCGCTGATGACGGTACCACCAGTCAAGATGGCAATGTCTTCCAGCATTTCTTTTCTACGGTCACCGAAGCCAGGAGCCTTGACGGCAGCGACTTTCAGTGAGCCACGCAGACGGTTGACGACCAAGGTAGCCAAAGCTTCGCCGTCGATGTCCTCAGCGATGATGATAAGGGCGCGACCGGTTTGCAAAGTCTTTTCGAGCACGGGCAGCAAGTCCTTCATCACGGAAATCTTCTTGTCGTAGATGAGGATGTAAGGATTCTCGTAGACGGCTTCCATCTTCTCGGTGTTGGTGACGAAGTAAGGCGAGATGTAGCCACGGTCGAACTGCATACCTTCGACGACATCGACATAGGTGTTGATGCCCTTGGCGTCCTCAACGGTGATGACACCTTCTTGCTTCACCTTGCCCATAGCCTCGGCGATGAGGCCGCCGATGGTGCCGTCGTTGTTGGCAGAGATGGTAGCCACTTGTTTGATCTTCTCGTTGTCGCCGTCGACCTTCACCGACATCTTCTTCAGCGAAGCGACCACAGCGGCAACAGCCTTGTCGATACCGCGCTTCAGGTCGAGCGGGTTGGCACCGGCGGTGACGTTCTTCAGGCCCGTAGCCACGATGCTCTGGGCGAGAACGGTGGCGGTGGTGGTACCATCACCAGCGAGGTCGTTGGTCTTGGAAGCCACTTCCTTCACCAATTGTGCACCCATGTTTTCAACGGGGTCGATGAGTTCGATTTCTTTGGCGACCGTCACACCGTCCTTGGTGATTTGGGGAGCGCCATACGACTTCTCGATGACCACGTTACGGCCTTTGGGGCCGAGGGTCACCTTCACTGCATTTGACAAAGCGTCGACGCCTTTCTTCAGGCCGTCACGCGATTCGATATTGAAAAGAATGTCTTTTGCCATGATATTGTGTTTTTATTTGTTCATTATTAGATAATTGCGATCACATCCGATTCACGCATGATCATATAATCTTTGCCGTCGAGGTGGAACTCGGTGCCAGCGTATTTGCCATAGATGACATTATCGCCGACCTTCAGGGTCATGGCGTTGTCTTTGGTGCCGGGACCTACGGCGACTACTTTACCTTGTTGGGGTTTCTCTTTGGCGGTGTCGGGGATGATGATACCGCTAGCGGTTTTCTGTTCGGCGGCAGCGGGCTCGATAACCACGCGGTCGGCCAGAGGTTTGATTGCTAATTTTGCCATTTTATTTGATGTTTAATTGTTGATTGTTTATTCGTTGAATTGTTGAGGCGGTCCTTCGACAGGCTCAGGGACCGCGACCTTTCGGAACGGCGGATGTTAGTCACATTTCGTGCCAAAGTGGAAAATGGCAGGGTTTTGTCAGTCGGGGTGACAAAGTGACACAAAAAGGGCTTATCTTTGCGCTCGAATTCGATCATTATGTCCAACATCAACGACGAGCGGAAGATCAACGAGCGGTATAAGATGATGACGGAGCAGCCCGTTAGGCGGCTGATCCTCAAGATGGCCGTGCCGACCATCATCAGCATGCTCGTGACCACCATTTATAATATGGTGGACTCGTTCTATGTAGGACATTTGAGCACCGAAGCTGTGGCAGGCGTGGGGGTCTCCTTTGCCTATATGGCCTTCATCAACGCTTGTGGCTTCTTCTTCGGGCATGGCTCGGGCAACTACATCTCGCGGGCCTTGGGGGCCAAGCAGGGTCAGAACGCAGGGCGCATGGCTGCCACGGGCTTCTTCACGCCATTGATTGTAGGTGCCCTTGTGGGCTGGAGTTGTCTGCTGTTCATCTCGCCCTTGTCGCGAGCCATGGGCGCCACCGACAGCATCCTCCCCTACGCCAACAACTACTTGCGTTTCATCCTGATTGCCACACCTTTCATGATGTCGTCGCTGACACTCAACAACCAGTTGCGACTGCAAGGCAACGCCCGTTTCGGCATGATCGGCATTGCCTCGGGCGCCATCCTCAATATCATCCTCGACCCAATCTTTATCTTTGTGCTTGACTTGGGTGTCAGTGGCGCCTCATTGGCCACGGCGGTGAGCCAATGTTTCGGCTGGTGCATCTTACTTTGGGGCACTTCGCGACCTGGCAATGTGCACATCAAGCTGAAGAATTTCACTCCTACCCTATACTATTACAAGGAAATCACGCGGGGCGGCTTGCCTTCGTTGGCACGGCAGGCCTTGTCGGTGGTGGCCACCATCAGCCTCAACCGTATGGCGGTGCATTATGCCTTGCCTAGCAACGAAGCCTCCACGGTGGCAGCTTTCACCATTGTTTCGCGCATCACTATGTTCTGCTTTGCCGTTGTCATCGGGTTTGGACAAGGCTTTCAGCCCGTGTGCGGCTATAACTACGGTGCCAAGCTTTACGCCCGTGTCAAGGAAAGCTATATGTTTTGTATCACCCTGTCCACGGCTTTTTTGATTGTCTTAGCCACCGTAGTCTATATCTTTGCGCCCGACATTATCTCTTGGTTCCGTGGCGAAGACCCCGAGCTCATCCGCGTGGGCAGTCAAGCTTTGCGTTGGCAGTGCATCGCTTTCCCGCTGATGGGCATGTGCACTGCGACCAACATGCTGTTCCAAAACATCGGCTACACCTGGCAGGCCACGCTGCTCTCGATGTGCCGACAAGGCTTGTATTTCCTGCCTGCGGTCTTCATCATGTCGTGGCTTTGGGGAATCACAGGCATCGAAGCCGCACAAGCCGTCGCCGATGTTTGCACCTTCTTGACTTCGTTGCCGTTTGCCATCTGGATCTACAGAGTACTCACCGCGAAGTCACAGCATAATGCGTGACTTTCCCATCCTTCCAAGTGCATTCCACCACCTTATTGCCTCGGGCGCAAAGCCCTTTGAAATGGCCGTCCTTCCATACCGATGGCAGTGCGGGCAGCAACTCGATTTCCCCGTCATGGCTTTGCAGCAGCATCTCGGCGATGCCAGCCGTGCCGCCGAAGTTGCCGTCGATTTGGAAAGGAGGATGGGCGCAGAAAAGGTTAGGATAGGTGCCTGCTGAATGGCTTCCGTCAAGATGAACTGCTGGTTCGAGCAGGTTCCTCAAAAGATGATAGGCATGATCGCCATCATGAAGCCGTGCCCAGAAGCAGATCTTCCATGCTCTTGACCAGCCTGTGCCTTCGTCGCCACGACGACATAAGGTCTCACGGCAGGCATCCATCAGTTCGGGTGTCTTGGATCGGGTCAACATCGTGCCAGGATAAAGGCCGAAGAGATGCGACACATGGCGGTGTTGTGGCTCCACTTCCTTGTAGTCTTTCAGCCATTCCTGCAGATAACCCTGCTCGCTAACCTGCATAGGCGGAAAATGGGATTTGGCATCGCGAAGGCTGTCGGAAAAAGCCTCATCGACACCCAAAATGTCTGCCGACTGACACACCGCATCGTACAGCTCGCTGACAATCTGAACATCCATTGTGCTGCCCATGCACACGCTGACGGCGGTGCTGTCGTTGAGCCAGAAGGCGTTTTCAGGCGAGGTCGTCGGGGCGGTGACGAGCCAGCCATGTCCGGGTTCCTCTATCATCGCATCGAGGAAGAACTGCGCTGCCTCTTTCATTAATGGATAAGCCTCACGCAGGAAATTTGTGTCGTGCGTAAACTCATAATGCTGCCATGCGTGCAGGGCCAGCCAAGCCCCGCCCGTATTGGTGGCACCCCACGAAGGATGCTCGCCAGGGGCCGTGAAGCCCCATGGGTTGCAGACCACATGGGCGGTCCAACCTCGGGCGCCGTAGAACGATTGTGCTGTCTTTCGTCCTGAAGGCATCAACCCTTCGGCAAAATGAATCAATGGCGGGTGCAACTCCGAGAGGTTGCACACCTCGCAAGGCCAGTGGTTCATCTCCACGTTGATGTTCAGGTGGTAGTCGCCGTTCCAAGGGGTCTGGATGGTGTTGGCCCACAAACCTTGCAGGTTGGGCGGCAGCAGGTCCTCGCGCGTGGAGCTGATAAGCAGGTAACGCCCGTAATGGAAGTAACAGGTCGGTAGCCAAGGGTCGTCGTTGACGAGGAAATCTTTCCAATGGTCTTCCAATGTGAGGTTTTGTTTCTCTTTGGGATCGCCAACCACCAACTCCACACGGTCAAACAGCTCGTGATGGGCTTTCAGATGGTCGATTTTTACCGCCTCAAAGCCTTTTTCGATGGCCTTTTGCAGATGTTCCTTGACATACGCCTCGGGGTCGTCGCACATGAAATCGGTGGCAGCACAGAAGTAGACGATTGTTTCGTTGTTGGATGCAACCATCTGTGCCTTAGCATAATATTGCATTCCTTCCACGCCTTCTACGTTGCTGTCTAACTGGCCGAACATCACTACGCCGTCAGCATCATTGATGACTTCGGCTTTTTCGGGACGGGAGAGGTTGATGGTGAGGGGAAGGCAGGTCGTTGAGCCTGTCGAAACGCCGTCATAAATTACGGTCGGCCCTTCGACGGGCTCAGGGACCTTAACTTCTATCACCGCGACATCATCAACGCGAGAGATAAAGCTTTCGCGCTCGTAATGTTGTCCGCCTTTCTCGAAGGAAACCTTGTGTGTGGCGTCGTTGAGGCACAGTGTCCGCTGATAGTTCGTCACGGAATCGTAATTGGGATAATGATAGGTAATCGTCATGTTGCCCAAGGTCTGGTAGCAGCCAAAAGGCACCTTGGCGCCTTGGCCATGGCCCGAGCCTTCGCCACCGCAGACAAAGGTCTCGTACATCAGGTTTTGTGCTTCGTCGTTCCTACCTTCTTTCAAAAGTTGTTGGATTTTGGGCAGGGATTCCAACGCCAAGGGGTTGCTGTCGTCGCTCGGTGCGCCTGACCACAAAGTAATATCGTTCAACACAATGGTCTCCTCGTCCACCCCACCGTCGGGCGTCATGCCGAGATGGCCGTTGCCCAAAGGGAAACATTCCTCCCAGAGTTGAGCCGGAGAAGTTACAATGAGATTCCATGATTGGGATTGCTCTTTCGTCTGACAACCCAACAATCCAGCCAAGAGTAATATGCCAAAAAAACGCAGTTTCATGACGCTGAATTAGAATCCCGCCAACTCCATCGTTACGGTAGGGATGAGGAGCAAGGCACCAATGACGACCAGCACAAGGATGAACTTCCAGATGAACTTCACCCACTTCTCCCACGGGATGCGGGCCACACCAAGGGCGGCCATCAGGACACCGCTGGTAGGTGTGATCATATTGGTGAAGCCATCACCGAACTGGAAGGCCACCACCGTTGCCTGACGCGAGATGCCGATCAAGTCGCTGAAAGGCGCCATGATGGGCATGGTGATGGCGGCCTTGGCCGAGCCACTCGGGATGACGATATTGATCAAGGTCTGAATGGCATACATAATCTCCGCCGAGGCAATCTTGCCCATGTTGCCCATCGACTTTGAGAGGCCATATAGGATGGTGTCGATGATGCCGCCATCCTGGAGGATGATGACGATGCCACCCGCCAAGCCTACGATGACCGCCGCCGAGAGGATGTCGCCCATGCCTTCGAGGAACAGTTTCGCGATGTCGCTGGCGCTCTTGTCGACAGCCAAGCCGCTGGCGATGCCGAGCACCAAGAACAAGGAAGCAATCTCCATGATGTACCACTCGTAGCCCAGCACGCCTACCACCAAGAAATAAACCGTTGCGAAAAGTAATGTAAGGACAAAATAATGCACCGTCTTACGGAGCGTGATGACGCTCAGCAGGACAAACAGCGCCGTGCCGATAGGCAACAGGGGCAGCGTGGTCTCGTTGTTGCCAATCTTCAAGGTGGTCATCGGGTAAAGCACCGAGAACACGATTAATACCGCCGTCAAGAAGGCGAAGACCCACCAGGCCTTATGGGGCGTGTAGCGTTCCAACTCCTCTTCCTTCACCTCCGCCGACTTGCGCCAGTAGGCATCGTCGTCATACATGATGGACGACTGCGGGTTTTTCTTCACCTTGTTGGCATACCAAAGCACAAAAATGATACCCACCACCGTCAAGATAGCCCAACAGACGGCACGATAGCCGATGCCCGTAAAGAGCGGGATGCCGGCGATGCCCTGCGCGATGCCGATGGTGAAGGGGTTGAGCATGGCGCCCGAGAAGCCAATGTGCGCTGCAACGTACACCATACAGAGACCCACAATGCTATCGTAACCCATCGAAACGGCCAAAGGAATGATAATCAAGGCAAAGGCAATGGTCTCCTCACTCATGCCAAAAACGCTACCGAAGAGGCTGAATAACAGCATGATGAGAATGATAACAACATTGTTCACCCCTATCTTACGCATCAGCTTCCAGCGTTCGAGGCGTTTGGTAAACTTCAGGAACGACATGATGCCCATATCGATGGCCTTGCTTTTGTTCATAATCCAAAAGGCGCCACCTATGATTAATATGAACACGATGATGTTGCCCTGCTTGACGAAGCCCTTGTAGAACGCCGAAAACACCTGCCAGGTCTGCGGCTCAGCATGGAACTCCGCGGTCGTTGAGCCTGTCGAAACGCCGCTTGCATTCAACTCATCCAAATAATGAAAAGTCATCACCGTCTCATCCCCGACCTGCTCCGTGACATATTTCCCCGGCGGGATAATCCACGTGAGCACCGCCGCAATGACGATGATAAAGAAAACAATGACAAAGGTATGTGGAACTTTGCGTTTTTTCATGAGCAATCGGATTGAAGCCACAAAGATATTGATTTATTCCTTATTTTTGCGCCAATTATCAAAATCA
>JAFYHS010000011.1 GCA_017539045.1 Bacteroidales bacterium
TTGCCCGTGAAGAGATCGTCGGCATCACTCACATGTAGGATACGGTAGGACCGACCGTCGAATTCATGATACCACACGCTGTCCACGTGCATGGTGAAACTCTCCAAGCCGACTTTGATTTCCCATTCGTCGCCAGTCTCAGCCGCAAAGTCATACAAGGTGGTGAATTCCTCCAAGTCCTTGTTCCACCAGTACACTTTTCCATCGCGCTCAAAGACATATTCGTGTGTCACCTCTGTGGTGATTGCATCGCGGTCGTAGATGGTGTTGGTGCGAACGATGATTTTGGGTCTTTCGGTGCCGATAGTGGTGTCTGCAGCATATTCCAAATGCTGGTAGGTGATGCTGCCATCGTCGTTGAGGATTTCGTAGTACCATTCGCCTTCGAGGTTGATTTCTGATTCAATGAAGTTATTGAAATAATCCCAGCCTGGTGCGCTGCGATAGTTTTCCGTTGTTCCAATGGGAATATAAATAGGTATATCATGATTCACATTCAAAAAACTATTATTATATCCATATTCCCATTGAGAATTGTAGGCAGTTGGTGGGGTGGGAGACTTGCTTACGATGGAAGTTAAACCACAACAATTCAATGCGCCATCGCCAACTGAAGAAATCGAAGAAGGTAAGACGATTGTTTCTAAAGAGTCACATAGGGCAAAAGCACCAGATTGAAGGCTTTGGGTGGAATTAGGGATAATAATAGACTTTAAATCGTAACATCTATAAAATGCATATATGCCGATTGACACTACGCCATCAGGGATGACAGTGTTTTTGCCGCCCAGAAGCAAGGTGTTTGTGGCGGTTTCAATCAGGGCGTTGCAATTGTTACGGCTGTCAAAAACAGGGTTGGCCTCATCAACGGTGATGGATTCCAATTTGTTGCAACCATAGAAGGAGCCTTGATTCCCAGAATAAATTGAAACTACACTGGAGGACATGTGTAAAGAAGTTATAGGGCATCCCGCAAAAGCCATTCTTTCTATGTGCGTTACTCCCTCCGAAAGATATAAAGAAGAGATGTGAGAACCGTAAAAGGCTTGTTCGTAAATTCTGGTAACCAATGGGGGGATTACTATCGCACTTGTTAGATGGTTGCATCCATAAAATGCTTTGTGGTATATTTTAGTCAATGATTCAGGAAATGAGGAAATATGTTCCAGGGAAGTACATCCTTTAAAAGCACTACTACCTATTGTTTTTAATGAATCGTTAAAAACCACAGAATTCAGGCTTGTACAAGTTCGAAAAGCATCAGCCCCAAGATGAGTAACCGCATCAGGAAATACCACCTCACCACTAATGCCAGTACAACCTGCAAAAGCTCCTTGGATTATAGAGTTTAAGGTGTTAGGTAAAGTCAGAGATGTAATGTTTGTACATTTCCAAAAAGCATTGTATCCTATTGTGGTGATTGTGTAAACCGTGTCGTTATGTGTTATGGTCGAGGGTATGACCAAATCTCCAGAAGGTTCCTCGTAACCATAGTAAAAGGTTGTTATATGTGTAGATGCTCCAGAGGAATTATAGATAATGGTATCATGATAACAAGGATAGGTAACCATTACATCTTGTGGACCGTAGTATCCTTTCAGAAAGTACAAGGTTTGGCCTGATTCGATAGTTTCAGCAAAATCAAAATGGATTTGCTGTGTGAATCCATTCATGGCTAAGGCCATTAATACGGCAATTACGAATAACTTTTTCATAGTATTATGTTTTTAATTGTTATTGTTTCGTTTTTGAGGTTTGCAATGCAAAAGTATAGCATTTCTCCAAACGAAAAACAATTTGTCAAGCCCCTAAGAGGCCTTGTCTATCATGTCGCAAAGATACAAAAAAAATAAACGGTTGGATTTCAATTTGTTGCAAAATCGAAATCCAACCGTTGTCTATGGGATTGTCTATGTTGTTGCGTTGGTAGAGACGCAAGATTTAGCGTTTTTACAGTTGGTTTTTCAGCCAAAAACCAAAAAATCGGTCGTCAACGCGGTAGGTTCCTTTTTCCGTTGTAATTAAATCCTTATCCATAAGTTGCCGCAAGGCCGATTGCACAGAACTTGCCGATGGCAGTCCGTGTTTTTTGATGAAGGCCACCGATTGCGTTTGCGATGCTTTCCCTTCGGTGGCGACAGCTTTCAATACCTGCCGCTGTCTTTCACTTAAGCCGTAATACATGGATTCAAAAACATTCTCGTTGTCAGTCACTCGTTTCATCAATGCCTCGTCAATGATGGAGGGTGTGCAGTTTTTGTCAGTCATGTAAAATGCCAAATACAATACAGCTTGCATGTACCAAGTGTGGCCTTCCAGTGTATCATATAATTTTTCAACCCATTCTGGCGCACAATTTTTGCCGAATTTGTCAAACAACCTCACGGCAAACTCGACATATTTTTCCTTTGCAATGGGGCCAAGGCTCATGATGCTCGAGCTGTTGTAGAAAGGTTTGGAAGCCGAAGCGAACATGTTTTGGATGATGTGCCGTTGACTGCCCGCGAAGATGAAAGTGGCGTTGTTGCAATGCTGGATATAAGTGCGCAGCAGAGCCTCCACATTCTTTTCGGGGTATTTTTCAATCTGTTGAAACTCATCCATGGCCACCACACATGGTCGTTTGGCTTCTTCCAAATATTGGAAGATCTCTTCCAACGACTTCTGCGAGTCCTTGATGTCGCCGAGACCAAAAGATCCGTTTATCATGCCTGCCTCATCGAAACCAATGGTGAATTGTATGGATTTCACCACCTTGACAAACATCTCCATCAATTGCTTGTCCTTGGCTTTCAGGCTTCTGCATATGCGATTGCCTAACAGAAACACGAAATCGTTGAGGTTCAAGGTGGAATAGATGTCGATGAAAAATGTGTGATAATTGTTTTTGATGACCTCTTGGTTGAAGCAATGCTCAATGAGGCCGGTCTTTCCCATGCGGCGGGGCGAAATGAGCACTGTGTGGCTGTGTCCTTGTATGTTCTGAATCAGCTGTTGTGTTTCATTTTCGCGGTCACAAAAGTATTCAGGCGAAACATAACCCGACGTAAAAAATGGATTGTAAATCATAGTGTTCGATTTTTCGGCAAAGATAATCATTTTATTATTATCATGTTAATAATATGATAAAATTTTTATCATAAAAATAAAATGATGACAAGAATAGGCAAAAAAATCTCCCAAAAAGTGATTTTTGAGAGATTTTAAATGATATTTTTGATTGATTTAACTTCGTTGAATACGATGCATTTCTTGGCCGTAAGGCAATCCCATTACTTCTTCGGCTTCAATTCGTCGAAAATCATGCTGCGCAGGTTGTCGATCGGGACGCGCACCTGCTGCATCGTGTCGCGGTCGCGCACGGTGACGGTGTTGTCGACCAAAGTGTCGTTGTCGACGGTGACGCACATCGGCGTGCCGATGGCATCTTGTCTACGGTAGCGCTTGCCGATGGAGTCTTTCTCCTCGTATTGGCACATGAAGTCGGCCTTCAGCGAGTCGATGATCTCGCGGGCCTTCTCCGGCAGACCGTCTTTCTTGACCAAGGGCAGCACGGCGACCTTGTAAGGTGCGAGGATGGCCGGCAGCTTCAGCACCACGCGCTCCGAGCCGTCTTCCAGCTTCTCCTCGGTGAAGGCGTTGCTGAACATGGCGAGGAACATGCGGTCGAGGCCGATAGAGGTCTCGATGACGTAAGGCGTGTAGCTCTCGTTGGTGTCGGGGTCGAAGTATTGGAGTTTCTTGCCCGAGTATTTGGCGTGTGCCGAAAGGTCGAAGTCGGTGCGGCTGTGGATGCCTTCAAGCTCCTTGAAGCCAAAGGGGAAGTCGAACTCGATGTCGGTGGCGGCGTTGGCGTAGTGGGCCAGCTTCTCGTGGTCGTGGAAACGGTATTTCTCAGCGGGCAGACCCAAGGAGAGGTGCCAAGCGAGGCGTTCTTGCTTCCAGTGCTGGAACCATTCAAGCTCCGTGCCAGGGCGGACGAAGAACTGCATCTCCATCTGCTCGAACTCGCGCATGCGGAAGATGAACTGACGGGCCACAATCTCGTTACGGAAGGCCTTGCCGGTCTGGGCGATGCCAAACGGGATTTTCATGCGGCCGGTCTTCTGCACGTTGAGGTAGTTGACGAAGATGCCCTGTGCCGTCTCGGGACGCAGGTAGATGGTGTCGGAGCCATCGGCCACAGAGCCCATCTTGGTGGCGAACATCAGGTTGAACTGACGCACGTCGGTCCAGTTGCGGGTGCCGCTGATGGGGCAAACGATCTCCAGGTCGAGGATGAGCTGTTTGATGGCGTCGAGGTCGTTACGTTCCATGGCGCCATAGAGGCGGTGGCTGATCTCCTCGATCTTGGCCTTGTGCTCGAGGACGCGTGGGTTGGTGGTCACAAACTGTTCCTCGTTGAAGGCGTCGCCAAAGCGCTTGCGGGCTTTCTCCACCTCTTTATTAATCTTGTCTTCAATCTTAGCCATATAGTCTTCGACGAGCACATCGGCGCGGTAGCGTTTCTTGCTGTCGCGGTTGTCGATGAGCGGGTCGTTGAAGGCGTCGACGTGGCCCGAGGCCTTCCAGGTGGTGGGGTGCATGAAGATGGCGGCGTCGATGCCGACGATGTTCTCGTGCATCTGCACCATGGCCTTCCACCAGTATTCGCGGATGTTCTTCTTCAGCTCCACGCCGTTCTGGCCGTAGTCATAGACCGCCGACAGTCCGTCATAAATCTCGCTCGAAGGGAAGATGAAACCGTATTCCTTCGCATGAGCGGTTATCTTCTTGAAAAAATCTTCTTGGTTCATTTATTTATGTGTTTAGAATTCTTGTGTTTCAATTGGCTTTTGGCCACTGGCTATTGGCTTTTGGCAGTACCAACCCTTTTATTAGGAGATTGCGGGTCTGCGCCCGCAATGACGTCTTGGGGATAGGACTGCCAGAGGCCAGGGGCCAGAAGCCAGAGGCAGATTATATAATCAACATCGCATCGCCATAGGTGAAGAAGCGGTACTTCTGGGCGATGGCTTCCTTATAGGCCTTCATCAGCACGTCGTAGCCAGCGAAGGCGGCCACCTCCATCATCATGGGCGATTTGGGTAGGTGGAAGTTGGTGATCATGCAGTTGGCCACCGAGAAGGTATAGGGCGGGAAGATGAATTTGTTGGTCCAGCCTTTGTAGGGCTTGATCTTGCCGCCGATGGTCATAGCCGTTTCGAGGGCCTTCAGCGAGGTGGTACCCACGGCAAACACGTTGTTGTGGCGTGCGTTGGCCTCGTTGACCAAGGTGCAGCACTCTTCGTCGATATACATCTCCTCCGAGTCGGGCTTGTGCTTGGTGAGGTCTTCCACCTCAATGTCGCGGAAGTTGCCCATGCCGGGATGCAGGGTCAGCTCGGCGAAAGAGGCGCCCACGATTTCGAGGCGTTTCATCAGGATCTTGCTGAAGTGCATGCCAGCAGTGGGAGCCGAAACGGCGCCTTCCACCTTGGCGTAGATGGTCTGGAAGTCCTCGGCGTCTTCGGGGCGTTCCTCACGGTTGAGTTCCTTCGGGATGGGCGTGTGGCCGAGCGAAGAGAGGGTCTTCTTGAACTCGTCATAGGTGCCGTCGTAGAGGAAACGCAGCGTGCGGCCACGTGAAGTGGTGTTGTCGATGACCTCGGCCACCAACTCGTCGCCGTCGCCGAAGTAGAGTTTGTTGCCGATACGGATCTTACGGGCCGGATCGACGAGCACGTCCCAAAGACGGCTCTCGTGGTCCAACTCGCGGAGCAGCAACACCTCGATCTTGGCGCCGGTCTTCTCCTTCTCGCCATAGAGCTTGGCGGGAAACACCTTAGTATTATTAATGACGAACACGTCGCCGTCTTTGACATAATCCACCAGGTCCTTGAAAACGCGGTGTTCGATTTTACCTGTTCTGCGGTCGACGACCATCAAGCGGGCCTCATCGCGGTTTTGCGTAGGTTGCAGCGCAATCAATTCGCTGGGCAGGTTGAATTTGAATTGTGAGAGTTTCATTGTATAGTTAGTTTGATATCTATTGCTGGATTGAGCGGTGCAAAGATAATGCAGGACGAAAGTTTTGTCAAGTTTTTTTCTTAATCAGCTGATTGTCAGCCTTGTTTTTGCTCTTTTTCTTCTTGTTCTTTCTTCCATGCCTTATAGGCATCGCCGGTGTCAACGATATGTTGTCTCAGCTTCTCAAGGGGCCATGCATCTTCGACGCGAAAGTCGCCGATGCGGGTGCGGCGCAGTGAGGTGAGGCAGGCACCGTTACCCAAAGCCTTGCCGAAGTCGTTGGCGAGACTGCGGATGTAGGTGCCTTTGCTGCAAGTGACCTCGAAGTCCAATTCAGGAAAGCGGTCGAGGCTGAGTTTGAAGTCATCTATGCGGACATCGCGGGCCTTCAGTTCGATTTCCTCGTCGGAGCGGGCGTAGTCAAAGGCGCGTTTCCCCTTGATTTTGATGGCGGAATACTTGGGTGGGTATTGCTTGAGGTCGCCGATGAACTGCAGCCTTGCGGCTTCAATCTGCTCTGGTGTGATGCCGTCGGTGGGGAAGAAGGCATTGGGCTCGCTCTCCAAGTCAAAGGTAGGGGTGGTCTGGCCGAGCAGCATGGTGCCTGTATAGGTCTTCACCTGCGCCTGATAGTTGTCGATTTGCTTGGTCATCTTGCCCGTGCAAAGGATGAGCAGCCCTGTCGCCAAGGGATCCAATGTACCGGCATGGCCCACCTTCAGCTTGCGTATGCCGTAGCAACGGTTGAGCAGGCTGCGGATGAAGTTGACCGTGTCGAACGACGTCCAGTCAAGCGGTTTGTCGATGAGGATGACCTCGCCTTCTTCGAAGTTAAACATCAGGCGAAGATTATGGCAACGATGCCGACGATAGCGCAATACACGGCAAACCAAATCAGCTTGCCTTTCTTCACGATGTTGATCATCCACTTGCAGGCGAAGCAGCCTGAGATGAAGGCGGCCAGGAAGCCGACAATGGCGGCTACGGGCGAGATGCCGTCCATGGCTTGCGTGAATCCGACCTCAAAGATGTCTTTGATATCGAGCAAAGCCTCGCCGAGGATGGGCGGGATGACCATCAGGAAGGAGAATTGGGCCAGTTTTTCCTTTTTGTTGCCGAGGAGCAAGCCCGTGGCAATCGTTGAGCCTGAGCGTGACAGGCCCGGCATCACGGCGCAAGCCTGTGCGATACCGATGATGAAGGCATGCCAGCCGCTGATGTTCTCTTTCTGTCGCGGTTTGGCGAAATAGGAGAATGCGAGCAGCGAGGCCGTCACCAAGAGCATAATGCCTACGATGAGCAGACCTGAGCCGAAGACCTCTTCCACCTTGTCCTTGAAGAAGAAGCCGACGATGGCCACTGGGATCATCGAGATGAGGATATTGAAGGCGTATTTCGTTCCGTCGTTCAGGTTGCAGTATTTGCGCCACGACTGTTTGGCGAACAGGTCCTTGAAGATCCAGACGATCTCCTTCCACAGGATGACCAAGGTGCTGAGCACGGTGGCCACGTGGAGCAGGACGGTGAAGGTGAGGTTCGAGGAGCCGTCGTCGAGGCCGAACAGGGCCTGGCCGATGGCGAGGTGACCGCTACTACTGACGGGCAGATATTCCGTCAAGCCTTGAAGAATACCTAAGATTAATGCCTGTATCCAACTCATTTCTTACCCCTCCAGAATATCGCTATGATTTCCACGACAAAGCCTGCCAGAATCAAAATGGTCGACAGGGTGATGTGTTGGAAGTCAAACATCTTCTCGTTGAAGACATCAGGGTCGTTGGAGCCGCCGCCCAACATCAGGATGAAGCCTAAGACCAGCAGCGCAATGCCGATGAGCACGATGATATAGTTCTGTCTGCCGAAGGGCATCACTTTCTGTTCGTCAGTGGTTTCGAGGTTTTCCTTTTTCTTTATTTCTTTTGCCATAATATGTTGTTTTTGTTGTCTAGAAATATGGGCCCTTCGACAGGCTCAGGGACCCTTATGCATATAGTTGGTCGACATCGGCTCTGAGGTACCTACCCAAAGCGGAGCGGGTGGAGAGTCCGCCGAGGAGGATGCCCAACACGATGATGCCGACAAAGATGCCGATGATGATTCTATAGTCTTGAACTAAGGTCAGTTCGGGGAGCCGTTTCATGAGTCCATAGAGGAGCAAGGCCAGCATGGCGTCGGCGATCAGTGCGCCGAAAAAGCCTTGTGTGATGCCACTCTTGATGAAAGGCCGACGGATGTATGATGCGGTGGCGCCCACCAGCAGCATGCTGCGCACCAGGAAGCGCTTGGCATAGATGGAGAGACGCAAGGTGTAACGAATCAGCGCGATGGCGATGAAGAGCAAGGCCACGCTGGCTATCATCAACGCGAAGCCGATGCGTTTGACGTTTTGGTTGATCAAGTTGACCATGGATTTCTGGTAGTAGATCTCCTTGACGTTGGGGTCTTTAAGCAACTGTGCTTCGATGATGCTGAGGCTGTCGTTGTTGGCATAGTCGGCATTGAAGCGCACGTCGATAGAGGGCAGCAACGGGTTCTCCTCGTTGCCCAGCCATTGCAGGAAGTCCTCGCCGAGGTCCTCGCTCAAGCGGCTGATGGCCTCCTCCTTGGTGATGTATTCCGTCGACTTCACCCCAGGCGTCTCGTCGAGTTCCTTTTTCAGCTTGAGTATGCTGGCTTCCTTCACATTGCTGTTCATCACCACCTCGAAACCGATGTTCTCCTTGAGATGGTTGGAGAGTTTCTGCGCATGCATCATGAGCAGGGCAAACACGCCTAAGAGGAAGAGCACCAATGCGATGCTCATCATCGACATGAAATAGGAACTCGCCACGCGGCGTTTGCTTGAACTCTTTTCGGACATCTCTATCAAATCAAACTGCAAAGATAGGAGATTTATTTCAATCTTACTTTTCATTCTCGGTTTTTTCCCTATTTTTGTGCTTGAAAATCGAAGCACTATGCAGGTACTAAAATCTAATATACGCACTGATTCCGAGGAGTTTCGCCAGAACGAGAAGAACTTTCTCACCTTGATGGCGCAATACCGCGAGGCTATGTCGGCCTCCATGCAAGGTGGTGGCGAGGCAGCCGTGGCCAAACATAAGAAACGCAACAAGCTGCTTGCGCGCGAGCGCATCGACTTGCTCATCGACCCCAACACGCCTTTCCTGGAGTTGTCGCCTATGGCGGCCTATGGCACCTACAACAACGACTTCCCCTCGGCAGGCATCATCACCGGTATCGGGGTCATCCAAGGTCGTGAAGCCGTCATCGTGGCCAACGACGCCACGGTGAAAGGCGGCACCTATATGCAGTACACGGTGAAGAAACACCTCCGTGCCCAGGAGATCGCCATGGAGAACCACCTGCCATGCGTCTATATGGTCGACAGCGGCGGTGCCTTCCTGCCCGAGCAGGACACCGTCTTCCCCGACCGCGACCACTTCGGCCGTTTCTTCTACAACCAGGCGCGTATGTCGGCTATAGGCATCCCTCAGATCGCCATCGTGATGGGTATGTGCACCGCTGGCGGTGCCTACGTTCCGGCCATGAGTGATGAGACCATCATCGTGCGTAACCAAGGCACCATCTATCTCGGTGGACCACCTTTGGTGAAGGCGGCCACGGGCGAGGTGGTCACGGCAGAAGAGCTTGGTGGCGGCGAGATGCACACCTCCGTTTCGGGCGTGGCGGACCACCTGGCCGAAAACGACCAACACGCCTTGCAGATTTGCCGTAACATCTTCAAGACTTTGGAGAAGTCGCACCGTCAGAAGCTGGATATGTTGCCTGTGGAGGCACCTTTGTACGACCCACATGACCTCTATGGTCTTGCTCCTATCGACTTCCACAAGCTCGTCGACCCGCGTGAGATCATCGCCCGCATCGTCGACGGTAGCCGCTTCCAGGAGTTCAAGTCGCGCTATGCCACTACCATCGTGTGTGGCTTTGCCCACCTCATGGGCTTCCCCGTGGGCATTATCGCCAACTTTGGCGTGTTGTTCTCCGAGTCGGCACTGAAAGCCACCCACTTCATCGAGTTGTGTTGCCAACGCAACATCCCGTTGGTGTTTTTGCAGAACATCACGGGCTTCATGGTAGGCAAGCAGTATGAGCAAGGTGGCATCGCCAAGGACGGTGCCAAGATGGTGCATGCCGTCTCCAATGCCAACGTACCCAAGTTCACCGTCATCTTCGGCGGTTCGTTTGGCGCGGGCAACTATGGCATGGCGGGTCGTGCCTACAGCCCGAGGCTGTTGTTCATGTGGCCCAATGCCAAGATCTCCGTCATGGGTGGCGAGCAGGCAGCCAGCGTGTTGGCTACGGTGAAGGAAGACCAATACAAATACAAAGGCCTTGAGGTACCGACTGATGAAATAGCGAAACTGAAAAAGGAAATCCTGGCCAAATACGATTACGAAGGCTCGGCGTTCTACAGCACGGCACGCCTTTGGGACGACGGCATCATCGACCCTGTCGATACCCGTAAAATATTGGCTTTAGGCATTGCTGCCTCATTGAATCAGCCCTTCCCGCCGCAGCAGTTTGGCGTGTTTAGGATGTAATTGTGTAGTGACGTTGAGCGCAACGTCAAGCAAGGATCATAACATATTCTTCGTCGACAGCAGCCCACAGGCGGCGTCGATGTCCTGTCCGCGCGAGGCGCGGATGGTGGCGATGATACCCTTTTCATTTAATGCGTCACGGAACCATGTCATCGTGGTCGCATCGGGGCTCTTCAACGGGATGCCGGGAACGGCGTGATACTTGATCAGATTGAAACGGCAACGCGTGCTGCCCAGCAGACGCGCGATTTCCTTGACGTGGTCCTTGGTGGCATTAAGGTCCTTGAAGATGATGTATTCAAACGAAAGGCGGCGTTGTCCGTGCCAGTCGTGTTGCCTGACGGCATGAATCACCTCCTTGATGGGATAGGTCTTCTCAACGGGCATCAATTTGAGGCGCTCGTCGTGGAAGGGGCTGTGCATGCTGATGGCGAGGTTGCATTTCGACTCCTCCAAGAAACGTTTTAGGTTGGGGATGAGACCGCTGGTCGACACGGTGATGCGGGTCGGGCTCCAGCCCAAGGCCCATTCCTGCGTGAGGATGTCCAACGAGCGCATCAGGTTGTCGTAGTTGGCCAAAGGCTCGCCCATGCCCATGAAGACGATGTTGGTCAGCGTGTCGAATTCCGGCAGGCTGAGGATCTGGTTCATGATCTCGGCTACGGAGAGGTTTTTCTGGAAGCCTTGCTTGCCTGTGGCACAGAAGAGGCAGTCCATCTGACAGCCCACCTGTGTGGAGACGCATAAGGTGGCGCGCTCACGGTCGGGGATATAGGCGGCCTCGATGAAATGATTGCCGGCAGGGAAGAGGTATTTCTTTGTACCGTCGGTCGAGACCTGCTCCTTGACGGGAGCCTGCAGTCCGGTCTCGTAGTGCTCCGACAACAAGGCACGCGAGGCTTTGCTGAGGTTGGTCATGTCCTCAAACGAGGCGCAACGCTTCAGATAAATCCAGTCCACCAGTTGTTTGCCCGTGAACTTGGGCAGTTCCAGTTTCTCTACGACCTCCTGAATCTCAGTTGGGGTCTTACCTAAAAGTATTTCTTTTTCCATGCCGCAAAAATAGGGAAAAATCTGTACTTTTGCGGCATACTTTAAACCCAATGAAAAAAATGACCTTCCTTTTCAGCCTATGGGCGGTGTTTTTCGCCCTGCCTTCTTGCGGGACTTCCACGAGCAGCGAACCCCAACAACAAGAAACCGTCATCGTAGAGGAAATGCCGGTGGATACCATCGACGTCATCCCTGCCGATACAGCTTTCAAGTATTCTGATGTGGTGGACAAGAAAAACTGTTTCATCCTCATCTCCAAGCCCGAGTATCGCCTTTATGTGTGCGAGGTGGTGGAGGGCGACACCATCAAACGTGTGCATTATCCCGTTTGCGTGGGTAAAAACAAAGGCCAGAAGCAGAAGAAAGGCGATATGAAGACACCGGAATGCACGCCTGACAATCCCTTTGTCATCACTGAGATAGCCGATGCCTCAAAATGGACCCACGACTTCGGCGACGGTCGCGGTAGCATCCTTTCTTACGGTCATTGGTTCATGCGCTTGAAGACGCCAGGCCATTCGGGTATCGGCATCCATGGCAGCACCAACAACGAGAGCTCGGTGCCGGGCCGTGGCAGCGAAGGCTGCATCCGTCTGCGCGACGACGACTTGATTCAGCTGAAAGAAAACTATGCCTTTGTGGGGATGCGGGTGGTCATCCTCGCTGATGAAGAATAACAAAAAAAGTCCGATGCTTGGCACCGGACTTTTTTTCTTGGGAGTAACACCTTACTTATTTCATAGCCTGTTCCACGGCGACAGCGACGGCGACGGTGGCACCCACCATCGGGTTGTTGCCCATGCCGAGGTAGCCCATCATCTCGACGTGTGCCGGGACGGATGAGGAGCCAGCGAACTGGGCGTCGCTGTGCATGCGGCCCATGGTGTCGGTCATGCCGTAGCTGGCGGGACCGGCGGCCATATTGTCGGGGTGCAGGGTGCGGCCCGTGCCACCGCCAGAGGCGACGGAGAAATAGGGCTTGCCTGCCAACAGGCGCTCTTTCTTATAGGTGCCAGCCACAGGGTGTTGGAAACGGGTCGGGTTGGTAGAGTTGCCCGTGATGGACACGTCGACGTTTTCCAGCCACAGGATGGCCACGCCCTCGCGGACGTCGTCAGCACCGTAGCAGTTCACCTTCGAACGGAGACCCGTCGAATAGGGGATGCGCTCCACGACGGTCACCTTGCCGGTGTAGTAGTCGAACTCGGTGCGGCAGTAGGTGAAGCCGTTGATGCGGCTGATGATCTTGGCGGCGTCTTTTCCGAGTCCGTTGAGGATGACGCGCAGGGGCTTTTGGCGCACCTTGTTGGCCATCTCAGCGATCTTGATGGCGCCTTCGGCGGCGGCGAAGCTCTCGTGGCCGGCCAGGAAGGCGAAGCACTCGGTCTCCTCGCGGAGCAGACGGGCGGCGAGGTTGCCGTGGCCGATGCCGACCTTACGGTCGTCGGCGACGGAACCGTCGATGCAGAACGACTGCAGGCCCTCGCCGATGGCTTCGGCGGCGTCGGCAGCATTCTTGCAGCCCTTCTTGATGGCGATGGCGGCACCGCAGGTGTAGGCCCACTTCACGTTCTCGAAGCAGATGGGCTGAGTCTCCTCTGCCATCTTGTAGGGGTCGATGCCCTTGGCTTCGCAGATCTCGTCGGCTTCCTCGATGTTCTTGATGCCGTATTGGTTCAAAACTTTCAGGACATTGGCCATGCGGCGTTCCTGACTTTCAAATTTCACTTCTCTTCTTGCCATGGTATGTCCTCCTTATTCTTTACGTGGGTCAATGTATTTGGCTGCATCGGCGAAACGGCCATAGGTGCCGGTGGCTTTCTTCAGGGCCTCGTTGGCATCGTCACCCTTCTTGATGAAGTCCATCATCTTGCCGAGGCTGACGAATTCGTAACCGATGATTTCGCTGTTCTCGTCCAAGGCGATGCGGGTGCAGTAGCCTTCGGTCATCTCGAGGTAACGGGGACCTTTCTCCAAGGTACCGAACATCGTGCCAATCTGGCTGCGCAGGCCTTTGCCGAGGTCCTCGAGCGAGGCGCCGACGAGCAAGCCACCTTCGGAGAAGGCCGACTGTGAGCGACCGTAGACAATCTGCAGGAAGATCTCGCGCATGGCGGTGTTGATGGCGTCGCACACGAGGTCGGTGTTGAGGGCTTCGAGGACGGTCTTGCCAGGCAAGATCTCAGAAGCCATGGCGGCCGAGTGGGTCATGCCAGAGCAGCCGATGGTCTCCACCAGGGCCTCTTGGATGATGCCGTCCTTCACGTTGAGGGTCAGCTTGCAGGCACCCTGCTGAGGGGCACACCAGCCGATGCCGTGGGTGAAACCGCTGATGTCTTTCACATCTTTGACGCGCACCCACTTGCCTTCCTCCGGAATCGGAGCGCAAGGATGGTTGGCGCCTTTCTTCACGCAACATTGGTGTTGCACTTCTTGTGTGTAAATCATTATTTCTCTGTTTAAGTTGATTCTAAAATAGGGCTGCAAAGATACGGATATTTCCTTATCCTTGCATGATTAATTATTTGGCCAGGTCCCAAACTTCCTCTAAGTCAATATCCCATCCGGCTTTCAATTCGAGCGGGTCTTTGTAGTCGAGGATGGTCTCGGGCAGGGTGTGGTGGTGGTAGTTGCCCGTGCTCCACTTGCCATTGCCATCGGCATCGAGGATGGCGCGGAGCTTGTACTTGGCAGGCATGAGGTAGTCGAACATCACCTCTTGTTTCTTGGTGATGACCTCTTCTTTCAACACCTTGCCGCTCTCGTCGGTGAGTTGCACCACGACCTGTTTCATGCCTTTGGGTGGCGCAACGGTGATGTAGATGTTGCCGTATTCGTCGTCCTTAAGCACGTGGAAATCAGCTCGAATGACATCGTTGGTACGGCCACGGATGCCCCAAAACACCGAATCGGGAATCTCGAAGCTGTAGCTCGAGTCGGCCGAGAACGGCGTGGTGAGGCGGTATTTCATGCCATATTCATCGGCAGGCTCAAAGGCGAGGCGGCCATAATACACCGCCGAGTCGCATTTGAAGATAGCCGAGTCTTGCATCTGGTAGCTGATGATGGGTTCTGAGAACTTCAAAATAAGGTCATGCCTGGGTATCAGCCCGACTCTGTTGAGTAGATTGTTACTGACAGTCAGTTTTTTAGGTTCAGTCTTACGTCTTCTGTTGCTCCCCGACTCCTTGAATTTCAGACTGTAGCGTGACGAGTCGTTGATGACGGTGTCATATTTCACCTGTACCCACAGGCTATCCATGACATTGGGCGTGAAGTACCACCAAATGGTGTCGTATTCAGCGGAATGCATGGTCACGAGGTTGAAGGTGTCGGGCAACATCTCGGGCGTCATGACGACGGCACCCTTGGCGGGATGGCGGAACACGAAACGCAACAGACCTTCTTCGATCAACTTTTTCTCCAGCAACACCTGCGTCGAGTCCAACTCAGTGAACATATACAAAGTATGGCTGATGGAGTCGTTGGGGTGAACCAAACTGTCCAAAAAGGCTACTTCCTCGTTGGGTTGGTCGAAATAAAGGTTGGAGTTCACATCCTTTAAGGCGAAGATGAGGTAGTTTTTGTCGGCCAGTCCGTTGAGGCTGAACCTGCCTTCCTTGTCGGTCTTGGTGATGTAATTTGGCTTGTCGCTCATGGGCAGGTCATACACGTTGTCAAGGTCGGCGGCATAAAGGCCGACGTAGGCGTTCTCAACGGGTTTCTTGTCGGCGGCACTCAAGACGTTTCCCTTCACAGAGAGGGTGTCGATATGGTCGCCCGTGGCAAAACTGTAGACGAAATCCTTAAACAGGTTGCCTTCGTGCAAGTCCTTGATGGCTGAGCCGAAATTGATGGTGTAGGTGGTGTTGGGCGCTAGGCTTTCCTTGAATTTGACGACAACCGTCTTGTTGTGCAACTTGATGTCAGGCTTCTCGCTCAACGGCGGTGAAATCAGCACGTTTTGGTTGGCGTTCTCCAAGGTGATGTATTCGTCGAAGGTGATTTCGATCTTCTTACCGATGAAGTTGACACTGTTGTTTTCGGGCACGGCTTCGACCACCACGGGCGGCATGTTGTCCTTGGGCCCGCCTGTGGGCGCGACCGCATTGGCACAACGCTGGGCGAGGAAGGCCGTGAGCAATAAACTAGCCGTAACGAGAATATGTTTCACTTTCCGAATCACGGGGCAAAGATACAATTTTGTTGCTTTCTTGCATACCATTCCAAATGGTTTTCCTATTTTTGCAAGTTAATTCTATTAGAAATCATAAAAACAGAAATATTATGTACAGAACGCATACTTGTGGCGAACTCCGTCTTGCCGACGCTGGCAAGGAAGTGACTTTGGCAGGCTGGGTGCAACGCGTGCGCGACAAAGGCTCCCTCGTTTGGATTGACCTCCGCGACCGTTATGGCATCACCCAACTTTTTCTGGATGGCAACAGCGATCCTAAACTCATCGAACAGGCTCGTACCTTCGGCCGTGAATACGTGATTCAGGCTAAGGGCACCGTCATCGAACGTGAATCGAAGAACCCGAACATGCCGACGGGCGACATTGAGTTGAAGGTGAGTGAGTTCAAACTGCTCAACAGCAGCAAGACCCCGCCCTTCACCATCGAAGATGTCAGCGACGGTGGCGACGACCTCCGCATGAAATACCGTTATTTAGACATTCGTCGTAACCCCGTTCGACAGAACCTCGAGTTGCGTCACCGCATGGCCATGCTCGTGCGCAACTATTTGAGCAACCTCAACTTCCTCGAGATCGAGACCCCGATGCTCATCAAAAGCACGCCTGAAGGTGCCCGCGACTTCGTGGTGCCGAGCCGTATGAATCCCGGTGAGTTCTATGCCCTGCCGCAAAGCCCGCAGCAATATAAGCAGCTGCTGATGGTGGCCGGCATGGACCGCTATTTCCAAATCGTGCGTTGTTTCCGCGATGAGGATCTCCGCGCTGACCGTCAGCCCGAGTTCACCCAAATCGACTGTGAGATGTCGTTTGTGGAGCAGGAGGATGTGTTGAACACCTTCGAGGGTCTGGCCAAGCACCTCTTCAAGGAGATGAAAGGACTCGAATTTGGCCAATTCCCGCGCATGACCTGGCACGATGCCATGAAATACTATGGCTCCGACAAGCCCGACATTCGCTTCGGGATGAAGTTTGTGGAGCTCAACGACGTGGCCAAAGGCAAGGGTTTCGGCCTCTTCGACAACGCCGACCTGGTGGTCGGTATCTGCGCCGAGGGCTGCTCGGAATACACCCGCAAGCAACTCGACGCCCTCACCGAGTTTGTGAAGCGTCCGCAGGTGGGTGCCGGTGGCATGGTCTACATCAAATACAACACTGATGGCACGTTCAAGTCGTCCGTCGATAAGTTCTACACGCCCGAAGATCTGAAGGTCATCGCCGACAAGTTCGGTGCCAAGCCTGGCGACCTGATGCTCATCCTTTGCGGCGAGGCCATGAAGACCCGCGTGCAACTCAACGCTCTGCGTTTGGAGATGGGCAACCAACTCGGCCTTCGCAAGCCCGACGAATATGCTCCTTTGTGGGTCATCGACTTCCCGTTGCTCGAATGGGACGAGGAAACGCAACGTTACTACGCCATGCACCATCCCTTCACCGCGCCGAAGCCCGAAGACGAGGCTCTGCTCGACGACCCGACGAAGTGGGGCGACATCCGTGCCAACGCTTACGACATAGTGATGAACGGTGTCGAGGTCGGTGGTGGCTCCATCCGTATCCACGACCGCACCTTGCAGAATAAGATGTTCCACACTCTCGGCTTCACCGACGAGAAGGCCCAGGAGCAGTTCGGCTTCCTGATGGGTGCCTTCGAGTATGGTGCTCCGCCTCACGCTGGTCTGGCCTTCGGCTTCGATCGTCTCTGCTCGCTCTTCGGTGGCGCCGACAGCATCCGCGACTTCATCGCCTTCCCGAAGAACAACGCCGGCCGCGACGTGATGAGCGGCTCGCCCGCCCCGATTGCTCAAGAGCAGTTGGACGAATTGCAGATTGCGCTGAATTTGAAATGATTAGGATTTAATTGTAGAGACGGTGCATTGCACCGTCTCTACATAATCAATAATCAAAGGAAGAAATATAAAAAAAGTAATAATATGAAAATGAGATATTTGAAATCCATTGTAACGGTAGCCTTTCTGTCAATGGCAGTCTTGTTGGTCTTTGATTCTTGCTCGACAAGCAAAAAGACGGCCATTCGAAAAGGCGATGCAAGCATTACCGCAAATACTCCAGATTATAAAAGAATAAAGAAAGAAATCAACACTAAAGGAAGCGAATTCTATTATCCTGAATTGTTGAGACGCTTTGAAGCAGCGGATACCACATTGACCGTCGAGCAGTTGCACTATTTTTATTATGGAACGGCCACTCGATCTGATTATAGCCCATATAAGACATCTAACTACGATGCTTTACACAAGGCGTTAGAAAAGGAAAACCCTGAGGAGAAAGACTGGAAAGAAGCCGCACAGGTCATTGACGAACAGTTGAAGACCGACCCGACGAATATTAGGTTTCACTTGTACAAACACATTGTCTACGATAATTTGTATGGTCCGGATTCAGAAAAGACCTTCGATGCCTATAATCAGGTAGTAATGCTTCTTTCGGCGGTGACCTCCACGGGCGACGGGCGCTCGAAAGAAACGGCGTTTCATGTGATAAGCGTCACTGACGAGTATGGAATTATGGATGTTTTGGGTTTGAGGCCTAAGATGCAGTCGTTGGTTCAAGGTGACTACGGACAATCTTATGATGTGATGGAATTGGAGGAGAATGAATATGGGTTGGAATCCATGTATTTCAATATTACTGTTAGCATGCAAGCATTGGACAAGATGTTTGGTTTTTGATTTTTAAATAATAACGCCTTAAAATATGAAAAGACTATTAGTCCTTACCGGTGGCGGCGATTGCCCAGGCTTGAACGCCGTGATTCGCGCCATCGTCAAGAGAGCCGCCCAAGAGAAAGACTGGGAAGTGCTCGGTAGCATACAAGCCTACAACGGCATCCTTTGGGAACCCACTGAGGTCGTTAGGCTGACACCGGAGTCGGTGCGCGGCATCCATTTCCGCGGCGGCACCATCATCGAGACCACCAACAAGGGCGGCCCGTTCAACTGGCCCGTCAAGAACGCTGACGGCACTTGGACCACCGTCGACCGCAGCGACGAAATGCTCCGCAAACTGCAATACATGGGCATCGACGCGGTGATCAGTATCGGCGGCGACGGCTCGCAGCGCATCTCGCAGAAGCTCTACGAAAAGGGCCTCAACATCATCGGCGTGCCCAAGACCATCGACAACGACCTTTCGATGACGGAATGCACCTTCGGTTTCCAAACCGCCGTGCAAATCGCAACGGAAGCCGTCGACAAATTGGTCACCACGGCGGCTTCGCACAACCGCGTCTTCGTCCTCGAAGTGATGGGCCGCGATGCAGGCTGGATTGCCTTGCACAGCGCCATCGCTGGCGGTGCCGAGGTGTGCCTCCTGCCTGAGTTCCCCTACGACATCAACGTGGTGAAAGAGCGCTTGGAGCAACGTTTCCACCATGACCGTGGCTTTGCCGTGGTGGTGGCCTCGGAAGGCGCACGACCCAAGGATGGAACGCAGGTCTACGAAATCAGCGGCGAGGTTGGTTACGAAAACAAGAAACTGGGCGGCATCGGTCGCCGGTTGATTGAGGAGCTGAAGGCTGCCGGATTCACCCATGGTATGCGCGAGACCACCCTCGGTCACCTGCAACGCGGCGGCGTCCCGATTGCCTATGACCGTGTGTTGTCAGCCGAGTTTGGCGTGAAGGCCTTCGAGATGGTCCTCAACGGACAGTTTGGCCAGATGGTGGCCTACCAGCATCCCAACGTGGTGGCTGTCTCACTCAAGGAAGCCGTGGCCCAGCCCAACTTTGTCACCATCGACAGCGACTTGGTGCGCACCGCCCGTGGCTTGAACATCTCGTTGGGTATTTGATGACTTTGCGACCGCATACATGGCGAAGAACAAGTTTTATGTAGTGTGGATAGGCCACAATCCGGGCGTCTATGACCGATGGGAAGATTGCCAGAAGGAGATCAAGGGGGTCAAGGGGGCCAAATACAAAGGCTTTACTGACCGCACGAGTGCCGAGACCGCTTTCAAAGAAGGCCCCGACAACTATTGGGGCAAGGATGTGGCGCCCACTGTCGACCTCTCAAAGGCAAAAGAGCAGCCCATCAGTCCCGCCATTGCCGTGGATGCGGCTTGTGCGGGCAACCCGGGCAAGATGGAATACCAGGGGGTCTTCGTTGACTTCGGCGTGCAGCCAGCCAACGCCTACAACCTGTTTAAGAGCCCTGTCTTCGAGAACGGCACCAACAACATAGGAGAGTTCTTGGCCATTGTCCATGCCCTCGCCCTGCAGAAGAAAAACGGATGGGCTTACCCCATCTATAGCGACTCAGTCAATGCCCAGCTGTGGATCAAGCAGAAGAAATGTAAGACCAAGCTGCAGCCCAACGCTAAGAACGCCTACCTTTTCGAACTCGTCGCCCGCGCCGAGAAATGGCTCAACGAAAACGCCATCGAGGTGCCTGTGTTGAAGTGGAAGACGGAAATATGGGGTGAAATCCCGGCCGATTTTGGTAGGAAATAAAAAAAATAGCTACTTTTACCGCCTCAAACTTGACTCGGAATGCTGAAATATGACTCGTTTTATTTCCAATGCCCGCATTGCCAGGCTTGGCTCGAAGGCCGCAACCTGAAAGCCGAGATGGTGAATCAGGCTATCCTGTATTCCGATGGTAAGGTGCTGAACGACAATCTGATCACCACGCCTCAGAAGATGATTATGTGTCCGTCGTGTGGCCATAGCTTCTGGGTCGAGCATCCCGAGGAGCCTTTCATCACCTACGAAAAACCCGATGCCGAGGTCTATTCCTGGAACACGTGGCGCTTCTTTGGCATCAGTTTCTCCGACAATAAGGGGAAGATGGCTTTGATCAACCATTACAAGACCTTCCTAAAGAAGAGCCATTATGACCCGAAGAAAGAGATTTACCTTCGCCGTTTCCTGTGGTGGGCTTATAATGACTTGCATCGTAACCACCAACATGTGCGCCTGAAATATCTGCTCAACGGCTTCATGAGTTTCGGTGTCTGGCACTGCAATCGTAAGTTGATCCTGGAAGGTGAAAAGCTGTTCATCAAAAACCATAAGGACTTTACCGATAATCTGCAACGCCTCTTGGCGCTGCTTGAGAAGCACCCTGATGAGCAGATCGACCTGGAGTTGCCGGAAATCTACCGTGAGTTGCGTCAGTTCGACAAGGTGAAGGAGCTGCTCGAACAGGTGGGTAGCCGAACGCATTTCACCAATGAAATATTACGCCATTCCAAGTGGAAAGACCCAAGGGTCTTCATGGTGTCAGGATAAAAAAAGAAAAGGACGGCTGAAGCCGTCCTTTTTCGTTATCGAAGACCGATGCTCAGTCTTTCGTGCGATCGATCAGGAACAAGTCGTTGATCCAGACTTCGATGTTGGAATGGCGTTGGCCCTTGTCGTCGGTCCATTCGTTGTTTCTCAGGCTTCCGTCAACGGCGATTTGCAAGCCTTTCCTGACGTTGTTTTCGACGCGGTCGGCGATTTTACCCCATGCCACGATGGTGAACCACTGCGTGTCGTTGACCCATTCGCGGTTGGCGTTCATGCGGCGTTCGTCGACGGCAAGGCGGAAACGAGCCACTTTACTGTTGTTGCTAAAGCTCTTCACTTCAGGTTCTGCACCTGGGCGGCCAATCAGCATGACCGAATTTCTCATTGTACTCATAGTTGTGTGTGTTTAAAAGGTTATTAATAAGGTGTTTAGTCGTTTTGTTCTTTTCCCCAATCCAAGAGGATGAAGTTGTTCAGATGGATCTCTGTCGACTGATGGCGCTGGCCGTTGCTGTCGGTCCATTCGTTGTTGCGCAAGGCGCCGTCGATGGCGATCCTTTTGCCTTTCTTCACCGCCAGGGCGACGCGCTCAGCGGTCTTGTCCCATGCCACCACGTTAAACCACTGTGTGTCTTTCACCTGCTCGTGGTTGGCGTTACGGCGTGTCTCGTTCACGGCAAGGCTGAAGCGCGTGACGATGCGGTTGTCGTTGAAGGTTCTCGTTTCAGGTTCTGCACCCGGGCGGCCAATCAGGATGACCGAATTTCTCATTGTACTCATAGTTGTGTGTGTTTAGTAATTAGTAATTAGTTTGTTTAGTTGTGTCGCACCTCGTGGTTGGCGAATTTGCCCTATCAATCGGTTTGACGATGCAAAGTAACAACACTTGTCAAGACTAAGCCGTTGATTAAACGTTTGTAGTCGACAGCAGTCGTTTGTTGTCGTTTGCTGTCGGCTTTATTGTTGATATTTAATAAATTACATTTTTTCGATTTCTTGTGACTTTTTTCGATTTTTTTGAGGATTTATGGAGTTTTACTATCTTTGCGGTCCAATAATAGGATTAGAAATGACTGCATTACCCAAGAAATATGCTACTGGAAAAGGGTTTTTTACCCATATCCTTACTGTTCCGTTCTTTGTTTTCGGGATGCTCTTGCTTTTTTCACCTACTAGTTTCGACCGTTTCTCTATTCCCTTCTCGCGCTATTCGTTCCATGTGACGATGATTCTCTGCATCGTCCTCGTAGTGATGATTATCTCCCGATTGTTGTTTATGTTGTTCAATCGGAAAAGACGCGAGATTGATTGGGGAAGGAGTGTCTTGCTTTGCCTGCTTGAAATTGTTTTTTCTTCGGGCTTTACGGCCTTGTATCTCTGGCTGATGTCGAGTAAGGAGGTGGCCTTTTTCTGGTTCTTCGGCATGACGCTGGTCTATCTCTTTGTCCTCATGCTCATCCCTTATGTAATCATCGACTTGTATTTCTTGCTGTTGGCCAAGGATCAGCAGCTCTTCGAGAAAGACCGTGACGCCTCGAAAGAGAAGATTCGCTTTGTGGACGAACGCGACAACCTCAAGTTGGTGGTGGCCACCGATGCGGTGCTTTATGTGCAGTCGGACGAGAACTATGTGAAGGTCTGCTATTTGGAGGACAGCGAAATCAAGTTCTGCAGCATCCGCAACACGATGAAAAGGGTGGAGGACCTTTGTGTCAGAAACGGTTTGGTACGTTGTCACCGCTCCTATTTCATCAATAGCAGCAGGGTGCAGGCGCTTCAGAAAGACAAGGAATTCACCTATGCCGTCCTTGATGTGCCTAACGCCAGCCGCGTGCCTGTGAGCAAAAACTATTACGATCAACTTTCGGCACTATTATAATTATGGCTAAGGATCTGAAACCACATATTGGTATCTTCGGTCGCAGAAACTGCGGCAAGAGCAGTCTTATCAACCTGTTGACGGGACAGGACATCGCCATCGTGAGCGACACGGCGGGTACTACCACCGACCCCGTCAAGAAAAGCATTGAAATCTTTGGCATTGGGCCTTGTGTGCTCATCGACACGGCGGGCATCGACGACGTGGGCGAACTGGGCCAACAGCGTGTGGAGAAGACCATGAAAGTGCTGGAGGAGATCGACTGCGCCGTTTTGGTCATCACAGAAAACAACTTCGGTGATCCTGAGAAGCATCTCATCGCCCGCATGAACGAGCTGGCGGTACCGTTCTTCGTCGTCCACAACAAATCCGACCAAGAGTCGCTACTTGCCGTCGTGAAGGCCATGATAGAGCAAAACTATGCCACCAAAGTGCTGAATTTTAGTGTTGCGAAGAAGGACGACATCGCGCCTTTGGTCGACCTGTTGAAAAAGACCATCCCCGAGAGTGCCTATCAGAAAGTGTCGTTGCTGGGTGGCATCATCAAGCCCAATGAGGTGGTCGTGTTGGTCTGCCCCGTGGATAGCGAAGCGCCTGAAGGCCGTTTGATTTTGCCTCAAGTGATGGCCATCCGCGATGTGTTGGATAATGAATGCATCTGCGTGGTGCTGAAGGAGACCCATTTGCAGCAATACCTCGACACCATGCCCAAGCCTGCCTTGGTGGTCACCGACAGTCAGGTGTTCGGCCAGGTGAGCAAAATCGTTCCCCAAGACATTCCTTTGACCAGCTTCAGCATCGTCATGGCACGTCTGCGTGGCGACTTCGACAACTATGTGAAAGGCACACCGCATTTATCTGAATTAAAAGACGGTGACACGGTCTTGTTGCTTGAGTCGTGCACCCACCACAGCACCTGCGAGGACATCGGTAGGGTGAAGCTGCCCCGCATGATCCTAAAATACACAGGAAAAGACATCCATTTCGAATATGTGGCAGGTCTGTCGCCCATCGCCAACCCCGAAAAATACGCCATGGCCATCCAATGCGGCGGCTGCATGAGCACGCGCAAGCAACTGTTGAACCGTACTAATTTGTTTGTCAACCAAGGCATCCCGATCAGCAACTACGGCATGGCCTTGGCTTATATGAACGGCATCTTTGAGCGGGTGATGGAGCCGTTTAGGAAGTAAGTGTTTAGCAATATTTAGTTTCTCTTCCGATAATAAGCCCCGCCACCAGCAGCCAGCTTATGCCCGGGTTCGATGTCTATCGTCGTAGAGAAGCTCTCTCCCGTCAACTTGTAGGACAGCACATTGCCGTCGACGTGATAGGTGCCGTAGCGGTATTCGCCGTTGGCTTGAAGCTCGGAGCATCGTCCTGAGGTGCCGTCTCCCTCAAAGTTCATTACCACCTTACCATAAGCGCCCATATCGCAGTCCCAGGTGCCGACAATCCAGGAATAATCACCGGAATTGGTTGTGGTATTTGTGGTGTTTGTGGAATTTGTGGTGGAGTTGGGGGTCATGTCGGGCATGGTGATCGTATTGTCGTTGGAAGAAGGCGAGGTACGCTCTTCGTATGAAGTGCCATTGCCATAATTCAGCAAACCGCCGCCACAAGATTTCAATAGATAGTAGGCTACGAAAGCGACAACTAGAAGAACGATAATCCTTCTGAGACATCCGCTGTTATTTGTTGGCGTTTTTTGCGTTTTTTGCGTTTGGTTGACATTTGGAAAGTTGATGAGTCCCATATCTGTTTGATTTTATTGGTTGTTGCTGCAAAGATACAATAAAAAGCAAATAATCAATGGATAACCATCATTTATTCTCATCTTCTTCTCTCAAAATGCTGGTAGTCCTTCACGCTACGCCAACGGCCACCCCAGCGAAAACCGTAGGATTCAAACGTCTTTTTGCAAAGGTCGTTGTCGTCGATTTTGTGGGGGAATTGCTTGCTACGGTCAACGTAGTCGGTGGCCGTGGAAGGGCGAATGCGTGAGCCTCTTACGCAAGGGTTCTGCAAGGGATTGATGTCGACGGCCATCCCATAGGCATGACGGGATAGTCTCCAGGAACCGGCAATGGTGCGGTAGTTGAAGCAGGAGCTGTTGTTGGCCTGCATCGAGGCCTCGTCGGAAGCGTCGAAGTCGTCCACCAGGCGGATGCTGTAGATGGGATAGGCCTCCATAAACAAGGTCTTGAAAATACAGAGCAGGTCATGGGCAATCGCTTTGTTGCACACCATCTCGCCTTGCTGGATGCGACCGTCGAAGTCGTAATGATAAAGGGTGAGGTAACGGAGCTCCTCAAAGCCGATCCTTGCCGTCTCAGGTAGCGACTTGCCCTGCATTCGGTTTTTCACGGTCTCGGGGACGGGCTGCGAGAAAAAGACATAGCCTTTATAACATAAGGTGTCGTCGGCACGGGAAATGTCGGGCGGAGTCACCTTCTCAACAGGGGTCGTCCTTGGGACTTGGGTGTTTGACCTTTCCTCCGTTTTGTCATGGCGGTTGTCATGGCATGCTGCCATGATAAACAAGCCAAGCAGGAGCAGGATGATATGGAGGCTTCTATTCATTTTCCAAACGATGAATGCTCCCTCAAATAGTCCAGCAGCCCTTTACATCCTTCCAAAACATCCACCCAAGTGGCTTCAAAATCACCAGTGTACCAAGGGTCGGCCACATCACCTGGTCGCTGCGTGTAATCCATCAACAGGCTGATTTTGTGGTCGGTGTCCTCGCCAAACATCCGTTTCAGGTTGCGCAGGTTGTTGCGGTCCATGGCGATGATGTAATCGTAATAGGCATAGTCTTGTCGTGTCATCTGACGGGCGGTCTTACCTGCGCAGCCGATGCCGTGCTCGGCTAACTTTCGCCGCGCTGGCGGATAGACGGGATTGCCGATTTCTTCCGTTGAAGTGGCTGCTGAGGCGATTTCAAATTGCTCGCTCAAGCCTGCTTCTTCGATGAGATGTTTCATCACAAACTCGGCCATGGGACTGCGGCAGATGTTGCCGTGACAGATGAAGAGGATCTTTATCATGTTGAAATGTTGTTGACACGGGACTTCGGGACTATCTTCTCGCCTCTTGACCTCATTGCGGGCGCAGACCCGCAATCTCCTACACGATAGAGATTTGTCTTCGCGTTTAGGAGATAGCGGATCAAGTCCGCTATGAGGATCAAGGCTCAGTGTAGTGTTTCCCTGCCTCTAGTCTCGCGTCCGAATAACCGCGCAAAGTTAGTAAAGATTTGTTTTTGTAAAGTAACAATGTCGGTTTCTAATAGTTTTGCTGCGGCTTCATAAATGCTTTCTATCTCGATTTCCGCCATGTCGGTTTCAAGGAAGAGATAATCCAAATCGATGGATTTGATGGATTTGTAAATCTTTTTTTCAGGATGTAGCAGACTTTCGCCTACGGAAAGATAAATCCCCTGCCCGATGAGTTGCTTTATGTCCTGTTCAGTTCCGCTGAAACCATGGACAATCCAAGGCTGTACGGCTTTGTGTTTTTTCCTCAGTGCGATGATTTCATTATGGCTCCTCACATCATGAAGAATCATCGGTTTTTGCAAGGCTTCCGAAAGTTCAATTTGCATCTCAAAAAGTTCAATTTGTCGTTCAAAACTTGCCTTGTGCATCTTGTCCAAACCTGCTTCGCCGAGGGCAAGGACTTGTGGCAACTTCAGTTTTTCTTCAAGGGCTTGTAATGCCTTTTCTGCTTGAAAATCAGTGTTATCTAATGCCCATGGGTGGATGCCGTAACTGTAAAAACCTTGCTCGGGACAAGTTTGGTTCAACTCCAGATTTACGATTTGGATGCAGCTGTCATTGGTCTTTGTCGTATGGCTATGTATATCTATGTATTTCGGCATCATATCGTACTATTTTCAAAACCTGTATCCAACACCAGCCATTATCATATATCCAAATTCATTGACTAGCCAAGGAAGCTTTTGAAAAGGTTCCGGCATCAGTTTTTCATCGTTTCCAATGATTTGGGTAGCATTAAAACCTATCTTCTCAAAAAGAAAAAATGATTTCCAAATTTCAACCTTGAAGCCTACCCCTATGGTGTTTTGTAACCATAGAAAAGGCCCAAAAGATTCAGTATATTCTTCAATAGGAATGTAACTCCCATCGTTGACATTATAAGTCCATCCGTAGCCATGGTTTCTTGTGGTTGAATAAGCGGCTTGAAGCTCATAAAACAGGAAAGGTTTCAAATGGTTGAGACGAGGAAGGAAATACCAATTGTAGCCCAATTGCAGCCCCAAATGTTGGGCAAAACTTGAGGCATACATTCGCCTATAATAAATACTCTCTTGGTCGTCTGGCATAGCCAACCTATTGATATGGAACCGCAAACCAACCTCGATTTCATGGTTTTGATGAAACGTTCTTGAATAACCAAATATCACACCTTCCCGAAGCGTCGAGGTGTTGAAACTTATCGTTGCTGCATTTTGCGCGAACGAGCAACAAGTCAGCAACAAGGAAACGAATAATGCTATTGCTTTTTTTGACATGGTTTAAGGCCTTGTTTTATAGTCAAATTCAGATGCTTTTCTTGAATTGTAAACGGCAAGTGGAAAGATTTATTACTTTTGTGCCATGGAAACAAACCTGCTGCAAACGAATATCGCCTATCTGAAGGGTGTCGGGCCGAAAAAGGCCGAAATCCTTCAGAAGGAATTGGGCGTGCATACCTACCAGGACATGCTCAACCAGTTTCCGTTCCGTTACATCGATCGCAGCCAAATCCAAAAAGTGGCCTATATCAATGATGATACGGTGTATTATCAGCTTGTGGGCACCATCTCCAACATCAAGTTGATTGGTGCACCAAGGGCCACACGCGCCACAGGACTCTTCAGCGACGAGACGGGCAGCATCGAGGTGGTGTGGTTCCGCGGACTGAAATGGATCAAGAACCGTTTCAAGCCAGGTGTGAAGTATGTTCTGTTTGGCAAGGCCTCCGAGTTCAACCACAACTACAACTTCGTCCATCCCGAAATCGAAGAATACGACCCCAAGGATCCGCTCATCGGTGAGGGCTTGCAAGGCGTCTACAACACCACCGAGAAGATGAAAGACCATGGCCTCGGCACGCGCGCCATTGCCAAGTTGCAGAAACTGATTCTGCAACAAGTCTACGAATACATTCCCGAAACCCTTCCTAAAGCGCTCATCGAACAAGAACAACTGATACCACGCCGCTATGCCTATTACGAGATTCACCTTCCCTCCAACAACATCGAAATCCAGCAGGCCACACGCCGACTGAAATACGAGGAACATTTCTTCTTCCAACTGAAGATGCTGCGCAATAAGATGCACCGCGAGCAGGCCATCAAAGGCCATGTCTTCAATGTAGTGGGCGACTATTTCAACAGCTTCTACAAAGACCATCTGCCTTTCCCGCTCACCAACGCCCAAAAGCGTGTCATTAAGGAAATCCGAAAAGACTTGGGCTCGGGGCACCAGATGAACCGCCTGCTGCAAGGCGATGTGGGTAGCGGCAAGACCATCGTTGCTCTTATGGTGATGCTCTTGGCCTTGGACAACGGCTTCCAAGCCTGTCTGATGGCACCTACCGAAATTCTGGCCACACAGCATTTTGCCACCTTGCAGGAGCAATTGAAGGACATGGACATTAACTTCGCCCTGCTAACGGGTTCCACCAAAATCGCCGAGCGAAGGAAGATTTATGCTGGTTTGGCCGACGGCACCATGCAAATCGTGGTCGGCACCCACGCACTTATTGAAAGCAAAGTGGTGTTCAAGAACTTGGGCTTGGCCATCATCGACGAGCAGCATCGCTTTGGCGTAGAGCAAAGGTCAAAATTCTATGAGAAAACCGAGATACCGCCGCACACTTTGGTGATGACCGCCACACCCATCCCACGTACCCTCGCCATGACACAATATGGTGACCTCGATGTCTCCAAAATCGACGAATTGCCGCCTGGAAGAAAGCCCGTACAGACCTATCATGTCTATAGCGATGACCGCTACCGCATCATGATGTTCATGAAGCAGCAAATTGCGCTTGGACGACAGATTTATGTGGTCTATCCCTGCATCAAGGAGTCGGAAAACACGGATATGATTGCGCTCCAGGAAGGCTATGAAGCTTTGCTGCACGACTTCCCCGAGCCACAATACAAACTCTGTGTCTGCCACGGCCGGTTGACTGCCGAGGATAAGGACTTCGAGATGCAGCGCTTTATTAATAGGAATGCGCAAATCATGGTGGCCACGACGGTCATTGAGGTGGGCGTCAACATTCCTAACGCCACAGTGATGATTATCGAAAACGCCAACCGCTTTGGGTTGTCACAACTGCACCAGTTAAGGGGGCGTGTGGGTCGCGGTGCCGACCAATCGTATTGCATCCTCGTCACCGACCATAAGCTGACTACCGACGGCAAGACCCGCATGAAGACCATGTGCAGCACCAACGACGGCTTCGAAATCGCCGAGGTCGACCTTGAATTGCGTGGTCCAGGCGAGACGGGTGGCACAAGGCAATCCGGACAAATCGAGATGCTCATCGGTGACCTGCAAAAAGATGGAGCATTAATACCCCAAGTCCGCGAAGCCGCCATCAAGCTTTTGGCCGACGATCCGAAGCTCATCAAGCTTGAGAATCGGATGTTAAGGGAGCATTACAAGGAATTGTTTGCCCAGACGTTTGACTGGAGCCAGATCGGATAGTTATTCCGCTTTCTTTTCTTTCTTGAACGAATAAAACTTGTTCGTCAGATAGCTGAACGTCACGCAGATGATGGAGATGATGACGTAGGAGATGGTCGGCCACCATTGGAAGACCTCGACGAATAGTTTCAGGCCGAAATAGTTGATGAGGATGTTGCCAACGGTGACGAGGAAATACCTTACAATTTGCGTCCTTCCGCGTAGCGTGGATCCCGAAAAACTGATGTGGCGCGCCATCCAGAAGCCCGTGAGGAAAGTGATGGGGAACTTGAACACAAAGGCTGCGATGTGGGGCGTGAAGGCGATGAATCCAAGATCGAACACCTGTCCGCGGAAGACGAAATGGTAGAAAATATAGTACAGCACCCACTCCAAAACAAGATTCAAACCACCGCATGCCGCATAACGGAACAGCTCGAGGCTCATCACCTTGCGGAAAGGCGGATAGAAGAAGTCGATGAACTTCGTCAAAGTGCGTTCTATCCAGGATTCTATGTTCTTGAGTGCTGACATTCGGGTCGCAAAAATAGCAATTTAGAGCCAAATCACCTCAAAATCTTTGAGCAAAGTGGAAACCTTATCCACATCGTCCGTGAAGCCCAACACATAGCCGCCACCGCCAGAACCGGAGATTTTCACTCCGAAATGGAAGTCGTAGTCGGTGGTGAAAAGGTCGAGCGTGTTATCCGTGATCATCGGGCGAAGGAATTCCATTTGACCTTGGGTGAGTTGTTTCAAGGAATTAAAAAACAGCTCTTTGTCGCCCGAAACCATCGTATCGATGCAGGTCTTGACGCAAGGCAGGTATTCCGTTTGGAAACGGCCCAAGAAAACTGTGTCCTCACGTTGTTGCTTGAAATGGTTGACCAACGGCTTGGTGTTGCTCTTGATTTTCGTGTCGATCAAGCAGATGTGGATGTCTTTTTTGAGGAAGTCGTCCGACAGCAATCGCACACCGTCAGACGTAATCTTGAACGGCTGGCCGAGATAGCATTGCAAAGGGTCGATACCGGAACTGCTGCCATGGAAGTAGCTCTCCATCAAACTGAAAAGGGACTTCAACTGCAAGCAATCGTTGGTTTTCTGCAAAGCATAGCGGTCGTAGACAGCGGCGACCAAGGTCCCCGAGCTGCCCAAGCCATAGCCCGAAGGCACATTGGAAGCCAAAAACAAGCCTTCATCCAAGTCCTTGTCAAGGACGGATAGGTTCAAGACACTTGAAAGCGTTTCGTTTCCTGCAAGATACTGGCAAAAACGTTTCAAACTTTGGTTAGAGGTCAGCGAAGCAGCCTTGTTACGGCTTTGCGGAAACTGCCATTGCGCCGAGAACCGCTTGAGCGGAATCATCAAGGCGGTGGCATCGAAAATCATCGAATACTCGCCGAAGAGGATGACTTTGCTATAGTAACGGTCTTTCATCACAGTAGTTTTTTCGGTCCGTCGCCCACATGGTCGGCTATCCAACGGCCTTCATCGCAATAGGCCAACAATGTATTCTTGATGAAGTCATCCACTTTCTCGGCTTCGCTTTCGGGATAGAGCAGGTGAGCGTTTGGTCCCGCGTCTAAGGTAAAGCACAGCGGGATGTGGGTCTCGTTTCTGAAACGCCTGACTTCCTCGATGATACGCAAAGTGTTGGGTTTCATCAAGATAAACGACGGATTGGAGCACATCATCAAGGCATGGAGTTGCAGCGCTTCCGACTCCGTGATATTCATAAAGGTTTCCAGATCGCCCGACTTCAAGGCGACAAGCAGGTTCTTGATATTCTCGTTGGCCTGGGCATAACGTGCCAGGGCGTAGGGATTGCCTTCCATCAAGCTATGACCTGCCCGACTGGAAACGGACTTGGTCTCGCCGCTGACAATCAAGATGCTGTCGCGATAGGTTTTGAAAACAGGATGAATGTCGTTTTCCAACGGAACAGCATATTCATCGGAACTGCCTTCGTATGCCTCCGTTGAACCCCATAATGCCATCTTGGGATACACCGAGCGTGCTGCGCTGCCCGAAGCCAAACGAGAGAAATAGGAGGCTTTTTGAAAATCAAATTGTTGTGAAACAATTTGATTTTCAATATCCAACAAACACATCACAAAAGCGCTCATCGACGAAGCCGAAGAAGCGATGCCAGAGGAATGCGGGAAGGTATTACGACTCTCGACCGTCAAATGCAGTTGATTGATGAACGGGAAATACACCTGATTATCATGCAGAAATTTTTCGATTTTGGCGCCAAAAGCAGGGTTTTCTTGTCCTTCGAAGAAGAACTTGAAGCCAAAACCATCTGCTTTCTCATATTGAATGAAAGTCTCGGTGCAGCATTCCGACAAGGTGAAACTAATTGAAGGATTTTGAGGGAGCTGTTTCCCTTTCTTGCCCCAATATTTCACCAAGGCGATGTTCGACGGACTCCGCCAGCCCACTTTGCCTTGATAGTCGTTCGGCACGACGCCTTTGAAGGCTTCGCTGATCCAGATGTTCTTCATTCTCGATATGTTTCGCGCTGCGAAAATAAGGAATTATTCCTTACCGCCACCCAGGCCACATGGTTTTATGGTCATTCGGCAACTGGGTCAGTTTTCGTGGACAAACATCAAACTCGTTTCAGGTCCAAAGGCGACTTCGAACTGGAAATAGTCAAAGTCGTCTTTTTTGATGTTGACTGTGTAGGTCTGCCCCATCTTCAAGTTCTCGATGGTGAGATCCACATAGTGTCCACATTCGCAGTCGCAGGCAGGCCCCTCGTGCAAAAGGAGGATGGAAATGTTTTGACCCTGCAGGTTGATTTCTTGGTCGAACGACTCGGCGCAGCAGTCGAAAGGTGTGTTGGTGGTATTGATTCTCATCTTCGTGTTGTCAATAGTGGTCACGTATATCGTGTCGATATACGGATAGTCATTATCACGCATGTCATATAGGACAACGTCGTTGCAGCCAGAAATGAAGAAGTCGGAGACTTTGGGTTGTGGATTTTGCTTGTCACATCCTTCCATGGCGAGGAATCCAATGACGAAAAGTGCCATTAAGGCGACGATGGTTTTGCTTAACTTGTTCATAATGTGTTGTTTTTGATTGTTATTTAATGTATTTTAGTTCTTTACGATTTTTCTGACGAAATGTTCTCTGTTTTCCGTGACGATGGAAACGAAGTAAATGCCGCGCTCCAAGTCGCTGATGTTGATTTCATTCGTATTTTGAACCGTTTTTACCAACTGGCCGGCAGCATTAAAAACCTGAAGACCTTCAACGGTTGTGCCTTCTATTCTAACGAAATTCAGTGCGGGGTTGGGATATACCGCTATTTTAGCGGATGGTTCGCACTCGTTAAGGCTGACAAATTCCGTTTCTATGAAATTGGTGAACTCGCACCAATATTCCGCATTCCTGTAATTCTCTATCGTTCCTTGGGGAATATACACAGGGATGTTTCGATTGACCTGTTGGAAGGTGTTTTCCTCTATATAGGGCGGGACGGTCGCTTTCACAGACATTGTCGTCAGGCGGTTCAGATGGCAGAAAGCGTAGTCCAACATGCATTCCATTGTCGATGGGATCTCCAACTCTGTCGGTTTGACTAAAAAGTCCATTGCGTTCCAGTCAAGGTAACCGACACCTTCGGGAATGACGACGGACGTGAAGTTGGAGCACAATTCAAAAGAACCTTCCTGAAGATACCACATCATTGGCGAGAGCGTCAAAGTGCCGTCGAAGCCGCATTGATAAAAGGCGTTGTATTTGACATCGTAAACGGATTCGGGGATGAAAAGGTCGCCCCTGAAGCCAGTGCATACACCAAAGGTGAACTCTTCGATGATGGACAGCGATTCTGACAGGATTAGACTGGTGAAGTTGATGCAATCCATAAAGGCATGGCTGCCAATTTCGGTAACCGAATTAGGAATGACGAGCGGACCGGTGAAAGTGCAGCCATGGAAGGCTTGTTCGCCAATGCTTCTCACCGTATTGGGAATAGACAATGTGCCAGTGAAATTGGTGCATGAACCACCCATAAAAGCACCTCTGCCAATGGATACGACGGAATAATCCGTTCCGTTGTAGGAAACCGAAGCGGGGATGATGAGACTTCCAGAATAATCCTCCGTGTGATAGATCTCTACCTCTGGCGGGTTTTCGCTGAGGATGGTGTAATCCAAGGTTTGCCCAGTTTCGCAAATTGCGGTAAAATCCACTTGGGCCGGAGCCGAAACGCCCAAAAGGAAAAGGGCATACAAAGCAATAAATTTAATGTTTTTCATATTTTTTTAGTTTTATATTGTTGAATATCATTGTTTTAGAAAAAATAGATTGGTTTTGTCCAAATGGGAAAATGATTTATCGGCTTATAACCACTCGCATCACACGATTTTTTCCGTCTTTATCGGTGATGTGGAGCACATAAATCCCTTTAGACAAATCTTCTACTATGATTTCATTCGTGTTTTGAACGGTTTTCACCAACTGGCCAAAGACGTTATAGAGTTGCATTTCTCTAACAGTAATGCCTTTAACATGAACGAATTGCTGTGCAGGGTTGGGAAATACACTGATTATTTCGGCGGTTTCATCTATCCCGTCGCAGTCCTCTATGATGTTGCTGAACACCACGCCCCAATCCGAGTTCCTGTACGTTTCAGTACATCCGCATGGGACAATCAGGCAAGTGTTGCTTGGCACTTCGAAAGAACTACTATTGTAGTACAACGAAGCGGGAATGCCACCCAAGCAAGTCACCGTGTCTATATTTGGGCAGACAAAAGCGTGATCACCGATTTCCGTGACTGTTTCAGGAATGACGGCAGTTTTTAAGGCTTCACAAGCAAAGAAGGCCAAATCCCCAATGGTAACAACTCCTGTCGGAATAGTGATGGACTTTAGGCCACTTTGGTCAAACAATCCCTCTTCAATCTCCGTCAAACCTTCGGGAAGGGTGACGATAGCGAGATTACTACATTCGTCAAACGCATAATTGCCAATCGTAGTGATGGAATTGGGAAGGTCCAAGCGGTACAGACTGCGGCAAGAGGCAAACGCCCAACTTCCAATCTTGGTGACCGTTTCGGGAAGCGTGAAATCTTCGAGACTGGTGCAACTGTAAAAGGCAGCTCCTCCGATTTCTACGATGGACTGGCCGAAATCGACCTGCCTCAACTCGGGACAATACGCAAACACATGAGTGCCCAACGAAACCAAGGAGTTGGGCAGCGTGACCGAAACAAGCGTCTCGTATTCCCAAAACGCGGCATCAGCCACCTTTAAGGTTCCTTCGTCGATGATCAAATCCACCAAAGGCATCTTTTCTTTGAAACCCAAGCACCAGCCGTCCAGATACAGCAGCCAGCCGTCGGGTTGGAGGTTGTACCATCCCGTGTTTTCGAATGCTCTTGCATTGACGCGGGTCACCGTGCTGGGGATGTGAATGTCGTACAACGACGTGCAACCCATAAAAGCAAGTTCATGGATGTATTGCATGGTGGCGGGGAATGTGACTGATGTCAAATCCACACAATCCCTAAAAGCGAATGATGCGATTTCAGTTACAGCGTAAGTGACACCCTCGTAGGTCACGGTTTCAGGGATGACCACATCGCCCGAGTAGCAATTCCAGCCAGGCTGTGCGCAGTGAACCACATAAGCTTCTGGTGTTTCCGTGTAGGGTTTGATTTTGTAATACAATCCGTCCACTTCAAAGTCGTAGGCCAAGGCTTGCATCGCGAAGCCAGCCAGAAGGATTAAGGTAATGAATGATTTTTTCATCGTTTTGAGATTTTAATGGTGAGTACTTTTGTGCTTGACTTTTGATGCAAAAGTAGACTCACTAGAAAAATCTGTCAAGAAAAATGGGGTGCGGTTTGGTACGAGTTTTTAAGCAATATACTGAAAATCAGCAAAATTGTTCCTCTGTAGCTAACCCACGAAGGATGGTCGACAGCGGCTCTTCGCTACCGAAAAGGGTCTTCAGTTTGCGGCTACGGTCGCTCACAGTGTTGTAGGCACGCTGCATCAGGGCTGCAATGTCGGCATCGTTCAGGTCGAGCAGGTAGAGGCAGCAATAGTTGAGGTCGGATTTTGTGAGGTCGGGGTAGGCTTTGGCAAGACGGATGGTGAACTGGCCGAAGTGGCGGTCGGCAGCCTCACGCAATGCCGTAATCTGCTCCTTGCTTAACGCATAGTCGCTATAGTCAAGATAGCTCACCTTTGACTTGAACTGTCCTTCGCTCACCCGCTTCATAATCAGGCGACAAATCGGTTCTTCGGTGAAACTTGCAGCTTGTGTTTCGGGCTTTGGTGCGGCATGGTTTTGTTGGCGGATTTGGTCTTTCAGCTCACGCAGCTCCTCGTTGCTCCGTTTCAGCCTTCCCGACATTGACGCCTTCTCCAGACGATGCGCTTCCCGTTCAGCTTGCATCTGTTGGCTGGCCTCGTCGCTTTGCTTTTTCATCTTGCGCTTGTGCAGCAGCCAGGCCGCCAAGGCCGCCAAAACGATGAAAGCAGCAAGGGAAACGAGTGTTTTGTTTCGTTGCTGGCGAATCTCATTTTGTTTTGCAAGGCGCTCGTGGGCTTCTCTCTGCTGCAAGTAGTCGTTGAACATCCCAGTGAAATCGGCGTCCTCTTGAATCTTTTTCGGATTGAAGATGGGGTGCAAGGCAAGATAATGCATGTGTTCGTGCATTTTTACTGTGTCGCCAAGGGCTTCGTAGACCTTGATGAGATAGTCCGATATTTCTGATTTCAAGCGAGATGGGGCGTCATCATAGATGGGATTCAAATAGGCTAAAGCCGAATCGTATTGCCGCTCTTCTTGATAAATCCATCCGATGGTGGCAAACAAGTCTTGTTTCATTATTTCTGGGCCATACATCAAAATGGACTTTAATATCTTGATGGACGTATCTCCATCGTGGTTCAACTTATATAGTCCAATGGCTTGCCGGTCCTTCAATAAATAATACAAGTTGAGCGTGGTGTCGGTCAGCAATTCCAAGGAAAGGTCATAGTAATGCAAAGCGCTATCAATCTGCTCTGTAATGTCAAATTCATATCCAAGAAGAAACAAGTTGCTGGCTACGACTTTGCTGCGCGGTTTCACTTTTTTATTGAGCGCCAAAGCTTTTTTCTGGAAGTAAGTGGCTGGTTCCGTGAGGAATCGAAGGGAATAGTCAAGCGAAAGCTCTTCGGCGGTTTTGGCGGTGAATCGGGCCTTGTGCCAAGTCAATTGCTCATCGGCGAAATGGTTTTCCATGGTTTCCAAAGCTAGATAGAGCTGTTTGCAACGGAACAAAGAGTCATCTTTAACGCTGGCATGGTCATCAGTCATGCCTTTTCTGCTGTAGATGAAATGGGCGCGGGCTTGGAGATATGCCAAATCGTAATTTTTGGGAAAAGCGGGGGCAAGGCTGTCGAAATAAGCAGTCGTCAGTGCCACAGCATCAAAATCTATCTCCTCCATTCGGGGGCTTTTCCATAAAGCCTCGGATTTCATTAGCAGGGCATAATTTATGTCGAAATCCGTAAGGTTTTCAGTATCGAGGCTGTCGGTGAAGGGTTCAATGCGTTCCAAGGCGACTGTATAATCGGTTTGCAGCAGGCTGTCGATGCCAACCAGCGTGTCGTGGAGCGGACTCAATGGCAGTTCAGGAGCTTTATCATCAGGCTTGTGGCAACCCAAAAGCAACGCGCACAGGGCAAACGACAATATGAAAAGACGGAGTTTCATTGCGACAAAGGTACAAATTATTCGTTAAGTACGATTTCTCCGTAACTGAAAATCACCTCTAAGCCTTTTCTCTTGAAGTAATCTTTCACTTGATCTTCAGTCCAATCCGTTGCGGCTAAGATAAAATCGCCACCCCATGCGCCCAACGTTTTCAGGACGCCTTCGAAGTCGTGGAAACGCTTTTGTACAGGTTCCTGCCCGATGCAGCGGGCAATGATGCGCTCGTGGCATTGCATGAGCATAGCAAATTCGTCCAAGGTTTGGCATTTTGGCACGGCACGGCTGATTTCAGCAACAGCCTCAATATCTTTCTGTAAATCAATAGGATTTGTCTTCTCAAGAAATGCTTTTACTTCTTTTGAAGAGCTTTGCTTTTGGCCTTGGTAGACGAAATATAGATGGTCGGCAAAGGGTGGGTTGAAGTTAATGGGTTCAACCATTGGTGTCGGCGTTTCGACGGGCTTAGGGACCTCGGTTTTTACTTGATAGTAAATGGGTTGCTCCGCTGTAGCGCAAGCAATATCGTAGCCCGAGCCGCCGAAGGTCATTTTCAGCAATTCGTATGGATTGATATTCGCCCATCGCGCCAAGTTGGAAATCAAGGTGGAACTGCTGCCGAGACCCCAATTCGGGTCGAAGTCAAGATGGGTGCGGAAACGCATGTCGCAACCTATAAAGGCATTAGGCTTCAGCTGTCTTACAGCCTTCAAAATGCCGGCAAGCTTTTCGGCTTTGGGTGGGTCGTCGGTAGAAAGTGGCCGAAGCGTTTCGCTGTCAAATAAGACGGAAAACCATGGTCTGTCAGGCTGCGAAGCAATCCAATGTAAACGGTGCGTGTCGGTGTCGGCAAGAGAGACCTGAAGGCTTTGCCCAAATTTCAGCGGCAAGGCCAAAGCCAAAGCACCTTTCAGGACGAGGTATTCACCTGTTAACAGGAATTTTCCGTGGGCTTGGTAAGGGCTCATTTTTTCAAGGATTCAATGTATTGTTCAACGCCTGCGTATGACACGGTCTTATCCTTGAAATACTCACGAGCCTGCTTCTTTTCTTCGTCAGAGGCATTCAGTTGGTTGAGGATGTTGTTGAGGTGCATCTTCATGTGGCCAGCCTGGATGCCTTTTGTGGTGAGGGAACGCACGGCGGAGAAGTTGTTGGCTAGACCCATCGTGGCGGCAATCATCATCAGCTCTTTGGCGGTGGGGTTGCCCAAGAGTTCCAACGTCTTCTTGGCTAAGGGATGCAGGCTGGTCAAGCCACCCACAGTGCCCAGGGCCATCGGCACCTCCAGTTCGAAGTGGAAGATGCCGTTTTCAAGGGTGACGCTTGACAGACTCTCGTAGCGGCCGTTGCGCGAAGCAAAGGTGTGTCCGGCGGCCTCCACGGCACGGAAGTCGTTGCCCGTAGCGATAACCACTGCATCGATGCCGTTATAAATACCTTTGTTGTGCGTGGTGGCACGGTCGGTGTCGATGTGCGCGATATCTACAGCTTTCTTGAATTTCTTGGCATATTCGGCTCCCGAAAGGTGCTCGTCGATGCCGTCCAATTGTTCCACAGGACATTCCACCCAGACCTTCACGCGGCAGTCGGGTGTGTTGTTCGACAGGATGGTCATGATGATCTCCACCTTGCGGAGCTCTTCGGGAAGGTCTTGCTGTTCGGCAAAGAAGTCCTGCAGGCTGTGGCCAAACTGCTCCAAGGCGGAGTTGATGAAGTTGGCTCCCATGGCATCGCCTGTGCCAAACTCCACACGAATCTGGTAGTAGTCGGGGATTTGCGCAGTGTAGTCAATGAGCCGCATCCCGAGGATGCCTCCTCCGCGTTTGCGCATCTTCTCTGTCATGGCATCGGTGTCGTGCAACAACCGTTGCTCGATCTTCGGAAATAGCCCAAAAAGCTTCGCTTTGTCACCACTCCAGCCGAAATGTACCTGTCCGACCTTGCGCACGTCAATGACCTCGGCATGGAAACCACCGCGTTCGCCCCAGAACTTGGCCGCAGCCGAAGCTGCCGCCACCACGGAACTCTCCTCGATGACCATGGGCACAATGTAGTCCTTGCCGTTGATGGTCACATTGGGTGAGATGCCGTAAGGGATGAAGAAATTGGTGATGGTGTTCTCGCTGAACTCATCAAAGAGTTGCTGTTGCTTTTTGTCAGGATGCCAATAGCTTTTCAATAGGTTGACCACCTCGCCGGGGTTCTCAAAATAGTTGGCAATAAGCTTTAGCTTCTCCTCCTTGAGAAGTTTCGAAAACCCTTTCTTTATGCGTTCGCGAGTGGCCATAGCCTAGTTTACCATTCCTCTTCTTCGATGACTTTTTCAGGTACGAGTTTCTCCTCAAATTGCTTGCCCCAGTCTTCACCAAATGCTGCGATCTGGTTCAGATAGCTGTCCCAAACAGGCTGATACAAAGGATCTTCCTTATTCATCCATTCTTCGCAGGGGTGGTTGCTTTGGGTCTTCTGCATGAAGTCGGTGAGGGTGTAACGCACACGGCCTTCACGCACTTCGATGGTGAAATAATAGGTGATCCAGGGCCATTTTGACTTCACGGGGTCGCCGTTGTCGAGCTGGAACTGATGTTTGCCTTTCAACGTACGGCCGTCATTCTGTTGAAGGATGGTCGAAGGGCTCTTGTAATAGCTGTTCATGAACTGGCTGTAGATGCGGTTGAACACCTCATCTTGAGTGCCAACGGTGTTGATGACCTTACGGAAGCAAATCTTCTCTGTTCTAGCGTCGATGGGAAGGTTGGATTGGGCAAAGGTAACGGTCGCAAACAGAACGGCGACGAATAGCAGTGCTACTTTTTTCATTTTCGGATTAATTTGATTACAAAAATAGTAATTATTCATGTTGCTTCGGCGCAACGGGGACGAAAATAGCAAATATCAGGCCAAAAATTATAAAGGAATGATCTCAGAGCTCTCGTCACATTCGATTTGCTTCTGTGGATTTCCCTTGTAATAGAGCGTGGAAGCGTCTTTTAAGGTGCCTTCCATGGCATCACTTACCCAAACCGTGGCTTCTGAGGCGCTCGACAAATCAACATGCATTTCCCTGACTTGTGTTTGAGCCATGTTCAACAGGCTTCCTCCTTGCAACTTGATTATTCCATTGGGTGCTTCCCCACCAAAAGTGATGAATTGGGAAGCTCCGTCCAGGTTGGCGACGAGGTGGAAACTCATGTCAAAGATGCCCTTACACGAGGAAGCGTTGCTGGCTGTGACTTCGCAGTTGTACCCCGACAGATTAAAACCAAGGAAATGTGAGGCGTCTTCAATGGAAATCTCACAAACGTGACAAGAATAATCCAACCCAGAGCACACCGAGGCGTCATCCAGTTCCACATACAAAGTGTCACTGGTGGCAGAGAAATGCCCAGCAAAATTCAGCTGGGCGGCTTCTTCTGCCTCGATTTTTTCAACCTTGTTTGTGTGTACTGTGGCTTTGAAAACGGAGTTGATCACCGGGTGGACGTTTCCCGTGAAGCCGATTTCAAGTTTAGAGCCTTCCATTCTGACGTTTAGTCCAGGCTCTAAGTAGGCAGAATACTCCAACTCCACGTAGGTGTTGCTGTCGGCGATGACGTTCACCTCCCAAGCATCACTGACTTCAATCTGACGGATGTCGGCGTTCTCGAGGACGGTCTTTTGTATCAGGGTCATGTCGACCTCTTTCTTACAAGAAGAAGCGAGGCAAAGTGCCACGCAAAGGATAAGTATGGTTTTGATTGTTTTCATGTTGTAGTAACGAAATAAAGAGGCGTTTATTATTGATGATGATAGGGTTCGCCCTTCAAGATGGTAAAGGCGCGGTAAAGTTGCTCAACGAAGATCAGTCGCACCATCTGGTGGCTGAAGGTCATGGGCGAGAGCGACATTTTGGCGTTGGCGCGGTCGTAGACTTCCTGTGCGAAGCCGTAGGGCCCTCCTATGATGAATACCAACCGCTTTGCGCCCGATGCCATCTGTTTTTCAAGGCTTTCGGAGAACTCCATCGAGGTAAACTGCTTGCCGTTTTCATCCAACAATACGACTTGGTCGCCGGGCTGCAGCTGTTGCAACAACAGGAAACTTTCGGCTTTCTTTTGTTGGTCTTCACTGAGCGTCTTACGGTTACGCGGGTCAGGAATTTCTTTCATTTCAAACGAGGCATAATGCCCGATGCGGCCCACATATTTCTTGATGCCAGTGATGAGATAATCTTCATCCGTTTTTCCTATGACTAGAAGTAGGATCTTCATGCTAGGATTTGCTTTGCTTTCTCACGGTCTTGTTCCAACTGGGCTTTCAATTCATCCAGGCCGTTAAATTTCTCTTCATCTCTGATGCGATCGATGAAACGCACATGGATCTTTTTGCCGTAGAGGTCACCGTCGAAGTCGAACAGGTTGACCTCGATGATGGGGTTGTCCTCGCTGCGGTCGCCGATGGTGGGTCGATGTCCGATGTTGGCCATGGCCTTGTAGGTCTTGCCCTGGTAGTCGACGAGGCAGGCATACACCCCACGGTTGCTGATGAGCATGTATTCCCTAGGCAACTCAAGGTTGGCCGTAGGGAAGCCCAAGGTGCGTCCGATCTTGTTTCCCACCACGACCTCGGCAGTGACGGAATAGGTGTAGCCTAACAATTGGTTGGCACGTTTTACGTTGCCTGTGGCCAAAGCGTTACGTATCTTCGTGGAGCTGATGGCGATGTTCTCAACATCCTGTGCAGCAATGCGTTCAACCTTGAAGCCATATTTCAGCTTCATGTCGTTGAGCAGACCGAAGTCGCCCATGCGGTTCTTGCCGAAGTGATGGTCGTAGCCCACCACGATATAATCGGGATGGATGTTGTCGATGATGTATTCCTTGATGAACACCTCTGAGGGTGTGCGCGAAAACTCCTTGGTGAAGTTGATGATGACCACGTTGTCGATGCCATACTCTTCAAACTTCTGGAGCTTCTCTTCGGGCGTGCAGAGAAAACGCAGGTTGGAGCAATCGATGTTGAGCACCTGACGTGGATGCGGACTAAAAGTGACCACAACCGTCTCACCGCCAATGCCTTGTGCCAAGGTCTTCATCTTGTTGAAGATGGCCTGATGGCCGAGATGGACACCGTCGAAAGTGCCGATGGTGACCACGGCGTGGGGGATGTTGCGGGTTTCTATGATGTTATGAAAGACTTTCATTAATTAAAAAACTGACGAATAAGATATTGTGCTATTTGCACGGCATTGGTGGCGGCGCCTTTGCGGAGGTTGTCGGACACACACCAGAAATTGAGGCCGTTCTCCACCGAGAAGTCGCGGCGAATGCGACCCACGAAGACTTCATCCTTGCCTTCGGCATAGAGGGGCATCGGATAGATGTTGTTGGCCGGGTCGTCTTGCACCACCACGCCGGGCATGGCTGCCATCAACCTGCGGACATCGTCGATTTCAAAGGGCCTTTCTGTTTCCACGTTCACGGACTCACTATGGCCACCCCACACGGGCACACGCACCGTGGTGGACGTGACGGCGATGTGGTCGTCGCGGAGGATCTTGCGTGTTTCGTTGACCATCTTCATCTCCTCTTTGGTATAGCCGTTATCGAGGAAGGTGTCGATGTGGGGCAGTATGTTGAGGTCGATCGGATGGGGATAGCAAGTCGTGCCGTTCGCGCCAGCACGCTCGGCCTTCAGTTGGTTGACACCTTTTTGGCCGCTGCCCGAAACACTTTGGTAGGTGCTGACGACGATACGCTTGATGCCGTATGCCTTGTGGATCGGTGCCAAAGCCATCACCATCTGGATGGTGGAGCAGTTGGGGTTGGCGATGATATGCGTGTCTTTGGTAATGGTGTCGGCGTTGATTTCGGGGACGACCAGAGGCACGTCTTTCTCCATGCGCCAGGCCGAGCTATTGTCGACGACGAAGGTGCCTTGTGCGGCAAAACGCGGGGCATATTGCTTTGAAGCTGCTGCTCCAGCCGAGAAGATGGCAATGTCGGGGCGGGCTGCGATGGCCTCGTCTACGCTGACGACTTTATGGGTCTTGCCTTGGAAAACGATTTCCTTACCCACGGAGCGTTCTGAGGCAGCCACAATCAATTCGTCTATGCGAACCTTTTGTTCGTCAAGTACTTGAAGCATCTTCGAGCCCACCAATCCGGTGGCTCCTACCACTGCGATTTTCATTTTTTTCTTCCTCCAAAATTTTGCTGCAAAAATAGAGATTTTCTTTCATGTGCCAGTGTATGGTGTCATTATTCTCATCCGATACCCATAATGGCAAATTATTACAATTTTTTCTTTGTTTTTTACATTTTTTCTACCTTTGCCTTTTGTAAAACATGAATTCACCTATTTAATAACTAAAACTTTTCAAAATGAAAAAGACTGTATTAATGATGGCCGCCCTCTTGCTGGGCTCTATGGCCTTCGCACAGACTGAAGAGAAGGCAAAAGCCGTCGACCAGTATGGTAACACAGTGGACGTCAAGACGTTACAGAGCTCTAGCCGCGACGGCATCTTGGTGTTCGAATCCAAGGAAAAAGACTACAAGTTCTGGTTTGACACCAGAGTCCAAGTCGATTTTGGTCACTATTTCGGTGCCCAGGAATGGGCTGACCCGATTGGTTCAGGTGCCAGCATTCGTCGTGCACGCTTTGCGGCCAAGGCTCAAATCACACCTGATTGGTATGGTGAGATTGACATGGAACTCGCCAACGGTTCCTTCGAGCTGAAAGACGCTGTGGTTCGCTACAACGGTTTGAAGAACTGGCAGTTCACTGTCGGTAGCATGAAGCCCGACTTCACTATGTCGCGCAACACTTCTTCGCGTTATCTCATGTTCATGGAACGTCCTATGGTGATCAACGCCTTTGCTCCTAGCCGTCATCTCGGCGTCTTCGCCAAATACACCAACAAGTATTTCTTCGGTAGCGCCAGTGTGCTCTTCCAAGAGATAGAAGGCCAAGAGACCCGCGACTATGTGGAAGCCAACAACAAGGACTATGGCATGGACGAAGGCCTTTCCTATGTCGGTAAGGTCGTGGTGCGTCCCATCAACGAACCCGATCTCGGCATCCATGTCGGTGGTGCAGTCATGTACGACACCCCCAAGACCTCTGACGAGATGGGTGTGTATAGCGCTACCCGTTTCAGCTGCCGCAACACCACCAACATCAGCCGTAAGAAATATATCGACACCGATGATATCAAGAACACCGATCACAACCTCATCGCCACCGCCGAACTCGCTGGTCACTACAATGGCCTGCGTCTCGAAGGTGCCTGGGTGTCGGATTGGACCTACATGAAGCCTGAAGTTGGCATCGACAAGCCTTATCACTTCCAAGGTTGGTATGTCGAAGGTGCCTGCCTCCTCCTCGGTGGCAAGCAGAGCTACGACTCCGACGGTGCTAAGTTTAACCGCGTCCGCGCTGGTCGCAGCTGGGGCGACATCGAACTCGTTGGCAAATATGAGTTCCTCGACATGAACGACTACGAAGGCCGTGGCGAGCAAGCCATCTACGGTGGTTCTGCCGAACTCTATGGTGCTGGTCTCAACTTCTACTTCTCCAAGAACGTGAAGATTGGTCTCAACTATCAGTATGTCAACAACGACCGTTATGCCAACGGCAAGGGCAAACTCTATGTCGGTCTCGATGCCGATGGCAACCCGACCAAGGACTTCACCAAGGTCGCTGCCCCCGATGGCAAGGCTGGTGTGAACTATCACATGCTGCTGGCCCGTTTCCAGGTCGCTTTCTAATCCATCAAAATGTCTAACCTTATAAAATTGAGAATAATATGAAAAAGATAATGTTTGTGGCTTTGGCTCTTTTGATGGGTCTTGCCTCTTGCGTCAAGGATAAGCAATATCCGGGCATCAATATCGCCAATGTTTCTTACGCTCCTACGGCTGTCCAGGCTACCGATGACGTTACCGTGACGGCTACCATCACCAGCTTCAAGGACTTCACTGCCAAGTTGGTGTATTCTACCGATGAAGCCAACAAAGCCGAGGAGCTTGGCATGGTGGCTGGTGAAAACAATCTTTACACCGCCGTCATTCCTGCCCAACCTGATGGGACCAAAGTGAGCTTCTACGTGCAAGCCATGAACGGTGAGGTTACTGCCGTTTCGCCTGCTATGGAATATGAAGTGGGTGCTGTCGCCATCGACTACAGCAAGCTCCGCCTCAATGAGCTCAATGGTAACGACAAGTTCATCGAAATCTACAACGCTGGTGCCGAAGCCATCAATTTGAATGGTGTGTACATTGAAAAGGATGACGCTCAGAACTGGATTGGCGACAACACGGTGAAGATCGATGCTGGTGCCTATCTCGTGCTCTATAGCGAAGATGTCGTTGCCGACCATCCCGAAGTTCCTGAATCCCTGATCTTCCACAGCGGTCTCTCCGCCAAGAAGAACGTCCGCATCCAGCTCTTCACGCCCGCTGGCGTTTCCATCGACGACTTCAACCTGACCAACATCGACGCCAACGACCCGGCTTACATCCCGGCTCCTGCTTCCTACAGCCGCAATGCCGATGGCAAATGGTACTATGCCGATGCCACTCCGGGTGCTGCCAATGTTGATGGTACGGTTGCTCTTCTCGGTCTCGAAGGTGGCGACACCCCCGAGCCTCCGACTCCCGAAGAGCCCGACTACACCAACCTCGTCCTCAATGAGCTGAATGGCGACACCAAGTTCATCGAGATTTACAACAAGGGTAATGTTGACCTGTCATTGGAAGGCATGTACATCATGAAAGACGACTATGTCGCCGGTGCTACTTGGACTGGTGATGCCACCATCGTGGCTCCTGCTCATGGCTATGTTCTGTTGTACAGCGAGGATGTCACTCTTGACCATCCTGAAGTTCCTGAGACGATGATTTTCCATAGCGGTTTCTCAGCAAAGAAGTCGGTACGTATTACCCTCTTCATGCCTGATGGAGCGGTTAGAGATGAGTTCACGAGAGAAAATTCGGCAGCCCCTGGCGAATGGGGTGTGTCCATGTCCAATGTGGCTCCTCAATCCTACGCTCGCACTCCCGACGGCGGCGACTGGAAGCTGGCTGATGCCACACCAGGCGAAGCCAATCCCGCCACTGGCGATGACATTCCGCAGGAATAAGGTGAGAATATGAGATTCCCTTCGGGAATGGAGTTTTATTCATGAGTTATTAAGCGGCGGCTTGTAAATCTAATACGACAGAAAGGCAGACCAGCCGCCGCCTTTTATACAAGTCAATCATTCTCCATTCCCCGAGGGGAATCTCAAACTTAAATTATTGAATTTTGAATTTTGAATCTTAAATAACTCTATGGCAAAAGAAGAAATGAAAATCGGCGAAGTGTCAAAGCCGAGATTTGAGTTCCGCTCCTTTGGACAGTGCTTCTGCGAGGCCCACAAACGCATGGCCCGCCTGTCGATGCCCGTCCCCGAGAAGGTTTGGGAGCGCCTCAGCGATGAGATCTATATCATCTCCCGCAAAAACGACATCAACAACACCAAGATACGCGACGGCAAGATGGACATCAAGACCTTCGTGCAGAGCGTCGATGGCCTCGAGCAGTGGAATCCTCTGATGAAGGGCGAGTTTCCCATCAGCCGTGAGGTGCTCGAGAAGGAAGTGTTCCCCGCCTTCATGGTCGAGATGCCCAAGCTGACAAAGGACACTTATACCTATGACGAGTTCATCGCCATGGTGAAGGCCAACCCCGACCTGGCTGCCGTGCGCGTCCACAAGCGCCGCTTCGGCTACATGGTCAACGACACCATCTGCGAGTTTGGTGAGGTGCTTATCAACGGTGCGAAGGTGGTGACCATTAACTCCGAGTCGACCGAGATCGAGGACATCAAGAAGACCATCAAGGAGTGCGGTCTCGAGGGTGTCGAAAACATCAACTATTTACAGGCTATCAAGCGCGTCATCGGCATGTCCGACAAACCGCTTGCAAATGAATAAACGACTATGGCACAAGAGATTGAAAAAAAGTTTTTGGTAAAGGGTGACTTCAAGGCTGAGGCTTTCAAGGCCACGCGCATCACCCAAGGTTATCTCAGCAGCGTGCCCGAGCGTACCGTCCGCGTGCGTGTGAAGGGCGACAAGGGCTTCATCACCATCAAGGGTATCGGCAACGCCTCTGGCGCCGCCCGCTTCGAATGGGAGAAGGAGATTCCTGTCGAGGAGGTGCAACAACTTCTTGAAATCTGCGAACCCGGTGTCATCGACAAGACCCGCTATCTCGTCAAGAACACCGATGGCAAGCACACCTGGGAAGTCGACGAGTTCTATGGCGACAACGACGGCCTTATCGTCGCTGAAGTCGAGCTCACCGACGAGAACGAGCCCTTCGACAAGCCTGCCTGGCTCGGCGAAGAGGTCACCGGCGACCCCAAGTACTTCAACTCCATGTTGATGAAGAATCCGTATAAGAACTGGAAATAATATGTGACGCTTGTCGTCATTGCGAGGAACGAAGCAATCCAGACAGAAAGCTTTAACACCGGATTGCTTCGTCGTTCCTCCTCGCAATGACGCAAAGCGGCAGAAGACATTAACTCTAAACTCTAAACACTAAACTCTAAACTACCATGGCATTCGACCCGCTAGACATGAACAACTACAAAGTGGAAAAACTGCCCAAGATGCAGAAATCCAACTTTGAGATTTGGATGGCTCGCCTCGGCGGCCCCTTGGCCATCATCGCCTTCGTCGTGATTTATTGGTGCTGCCACATCGGTTTCATCGATAACCTGAACACCGAGATGCTGACCGAGAAGGCCTTGAAGCGTTGCAACGACATCGGTTTCGAGGAGTTCCTCCGTACCAACTACGCCATGCTCGCCATCTTCGTCGCGGGTCTCATCCTCTGGATGACGGAGGCCATCCCCAACTACCTGACCTCGCTGTTCATCATCCTGGGTATCGTGCTCTGTAATGTCACCACACAGAAGGAGGCCTTGGCCCAACTCGGTCACCCTGTGATGTGGCTTAATATCCTTTCCTTTGTCTTGGCCAGTATGCTGGTTAAGACGCAATTCGCCAAGCGATTGGCTTTGGCTTTTGTCATCAAGTTCGGCAAGAGCGCCAAAGGTGTGCTCTGGAGTTTCTTGATCATTAACTTGGTGTTGTCGGCCTTTATCTCGGCCACCACGGTGAAGGCCACCATTATGTTGCCCATCTTCATGACGGTGTGTGCCATCTATGGTGCCTCCAACGGCAACCGCAACAACTTTGGCCGCAACCTTGTCATCCAAAACCTCTTTCAGGTGAACATCGGTGCCAATGCGTTTTACACGGGTAGCGGCGCCCACCTGCTGGCCATTTCGCTCATCGCTGGCTTCGTCGGCAGCTGCGACTTCGGCTATGCCGACTGGCTCGTCTCTTGCGGCCCGATGAGTGCCTTGATTCTCGTGATAGGCTTGTTGCTGGGCACATACGTCTTCTTCCCGATGAAGAAAGAGGAGCAGGTGCCTCAAATCGAAGGTGGCTTGGAACGCTTGAAAGAAGAGCTGAAGGCCATGGGTAAGATGAAGGCCGAAGAGTACAAGGCCGTGGGCATCTTCGTGTTGGTGCTTGTCCTTTGGATCACAAAGGGCACCTTCCATAATATCGATGAGACCATCGTCGCCTTGTTGGGTGCCGTCCTCGCCTTGTTGCCGGGCATCGGCGTGGTGAAATGGAACGACGTCGACATCCCTTGGCATCTGATGCTGTTCTCGGCTGGTGCTTACACCTTGGGCTCTGGCCTCAATGCCACTGATCTGCCCAACACCATGGTCAATGCCGCTTTCGACAGCCTCGGCATCACTTCCAATACCCCATTCTGGGTGCTGTATGTCATCCTCACCTTCTTGATGATGTACTCGGGCTTGGTCTTCCAAAGCAAGACCATCCGCACCATGGTCTTTGTGCCCATCGCCTTGGGTGTGGAGGCACGTTTCGGCTTCCCCGTCATGAGCCTCAGCTTGCCCGTGGCCATGCTCATCGAGCACTGCTATGTATTGCCCTTCAACAGCAAGCCCGCCGCATTGCTTTACAACACCAACCAATATAGCATGACCGACGCCTTCAAGTTCGGCATCACCATGATGACCATCTCATGGGTGCTTATTCTCGTCTGGGGCGAGACGGTGCTGCATTGGCTGGATATCACGCCGGGGTTGTTTTTAGTGAAGTAGGGTGTGATCTTCTTTTCGCATTGCAAATTCTGATGTTCACGGCTTCCGAATGGCGCATTCGGAAGGGCGGATGATGAGTGGGGTCACCTATCCAACTCCACCCCCGCACCAACCCACTCAATCAGCTCCATCTCCATCCTCGTGCTATCCGCCGCCATCGTCCTGCTGCTTTCGGCAGGCGCATCCTTCGCCTGTGCCGTCTTCTCCTGTCGGCATCCCGCCAGCAGCATCATGGCCGCCATCAAAACCCAAGTCCAAATCCTCATCGCTCTCATAGTGTCTTATTATTATTAGTCTTATCAGTCCTCTAAGTCCTATCCGTCCCCGTCGTTAGCACGTTAGCACGAAAGCACGCATAACGAAACAACGAAATGCTCCGCATTCAACGAAGTTAAAGCACTGGAAAGCCCCCTCAATACTTCTCCCTCAAATAATCCCTAATAACTCCATTCACTTCCTCCCGCTTCACCCCCAGCAGTATCTCGATCATCTCATACTCATCCTCATTTCTCTTTGTTTCAAACAGCATCCGCTTCACCAAATCCATTCCGCCCTTCTTGTACAGCATCTCGCAAATCACCATCTGGATGTCATAACTATAATTCGAGTTTACATCACTATAAGGCCTTTTGTACTTTATGACGCTTTGGGTTGAATCATGCGTGTATTTCCCATCGGCATCCATATAAGCCTGAATCAAATCCACGGAAAGGTCGATTTGTGGATTGTCATTCAAAAACGCCTTCAACTTGTCAAAATGCCACTCTTTGGTCTGTAGAACATGCTCGCCAAAATAGCAGCATACTCCTTCCTCAAACCAGGAAAAGCGTTGACCATTTGACACGTTTTTAAGCATCAGATGTATGAATTCATGGATTTTGCTTTCACCGCCTTTTGTGTAGCAAATCTTGTTCTTGCCTATTTTACTGTTTCCGTATGGGACAACCGTTTCAGCCGAATAGAAGTCATAGCAACTGCCGTCTATCCCGAAGTAATGGAACATTTCCGTCTTGTTCTCAAACAAATAATACTCCACAGGTTCCATTCCATCGACACCAAACTCTTCGGCGAATGCCGAAAGCCTCAACACGGCAGTGTTGGCCGCCTGTTCATCAAAATGATATGTCGATGGATAATAATAGGTAATCCACCCGATTTGTTTCTTACAGAAATAGCTTTTATTGATGGTCAGCTTATTGACCAACTTGAATCCATCGCTTGTTCTTATCAGTGGAATGGTAAAAATCCCCAACAACTGTTTTGGGCTTGGGAAGTCATCAAAAAACGCAGTTTGGAGTTCATACAAGGTGTCGTTGCGTTTCGTAACCCCCATGAAATACTCTTCGTATGCGTAAAACGGCAGCAAATTACACTGAATGATGGAATTTGGGTTTCCGTAGTTCTCTATTTCAGAATCAGCCCAAAAGTCGTAATTCGTTGGTTTGTATTGAGGGTCACTCATTTGCCCATAATCCAAGAATTGTGCATATTCATATTGTTGCCAGAAATCATAAATCTCATGGAAGACCCCAGAGGTGGTATCCAAAAACAGAGGATCTCGCAAAGCTGCTTTTCGCTGAAAGTCTTGAGCATGCATCGTCATCCCTCCCGCCATCAGCAGGAACGCAAGTAAGGTCAAAATTCTTGTTGTTTTCATTGTCCTATTAGTATTATTAGTCATATTTGTCCTATAAGTCCCATCTTTTGCATCCGGGAGGCCCCCCCCCTGAAATCGAAGATTCGACGTAGTCAAAGGGGACCATGGGAAGTCCGTCGTTAGCACGTAAGTACGTTAGCACGAAAAAAAACACTACCTCACCATCACCTTCTCCAAAAAGATTCTCCCTTCCTTATCCCTAATCCTCACCAAATAAACCCCTTCCACCAATCCCTCCAAACTCACGTCATTAGAGTTCCGCACTGTCTTCACCACTTGCCCCAAAGCATTATAAAGCCAAACCTCTTCAGCCTCAACACCATATATACGCACCAAGTCCTTACTCGGATTAGGATAAACCCCAACACCATTTTCATTCCATCCCTCCTGTTCCTCGATGCCGTCATAGTCATAAATGTCGGTAAGATGGAAAACCCAGTAGTTGTCCTGCGACCCCACCACCACATTGGGACAATTGATATCGCCGTAGGGATAGGGCGGCGGGTACAAGGCATCCTGGCAAAGAAAGACAAACTCCTTGTCGCTGACTTGCACGGCATCACTATAAAGTTGAGCCGAAGGTACATTGGCACCCATCACCCGCTCCCACAATAGATAACCTTTGGCATCCGTCCTGAAAATCCAAGGCTTTCGAGCCCCCCAAGGGCCTTCAGGTTCTTCATACAGCTGCAGGGCACTTTGCACATCTCCATTCCTCGATTCCGACCAACCAGTGACCGTAAAGCCGCCGTCTTCGTTCAGGAAAACTTTACACGCAGCATCATTAAGAGTGCCACCATAACATTTGCTCCATATTACATTACCGTCAAAATCAGTCTTCATGAGCCAGGCATCGCAGCTACGACCATAGTTGGGATTACCTTGGTTATAGCCCAAATGATACCCGGCACCTTCAAGATCGCCATCGTTTGAAGCCGCACCGCCCACATAGAGATAGCCGTCTTCAAGCACAATGAAATCGGCAAAAGAATCATCTTGGGTATAGCCACCGTAGCATCGGTTATCCAACAAATTGCCTTCAGCATCTAATTTGGCCACCACCCCAAACACAATAGTCGGATACTGGTTGCAACTATAAAGAGAACCGTATTGTTGCGGGTTGCCGTTAATCAATACCCTATAGGAGCCATCTTCCATTTCCTTGATTTTGCTGACCAATTCATTGTCTTCGGTCCCCAAGGTAACTTCCCACTGCAGGTTGCCGAGGCTGTCCAACTTGAAAATCCAGGCATCCCACGAACCATAATGATGGCTGATGTCGCCACCATCCCATGCCACCGTATGGCCACAAATGCAGCCTCCGTCACTGGTCGCCGTAACTCTTGGGGCATACCAAGAAGTGTACGCTGGATTTCCATAGACGCCCTTCCATAGTACATTCATCTGTTCGTCCATCTTAATGACACAAGCATTCGATTCGTTGCCAACAGGATCCGTTCCACACAAAAAGTAATGGTTCGGATTCGTCCTGGATTGTGAGATTTGGCTCAAAATGCCCATATCCACACACGATTGGTCAACCAGTTCTCCTGCTTCATTCAGTTTGATAAGCCAACCGTTTCGGTTTCCACTGTGTTCACATTCAACATTAAAGCCTCCGTCATTGTCGATGTTGCCACCAACAAAGTACCCTTCGTCGGTTTTGAGGATGAAATAGGGCACGTCATCGCCCATACTGCCATAGCCCCATTGCCAGTCGAAACGCACTTGGGCTTGCATCGCCTCGCCCGCCATCACTAGCAGCGCAATTAGTGTCAAAATTCTTGTTGTTCTCATTGTTCTATTGGTTTTATTAGTCATATTTGTCCTATAAGTCCCATCTTTTGCGTCAAGGAGGCTTCCTCCTCTTCCCCCTTCTAAGAGGGTCAGGGGGATTGGGGGTGCCACGCAGCGGCGGGGGAGTCCACTCCCTCTCCTGGAGGAGAGGGTCGGGGTGAGGTCGATGGAGTCCGTCATAATCCCGTTAGTACGTTAGCACGAAATGCAAAGCATTCAACGAAGTTAATAACGTTAGCACGAACAATCCTATCACTTCACCGCCAACTTAGCCGTAAACACTTTCCCTTCCTCATCTCTAATCCGCAGTAGGTAAACGCCTTGCGGCAAGCCCGCCACATTGATTTCATGTGTGTTTTCCACCGTCTTCACCAACTGTCCAAGGGCATTGTGGAGCTGAACTTCGGCGGGCTTTACACCTTCAATCAGCACAGTCTCTTTAGCAGGATTGGGGTATAGCGATACTTGCTGAAGGTCTTGTTCTTGAACCGATGTCTCATCAATATAGCAGTCGTTGAACTCCTGATTCACAAAAACCTGCTCACCGTCTTTATATGCACACAGCAAAAAGTTATCACATCCGAAATAGTCCATATATCCCATCGGATAATAGTTCGGGAAAACACCTTCGCAAAACACTAGGTCACGATAAAGCCAATTGTGTGTCAAGTGTATCACTTTCTTCCCATTCTCAAAAGTCACGCTTTCCACTTCGACCTGAAAAGTCCCGTCTGTATTGGTAAATTCAAAGGTGTCGCCCTCCGTCAGCGACATGTCACAAATAAGCACCTCATCCTCATCATGCAATGGGAAATAGCGATAAAGCCTACCTGTGGCAACATCTTCGCGAAAATAGAATTCCTCAGCATAGTAATGATCTGCTTGGGTCCCTTGCGGAAAACCTTGATAATAATCGCGTCCGTTAATGTTCACTAACTCACCGTTATTGATCACTATGGGGATAGTGATGAGCTGGTCAATACATTCTTCAAACACATTCAATCGAGTAGAGTCTGCACCAAAATAGGATTCATACTCTTGCGCTTGCATCGTCACCCCTCCCGCCATCAGCAGGAGCGCAACCAGGGTGTAAAGTCTAATTTTTTTCATGGTGTTATAGTTTTGAAATTCGTTTCCGCAAAACTATAACAAAAATCAACGAAAAAATCAACCCAAAGGCCCATTATAGATTTTCCTTTGGAATACCCATTGAAAATCAAGCAATTATAATCAGTATATATAGATTTTTACATCTCCAAAAAAGACGAAATCGAGGCATTTCCCGTCTTTTTTCTCAGATTGGAGCGGTACTGTAGCACCGTGTTTTGGCTCAAACCCAACAAATCAGCCTCCTCCTTCGCGCGGAATTGCAGGAACGAAAGCACGAAAAGTTGGGCCTCCGTTTTGGTCAGATTGGGGTAGGCAGCCGCCACCCGCTCCATGGCTCCGGGATAGGCCGCCTCAAACTCATCCATGATGCGCTCCAAGCGGTTCGGCACCTTCGCGCGGTAAAGGTCAGCCACCCGCTGTGGCAACATCGTCCGTGCCTGTTGCAAGGCATCGTCCGCTTGTGTCTGTAATTGTTGTAGCGCATCGTCCACGGTCTGAAGCTGCTGCAGCGCATCGTCCACCTGTGTCTGAAGCTGTTGCTTCTCCTCATTTAAGGTCTGCGTCTCCGCCTCATGTTCCTTTCTCCGCTTGGCCATCCACCACCACACTCCAACCCCCAAAACCAGCAATACCACCACAGCCGTCACCACACCCCGCACCAAGCGTCGCCGTGCCGCCAACTGTTCGGTTTGCCGTCTCTCAGCCTCAGCCTTCTCCTGTTCCCATTGCAAATGCTGCTGGAACATATCATTCAGTTGCGAAACCTGCGCCTGGTTTTTGGCCGCCGAGGTTACATCTTCAATAAGAAATTGGGCATATTGGTTGGCTTTTACTGTATCTCCCTCTATTAAGGCGATGTCGCGTAATAATCTTGCTGCAACTTTTCCTCTCTTTCCATATTTCCCCAACACAGGTTCCAAATAAACCTTTGCGGAATCATATTGCCCCATGTCTTGGTAAATGCTACCGATACCTACAAATCGGCCAAGTCTTTCATCTTCATTGGCAGCCTGCGATGCCATCCTTTTCAGGCTGTCCAATGAGGCCAAGGTATCGTGGTGGGCGCTATATTCGGACAATGCCAACATGCAAACGGCATCCCTATAGAGCAAAGTCTGACTATCGGGATGGATTTCCAGTATCCTTTCATAGTAATAGGAAGCACTGTCATATTCTTTCAATTTATCAAATTGCTTTCCTAGTTGAAGGAGTGTGTTGGCAATCTTGTCCGTCGAAGTCTGGGCAATTCTGTCATAAGCCAAGCTTTGTTTGCAGCAATAGATGGCAGGCTCCTGCATGAATTGTGCAGAGAACAAATCCCCAAGGCGGTTATAGGTCAACGCCATAAACCGCGCTTTATGTCCCACCATTTCACCCTCGGCAAAATAGCTCTCCATCATCCGCAAAGCGAAAAGGTACTCCCCGCAAGCCTCAATGAGGCTGTCATGCTCATAGTAACCCGCACCATTAATATAATGTGCCCGTGCCGCCAAAAACGCATCCCGCTCCCGTACGGACACACCTCTTTGTGGGGACGCACCGCGTGCGTCCGCTCCATTCATCCCCACAATCGAATCAAAATACCCCACCGCCTTCAGCACCTCCGTTAGGTTGCTCTGTGCATAGTAATTCTTAAACAGCAGCTCCGCCACCATCACCTGGCAATAATGCCCCTCAAACGCATCCATGCTGTCCGCCGCCTCACTCCCCGCAAACTCCAGCATCACCTTCAGCGCACTATCCGGCTGCACCCACATCAGCGAGTCAATCCCCTCCAAAGCCTCGTGCGCCTTCGTCCCCCTCTGAGAGGGGGTGGCCGCAGGCCGGGGGAGTCTTTCCCCCTCTGAGAGGGGGCCAGGGGGAGTACATCCCACCATCACCGCCATCAAAACAATCCCTATATAAACACGCATTATTTTCACGTCACAAAATTACTCAAATTTTCCTTCAACCCCCCGTCGTAATCCCGATAGCACGTTAGCACGCATAACAAAAAACCCTCCCCATCCCAACCTCCAGCGCGTCGCCAAACACATGGAATCAGGATGGGGCGGCTTTATCATTCTTTACCACCCCGCCCGCAACGAAACATTAGGCAAAATCCCAAACATCGAATAGGCGTAAGCCCGCATCTCGCCTGATTCTATATCGGTTTCAAACTGATACCCCAACGGATTCAGACGATTGTAGGCGTTGAACACTCCGACACTTGCGCTCCAGTTGAAGCCGTTTCTGTATTTCGGCGAGTGATAGGCACACGAAAGATCAAGGCGATGATAGGCAGGCGTGCGGCTCGCGTTGCGCTCGGTGTAAACCGGGACGGTCTGCCCCATGTACTCGTAGAAACCCACAGGCAAGGTGACGGGATGTCCGCTCGAATACTGCCAAGCCGCACTTGCACTCCAACGCGGTGTGAACTGATAGCAGCCGTTGATGCGGAAGTCGTGCGGGATGTCTGACAAAGCCGAATAGGGATTGCCGTCATTGATGCCGTCGATGGTATAAATCACACGCGAATAGGTGTAACTCATGGCTCCCGTGAACTTTCCTGCGTTTTTGGAAAGATTCAGTTCCAGACCGTAAGCCTTCGAATTACCTCTCCTCACTTGGTTAATAACATTCGGGTTGCTGATGAGTTGCGCATGGTCGATGAAGTCGATTTGGTTTTGGCCTTTCTTGTAATAGAGTTCAGCCGAAGCGGAATACTGCCCACCGAAATCGAGGAAGCAACCACCCGAAACCACATCGGCAATGACAGGTTTCAAGCCATTGATTGCCGGGAACCACGTTTCAAGCGATTGGTAGTCCAAAGCCGTGTTTTGCAGCACTTGGATATATTGCACATTCCGCGCGTAGCCGGCCTTCAGCGAAGTATTTTCGCTCAGCATGACGTTCATGCTCACACGAGGCTCGGGATAGACCATCAGTTTCTCGTCGCTGTTCAAGGGCTGAAAGGCCGACAGGTGTACGCCATAGTTGAAGCCCAACCACGACAAGGGTTTCCAGTCGTTCAGCGCATAGACGGAATACTCCATCGCCTGATAATGCGGCAGACTCATCCCGATGCTGTCGGACTCTCCAGGAGTGAAGGCATGGCGGATGGCACCTGCGCCAATGCGGAGTTCACAATCAGGGGCGATGTAATAACTCAATGCGGCTTTCAGGTTGAGGTCGGAAATGCCTGTGCGCCAGTTGAACTTGCGTCTTTTGAATTTGTAGTCGAGGTCGTTGCTGTAATCGCTGACGATGAAGGCCGTGTTGAGGAACCAGCGGCTGCCGAAGTTGTGCGTCCAGCGCAAGGTGCCCGAGGTGTTGCCCCAAGTGTTGTAGAGGCCATTGGAATGGTCGATGCCGCCCATGGACTCGATGACATCATGGCCTCGATAGAACGAGAGATAAATGCGGTCGTTCTGCCCGATTTTGGTGTTGATTTTCGCGTTCAGGTCGTAGAATCTCGGCACAAGCGGCATGTCCTCGTTGGGATTCACGAAAAAGTCGATGAAACTCCTGCGTGCCGATACCAAATAGGAAGCCTTTTCCTTGACGATGGGACCGTTGGCGGTCAAAGTGGCGGCAAAGGGACTTAACGACGCCGAAAAATCGTGGTGGTTCATGTTGCCTTCCTTCATCTTGCAGTCGAGGACGGCCGAGACGCGCCCGCCATATTGCGCAGGCATGTTGCTCTTGTAGAGCGTCACCTGGTTCACCGCCTCGGGATTGAAGATGGAGATCATGCCGAAGAGGTGCGAGGGGTTGTAGATGGGAGCCTCGTCGATGAGGATGAGGTTTTGGTCGTTGGTGCCGCCGCGCACGAGCAGTCCCGACGAGGCGTCGCCGATGGTCTTCACGCCCGACTGCATCTGCACCGCTTTGAGGATGTCGGCCTCGCCAAACACACTCGGCAGTTTCCGTATCGAGTTGATGGTCAGCATCTCTGCATGGAATTCGTTCTGCTTCTGCGGGCGCTCCACCGATGCTGCTTCAACGGTGACTTCGCCCAATCCCACGGAGTTTTCCTCCAACTTGATTTCCAAGGTTTGGTCCGCATTGAGTTGAATTTCTATTTCCTTGGTGTTATAGCCCAAATAGGCGCATTGCAACTTGTGTTTTCCAGCTGGCAAACGCAGCGAATAGAAGCCGTAGCCATTGGCCGAAGTGCCTGTTTGTGAGGAGGCCTCATATAATGTGGCACCGATAAGCGTCTCTCCCGTGGCGGCATCGGTGATGTGGCCGCTTAAAGTATAGGTCTGTGCCTGAAGACAAACAAAAGAGGCAAAGAATAATATGGTGATGAGGATACGTTTCATGGCTTATTGGTTTTCGGGGGTGAGGGAGTTGTAGATATCGTGGTAAGTAAAGGGTTGGCGTCGCACATCGGAGGCAAAGAAATAGCCATAGCCGTTCTTGACATTGCCTCGCACATTGCCCGAAATGGTGGCGAACAGGCCCAGGCTCCAGTCGTCTTCGTTGAAGACATCCAACAGGAAGGTGTAGAACTCGGGCGAGACCGAACAAGTGATGAAAGTCTCGTTGCGATCGAGGGCGTCTTCCGTGACATGATAGGAATACCAGAACAGCCTGGCGGTGAACAGTGCCGAGAGCGACATGTCGTTATGGATGAAAGAAACGCTTTCGAGGCTATCAATGGGGAAATCCTCCGACTGATAAAAGGTCAGGCCGCAGATGACAGGCTGTTCCCCAACGGTATATATGTGTTTGTCAAACTGGAATTCATGTGCCATCTTGCCCGATTGCATCTGATAACTCCTCACTTTTGTGTGGTCCTGGATGATTTGGAAGTAATCCGTGTTGCCCAAAGGCGTCAGATAGTCCTCAGCGGTGATGTCGCCCGTAGGTGTTTCGACGACGAGTTTGTAGGTCTTGCCCGCCTCACCTTTGAAGGGTTGCTCCGAAACGAAAACCATACTACTACGGTCGGCTTCCTTTTCAATATAAGGTATCGTGTCGTTGCCGCAAAGCACGAAAACGCGGTTGATTTCCGGCAAAGCTTCTTGATTGTCGCCCCATTGATGCACAGGCGAAATGGTGACGCGGTGCTGGCGCATCTCGGTGGTCACATTGCCAAACACGGCGATGGTGCCGTTTAAGACCTCGCCATCCGGCTGATCGAAACTGTTGATGTCGACTTCATCGATTCGGCTGCAGGAAGCAAAAAACATCGCAGCCAAGAAAAACAAAACAAATCTGCGAACTCTCATTATGGTTATTATTTGGTTGTTTACACTTTAATTACTAATACTTTCAACGCTCAACGGAAATAGTTTATTGCCTCACCTTGTTAGTACGTTAGCACAAATACCAGAAAAACAACCAGCAGTGCGGTCAAAAATGATTTCTTTGCCATAGCTTTACAGGTATATAATTTTACTGCCTTTTAGCATGGCAATCGCCGTGCCAAAAATGTAAGTATTTAAAATTCAAAGATTTAAAATTTAAAGATTCAAGACGAAGTGTAAAGTTTCTTTACAGTGGTGTAAAGAAACTTTACAGTGAGCGTTGTCATGAAGAATTTTTTTTGGAGCTTTTCATTCAAAAATCTAGGAAAGGTGTATAAACACCCATTTGAAAAATCTAGGAAAAGTGATTTATGAGACGGAAAATCTATGATAAACTATTGAAATGGAAGCACAAACTACACCTTGACCTCGATAAAAAAGTGCATCGAAAAGTACCGAAACTATCTTTCCACGCCATACGTCCTTCACTCCAAGGATGTTGAAGTCAAAGACGGGTTGGTGTTTCTGCCGCTTTATATGACGCCGCTGTTATAATAGACTATGGGACACGAGATAGACTATTTCGCGCCCTCGTGTCCCATGTCTTTTTACAGTTGCGACAACACCTCTTCCACAATCTTACCGTCGAACAGGTTGATGATGCGGTCGGCGTAGCCGGCGTCGCGCTGCGAGTGGGTCACCATGACGATGGTGGTGCCTTCCTTGTGGAGGTCGGTGAGCAGGTCCATCACTTCCTTGCCGTTCTTCGAGTCGAGGTTACCCGTGGGCTCGTCGGCGAGGATGAGCTTGGGGTTGGCGACGACGGCGCGGGCGATGGCCACCCTTTGCTGCTGAC
>JAFYHS010000034.1 GCA_017539045.1 Bacteroidales bacterium
CCTTGGCGGCCTTCTTGGCCCAGACGCCGGTCTGGAGGTAGGCGGCCTTGGTCTTCATGAGGTTGGCGGGCACAGTGAAGAACTGTGTGCTGGCACCACCACCGAGGAAGAGAACTTCGTACTCCTCAGGGATGTTGAGGAGGTCGCGCCACAGTTGACGAGTCTCAGCCATGATGCGCTCCCAGCCCGGGGTGCGGTGAGAAATCTCGGCGATACCGATACCGGTGTTGTCGAAATCATAGAGCGCCTTGACGGTGCTTTCGATAGCTTGCTTGGGCAGGACGCAAGGACCTGCATTGAAATTAAAAGCCTGTTTCATTACAGTTTGTTGTTTAATTTGTTGGTTTATAATTTATTGATTAAGATTGTTACTCTTATTTTGCTGCAAAGATAGTAAATAAAACCTTGCAGCAAGCCTTTTCTCATTTATTTATTTTATTAAGGTGTAGAAAGGTTTTAACTTGTAAAAAACGTTCCACAATTTCATTAGCAAACCATTGATTTATAATATTTTGCGTTTTTTGATTAAAAAAAGTACCGAAATACATTGCCATTCCAATAAAATGTTGTACTTTTGCACACTCAAAATCAAAAGGAAAGAAAGCGATGAAAAAAGACATTCACCCTAAGAATTACAGACTGGTTGTTTTCAAAGATATGTCGAACGACGTGACCTTCCTGTCGCGCTCGACCATCAACACTAAGGAAACCATCAAGTGGGAAGACGGCAACGAATATCCTCTGGTGAAGCTCGAAATCTCCAGCGCATCACACCCCTTCTACACGGGTAAGATGAAGCTCGTCGACAGCGCCGGTCGTGTTGATAAGTTCAACAGCAAGTACAAGAAGTTCTTCGAGAAGAAGGAAACCAAGTAAGTTGAACCATATCAAAAGAATGAAGCTCTTGCCAGTCGCGAGGGCTTTTTTTTTGCCTTGGCATTATTATTGTCGTATCTTTGCACCATATATTTATAAGGTGTAAAACGGCGGCAGACTGACAAAATGTCGCCCGCATTTCAAATTGAATCTATGAGTTTTAAGTTAGATACTGAATTGTTTTCCGACATGATGGACCAGAACTCCGAGTTCATCCCCGTGTTGACCATTGAGGACGAACGCCTAGGACAGGATGAAGAGGTGCCAGAGGAACTGCCTATATTGCCTTTGCGCAACTCGGTGCTCTATCCGGGTGTCATCATCCCCATCACCGTGGGACGCGACAAGTCCATCCGTCTGATCAAGGAATACTATAAGAAACGCAAGGCTATCGGCGTCATCGCGCAGACCAATGCCGACGTGGAAGACCCTACGCTGGCCGACCTTTATAAGGTGGGTACCTCTGCACAGATCATCAAGACCCTGCAGATGCCCGATGGCAATACAACCGTCATCATCCAAGGCAAACGTCGTTTTGAGGTGGTGCAGGAGACCCAAACCGAGCCTTATCTGAAGGCTGCGGTGGTGCCCTATGTTGTGGCAGAAGAGGTCCCCAATACAAAGAAGTTCAGCGCCTTGGTGCAGTCGGTCAAGGAACTGGCCATACAAATCATCGGGCGTTCGCGCAATATGCCACAAGAAGCAGGCTTCGCCATCAAGAGCATCGAAGACCCCGTCTTCCTGATGAACTTCGTGGCTAGCAATGTGGAGGCCGAGATGCCTACCAAACAAGCCCTATTGGAGGCCCGCACACTGAATCAGATGGCCACCGACCTGCTGAGCGTGCTGACCGAGGAGCAGCAGATGCTGGAGCTGAAACAACAGATCCAGAGCAAGGTGCGCGTCGACATGGACAAGCAACAGCGTGAGTATTACCTCAACCAGCAGTTGCGTACCATTCAGGAGGAACTTGGTGGCACACCCAACGAGCAGGACGTCAAGGAGCTGACGGAAAAAGCCGCGAAGAAGAAGTGGTCGAAGGAAGTGGAAGAGGTCTTTGAGCGCGAACTGAAGAAACTTGAACGAACCAACCCGCAGGCCGCAGAATACGGCATCCAACTGAATTATCTCCAATATCTCGTCGACCTGCCTTGGGAGGAGTTTACCAAGGACAACTTCGACCTGAAACGCGCCCAACGCATCCTTGATGCCGATCACTATGGCTTGGACAAGGTGAAGGACCGTATCGTCGAGCACCTCGCCGTGCTGAAGTTGCGCAACGACATGAAGTCGCCGATCCTCTGTCTCGTAGGACCTCCCGGCGTGGGCAAAACCTCGTTGGGCAAGTCTATCGCCCGTGCATTGAACCGCAAATATGTCAGAATGTCATTGGGTGGCGTGCGCGACGAGTCAGAGTTGCGTGGTCACCGTAAGACTTATATCGGCGCCATGCCGGGCCGTATCATCCAGAACCTTCGTAAGGTGAAGTCGGGCAACCCCGTCTTCGTCCTCGATGAGATTGACAAGGTGAGCGGCAACAACATCAACGGCGACCCGCAGGCTGCCTTGCTCGAAATCCTTGACCCCGAGCAGAACAACACCTTCTACGACAACTTCATCGAACTCGATTACGACCTCTCGAAGATCCTTTTCATCGCCACGGCCAACAACTTGTCGACCATCCATCCTGCCTTGCGCGACCGTATGGAAATCATTGACTTGAGTGGCTATCTGCGAGAGGAGAAATATGAGATTGCCAAGCGCCATCTCATCCCTAAGCAGATGAAGGAACATGGTCTCGACGCTAAGCAAATCACCTTCCCGAAGGACATCGTGATGCACATCATCGATGACTACACCCGTGAGGCTGGTGTGCGTAACCTGGAACGCCGTATCGGCGACATGATGCGTTTCCGTGCCAAACAGGTCGTCACGGAGGAGCAGTTCGACAAGAAGATCACGATGGACGACATCCGTAAGGTGCTCGGCGTGCCGATGCATCACGACGAGGACGAGGTGAAACACAGTATGCCGGGTGTGGCCACAGGCTTGGCTTGGACCCAAGTGGGCGGCGAGATCTTGTCCATTGAGGTCAGCTTGAGCCGTGGCGGCGGACACCTCTCGCTGACGGGCAACCTCGGCGAAGTGATGAAGGAGTCGGCGACCATCGCCTATGAGTTCATCAAGGCGCATGCCTCGCAACTCAACATCAATCCTGATGTGTTCGAGGCATGGAACGTGCACGTCCACATCCCTGAAGGCGCCACGCCCAAGGATGGCCCCTCTGCGGGTATCACCATGCTCTCCGCGTTGACTTCTGCCTTCACGCAGCGTAAGGTGAAGAGCAACCTGGCCATGACGGGCGAGATCACCCTGCGTGGCAGAGTGCTGCCCGTGGGTGGCGTGAAGGAGAAGATCCTTGCCGCCAAGCGCAACGGAGTCACCGATCTTATCCTTTCCATCGACAACGAACACGATATCAAGGATATCAAGGAAGACTACATCAACGGATTGAACTTCCACTATGTGGAGAACATGATGGAGGTGCTCGACCTGGCCTTGGAGAAGGAACAGGACACGAACGACTTGGATTACAACAAGTATCTGAACAACTTGCATCCTGAGGTGATTGGTTTCAAAGTAAAGTGATGATGCGTAAATTGTTCCTTGGGATATTGACCTTGCTGTTGCTTGTTTCTTGCGGCAAACGCCAAGATTCTGAGGAAGGTCTTGCCATCTTCAAGTACAACGAAAGCGCTGGCATCCTCACTCTCGACCCGATCTATGCCAAGGACCTGCCACATATCTGGGCATGCAACCAGGTGTTCAATAGCCTCGTTGCCTTCGACGACAAGATGAACCTCGTTCCGATGGTGGCCAAGTCGTGGGATATTAGCGAGGATGGATTGTGTTATACGTTTCATTTGCGGAACGATGTACAGTTTCATGAGGATACCTGCTTTTATCAGCCGGCCCTTCGGCAGGCTCAGGGACCTCGCATGGTCACCGCTCAAGATTTCGTCTATTCCTTCAACCGTGTGGTCGACAAAACCTTGAACTCTCCGGGTTTATGGATTTTTTCATCTGTCAAGCACGACGACGACCATTATGCCTTCACTGCCTTGGACGATACCACTTTCCAAATCGAGTTGGCGAAGCCTTTCCCACCGTTTTTGGGCATCCTGTCGATGACCTATGCCTCGGTGGTGCCTCACGAAGCCGTCGAGTATTACGGCGACGACTTCCGCAGCCATCCTGTGGGGACGGGACCATTTAAGTTCCAGTATTGGAAAGAGAACGTGAAGCTGGTCTTCCGCAAGAACCCTGACTATTTCGAGCGTGACGAGGTAGGGGAGAAGCTGCCCTATATCGATGCCGTCTCTATCAGTTTTCTCATCGACAAGCAGGTGGCTTTCTTGGAGTTCATCAAAGGCAAGTTCGACTTCATGTCGGGCATCGATGCGCGCTACAAGGACGAGCTGCTGACTTACGACGGCAACTTGCGCAAGAAATATGAAGACAAAATCGAGCTGATCACAGAGCCTTATTTGAACACAGAGTATTTCTCCTTCTTCATCGATCCCAACGATGAGTTAGGCCCCGAACGAGCCAAGGCTATGCGGCAAGCCGTCAACCTTTGCATCGACCGCGAGAAGATGTTGCGGTATCTGCGCAACGGCATCGGTGAGCCTGGCACGGGTGGCATGATTCCCGTGGGTTTGCCTGGTCACAAGAACACGATTGGTTATGGCTACGACTTGAAGCGCGCCCAACGTTTGGTGGCAGAGAACCATTTGGAAGGTTATCTGTTGCAACTCTCCACCGTCGCCGACTATGCCGATATTGGCAAATTCGTCCAAAGTCAGGTGGAGCAGATTGGCATGCAGTGCAAGATGGAGGTGATGCCGCCTGCCACGATGCGTAGCATGAGAAGCAATGGCAGTTTACCGTTTTTCCGCTCCTCGTGGGTGGCCGACTATCCCGATGCGGAGAATTACCTTTCGCTGTTCGTTTCCTCTAATTTTGCTCCTTCTGGACCGAATTATTGCCATTACACGAATCCCAAATATGATAAGTTATTTGACAAAGCCTTGCTGTGTAATGATTTGGAGCAACGTGCCGCCTACTACACCGAAATGGACAGCTTGATGATGCAAGATGCCCCCGTGGTGGTGTTGTTCTACGACGAGGTGCTGCGTTTCGTCAACAAGCGCGTGAAGGACATGGGGAGCAACCCGACGAATCTGTTGGATTTGCGGAGGGTGAAGATAATTGATTAAAAATCAAAAAAAAGAATTCATTTATTGTCGTTTTATTCAATTGTTTTTATAGTTTTGCACGCGTTAACAAGTTAATAATAAGAAGCATAACTATGAAAACAATTACTATGGAAATCAAAGATGCCATTACCAGATGCCTAATGGCATTTGTTATCGTGTTTGGCATCGGGCTACATAAAGCGGAGGCCCAGCTCGTGATTACACCTGGAAATGAGATTCAGGGTTGGACGGCTGATTCGTTGGTCAGAAATGTTTTGATGAGCGGTGGCGTTTCGATATCAAACGTGCGTTTTAATGGATATGACGACGATTTGGTTTGTGATAACATTGGCATATTTGAGACGGGCATAACGCCCACCAATCTGGGCATTGAAAGTGGTTTGGTCATCGCTACGGGAAATGTCAGAGTCGCGGAAGGGCCTAATGATTTAACTGAAAAGAACGACTCGACTACATGTTCTGGCTATTATGATAGCAGTTTGGCCCGATTGGCTACAGATTCCATCTATGATGTGGCAGTATTGGAGTTTGATTTTGTTCCATGGGATAGCATTATCTCGTTTTCCTATGTATTTGGATCAGAGGAATATCCGGAGTATGTCGACGGTCCATATAACGATGTGTTCGGCTTTTTTGTGAGTGGTCTTAATCCCGATGGTGGCGCGTATGCTAACACCAATATGGCTTTGATACCGGGAACCACCGAGGTGGTTTCCATTAATACGGTGAACGACCATCACAATCAGCAGTATTATGTTGACAATGCAGGGGGAAGTACGATCCAGTTTGATGGCTTTACGGTGGTAATGACCGTCAGTTTCAAGGTGGTGCCCATGACGCAATACCATATCAAGATGGGTATTTGTGATGTTGGAGACTTTTTTGCGGATTCTGGAGTGTTTCTCGAAGCCAATAGTTTCCAGTCGCCCATGTCTTATGCCATGTTATTGGATGGAATGCATTATATGGAAATACCGGACGGATATCAATTCTGCACCAATCGCCTCATCGATTTTGAGACCGAGACAACGTGGAACTACGATAATGTGAAATGGTATTTTGGCGATGGCACTTCGGCACAGGGGCTACATGTGCAGCACGCCTATACCCGTGATGGCTTCTATGAGGTGATGAATGTGTTGTATAATCCATATCGGGCGATGGATTCGGTTTATCTTTCCAAAGTCATCGAAGTCAGGTCGAAATATGGTAGCGAAGAAGGCTTCACATGCTACGATGTGCCTTATCTCTGGCATGGGATGCAACTCAGCGAGCCAGGCATTTACACTGATACGTTGGAGTCGTATATGGGCTGCGATAGCATTGTGACGTTGAATCTTTCGGTTGGTGACTTCTTTTTGACCGATACTGTGGCCGAGTCATGCGATTTGTTTAAATGGTATGGACAGACATATAATACATCGGGACAATATGAACATACGCTGCTGTCGACGATGGGTTGTGATAGTATCATAAGGCTTCACCTGACCGTAAATCACGTCGTGGAGACCGATACCGTGGCTACTTCTTGTGGAACATTTACATGGTACGGGCAGACGTATCAAACCTCGGGACAATACGAACACATCTTGAGGACGGTGATGGGATGCGACAGCATTATCAGACTTCATCTAAATATTGATCCTGTGATGGAATCCGACACCACGGCTATCTCATGTGGTGGATTTACATGGCATGGCCGTACTTATGATTCATCAGGCGACTACGAACAATTGTTCCAAACCGCTTTGGGCTGTGACAGTCTTGTCATCCTACATCTTACCGTCAATCAAGAGTCCTTGCAACGAGCCCTTCAAGGACCGACACAGGTGGCCGCAGCAAGTAACATGATTTATGCCAATTATGAGTATTTTGTTTCCGACTCCTTGAGTCTGCCGCCAAATACGCTTAACTGGAGTTGCACCCACCCTGATTGGATTGTCAGCCCAAGCGAGAATCGATACCGTTGCCATCTGTGGGTAACAAACATCGGTCAAGGTACGCTGATCGCCAGAACCGAGCACGATTGCGATACAGTGTATAGTATCGACATCAACGCGACCTGGTTCGACGTGGATGAGGATAATGGCATTCCCCTCAAGTTATTCCCCAATCCTGCGCAAACAGAGGTAACGGTTCAGGCTGAAGAAATCCTACGCATTCGTATTATTGATGCTATAGGGCAGGTGGCCTTGGAAAAGATTTTCGATCAGACGGATGCCGCCTGCATAGATATTAGCATCATACCTCAAGGCGTATACCTTGTGGAAATATCGACAAAAAAAGGAAAGACGATGCGAAAGCTGGTCGTGTCAAGGTGATTCAAAAACTGAGCGTTAATTGTTTTAATATTCGATTTTATGAAAATCAAATCCTTATTTCTTTCAATCCTACTGATGGGTGCGTTTTCGTTAAGCGCCCAGGAGGAAGCCAAAATGCTACGCTTCCCGACCATTCATGGCAATAACGTGGTGTTCAGCTATGGCGGTGACCTTTATTCCGTCAACATCAAGGGTGGTGTGGCACACAAAATCACCAACGATGCCAACGGCTATGAGATGTTCGCACGTTTCTCACCCGACGGCAAACATCTGGCCTTCACTGCACAGTATGACGGCAATACCGAGGTCTATGTGATGCCTTATCCCGAGTGCGGCACGCCCACGCGCCTGACCTACACGCCTACCTTGGGCCGCGACGATATCAGCGACCGCATGGGCCCGAATAACATCGTCATGGCGTGGAAGGACAACGAGAACATCGTCTTCCGCTCCCGCAAGGAGAGTTGGGACGACTTTGTGGGTCAGCTCTTCCTCGCCAATATCAATGGCGGCCTGGCTGAGCAACTGCCCCTGCCTGAAGGTGGCTGGATCTCGTATTCGCCCGACGGCAAACAGATTGCCTACAACCGTGTGATGCGTGAGTTCCGCACATGGAAATACTATCGTGGCGGCATGGCCGACGATGTGTGGATCTACGACTTCAAGTCGAAGAAGATCGAGAACATCACCAACAACAACGCGCAGGACATCTTCCCGATGTGGGTCGGCAACAAGGTGTATTTCTGCTCCGATCGCGACCGCACGATGAACCTGTTCTGTTACGACCATGGCACCAAGCAGACCACCAAGGTGACCGACTACACCTATTACGATATCAAGTGGCCCTCGCTCGGCGACAAGGACATCGTTTATGAAAACGGCGGTCAACTGTTCCGTTACAACCTCGCTGACGGCAAAGTCTATCCCATCCCTGTGCAGATGGCCAACGACAACAAGTCGACGCGCACCAAGTATGTGGATGCCTCCAATTTCATCAACACGAGCAGCATTTCTCCTGATGCCAAGCGTGTGGCCTTCGGTGCCCGTGGCGATGTGTGGACGGTGCCGGTCAAGTCGGGCATTACGCGTAACCTGACCCAAAGTGACAATGCCCACGACCGCAATGTGGCTTGGTCGCCCGATGGCAAATACATCGCCTACATCAGCGACCGCACGGGCGAGGACGAGATCTACATCCAAGCCCAGGACGGCAAGGAAGAAGCCATACAGCTGACCAAGGACTCCGACACCTATAAATATAGTCTCCTCTGGTCGCCCGACAGCAAGAAAATCCTTTGGGACGACAAGATGAACCGCATCAATATGGTAGACGTGGCTTCCAAGAAAGTCACTGAAGTGGCCAGCAGCAAGGCGGGCGAAATGGACGACTTCTGTTGGTCGCCCGACAGCCGTTGGATTGCCTACGCTATGCCGAGCACCTTTAGTGTAAGCCAGATTCACATCTACAATGTAGATTCCGGCAAGGACGAAGTCGTCACCGACAGCTGGTACAACTCTTCTTCACCTGCCTTCGACAAGAGTGGCAAATACCTCTATTTCACTTCTGAGCGCGACTTCCGTCCGACCTATGGCTGGCTGGAGTGGAACCATGTCTATACCGACATGTCGAAGATCTATCTGATTACCTTGCAGAAAGACACGCCGTCGCCGTTCTTGACGGAGAATGATGAGGTGAAAGTGGAGGGCTCGAAAGATGAGCCGAAGGACAGCCCAAAGGGGAAACCGGAGGGTAAGCCTGATGGAAAACCTGAAGGCAAGAAAGAAGTAAAAGAAGTGAAAATTGACTTCGACGGCATCAGCAATAGGGTAGTGGTGCTTCCTGTCAACGCAGGTAGGTATTGGAATCTGAAGGGTGTCGAAAACGGCTTGTATTATGTGGCTGCCGGTCGCAATGGCGGTGGCCTCGGTTATTTCGATGCCAAGTCGAAGAAATGCACCTCCATCGGTGGCTTCGGCTATCAACTCACGCCCGATGGCACCAAGATGCTTATGCGCGAAGGCCGAGGCTATAAGGTCATCAATGCGCCAAAAGGTCCCATGCCTGGCGGCGGCAAGCCTGGTGAGCCCGGCAAGGGCGGTGGCGATGGCGAGATCGACTTGACCAACATGAAGAAATGGGTTGACCTGCGCACCGAGTGGACACAGATCTACAACGAGGCCTGGCGCCAGATGCGCGACTTCTTCTATGCACCCAACATGCATGGTGTGGACTGGCCTGCGATGAAGGTGAAATATGGCAAGCTGTTGCCCTATTGCGCCGACCGTAATGATGTAAATTACCTCATTGGCGAACTGATTGGTGAGATCAACATCGGTCACGCCTATGTGGGCGAAGGCGACCGCGTGAAGCCCGAGCGTATCCCCATGGGTATGTTGGGCTGCCGCATCCATCGCGACAAGTCAGGTTACTACCAGATTGACAAGATTTTGAAAGGCGAGAACTGGAACGAGAAGACTCGCTCGCCGCTGACCGAGGTGGGCGTGAACGCCAAGGAAGGTGACTACATCATCGCCATCGATGGGCAGAGCACTAAAGACATGAAAGATATGTATGCCGCCCTTATCGGCAAGGCCGACAAGGCGGTTTTGCTCACCCTCAACAGCAAAGCTTCTGAAGGTGGTGCTCGCGATGTGGTGGTGCGTCCTATCGCTGACGAAACGGGCTTATACTATTACAATTGGGTTCAAGGCAACGTGGAGAAGGTGAGCAAGGCCACCAACGGACAAGTGGGTTACATCCACATCCCCGACATGGGCGTGGAAGGCTTGAATGAGTTCGCGAAGTACTTCTATCCTCAACTCGATAAGAAAGCCCTCATCATCGACGACCGTGGTAACGGTGGCGGCAACGTCAGCCCGATGATTGTGGAGCGTCTGCGTCGCGAATTGTCGATGTACGATGTGATGCGTAACGGCGAGCCCGAGACCAAGCCCACCAAGATGATGCTGGGCCCCAAGGTGCTGCTGTTCAACAAATATTCCGCTTCCGACGGCGACCTGTTCCCCTATCAATTCAAGAAGCACAAGATCGGAACGACCATCGGCATGCGCTCGTGGGGCGGTGTGGTCGGTATCCGTGGCAGCTTGCCTTTCATCGATGGCGGTTCGCTGACCCGTCCAGAGTTCGCTCCGTTCGATGAGAAAGGCAATTGGGTCATCGAGGGCTATGGTGTGGATCCTGACATTGTCATCGACAACGACCCAGCCCGAGAGTATGAGGGCATCGACGACCAACTGAACAAGGCCATTGAGGTCATTCTCAAGCAGATGAAGGATTACCCTGATATCCCCGAGATTCCTGCTTGGCCCGATAAGACAAAGTAAAAAATTATTAAAGGAATAAGAATCCGCTCCAAAGGGCGGATTTTTTTTGTTTTCCAGAGTGGATTATAAATCCAAATATGTTGTATTACAAGGGTAAAAATTGGCTAAGGGAAACAACGCGCGCGCGAGTCTTATATATGTCGACAAAATGTTAAACGCGTTTACTATGCATTCTTTTTTTACAACAATGCTTAGCAAAAATGTTGCTGCCATGCCCCTGGGCATCGGTGCGTTTCTCATTTACAAACAACGAAACAATTCAATTCACTTATTTATTCACCAAACTCATTCATTATGAAAAAGAAAATATTTTCTTTGATGATGATGCTTTTGCTTGCCTTTATGGGCGTGGCAAAGGCTGAGGTAGTTACCATTGGTGACGGAACGTCCACGACCTACGTGACTCCGTTCAACAGCCTTTGGGGCTACTCGTTCGTTGAGCAGATTTTCACTGCCGACGAGATTGGAACTGCCGGCACGATCAATGCCATCAGTTTCAACTTGCAGAGCGCTTCTACCCAGACTAATCAGGTGGAAGTGTTCATGAAAGCCGTGACGAGAACCAGTTTCTCGGGTAGCTCGGATTACGAGACCGTTACGGCCTCCGACATGGTGTTTAGTGGCACCGTGACTTTCAACACTGGTTGGACGACCATCACGCTTGACACTCCGTTTGAATACGACGGAACGAGCAACCTGATGATCGGTATGCACGAGTACACCTCGGGCTACAGCACGCTTTACTTCTACTACACCAGCGCTACGGACAAGGTCCTGTCCTACCACAGCGACAGCGCCAATCCAGATCCGTACAATCTGGGTTCGTACAGCGGTAACATGTACACCTCACCTAACCGTGCCAACATCCAGATTGACATCACTACCGAAGGTGGTGGTGGCGGTGGTATTGTTGAGGACCAGCTCCATGTGAAGTACATGGACGGTGAAGAGGAAGTCATCGACTCCCTGAACCTCGGCGTCCGCCCGATTGGCGCTTGGATGGAGCCATTCGAGTTCACGATGTACACCGAGGGTCGCCACTACACGGTGACCGTCCTCGACTTCACCCCCAGCGATGGCATGTTCAGTGCTGAAGGCGAAGAACTGCCTTTCCAGGTGGTTGACGAGGAAGGCGTGCAACTGACCATGGCCACCAACGTGGAAGAGGGTATGGAACCTGGTATTGTGGAGCGTCAGTTTGTTGCCATCACCGAAGGCGACCGTTCGGCCCATATCTGGCCTTTAGTGGTCGAGTTTTACGAGCCTGGTGTCCCAGATGTTTGGGAGCTGGCTTGCGAAGAGGCCACTGAATTCCCCTTCGTGGAGATTCCTGCCACGGCTCACAACATCACGCTTCACAACGACTACACGTTGCCCTTCCCCGAGATTCCGGAAGGCTACGATGCCGTTTACAAACTCGAGTTTGAAAACGACGTGATGCTGAATGCCGAAGTCACCCAAGGTGAGAACGGCAAGGTGGCCCTCTACACGGAGGACTTCTTTGGTGAAGGCGGTCCCATGGCTACCAACTACTACACCGGTGGTAACATCGGTGGTGGTGGCGGTGGCGGTGCCACTGGCCCTTACAACGTCCAAATCGGTGATGGCACCAGCACCACTGGTTACCTGCCGATGTACTACCTCTACAACTACTCGCTGAGCACACAGCTCTACCTCGGCACCGAACTGGCCGCCGCAGGAGCCACCTCGTCTCCGATGAGCAGCATCAGCTGGTATAGCGAGAGCACCTATGGCTACAACATCCAGAATGTTAGCATTTGGATGGCCAATGTGACCGACACGGAAGTCACTGCCACTTCACCCCTCGGCAGCGGCATGACCCTCGTCTACCAAGGCAATCATCAAGAAGTGGTTGGTTGGAACGAGTTCGTGTTCAACCAGGGTAACTTCGCTTGGGACGGTCACAGCAATGTGCTTGTGATGACACAGATGAATAATGGCAGCTGGAGCAGCAGCATCTCGTGGCAGTGCCACAACGCTGGCTTCAACGCTGGCGCCTATGTCTATCAGGATGGCACGCCTTATAGCGCTGGAACTACCACCTATAGCCTTACCACCACGACTAACCGTGCCAACGCCAAGTTCAGAAGCGGCAACCGCGACATGAACCGTGAGCTGGTTACCATCGCTCCTGGTGGCTACAATGCCGTTGCCATTCCTTGCAACTTCATTTGGGCTTATGGTGAAAATGAGATGATCCTGACCGCTGACGAAATCGGAACCTCTGGCAATATCACCAGCGTGGCCTACAAGCGTTACAGCGAAGGTAGCGGCAATCCTACGACCCGCAACATCGACATCTACATGAAGCACGTCACCGTTGACAACTACGCCAGCACTTCTGACTGGATTCCTGTCACGGCCGCTGACATCGTGTACTCTGGCAACTACACCTTCCAGACCGTTGGCGAAGACTTCCAGACTATCGAGCTTCAGACTCCGTTTGCTTATAACGGCACCGACAACCTGATGATCTGCATCAACGACAAGACTGGTATAACCGACACCCGTATCTACTGGTCTTGCCACTACACGACTGGCTTTAACCGTAGCATGCGTGCTTGGGGTAATACCGCCGCGTTCGATCCTACACAATCCGGCGCTCCCGTTGGCGGTAGCTCGCTGACTGGTAACTGGGTTGCCGACATCCAGCTCGAAATCGGTGCTGGTGGTGGTGGCACTCCTATCGAACCTAACAATGACTACAGCTATGGTCCTGTCATCGAGAATATGCCTGTCGCAGCTGGCACCTATTATCTGGTTGCCTCTTCGACCGACTCGGTCTTCGAAGTGACCATCAATTCTGAAGAGATGCCTTGCCCGGCCATCGATGCCGAAGGCTTTGCCTTCAACCCGATGCCTGCCGACAACGAAGACGAAGTTGAGCCCGCCAGCGTCACGCTGCAGTGGATGGTTCCCACCTATGCCACCGGTTGGAGACTGGTCTTCGGTAGCACCTACTACCCGGATCCCAACCACCCGCAAACGATCATGTATCCTGAGGATGGCAGCTGGTGCACCACGATGGCTAACAGCTACACCGTGCGCAACCTGTGGAACAACACCAACTACTTCTGGCACGTCGAGTTCAACAACAACGGCGCTTGCCCGGAGGGCGTGAGCAGCCCGATCTGGGGCTTCACCACCCACCTCAACGTCCCGCAGAACCTGACGGTGGTTGACGAAACCGTGTTCGACGATGAGGAGATCGTCCTCAACTGGAACGCTGTCGTCGACCGCACCTATCGTTACTACTTTATCTATCGCGACGGTGAGAAGATCGGTGAGACCACGGTCAACCAGATCAACCTGACCACCTACACCGATGGTCCTCTGCCGTACAACATGAATGGCTACACCTATTATGTCACTGCCGTTTACGACGAAGGCGAGAGCGCCCCGTCGAACGAAGTCACCGTGAAGGTGAGCGGCCGCGGCAATGTGAACGGCCACGTCTATGAGCAAGACGGCATCACCGGCATCGCTGGCGCCACCGTGACGATGGTTGGCCAGGATGAGTTCGGTGTGGAACACACCTATAGCTTTACCACCGATAGCCAAGGCTACTACAGCGGCGCTGTGTACGCTGGTCCCGGCTATGACGGCCAAGCTGACAAGGCTGGTTACCAGACCGCCTACGAGCCCGTCCAAGGCGAGCCTATCGTGATCAACTACAACCAGACCACGAGCCCGATCGACTACATCCTCGATGAGAGCTTCGATCCCGTCTGCCAAGTCATCGCCGAGTACTATCCCGACAGCCTGGATCCGAACAGCCCGTACGTTAAGGTGTACTGGGGCTGCGGCCTGCCTGGTAGCGAAATCGTCGAAGACTTCGAGACCGGTGACTTCAGCAAATTCGATTGGCAGGTGGATCCTTCCTATCCTTGGACTGTGACGACCTACCAGCCGTATGAAGGCACCTACTGCATGAAGAGCGGTGGCGCCGGTGTCCCGAGCGTGATCAGCAACATGACCGTGACGGTCGACATCCCGGCCGACGGTATCATGAGCTACTACGGCAAGATCAGCTGCGAAAGCAACTGGGAC
>JAFYHS010000012.1 GCA_017539045.1 Bacteroidales bacterium
AAGATGTCGTTCACCTCGCGCGACACCGCTCGCGCCGCCGACATCCTCTGCCAGATGATCGCGGAGAAGGACTGCACCAACATCCTCACCATCGCCGGTTCCACCTCGGCCGCCGGCTGCATGCAGGTGTATGTGGAGATGGTCAAGAACAAGATGGTTGACGCCGTGGTCAGCACGGGTGCCAGCATCATCGACATGGACCTCTTCGAAGCCCTCGGCTACAAGCACTACATCGGCACGAAGGAGAACGTCATCCCCGACACCAAGCTGCGTGAGCTCTACATCGACCGTATTTACGATACCTTCATCGACGAGGAAGAACTGCAGGCCTGCGACCAAGCCACCTGCGACGTGGCTGACACCCTGGAGTGCCGTCCCTACAGCAGCCGCGAATTCCTCTATGAGGTCGGCAAATGGCTGGCCAACGGTCACGGCGTGAAGAAAGAGAGCCTCATCCAGACCTGCTACGAGTGCGGCGTGCCGATCTTCTGCCCCGCCTTCAGCGACAGCTCGGCTGGCTTCGGCATCGGCAAGCACCAGTGGCTCCGCAAGAAAGCCGGCAAGCCTTATGTGAGCATCGACTCGGTGGCCGACTTCCTCGAACTCACCGAAATCAAGATGAACAGCCCTCAATCGGGCCTCTTCATGGTCGGTGGTGGCACACCCAAGAACTTCGCACAGGACACCGTCGTCTGCGCCGAGATCCTGGGTCACGAAGTGCCCATGCACAAATATGCCATCCAAATCACCGTGGCCGACGTGCGCGACGGCGCCTGCTCGTCCAGCACGCTGCTTGAGGCTGGCTCATGGGGCAAGGTGAGCGAAGAGCTCCAACAGATGGTCTATGCCGAAGGCACCACCGTCATCCCCGCCATCGTCAGCTACGCCTACCACAATGCACCGTGGCGCGAGCGCGAGTATAAGAACTGGCAGAAACTTTATAAATAATGCTGAATTAGGAATTATGAATGCTGAATGGGAGCAAAGCCCAAAGTGCATTGCACCATTCAGCATTCTTCATTCAGCATTCCACATTCAGCATTCTTCATTCAGCATTCCACATTCAGCATTAACAAATGGACATCAGCATCTTCCTTGAACCCGTTTCGGAAAAGTGTTTCAGCAAGAGCCATCGTCCAGGCAAGAAGACCTTGGGCGAAACTATCCTCATCTACCGCAACGAGGATGAATTCCCCGACCTTGAAGGCGTGGATTTAGCCATTATTGGGGTCAAGGAAGAACGTGGTGCTGTCGACAACAAAGGCTGCGCCGACGGCATTGACCACATCCGCAAGGCCATTTACCCCCTCTTTGACCATTGGTCGCAACTCCACATCGTCGACTTGGGCGATGTGAAGATCGGAAAAGAGATTTCGGATACATATTTTGCTTTTAATCAAGTTCTTACAGAACTGATGAAAAACAAAATCGTACCCATCGTCATCGGTGCGGGACAAGACCTCACCTACACGATGTATCAGGTGTATGAGCCCACAGGTAAGCTCATCAACATCGCTGCCGTCGACCCCATGTTCGATATCGGCAACGACAAGGAAGCGCTCAACTCGCATTCCTATTTAAGCCATATCATCCTGCATCAGCCCAATTTCCTGTTCAACTTCACCAACATCGGCTACCAGTCGTATTATGTTGACACAGAGAATATCGAACTGATGAAACAGCTGCTCTTCGATGCCTATCGTTTGGGCAGCATCAAGCAAAACATCGAACTGACCGAACCGCTCATCCGCAACGCCAACCTCTTGAGTTTCGACATCTCTGCTATTCGTGCCGCCGACGCTCCAGGCGTGAAGAATGCCTCGCCCAACGGTTTCAACGGAGAGGAGGCCTGCCGCATGACGCGCTATGCAGGATTGAGCTACAAACTGTCTTCCATCGGTTTCTTCGAATATAATCCTCACTATGACATCAACGCGCGTACGGCCAACCTCATCGCCGAGATGATTTGGTACTTCATTGAAGGATTCTCCAACCGTCAGGATGACATCCCCACCATGGACAGTACCGATTTCCGTCGCTACAATGTACAAATCGGTGAAGGGCAGAATGATGTGGTCTTCCTTTGCCACAAGATCACGGGCAAGTGGTGGATGGACATGTCATTCCTGCAAAACGACGACCAGCGTTACGAGCGGCATCATTTCATCCCCTGCTCGAAGGAAGACTATGACCAGGCCATGCGCAATGAGCTGCCCGACAAGTGGTGGCAATTCTATCAAAAGTTGATGTGATTTATTTGTGATTCGCTTCGCGAAGAAATACGCAGTAAGATTGTGATTTGATTTTTGAAAGATTTCTTGCCGTAGGCAATCCCAAATTAGTATCTTTGCCGCAAATTTTCTAACAATGAAAAAAGCATTATCTATCTTCACTTTATTACTCCTGATGGCCGCTACGATGCAGGCCCAAGAGAAGAAACCCGATTGGATGAGATGGCACTATCTCTCCGAAGCAGAGATGTACGACACCTCGCGTGGCATGAACTTCGTCGAGACCGACCCGCCGACGGGCGAGCCGCGTTTCGTGGCCGAGTTTGAGCCCATGCAAGGCGTGATGATCCGTTATCCCTTGGGCATTCCTACAAGCCTTGTGGCGCAACTTTCCAACAACTGCATGGTGTATTGTATTGTCAGCACCTCGCAGCAGAACCAAGCCCAGAACAGTTTCCAAAGCGCAGGTGTCAACATGAGCAATGTGACCTTCGTCAACGCTCCGACCGACTCCTATTGGGTGCGTGACTATGGCCCGTGGTATATCTTTGAGGACCGCGAACCTGCCATCGTCGACAACATCTACAACCGCCCGCGCCCCAACGACGACAACATCTCGGGCGTGTTCGCCAACTTCTGGCAGATCCCCATGTACGGCATGAACCTCCAGCACACTGGCGGCAATATGATGGAAGACGGTCGCGGCCACGGCGTGAGCGATGACCTCGTGCTGAATGAAAACAACAACAATGAAACCAACGTCCGCAACAAGATGCGCGACTACCTTGGCATCGACCCGTATCATATCACCATCGACCCACAAGGCGACTACATCGCCCACGTCGACTGCTGGGGCAAGTACCTCGCTCCCGACAAAATCTTGATTGCGCAACTGCCGCAAAGCAACCCCCGCTATCAATACTACGAACAGGTGGCCGAATACTTTGAAACCACCAACTGCTGCTGGGGCTATCCTTACCATGTGTATCGCGTGCAGGAACCCGGTGGCTACACTTTGGCACCTTATACCAACAGCCTGATTCTCAACAAGACCGTGTATGTGCCGATGGGCAGCAACAGTACCTACAACAACGATGCTATCGCTGTTTATCAAGAGGCCATGCCTGGCTATACCATTGTCGGCGTGAATGGCGGATCTGCCGGTTGGGAAAACACTGACGCCTTGCACTGCCGCACCCGTGGCGTGATGGACTTCGACATGCTCTTTGTCGACCATCGTAACGTGCTTTTCGGGGAGCAGGAATGGCAAGACTCTATCCCCGTAGTCTCCAAGTTCATCGCCTACAGCGGTGCCAACTTGAAGCAAGACTCACTCCTTGTGTATTATAGCATCGATGGCGGTGCCTACCAAACAGCCCACATGACCGCAACGGGCAATCCTGACGAGTATGTCGGCTACATCAAAGGCTATCAAGGCGAATCGGAGATTGACTACTATGTGTTTGGTGCCGACGAATCGGGACACCGCTACACGCAGCCCGTCTTCGCCGACCTCGACCCGCACCATTTCACTATGGAGGCACATGAACCTCCTACCCCACAGGGCGAATTGGTGATTACACCGGACACGCTGTGGTTCACCCAAATGGGACAGGAAAGACAATTTAATATCATCAACGAAACAAACGAAGCTGTCACTATCATCGATGTGGTGCCCGAAGCACCTAGTTTCAATCTTTGGGACAACACTTTCCCGTACACTCTGCAACCTGGGGAAACGCTTGTGGTTACCATTAATTTCCAATCCGCTCCTGGTAAAGACACCTACATCCCATACGAGATTCTGGTTCGGACCACGTTGGGCGACCGGATTGTGATGGGCATGGTGCTGAACACATCCCTTGACAGTGGTTTTGTGATTGTGGGTGCGCCCGTTTTGGAATTCAACGACCCAGGCGACAGTCCCCAACAAGCGTGCATGCAAAATCGTTTCTTTGGTAGCCAGATTCCTGTTAAGGTGCTGTCTGTTACCGAAAACGGCACAGACTATTTGAGCTTTGAGCCTCATGGTACCTTGCCTTACACTGTGGGACCAGCAGATTATTTCTACCTTGACGTGTATGTCAATGCCATGGTAAAAGGCTATGAAGTCACCACCTTTACGGTTCAGACCGATCAAAATGACTGCACTTATAGTGTCGCTATCAACGAAGACCTTTTGAGCGTCACCGAACTCTCCGCCGAAGCCAAACTCTACCCCAACCCGACTACGGGCCAATTCACCGTGGAAGGCGCCAATGTGGCCAAGGTGGAGGTGTATAACCTTGTTGGGCAAAAGGTGCACGAGGCCGAAGGCCAAGTGGTGAACATTGATGCCGCCGATTGGCACAAGGGCCTCTATCTGGTCAACATCGTTGAGGAGAACGGTGCCGTTGTGACCAAGAAATTGGTGGTGAGATAAACCTTGTAGAGACGCGATTAATCGCGTCTTATTGAAAAACCAAAGAATCCCCGAACATGTGTCGGGGATTCTTATTATTTTTGCAGGGACGAGACAATAGACCGGGAAAGACAATCCTAAAGCCTTTACCGTCATGGCGGAGAAGCATCCGCCATCTCCTGCGCGGGAGGGTGTCCCTATCGCTTAGGAGATTGCGGGTCTAGCGCCCGCAATGACGGCTTTGAGTTGAGAGTCGTCCTCAATGGTCTCATGTCGAATAATACGATAACCAACACTTCAATATAATGAAAAGGATCATTCCCATACTTTTCTGCGCCCTATTGGTGGCCTTGGCTTCCTGCCAAAAGAAAAACGCCCCGCTGTTTCGCGGCGACTACAGCTTCAAGACCTCGGGCAGCGTCACTTTGGATGAAATTGTCACTGAAGGCGGAACGGGCGACTCGTTCACTGCCAGCCTGCCCAACGAAATCGGACAACTGGAAATCAGCGCGTTGGACAACGGCAAGGACAGTGTGCTCGTGGTGATGAACACTATGGGCGGCGAGGTTGTGGTCACCCATGCATTCTGCAAGGACAACGAAATCTTCCTTCGCGACTTCAAGAAAAATACGCTGCTCTTCACAGGCGACTCGCTCACTTTGAAAAACGACCTGAGTGTCAAGGCCTCGGGACAGATGTACGAGGACAACACGCTCATTCTCAACATGGTTTACGAAGGTGAAGCCGAGACTAATGACCGCAGTTTCAAAATTTATGGCGATGACATCCGCATGGCGGCGATAAGGAACTAATGCTATGAAAACGAAACATATCCTTTGGCTCCTTCCCCTCTTGTTGGTGGGCTGCGGCGAAACCGACCCGAGCCAACTCAAGGAGAAGCTCATTGGCGGTCCCGTCGAGGAGCGCGTCATCACCGTGGGTGTGCAACACATCGACACAGTGGGCGGCTTGGTGCGCAACAGCTACCCTGGCTACCTTGAAGAAGGCAACACGGTCGACATCAGCTTCAAATATGGCGGTACTTTGCAGACGCTCAACGTGAAAGAAGGCAGCTCAGTGCGCAAAGGACAAGTGCTGGCGCGTGTGTCCTCGCCGCAGATGGAGAGCACACAACGCTCGGCACAAGCCACCCTTGAACAGGCCCAAGATGCCTACGACCGCCTGAAAAAGGTACACGACAACGGCAGCCTCCCCGAAATCAAATGGCGCGAGATGGTGGCCAATCTTGAGAAAGCCCAGGCGGCCCTCGACTTGGCCAATGCCATGCTCGCCGACAACACCGTCACAGCCCCATTCGACGGCACCATCACCAACTTGAGCGCCGTGAAAGGCGAGAGCATCACCCCGCTGAAACCCATCATGAGGGTCATCAGCACCGAAGGCTTGGTGGTGAAAATCAGCGTGCCGGAGAACGAAATCTCCAAGGTGCAAATCGGCGACGAGGCACAAATCCTCATCCCGGCCCTCGACAACCGCCGCTGCAAAGGCCATATCCTCGAAAAGAACATGACTTCATCGTTGCTCACGCATAGCTACCCTGTGAAAGTGCTCATCGATGAGAGAGACGAGGCTTTCACCCCTGGTATGATTGCCAAAGTGGTGTTAAGTGCGGATGTCGACAATGGCATCGTCGTTCCCGCCAATGCGGTCTTGATCAATAACGACGGCAAGTTCGTGTGGGTAGCGAAAGACGGTCGTGCAACGCGACAAAACATCACCATCTCGGGCTATTCGGGCACGGGTGTGGTGGTGAGCGAAGGACTGCATAGTGGCGACATCGTCATCGTGGAGGGATATCAGAAGGTTAGTGAAGGGATGAAGGTGGAATGCGGAATGATGAATGTGGAATGATGAATGATTTTGGGCTTCGCCCTTCATTGACTGCGTCGAATCTTCGATTTCAGCATTCAGCATTCATAATTCAGCATTAAAAGAAAAACTTAATGAATAAGTTAAAACGAAATACGGGTATCATCAGCGGCAGCATACGGCGGCAGAAGATTGTCTGGGCCGTAGTGGCGGTCATTGTGGCCTTTGGTATCTATGCCCTAGTCGACATGAAGAAGGATGAGTTTCCGGCCTATACCATCCGCTTGGGCATCGTGGCGGGCGTGTATCCAGGCGCCAACTCCGAGGAAGTAGAAGCACAACTCACCAAGCCCTTGGAACAGCTGCTGTTTGAAATGCCCGAGGTGGACCGCAAGAACACCTATTCCGTCACCAAAGAGGGTATGTGCTATATCTACACCAGCCTCGACGAGTCGGTGAAAGACAAGGATATTGCGTGGTCGAAGATTCGGCATAAAATCAATGAATCCAAGGCTTTGAACTTTCCTGCGGGCGTGTTGGCCATCGCCGTCATCGACGACTTCGGCAACACCTCTTCGCTGCTCATCGCCATGGAGTCGGCCGACAAGACCTACCGCGAGATGCACGACTACACCGACGACCTCACCCACCGCCTGCGCGCCATCCCAGAAATGGGCAATGTGCGTGTGATGGGCGAGCAAAACGAAGAAATCGCCGTCATCATCGACAAGGAAAAACTCTCATTCTATGGCATCAGCCCCAACACCTTGATGCTGCAATACGCTTCGCAAGGCCTGCTGACCACAACGGGCACCATGCAGGGCGACGACTTTGACCAGCCGTTGCACATCGAGAACCCCATGGTCAGCGAACAGGAACTCGAAGAGCAGATCATCTATTCCGACGCGGCGGGCAACACTATCCGCCTGCGTGATGTGGCCACCGTCGAACGCCGCATGGCCGAGTCGTCCAAAGTGGTCAACTTCAACGGCAACGACGCCTTGATCATCAGCGTGGAGATGCGCAAGGGCTACAATATCGTGGCCTTTGGTCGAGAAGTGGAGAAGGTGCTTTCCGAGTTCAAAGCCACCCTGCCCGACAGCGTGAAGCTTTACCGCATCACCGATCAACCCAAAGTGGTGCAAAAATCGGTGAGTTCGTTCCTTCGCGACCTGCTCATCTCCATGATTGTCGTCATCGTGGTCATGCTGCTGCTGTTCCCCTTCCGCACGGCCCTCATTGCCAGTTCAGGACTGCCTATTTGTACGGCATTCAGCATCGGAATGATGTATCTCTTTGGCATCGAATTGAATACCGTTACTTTAGCAGCACTTATCGTCGTGCTCGGCATGATTGTGGACGACTCCATCATCAATATCGACGGCTATATCGACAAGTTGAGCCAAGGCTACAAGCCCTTTGATGCCGCTGTGAGTAGTGCAAAGGAGCTCTTTATGCCCATGTTCATCGCTACGGCCGCCATCGCCTGCATGTTCTTCCCGATGACGCGTATCATCACGGGGCCTTTGGGCGAGTTTGTGCAGCTCTTCCCTTGGACCGTGGCCTTCTCGCTGATGGCATCTTTGGCCTACGCCATGCTCGTCATCCCTGGATTGGAGATCATGTTCATCAAGCCGGAAGACAAGCCGCGGAACAATGGCTTCGTGAGGGCACAGATGCGGTTTTTTGGTTTCCTGCAACGCATCTACGACAAGATGCAAAGCCACTGCTTCAAGCACCCGTTGTTTACCATTGGTATGGGTATCGGCTCTATTGTCCTGGGCGTGCTGATGTTTTTGGCTTTGCATGTGCAGATGATGCCTATGGCCGAGCGCGACTGCTTCGCCGTTGAAATTCGTCTGCCCGAAGGCAGCAGCCTCGAAGCCACAACAAAGGTCAGCGACTCATTACAACACTTGATGCTGGCCGACAAGCGCGTCACCTCCGTGACGGCTTTCATCGGCGAGAGCGCACCGCGTTTCCATGTGACTTATTCACCCGGCATACCCGCGTCCAACCTCTCGCAGCTGGTCGTCAACACCACCTCGAAGAAAACCACCGAGGCCTTGCTGAAAGAATGGGATGACAAATATTCCTATTACTTCCCTGAAGCATACGTGCGTTTCCGCCAACTTGACTATCAAGCTGTTTCAACGCCTGTGGAGGTTTATGTTTATGGCGATGACTATAGCAAGACCGCGCCTGTGGCGCAGCAAATCAAGGACTATATGCTCACCCTTGACAAGGAATTGCGCTGGGTGCATACCGATTACGACGAGCAGCTGTCGTCGGTGAAAGTGACCATGAAACCCGAGGAGTGTGCCCGGTTGGGACTCACCAAAGGCTTCCTCTCGCTGGATTTGGCCAGCAGCCTCAACGGTCAGCCCTTGACCACCGTATGGGAAGGCAGCCGTGGCATCCCCGTGCGATTGTATTCCCAGCAGAACTACGACCCCAACAACTACGAGTCCGTCCAAAACCAACTGATACCGACCATGGTGCCAGGTACCAATGTGCCGCTCCGTCAGGTGGCCGACATCAGTCCCGAGTGGCATCCTGCACAGTTGGTGCACCGCAACGGCAAAAATGCCATCACCGTGGCTGCCGACATGAAATTCTGGAAGCCGCAGACGGTGAGCATGAAGAAGATACAGCAGTACATCAATACGGAGATCACACCCAACCTGCCCGAAGGCGTGAGCATCGAATACGGAGGCCTTTCGTCGCTCAACACCAGCGTCATCCCGCAGCTACTGAAGAGCCTGATTGCTGCCATTTTGGTGCTTCTGGTGTTCCTTGTGGCCTATTTCAAGAAGTTGAATCTGGCCATTCTCACCTTGGGCTCCAGTGCCTTGTGTATGTTCGGCGCTTTCTTTGGCGAGTGGCTCTTTGGCCTCGACTTTGGTATGACCTCCTTGTTGGGTATCGTCAGCTTGATTGGCATCATCATGAGGAATGGTATTGTCATGTATGAATATGCCGAGACGCTCCGCACCGAGGAGGGCTTGCCCACCAAGGAAGCCGCCATGAAAGCCGGTAGCCGCCGCATGAGGCCCATCTTCCTCACCTCGGCCACCACTGCCTTGGGTGTGTTGCCGATGATCATCTCCCGCAACCCGCTTTGGATGCCCATGGGTGTAGTCATTTGCTTCGGTGTGGTGCTTTCGATGGTGATTATTCTGGCCGTGATGCCCGTGATGTATTGGCAAATCTTTAAAAAGAGCAAGTCATGAAGAAGTGTATCATCATATTGAGTCTTTTGTTGACTATATCAGCCTTTGCCCAGGAGCCGCATCACCTCTCCGTTCAGGACTGCATCGAAATGGCTTTGGAGAACAACATTGAACTGAAAAACAGCAAGTTGGAAATTGATAAAGCGAGAGCTACGAAAAACGAAGCCCGTGCCGAATATTTTCCCACCGTGTCAGCACAAGCCGTGGCTTTCGATGCCTTGAACCCGATGCTCACCTTCGGCATTGAGGACATTGACAATGCACAGTTGAGGCAGCTTCTTTATACGCTCTATGCCGAATACGGTGCCAATATGGGCCTTGACAAGGAGTATTCCTTCGTGCAAAACGGCATGATGCTCAATGCGATGGCGACAGAACCCATCTATGCGGGAGGCCGCATTCGCAACGGCAATAAACTCGCCAAATTGGGCATTGAGGCCGTTGAGACCCAGGCAAGAGTGAAAGAAGACGAGGTGCGCCTGCAAACCGAGACGCTCTATTGGCAAATTGTGGCTTTGCAAGAGAAACTGGCCACCTTGGACCAACTCGACCGACTTTTGGACACCTTGGACAAAGACCTTAAGGGAGCCATTGAGGCAGGTTTGGCCATGCCCACCAACCAGTTCAAGCTGAAGGTGAAGCAAAACGAGAGCCAACTCAACCGCAAGAAAGTCACTGATGGCATCACTTTGCTCAAGATGGCCTTGGCACAAACCATCGGTGCCGACTGGCAAACGATGACACTCACCGATACCTTGGGCTTGGAGACCGAACCAACGGCCTACTTCAAGCAACCTGATGAAGCAGTTTCGCTGCGCAACGAAAGCCACCTCCTCGACCTCTCGCTGCAAGCTGAAAAGTTGAAGAAGAAAATGACCCTCGGCGAGGCCTTGCCTTCCTTGTTGGTGGGTGGTAGCACAAGCTATCACACCATTCTTGAAAACAGCAAACCCAACGCAATGGTCTTTGCCGTGCTGCAAGTGCCTATCACCGATTGGCACAAGACCTCTATCAAATTGAAGAAGCACAACCTCGACACCGAGATGGCCGAGAACACGCGTCGTGACCTCACTGAGAAGATGGAGATGCAAACCAATCAGGCATGGTTCAACTTAGAGCAAAGTTGGCTACGCATCACCATGGCGCAAACCGCTCTCAACGACGCCGAGGCCAACCTGAAAGTCACGCAGGACTATTACGAGGCTGGCTTGGTGGCTTTGTCAGATGTGCTCGAAGCCCAGACCATGCTCAAAAAAAGCCGCGACGAGCTCACAGACAGCCGCGTGGAGTATAGGATTAACCTGGTGACCTACAGGCAACTGACAAAGGATTAACATCCCATACATAGGTTTTGCACGATTTTTGTATTTTTGTCGCCTGATTCAAAACTCAATCCAATGAAAAAACTCCTATTTTTAGTCCTTTTCGTGGCCACGGCCATGCTCGGACAGGCCCAAGTCAGCAAGATGATTGGCCAATGGAACACATACGACGACAAGACGGGTGATCTGCGCTCCACCGTTAAAATCTATGAAGAGAAAGGCGTGTATGAGGCGGTGATCACCACGCTTTATGAAAAAGATGCCAACGGTAAATACCAAGTGATGAAAGCCCCTTACGCCAAGGAATACGAAGGCGTGGTTGGCACTCACCTCTTCAAGGAGATGAAGGCTGACGGCGACCAGCTGAGAGGTAAGATCTACGACCCTGAAAGCACCAAGACTTACAATGCCAAGGTGACTTACAAAGAGAAGACCGACGAACTCAATGTGCGCGGCTCTTTGGACAGGGCCGGACTGCTGGGCCGTTCGCAAGTCTGGAAACGCAAGAAATAGATTTTTCTCACGCAGAATTCGCAGAATCATATGAAGCACAAAGCGACATTTCCTTTCTCACGCAGAAATCGCAGAATTGTTTGACATTAGGTTTGCGTCCGGTAGGTTCTGCGCTTTCTGCGTATTCTGCGTGATATATTTATACATCAAATTTGAATTCGGCATCAAACCAGCCTGTGTCTTCCTTTAAAAGGTCATATTCTTCGCCCGTGAGGTGGTCAACCACGTGCACGGTGCCTTTGATGTCGTCGTAGGTGAAGGTAAACTGTGAGTTTACGTCGTCGGCTTTAGGTACGTCCATTTTAGATGTTATCTATGTTTTGCGGGTGCAAAGATACACAATTTTTTAATTAGGCATGTAGGGCTGTCATATTATGGCAGCCGCATAAAAACGACAAGTGGCTGCCACGGTGTGACAGCCCTACAGCCTAAATTTACAGATTCAAACGTTGGTTCAAAACCTTCGTCTGTTCCTCAAAACCTTTCTTGCCCAGCAAAGCAAACATATTCTTCTTATAGGCCTCAACGCCAGGTTGGTCGAAGGGGTTCACATCGAGCATGTAGCCGCTGACGGCGCAGGCCATCTCGAAGAAATAGATCAGCTCGCCGAGCACCTTTTCAGAAACCTCGGGGATGACGATGCGGAGGTTCGGCACACCACCGTCTTCGTGGGCCAACACAGTGCCGAGTTCAGCCTTGTGGTTCACCTCGCTGATGCGCTTGCCGGCGATGTAGTTGAGTTGGTCGAGGTCTTCGTTCTCCATCGGGATGCGGAGCTCGTGGTTTGAGTTCTCGACCGAAATCACCGTCTCGAAGAGGTTGCGCAGACCGTCTTGGATATACTGTCCCATCGAGTGGAGGTCGGTGCTGAAGGTGACCGAAGCGGGGAAGATGCCCTTGTGCTGCTTGCCGTGGCTCTCGCCATAAAGTTGTTTCCACCATTCGCTAAAATATACCAGACGCGGCTCATAGTTGACCATGATTTCGTTGGTCAGGCCTTGGGCGTAGAGGGCTTGGCGCACCACGGCATATTGCGTGACGGGGTTGTCAAGAGTGGGGCAGGCCTTGCATTGTTTTTCCATCTCGACGGCACCCTTCACCAAGGCGCGGATGTCGATGCCCGCCATGGCGATGGGCAGCAGACCCACGGGGGTGAGCACCGAGAAACGGCCGCCCACATCGTCAGGAACGATATAGGTCTTATAGCCCTTCACGTTAGCCAGCTGCTTGAGGGCGCCACGGGCTTTGTCGGTGATGGCGATGATGCGCGAGGCGGCTTCCTGTTCGCCGTATTTATTGATGATATGTTGCTTCAGGATGCGGAAGGCGATGGCGGGTTCTGTCGTCGTGCCCGACTTGGAGATGACGGCCAACGAGTAGTCTTTCTTGTCGAGGATGGCCATGAGGTCGTGGAGATAGTCCTCGCTCATGTTGTGGCCAGCGTAGACGATGAGCGGCTTCTCGCCGGTGAGCGGGGCGAAGTGGTTCTGCAAGGCCTCGATGACGGCACGGGCGCCGAGATAGGAGCCGCCGATGCCGATGACGACAAAGATTTCCGACTTCTTACGCAGGTCGGCAGCGGTCTTCTCGATGTCGGCCAGCAGGCTCTCGTCGATTTCCGAAGGCAGGTTCACCCAGCCGAGGAAGTCGTTGCCCGCGCCGGTCTTATTGAAGATGGTTTCATAAACTTCTGAAACTCTTGATTCTAAATTGCTTTTTTGTTTTTCGTCCAAAAAAGACTGGACATGGGAGAGGTCGATTTTCATATTGATAGGATTTTAAGATGCTGCGAAAATAAGGTTTTTTTTGCAACTTTTTTAATACAATTAAGGTGTTTTTCTTAACTTTGCACTTTATTTTAAACTAAACGAGCAATTTTTCCGTTATTTAAGAAGAAATCTACTGTTTACATTATGACACAATTTAGAATTTTATTGGCCGAAGACGACAGGAATTTGGGCATGATTCTCAAGGCTTTTCTCGACTCAAAAGGCTATTTAACCGCCCTTTGCATGAATGGCGAAGAGGCATGGAACCAATTTCTAGCCAACGATTTTGACCTTTGTATCACCGACATCATGATGCCCGTCATGGACGGCCTCACCCTTGCCAAGAGAATCAAGGAAACGAATCCCATGTTGCCTGTGCTTTTCCTCACCGCAAAGAAAGAGCAGGACGACATTTTGGAAGGTTTCGGCGTAGGCGCAGAGGACTATATCACCAAACCTTTCAGCATGGACGAGCTCCTGGCGCGCGTCAAGGTGTGGCAGCGTTGGAGCTCCTATGTGCAGGTGCAGTCGCAGCCTTCGGTGTTTCACCTGGGCGGGTTCACCTTCGATGCTCCGCGCCATCTCCTCGCCAAGGACAACGACCAGCACAAGCTGACCTCGAAAGAGTCGGACCTGTTGCTGCTCTTGTGCGAGAACATGGGCAACACTTTGGAACGCTCCAAGGCCCTGCAACAGATCTGGGGCGAGGAGTCGTACCTCAACGCCCGTTCGATGGATGTCTACATCACCAAGCTGCGCAAGTACTTCAAGGACGACCCCGAGGTCGACATCCAGAATGTGCATGGCGTGGGATTCAAGCTGGTGGTGAGGTAAAACTATAGGCAACATCGCTATAAAGACAGACGCGAAACATCTCGAAAGGGATTTTTGCGTCTTTTTTTCTTATCTTTGCAGACATGAAACGGTGGTTTTACATAGTGTTTCTTGTTGGGATGGTGGCGTTTTCGGCCTGCAACCGCCTTGTAGAGACGCGGCGCGCCACGTCTCTACCAACCGACGTGTCGCCCGAATTGTCCGCCATCGACAGCTCGCTCCCCACCGGCACCTACACGCTCCGCGTCGCCATGGAGGACGGACAGGTGTTTTCGGATAAGGTGGTGAAGGAGTAAGATTCAAAAATAAAACGGAAATAATTTGTTTGAAACAAGTATTTTTCGTATTATTGCAGCGTAAACAAACTGAATGATACGCATTGAATATTTAATCAATAAAACAAATTACCATGAAAACAAAGAGATTATTATTCTCCGTCATTGCCATGGCTTTGGTGTCATTTGTCGCTCGATCCCAGGAGTCCAACCTACAGGCGATACCTATCAAATATGTGAATTATGACATCTGTGACATCTATGGAATGATGCAGCAACGGAATGGCGACATCATCACGGACTTGCGACTGGCCCAGATCGATGGTAGCAGCGTCATTCCTTTGGGACACCTTCTGTATAAACTTTCCCCAGCCACCCTTCAATTCACAGACTCTTTGCTATTGGCCGACACCGACGACCCTATCTATTTCTTTGCGAAGGATCCTCAAGGAGAGGGAAACATTAGAACTAACATAGAACCCGACGGTGACGGCAACACACTCCTCCGCATCTCGCACTTCTCCGATGACGGCCTCAATGTCATCGAAGAAGACGACGTGGTGGTGCCACTCTGCGAGGGCGAGGCATTCGAATACCTATTTAGCGACATGATTGACTGTCAAGGAAACCTGATCTTGAAATACTACAAGGAAACTTATCCCGACATATACGAAGGACATATCGCTCGCTATGCGCTTGACGGGACGCTGCTTTATGAAAACACGATTCCCGAAAGCCAGAACTTTGTCAACACGATGGAAGTGTTCAAGGAGTCGCCCCTGGAATACTGCCAATGGAAGAAAAGCGACAATGGATTCCTGAACTTTTATGTGCTTGACTCCACCTTTCAGACGAAAAACACTTACATTGTCAACAAAATGCTATATGAGGACACTCCCAACGACATACAAGAATACTTTGAATTCGCCTCTTCCTATTCCACTTTCGTGATTCCCGATGGAGAAGATGTGCTGGTGGCGGCGAGATATGTAAGACAGGACCACGGCAATTTGGAGGATTTTGGCATCGCAGCGGCGCGTTACGAACTGCGCACCATGCAACGCAAGGCCTTGGTGCAGTTCAACGATTATCTCGGGATGAATGCCGACGCAGACTGTTTCGGCTTCAAAAAGATGCAGGATGGCACGGTGTATCTCCTTTACAGGGAGGTCGGCATGCCTGTCAAGTATTGGATGACCGTGGTCAAGATGGATGGCGACCTCAATGTGATATGGAAGCGCTATTGCGAGACACCGGAGGGAATGACGACTATCTGTCCCTACAGCACCGATGCTACCATTATGCTTGATGACGGCGAAGGTGTCGAAACTGGCTTTGTGATAGCGGGCGGTAGCTTTGACGAGGTGACATACGATGGAGGCGTGTTTTACGGTATCCTTACCCACGACGGCGTCACTGCAGTTGCCGAAGGTGGCATAGAGATTCGCCCCTACATGTTCTACCCCAACCCCACCCAAGACCAACTCCACCTGCAGTACTCGCCCGATGTGCAGCCCAAGCAAATCGAGCTCTACGACCTGCAAGGCCGTCTCGTGCGCTCGCAAGGCAACACCTTCGAGACCTTCGACCTCGGCCCTCTGCCTGCTGGCACCTACACGCTCCGCGTCACTATGGACGACGGGCAGGTGTTCTCGGATAAGGTGGTGAAGGAATGAAGACGGGGGATTGCAAATCCCCAAGTTCTGGATTGCTCCAAATGATGCGGTCCCTTTCTTTTTAGGCAAAAAATTTGTTTTGGACAACAAAATATTTGTATTTTCGCAATCGATAACAAAAACAAAACAGATATCATGCCGCTAATGTGACATGGCTAATACACCCTCATCACAATGATTAAGCACTTGTTAAACAGAAACAAAGGATTGTTCCTGCTTGGAGCCTTGGCCTTGTTTTTCGGGGCCAAGGCTTCGGCACAGGAATGGACCTATACATCAGATTATATTTTCAATGGCGAAACGGTAACCTATTATAGAGATGTTTGGCAAAAGCAGGACGGTGGGGTTATTGCTGCTGGGAGGGAGCACACCGTCAACCATGACTATTGGCCCTTATTGACGCACCTTTCGCCAAACGGAACCGAATTGGAAAAAAGGATATTTGACAGACCTGCATTCTCTGGACTGTGCCCTCATGTCTTCTTCGACAAAGAAGGCAACACCTTCGCGCTCATGTCATACCATCCTGACTACGACGATTCCACCCCAAATTTCTTCCTCAACTTCGACAATCCGCCCGACTACGCCACCCTCAACCTTTACAAACTCGACGACGAACTCAACATCCTTGAAAGCCACGAGCACAGGTTCCAAGTTGACACGGCCGTTTGTCCTCACCAAAGCTGTACTCCAAACGGGTTTAGCGGGAGACTGACCATCCTCACCGCCGAATCGGACGGGAACGACATCGTTGGCCTCTATGTCAAATCGCCCACTTTTGACGTTCACAACCCAAGAGGACACGACTCACTCTTCTTCTTCAGGATGGACTTCGACGGGAACTTCATCGACAGGGTTGGCTACGAAATGGAAAGCACAGGCGGGGGCATGGATACGAATTGGCTTTATTATCAATTATGCCGAGTCGACAACGGGTTTGTCTTTTACTACAACGACGCGCCGGATATTTACTATACCACACCCGACGGCAAGGATAGGGTTGGGACGCCCGGCACCGCCTTTTTTATCGACAAAGACTTCCAAATCCTGGATGTGAAGGCTTTTCGCCAACAAGCCGACATAAACCCAATTATTGGCGACATGTTCCAACAGATGTCGGTAGTGCGCAGCCCGCACAACTCGGCCTATGTCACTTCCTTATACTGCAAGCCGCAAGGATCAGGACAACAAGGCATCGCTCTCTACGAATTTGGCGATCCTGAAAGAGCAGGCACGCTGCCCATGATACGATATACGGAAAGGTCGTCAGGGCGACAGACCTGGGACAAGGTCGCCTTGCTGAAAGGTGTCGACATCGCCCAAGACAACACCATCTTTTTAGGATACGTCCTGCATCCGGATTACTATATACTATGCATAGACAGGCTGACCCCCGATTTCGACACCATAAGGACCTGGAGATTGGGCGAAGAGGAAGAGTACGCAATAACGCTCTATACCATTAAATCGACAGAAGACAATGGAATACTTGTGGTCTACACATACAACTTGTATGGCCAAAACTTTTACCATAACACCATTGCAAAAATCTCAGCCGAGGATTTTATGGCAGTTAAAGAGGACGAAACAACTCCTCTTTTCACCCTCCTTCCCAACCCCACCACGGGCCTCATCAACATCACGGGCAAGGATTTGAAACAAGCCGAAATACTCAACACCCTCGGGCAGCGCGTGGCCAACGCCACGGGCGAGGGCGAGACACTGCAAATCGACCTCTCCGAATTGCCCACTGGCGTCTACTTCGTCAACATCACTGACAAGGAAGGGCGCAAGTGCGTGCGGAAGGTGGTGAAGGAATAAAGACAGGGGGCGCCAATGCACCGAAACTTGCAAAACAGGGAAACTCAAAAGGGTTTCCCTATTTTTATGGTTTCAGCGGCTCTGCCTCGGGCAACTGCACCGAAGTGTCGACCATAAAGCCGAAAGTCACATCGATGGGGATAATCCAAGTGGTGTTGCATAAAATGACTAGAAAACGATGGCGGCGCTCGTCACGGATGATGGCGCTGCGATAGCCTTTCCACCAACCGAAATGGAAATAGATGTCAGGATATTCCTGGCTCAAACGCCAGCCGAAGCCATAGTTCTCACCGTTCTTCCAGTCGGGCGAGCCCGGCACGAAGGCCTCGGCCTGCAGGCTGTCGGGCAGCAACAGGTGCGCGTCCAAGGCTTGGTTGTATTTCCAAATGTCCTCCACCGTCGAATACATGATCTTGTCGCCCATCACACCGTTGAGGTAATCGTTTTGCGTCTTCACCGGACCACTGCGATACATGTCATGACCTTGCACTTCGGTAGGCACATACATCGAGACCTCATTATCATTGCGCATGGAATAGATATAGGAACTGTTCATGCCTACAGGCTCGAAGATACGATCGCGCATGAAGTCCTCAAAATGCTGTTGGCTCACCCGCTCCACCACCGTGGCCAACAGGGCATAGTTGATGTTGTTGTAGAAATAGACCGCATCGGGAGCACCATAGACTTCCGGCTTCTTGTCGATGAGCATCTTGATCAACGCCTCGTTGGAGAAGGGCTTCTTGCGGTCGGGCCAGAACTCGTCGGCCATCGAGTCGTAGCGCGGCAAGCCCGAACGGTGGGTGAGCAGCATCCTGACCGTCACCCCTTCATAGGGAAACTCGGGGATGTACTTCTTGATGTCCGTATCGTAGTCGAGTTTCCCGTCGGCCTTCAAGAGCATAATGGCTTCGGCGGTGAACATCTTCGAGTCGGACGAGAGCTGGAAGGCGTCGTCGATGCGCAACGAGTCCTTTTGGCGCTTGGTCAGGTCGCGCCATCCAAAGGCTTTTTCATAGACGACCTGCCCCTGCTCTGCATAGAGCACCACACCGTTTAAGCCGTTGCGCGACAAGTCGGTAAAGACCTTGTCGGCCTGCTTGGCGCGTTTGGCCACTATGGCCTTGTTCATGTCGAAAAACAGGCTGTCGACATTCAGGACGGGCACCTCGTGGCCACAGCGACGACTACAAAGGACGACCGATCCGGTAACAAGCAGAAGAAATACTATGAGAAGGGTTTTTCGCTTCATTTTCGAGGCAAAAGTAAGCAAAAGAGGCTTTCGTTTTGCCTAATTTGGGCCAAAATGAAGAATTCTACCGTGTAATTCGCTAATAATTACTACTTTTGCAGCCCGAAACACAACCTAATACATTTCATTATTTCATGTCACAATTTACCGATTTTGGATTGAATCCCGCTCTGTTGAGGGCTATTAAGGAGCTGGGGTTCGAGAATCCTATGCCGATCCAGGAACAAACGATTCCTGTGCTCCTCGAGCAAGATGTTGACTTTGTTGGTCTTGCACAGACGGGAACGGGTAAGACGGCTGCCTTTGGCTTGCCGTTGTTGAACAAGATTGACGCCGAGCAGCGTTGCATTCAGGCGTTGATCCTCTGTCCGACGCGCGAGCTCTGCATGCAGATTACCCGCGACTTGCGCAACTATGCCAGGTACATTCCCGAAATCCTGATTGTGCCCGTCTATGGCGGCGCCAGCATCGAACTACAGTTCAAGGACCTAGCCAAGAAACCGCAGATTATCGTGGCCACGCCCGGCCGTCTGCGCGATATGATCCGCCGCAACCGCGTCGACTTCACCAATGTGAAGACCATGATCCTCGACGAGGCCGACGAGATGCTGAACATGGGTTTCCAAGAGGAGGTCGACGACATCCTCGAGTACATGCCCAAGGAAGGTCGCCACACCATGCTCTTCTCGGCCACCATGCCGAAAGAGGTGGAGGCCATCCTCAACAAGTACATGACCGACCCCGTGAAGGTGGCCGTGGGCGAACGCAATAGCGGCACCGCCAACGTCGACCACATCTACTACATGATGGCCGCCAAAGACCGTTATTCGGTGCTGAAGCGCATCATCGACTACACGCCGTCCATCTATGGCATCATCTTCTGCCGTACCAAGCTGGAGACGCAAGAGATTGCCGACAACCTCATCCAAGATGGCTACAATGCCGCCGCCTTGCATGGCGACCTCTCGCAAGGCATGCGCGACAATGTGATGGACCACTTCCGCAAGCGCAGCCTGCAGCTGCTGGTGGCTACCGACGTGGCTGCCCGTGGCATCGATGTGAAGGAACTGACCCACATCATCAACTACAACCTGCCCGACGACATCGAGACCTACGTGCACCGCAGCGGCCGTACAGGTCGTGCCGACAAACGCGGTATCTGCTTGAGCCTCATTAATCTACGCGAAAAAAGCAAAATCAAGAAGATTGAAAAGATCGTGGGGCGTCCCTTCGAGAAGGCCATGATCCCGACGGGCAAGGAAGTGTGCGAGAAACAACTCTTCAACCACATCGACCGCATCGAGCATGTCGACATCAACCGCGAGGAGATCGACGACTACCTGCCTGTCGTGTTCCGCAAGCTCGATTGGATGAGCCGCGAGGAACTCATCACCCGTATGGTGGCACTCAACTTCAACCGTTTCCTGGATTACTATAAGGACGCTGTCGACCTCAATGTCACCGAGCGCGAGGAGAAGAAAGACCGCAAGGAGCGTCAGATAGAGCGTGAGCATCGCGACGAGACCATGAAACGCCTCTACTTCGGTATGGGCAAGAACGACCATATCCTGCCGCAGAAAATCATCGGCAAGATCAACGATGTCACCCGCTCGAAGAACATCCCGATCGGCCGCATCGACCTCTATCCCGACTTCTCGTATGTCGATGTGGAAGAGAGCTTCGTCCCGCTGATTCTCGAATGCTTCGCCGACCCGCACAGCAACCCACGCGGCATCGTGGTGGAGGTCGCCAAGGAACAGCCTGAACGCAAGAAGGCCAGCGGCGGTGAGAAGAAAGGCTCTGTCGAACGCAAAGAACGCAAGGAGCGTCGCGAACGCGACGAATTCCGCGAAAAACGCGAACGCCGCGACGACGACTTCGCCGAGAAGAAATCGAAGAAGAAAAAGAAGGAGCGTGATGACGACCGTCCCTACTACAAGTCGGAGCGTTCGCGCGACGGTCGCGAATGGCTCGAGCCCGATTGGAAAGAGCATCTTGACGACATCGAGGTCTTCATCGACGATGACGACCGTCCGAGCCGCAAGCAGCGTAACGCCGAACGCGGCTTCGGTGCCAAGAAGGGCAGCGGAAGCGCGTCATCGAGAGGCAGCAGCTCAAGAGGTGGCTCATCGAGAGGTGGTAGCTCAAGAGGCAGCTCTTCAAGAGGTTCTTCATCGAGAGAGTCGGGGCGTGGCCGCCGTGGCGCCAGCCGCTATGAGGACGACTTCTATGCACCGCGCCGCCGTGGTGGAGGTAGAAGGAGATGATTTTTTCGTCACAAAACTGACAAAACCTTCAAAACAATAGTTGTGGGAAGAAGCAACGGCTCGCAACCGCTTGCCGTTGCCCCCCGACTAAAGTCGGGTATTAAAACACAAACGGTATGATAGACGTTGAGGCTTTAAAAGCTTATGCTTATGATACGATAGGGGCGATTCACGAAGTCCATAAGGAATTAGGGCCTGGACTGAATGAAAAAGTCTATCAAGAAGGACTTCAACTGGAGTTGTCGGAAAGAAACATCCCTTTTCAGAAAGAGTTGACGTTTCATCCCTTGTATCACGGCAAGGAAATGGAATCTACGTATCGGTTGGATTTCTTGGTAAACGATGACATTATTGTTGAGTTGAAGTCTGTTGAAAGTTTAAGCAATGAACATAAAGCCCAACTATTCAACTATATGAGACTAATGAAAGCTTCTGTGGGTATTTTGGTGAACTTCTACCCAAGGTTTGCTGAAATCGAACGTTATTTCTTTGATTCAGAAAGCAATGAAGTATACGCCTCCGATGGCTTTCCTATCAGAAAATACAGTTAAAACCCAAGAGGCATCCGTAAGGATGCGTAGGAAAGCATGCCGGTTGGCTGCTTTCCTTGTCTAATAAAAGCGGTTTTGTGAGTTTTGTAGGTTTTGTGAAATAAATAACTATGGCAAAGTTTAAAACATGGATCAAAGCAGCCCGTCCGAGGACGGTGCTGCTCTCCTTTTCCGGGGTGCTGCTTGGAGGTTTTTTGGCCTTTGACCAGTTAAGGTCCCTGAGCCCTGAGCTTGTCGAAGGGTCGAAGGGCCGATATATTTTTGTTATACTTTTTGCTGCTCTCACTGCAATACTCCTCCAAATCCTCTCCAACCTCGCCAACGACTACGGCGACTTCAAGAAAGGCACCGACAACATGAAGCGTGTCGGACCGCAACGCGAGATGCAGAGTGGTGCCATTACCGAACAGGAGATGAAACGAGGCTTGGCTTTTACGGCTATGTTATGCCTGATTTCAGGCGCTCTGCTGATTTTCGTTTTCTCGGGTTTGACATGGCAAGAATTAGCGGTTTTTGCCGTTTTGGGGTTAGGGGCAGTGTTGGCAGCATTACTGTATACCTTGGGCAAACGGCCTTACGGCTATCGTGGTCTAGGCGACCTGTTTTGTTTTCTTTTCTTTGGTTGGGCTGCCGTGGCCGGCACCTTCTATTTGGCCACAAAATCTCTTGATTTCAGCGTTTTGTTGCCTGCCTCGGCGATGGGCTTCCTCTCCAATGCCGTGCTCAACATCAACAACATGCGCGACTATGAGAACGACAAGGCCTCGGGCAAGAACAGCCTCGTGGTGAAATTGGGGTTGAAAAATGCATTCATTTACCATTGCCTGCTCATTGGAGGCGCTTTCGTCTTCCTCACGGTTTATCTCGTCTTGCACCAAGCCGCATGGTATTCCTACCTGTTTGTAGTGCTTTCTATCCTATTCATCAAAGACTTAATTGCCATCAAGAAGACAAAACCCGAGCTGCTTGACCCGTTTTTGGGCCGACAGGTGAAGCATAGTTTCTTGCTTGTGGTAGTTTTTGGAGTTTTGCTGTTAGTTTGATAGATTTTTTTCACCTAATTATTAAGGCTATTATTTGAATTTGTTTTTATTTTTGCAACGAAAAATCTAATCAACACAACATTAAAATCTTATCCCTATGAAGAAAACCTTACTATTCGTATTCGCCTTGCTGTTTGCAACGGCGACGATGGCACAAAACCGCGCGGTTTTGCTGCAGGAATCTTTTGATGGTTCTACCATGCCTGCTGGATGGTCCATCGCAGGCCTTGGCCAAAACAACTGGAACATTTCGGCCACCAACAATGCAGGCGGCGAACCCAACGAAATGTGGCTGTATTACGGTCCACAATTCAATGGCATTTCACGCCTTGTCTCTCCTGTTGTTGACTTGACAGGTCTCAACAGCGTTATCATTTCTTTCAAGCATTGCCTCGACAACTACAATGGCTCACACACTTTAGGTATTGCCACCACTACTGACGGCGGCACCACTTGGAATACAGGTTGGAGCCAAACTTACTCACAGGATGGCGCTTATTTGGTAACGAGCGAAATCTCCACCCCAGACGTGGGAAGTGCCAACTTCCAGTTCTGCGTCTATTACAGCGGCAATTCCTACAACATCGACAACTGGTTCTTCGACGACATCATTGTGTTTACCCTCGAAAACCTCGATCTTGCCATTGCTGGTTCTTCACTTCCCGGCATTGTGCCTGCGGGCGACCTTACCGTCAGCATGGGCGTCATGAACTATGGCACCACAGAGGTCACTTCCGTCGAGGCCTCGTATGAAGTTTCGGGCATGGAACCTGTCAATCAAACCTTTAACGTGAATATTGCATCCTTGGCCACGCAAACTTTGACTTTTGATGTTCCTGCCGCTTTGAACATCCCTGGAGCTTACGAAGTGACTATGAACATCGTTAAGGTCAATGGTCAAGACGATGATGTGAGCGACAACAACACTTTGGTGAAGACCGTCTCCGTCCCGATCAACAGTGTTCAAAGAATACCCATGATTGAGCATTTCTCCTCGTCCACCTGCGGACCTTGCGTGAGCGTGAACAACCAAATGAACACGTTCTGCAACAACAACGCCGGACGCTTCACCTACACCAAATACCAGATGAACTGGCCTGGCACTGGTGACCCCTACTACACCCAAGAAGGTGGCGTGCGCCGCACCTATTACGGCGTCAGCGGTGTTCCGGACATTTATCTTGACGGCGTGGGCACCAACAACGCTGCTGTCAACCAAAACACTTTCAACCAGCACGCTGAAGAGCCTGGCTACTTCGATGTCAGAGGTTCGTTCACCGTAGATGGCAACAACATCCATATTTTCGCCGATGTGATGCCGTATGTTGATATTGAGGCCCGTGTGTATGTCTCCATCAATGAGAAAGTGACTCACGGCAACGTGGGTAGCAATGGTGAGACTGAATTCCACCACGTCTTCATGAAGATGATGCCCGACGGCGAAGGTTCAACGCTTGCTTTCACTTCTGGCGAGATGCAACATTTGGAGTTCACCCAAGACATGTCGGGAACGCATGTCGAGGAAATGAGCGACCTTGAAGTGTCCATCTGGGTGCAGAATTACGGCTCGAAGTATGTGTACAACAGCCACTTCGCTTACGAATACACCGAAGAGCATCCTTATCCTGTAGAGAATCTGACTTTGACTGAAGTTGCTGGTCCGAGAGGTTTGTTTACCGCTTCTTGGGATGCTCCTGCACAAGGCAATCCTTTCGGCTACAATGTGTATGTCAACGACGAACTGGTTGCCGAAGGCATCACCGAAACCGAGTACTCGTTTGAAGGCGATCCCGATGTGTTCAATGTAGTCGGTGTGGTTGCTTTGTATCCCGAAGAAAAAACTTCCATTAAGGTCGTGGCCGCAGCGGCGGAAAACCTGCAAGACCTGGGATTGTATATTCCTGGCTCACCTTATGTCGATTTGACTGTCAATGAGCCTGAAGCCGATGTCTATGTAAGCAACGGCAATTTCGCCTCACATGCACCTATTGAGATTACAGCCATTACGGAAACCAATCCCGAAGGCGAAACCTATCTGATTATTGAACCTTCCGCTGCACTGCCCTATTCACTGAACGAGGGAGAAGAATTCCATTTCACTGTTAACGCCAACGGCCCTGCTGGCAGAAGTGTGGCTGAAACCCTTATTAAGGTGGAGTCCGATAGTGGAGAGGCATTATTCAATGTTACCGTTGACGGCGAACTGCTGAATATCTCCGAGATTTCATCGACGGCCAAGGTTTATCCCAACCCCGCCAATAGCCAAGTGCGCATCGAGAGTGCCAACGGCATCGAGAGCGTGAAGGTTTATAATATGATGGGGGTCTTGGTGGAGACCATCCCTGCCAACAGCATGATCCTCAACGTGAACTTGAGCCAATACAGCAATGGCACGTATTTCTTCAACATCCGCCAGAGCGATGGCACGGTGAGCAACCAGCGCGTGGTTGTGAACCATTGATGACATTGAAGTCATCCCAACAAAAAAGGGAACCCGATTGGGTTCCCTTTTTGTTTGATGCACTTGGACTATGATTAGTCGCCCAGCGTGGCCACCATGACGGCCTTGATGGTGTGCATGCGGTTCTCAGCCTCGTCGAAGACGATGCTGTTCTCGCTCTCGAACACGTCCTCGGTGACCTCGATACCGTTCAAGCCGAACTTCTCATAAACGTCGCGGCCGGCCTTGGTCTCCAGATTGTGATACGAAGGAAGGCAGTGCATGAACTTGCACTTGGGGTTGCCTGTCTTTTTCATCAGTTCTGCGTTGACCTGATAGGGCATCAGCATATTGATGCGCTCTTTCCACACGCTGTCGGGTTCGCCCATCGATACCCAAATGTCGGTGTAGATGAAGTCAAGACCCTTCACGCCCTTCTCCACGTCGTCGGTGACGGTAAGCTTGGCACCGGTTTCCTTGGCGATTTCCTGGCACTTCTTGACAAGATCTTTGGCCGGTTGCAGTTTCTTGGGGGCGATAATGCGGATGTCCATACCCATCTTCACACCACCGACCATCAGGCTGTTGCCCATATTGTAGCGGGCGTCGCCGATATAAGCGAACTTCACCTGGTTGAGGGGCTTGTCGGTATGCTCCTGAATGGTGAGGAAGTCGGCCAGAATCTGAGTGGGGTGAGCTTCGGCGGTAAGACCATTCCACACGGGGACGCCGGCATATTTGGCCAGTTCCTCGACAGTGGCCTGGTCGAAGCCACGGTACTCGATGCCGTCGAACATACGACCCAGCACGCGGGCGGTGTCAGCCATCGATTCCTTGATGCCGATCTGTGAGCCAGTAGGGCCGAGATAGGTGACGTGGGCACCTTGGTCCTTGGCGCCAACCTCGAAGGCGCAACGGGTGCGGGTCGAGGTCTTTTCGAAGATGAGGGCAATGTTCTTGCCCGTCAGTTTGGGTTGTTCGGTGCCTGCATACTTGGCGGCCTTGAGGTCGGCAGCAAGTTTCAGTAAGAACTTAATCTCTTCCGGAGTGAAGTCCAACAACTTCAGGAAGTTTCTGTTTCTGAGGTTAAATGCCATGTTGTTATGATTTAAAGATTTAAGATTTAAAGATTCAAAGATTTAATAATGAGTTTCCCTTCGGGAATGGAGATTTGTTTTGCTATATTGCGGCGGCTTTTGGCGCTTACGATTCGTAGGTTCTATCTGCCGCCGCGTTATACGATTAATTGCTCTACTCCATTCCCCGTAGGGGAATCTCAACTCCTTTTCGGCTGCAAAATTACTCATTTTCTTATCTCATCCAACCTTCAACACGATAAATCTTTTCCAACAGTTTGGTTTCTTCTCCACTACTCGCATTTTTGTGCCATACTTCGATACGAGCCGCATAGTAATCTCCCCAATCGCCTTCGTATATTGTGAAATTCTGTTTGTCTGCAATCATACCAAATTCTGTATGGTCAATCACTTTTACAGTAGATGCTTTTCGCAATCTCGATGTAGACAATTCAATGTTTTCCGTTACCTCAAAACACCGCAGAAATACATCACCATCAGGTAATTCTGGGTAGTAAAAACTGTATTGATACAAACCTCCTTGAAAATCGTTCCAAACTTGTAAACACTCTTTTTCTGAAATACCATCAACGGATACCTCGACAGGAGCATTTCCCTCTAGTGGGATCTCGCATTCCATTCCTTCGGGTATGGGATGTTCTTTGCCAAAGGGGTCTGGTTGAGAACTACTTATAATTAAATAAATGAATGAAATGAAATAGAAAGCAATAAAACAAACCAGAACACCGATCGCAGCACCTACGGATTGCCACCATTCCTTTTTGCAAAGGCAATAGATGAAGATGATTCCTTGAATAACCAACAATACAATGAACACAATAAACAATGCGGAAGACAATCCCCATAGGTTATGGTTGGCAGCAGGTATGATCAACAGAGCACAAATCAGATTAACGATAGGAAAAATCCACCAAAATTTTACAAAAAAGTTCTTTTTTCTACACTCTTGTTTAAGGCGATTCTCGTTTACATTTTCCATTTTTCGTATACCTATTAGTTATTATGGCAACGATTATTATTTCAGATTATTGTTTTCAGTATATTTGCGCCATGATTATCCTCGACAATGTAGTCGTCACCGACGAATTCCTGAATGCCCAGTTCTGTTGCTGCCTGCCGCGCTGCAAGGGCTGGTGCTGTGTGGCTGGCGATGCTGGCGCACCTCTCGAAGCCTCTGAAATAGAGCAGATTGAAGACAACCTCGAAGCCATCAAACCCTATATGCGCCCCGAAGGCATCAAGGTCATTGAAGAAAACGACGTCTACGACTATGACGAGACGGGCGAACTTGTCACGCCCTTGGTGAACGGCGAGGAATGCGCTTTCGTTTACTTCCACGAGAACGGCACCGCGCTCTGCGCCATAGAAAAAGCGTACTTGGAGGGCAAATGCGACTTCTGGAAACCGATTTCATGCCACCTCTACCCTATACGCCTTGTGGAAAAAGACGGCTTCACCCATATCCTTTACCACGAATGGAGCGTCTGCGTGCCCGCCAAGCGCAAGGGCGAACGTGACGGCATCCCGTTGTGGAAGTTCCTCCGTGAGCCGATAATCCGCAGGTTCGGGGAAGATTGGTACAATAGGCTAGAGAAAATGTTACAGAAACAATAGACTATTTTGGGCATTACCGAGGCGAAACCAATGCTGAAGTTGCAGCTGCGGCCTCCAATAGAAACACCGCCTAAGGTACCGCGGGCACCATTAACGGCTGTTATACTTGAAGCTATGTAATATGTACAGCGACTATTCATTAGAAAGAATCGTCACATTCTGTAACAAACAAATCATTTATTTCGTAATTATCAATTTCCTCCTTAATGGTCATGTAGTCCTCTTCAGAAAATGCTCCTTCATATTGTTCAAGCTCTGTTAAAGCAGTTTCTTTCCCTTCAATGTAGGTTTTGTATTTTAAATAACTAATCAATTGATAAGGCTGTATTGATTTATTTCCATCGCTTAAAACTAAGGCATACTCATTAGAAGCATTTGTACACATTTGTTTTTCGCAATCAAAGTTGCCAATCTTATTATACAACATGGCGATGAATCCAAATACCTCAGCTTTGGACATGTGGTCTTGGGGGCTTACTGTTCCAAGTTCTGTCAACATGATGTCAATCAATTGTTCATAGTTTTTCTTTTTCATCAAAGTAACTTTTAGATTAGCTTTTGCAGCGCTTTGATTCTTGTCTATAGCAAGAGCCTCCTGAAAGTATTTAAGGGCGGAATCCAATTGAGATGGATTGCAATCAAAAAAGTACTGATTAAGAAACCCAAATCCTTTGTCATTTAATTCCGTAGCAATGATTTGATTTTTTTTATTTGGCTCTTTAGTTTGACATGCTGAAACCAATAAAACCATGAAGATCAAAAAGTATCTTAAAAATGATAGTGTTTTCATCATATTATTATGGCGTAACCTTGTTCCTGCGGATTTGCAATCCGCCGACTTCAAACTCAACGCAAAGATAACCAAAGTTTGATTCTCCAAGAATTATTTCCCCACGAAAATAAAAAAACAACTTCCTCGTTCATTATTTGTTGTATCTTCGCCAACCCAAACCGCAAAGATTGAAACGCCTGTTATTAATATTATCCCTAATAATGTGTTGCCTCGCCGCCGTTGCGCAAAACGGCGATGATGGTAAGCCCAAGCGCGTGGATTTCTATGGCTATGTGGTCACGGCTGACAGTCTGCACCCCATTCGTAACACCCATATCATCAGCAAAATGGCGCATTGTGGAACCATTACCAACCAACAAGGTAAGTTTCACATCCAGGCGCGGCAAATTGACACGCTGTGGGTGAGTTGTGTCGGCTTTACGCGACGCCTCATCGCCATCAACGAGTCGCTCACCTCCAGCGACACCCTCGTCATCCGCTTGCTTCCCGAGACCATCACACTCCGCGAAGTGACCGTGCTCCCCTTTACCAACTACGAATCTTTTAAGGAGATGCTCGTCACCATGCCCAGCATCGAGACCCCTGACGAGATCAAACGTTTGAACGAAGACCTCAACGACCTCTGGCTAAGCCGTGCGCCATCGGGCAACGGCATGGTCACCATCACAGCCAGTCCGATACAATACCTCTACGACAAATACAACAAGTCGGCACGACGCCAAGCCACACTGCGACGCAACCGCCGCATGTATAACGAAGTGTTGCGTGAGCAAGGCCGCACCGACGAGCTTCTCCCCGACTCACTCGATTTCTCTGTCGATTACAAGACGTATGAACTCGACGAAGCCGCCGAAACGGGCAAACCCAAGGCGATGGTACCCCGAAAGAAATACATCCGCATAGGGCAATAAGACAAAACCATGACCTTCCGCGATTGGCTCGATAGCATCATCAACCTATTTTATCCTCGCGTCTGCGCCGCCTGTGGCGAAGCCTTACTCAAAGACGAAAAGACGGTTTGCCTGAAATGCCGCTATCTGCTACCTAAGACGGGGTACGAACTGAACCCTGACAACCCCTTGGCGCAAACCTTTTATGGACGGGTTAGATTTCACGCTGTCACTGCAGCTTTCTTTTTCGCAAAGTCAGGCAAAGTACAGCACCTCATCCACGAACTGAAATACAAAGGTAACAAGGATGCGGGCATTTTCCTTGGGCAACAATTAGGGGAAACCATCAAAAGCGCGCCTCTTTTTCAAGGCATCGACTATCTCATCCCTGTACCCTTGCATCCCAAACGCGAGAAACAGCGTGGCTACAACCAAAGCCTGATGATCGCCCAGGGCATCCACGAGGTCACCGGGATTGCCATTGGAGACAAATACCTTATCCGTGCCGTCAACACGGCCACACAAACCAAGAAATCAGCCGAGGAACGCTACCAAAACGTGAAGGACATCTTCGAACTGCGTTTCGCCGACGAACTAAAAGGAAAGCACGTCCTCCTTATCGACGACGTGCTTACCACAGGTGCCACACTTGAATCGTGTGCGCATCAATTGGAAAATATCCCAGGTATTACTATTAGTGCGGCAACCGCCGCCTGCGCCGGGAATTAGGCTTGGTAGACCTTCGGTGTATCCTCGCCGTTGAGGACACGCAGGCCATTCAATGCCAAGGCTTTCATCTCGTCTTCGCCAGGATAGACATACACAGGAGCGATCTTCTCGACATGGCTCTTCACCAAAGCGCAGAAGCCCTTGTCGTAGGCCATACCGCCCGTGAGGAAGATGGCATCCACATCCATGCTGAAAGCCGAGGCTGCAAGGCCACCAACTTCCTTGGCCACTTGATAGGCCATGGCTTTGTAGACCTTCTCCCATTCCTTGTTGCCAGCCTTCACAGCGTTCTCCACTTCGAGGGCATCGTTGGTGCCAAGGTAAGCGACGAAGCCGCCCTTGCCTTTCAGCATCTGGCCGATTTCCTTCTTGGTGTATTTGCCGCTGAAGCAAGCGTCGACAAGGAAGCCAGCTGGCAGTGAGCCAGCGCGTTCGGGTGTGAAGGGACCATCGCCGTTCAAGGCGTTGTTGGTATCGACCACGCGACCTTTCTTGTGGGCGCTGACCGAGATACCACCACCGAGGTGGATGGCGATGATGTTCATGTCCTCATACTTGCGACCGAGGTCTTTGGCCAACTGACGGGCAATGATCTTCTGATTCAAGGCATGGAAGATGGAGATACGCGGGAACAGCGGATGACCCGAATAACGCGCCACCTCGTCCATTTCGTCGACCACGACAGGGTCGGCAATGTAAGCCTTCACACCAATTTCCTTGGCGATGTCGTTGGCAATCAAGCCGCCGAGGTTGGAGGCGTGCTCGCCGCTATAGCCTTCGGTAAGGTCCTTGATCATGAGGTCGTTCACCTCATAGACGCCCGAGACGAGCGGACGGAGCAAGCCGCCACGACCCACGATGCAATCCATTTGCTTGACATCAATGCCAGCCTCTTTCAGTTCGCGCATGATGGCTTCGGTGCGGAAGGGCTTCTGGTCGGAGATGTGCTCAAATTTCGCAACTTCCTCAGCGCTGTGCTTGAGGTTCTTCTTGAAGACTTGTTCCTCACCTTCGAACACAGCAATCTTAGTCGAGGTGGAACCGGGGTTTATCGTTAAGATTTTGTATGCCATATTGTTATATTTTTATGTTTTTTCTGGTAGAGCCGCGATTAATCGCGTCTCTACAAAGTGATTTCTTTATGCCATCATTGCTGCGAGGGCAATGGAATACAATTTCGTCTTCGAAGTGTCGCCTCGCGACGAGAGCACGCAAGGCACCTTGGCGCCCATGAGCATGGCACCCACTTCGCTCTTGTCGAACTTGGTGCAGCATTTGTAGAACACGTTAGAGGCTTCGAGGTTGGGGAACACCAGGCAGTCGGCATCGCCAGCCACGGGGCTCTTCATGCCTTTGATGGCAGCCGTCTCGGCGTCGGTGGCGAGGTCGAGGCTGATAGGACCTTCAACGATGCAACCCTTGATCTGGCCACGTTCGTTCATCTTGGAGATGATGGCGGCATCAACGCAGGCGGGGATGCCAGCGCTCATCTGTTCGGTGGCGGTCACCATGGCGACCTTCGGGCAGCTGACACCCAGCTTGGTGGCTACGGAGGTCACATATTTGAGCAGCTGTTGCTTCTGTTTGAGGTCGGGCAGCGGGATGATGGCGCAGTCGGAGGCTACCATCAGTTTGTGGTAGTTGGGGTTTTCGATGACGGCAATATGGGCCAACGTGACGTTGGGCGGGCAGAGACCGCGTTCCTTATTGAGAATGGCACGCATGTATTTGTCGGTGGGCAGCAAGCCCTTCATCAAGATGTCGGCTTCGCCAGCGTTGATGAGGTCGCAAGCCATGGCAGCGGCTTTCACGTCGACGGGCTCGTGGATGATTTTGAAATTGTTGGGGTCAATGTTCTCGGCTTTGCACACTTCTTTGATAACGTTTTCATCACCAAGGAGGGTGGCTTCGATGAGACCTTCCTTAACGGCAGCGTTCACTGCACAGATGGTGTGGTCGTCGTTGGCATAGGCAGCCACAAGGCGTTTCTTGGGTTTGCTGCGCAAAACCTCAAACATTTGCTCTAATTTTCTGATTTCCATAATATTGTATTTAAAAATTTCAAAATTTTTTATTTCAAGATTGGAAGATTTTGCAAAAGTACGAAATAAAACTATTCAAAACAAAGGAAACGACACAATAAAAGATTTCGCCTTCTGGAAAGGATTTTACCTCCCAAAAAGCGAAATTTCATTAATCGTATGAAGCGATGATTATTCTTCCACTAAATGCCAAACACAATTGTCACGTTTGTCCTCATAGCTGACCAAGCCCTTGCCTTTCACTATCTTTGCATTGAGCAGTTGATAAGAATCGTCATCCTTCAAGCAAATTGTATCGCTTAAGTCCGCAACACTACCACTATACTTTTCTGACTCAATGTAGCATTGTGAGGGATACATATCTGACGCCATCAAAAACCATAGTTTCCCAATCTCGACGTTTTCAGCACCATCGCCATAAAACTCCAACCCTATCCCCTTCTGGTGGTAATTAAAACTGGTTTCGGGCAAACTGACAAGATACATCTCTCCACTTGGACCTATATCACCGGTAGGATAACATGAATTTTCGGTATAAGTATAATGCGCATCTTCGTAATCCAGCAAATGGGTGCTACGAACCTCAAACTGAAGGGAATCGCTATTGTCGTTGAGAAACAGTAACCTTTGCCCTTCTTGGTATGGAAGATACTCGTTAACAACCTTGGGCAAATGCCAACCATCATATTCATGTTCAACGCAACCGTCGCTTTTTTTCTTGCAACCCGCCAAAGCGAGTACGGTCACAAGGATAATTGTCACTTTCTTCATAAGACTACTTTTTAGTGAGTTGTTATCAATAGTAGATGATGTTTAAATCCAGTCGTTTTTGCTGCACCGACTCGACGGCACGTTTCTTCACCTTGGTGTTGTAAACCTTCAGCTGTTTCAGCGAAGGAATGTTTTCCACAGGCGAGATGCTACGCACGTTGGTGTTGTTGACAAAGAGGTTCTCCAGCTTCAGCAAGCCCGACAATGGCTTCAGCGATTTCACTGGAGTGCCACTGGCATTAAGCGTGACGAGGTTGTTCATCTTGGAGAGCGGGGCAAGATCGTCGACTTGGGTATTCTCGATGTTGAGCAACTCCAACAGGGTGCTTTCCTCGATGGGTTTCAAGCTGCTGACGGGGTTGTTCTGTGCGTTGAGCTCAATCAGGTGTTCCTTGTGGGCCAATGGCGTCAAGTCGTGAACGCCCTGGTTGTTGATGGTGAGTCTTTCAAGCCACATGAGGTCGGTGAGCGGATCCAAAGAAACGATGGGGAATTCCGTGCCGATCTCCAACTCCCTCAAGTCAATGACACGCTGCAACCCAAGAGCGTCGGGCATATCCATTTGAAGCGAGGCGGCGTTGCGGAAGATGGTTTGCCAAATGGGGTCGAGGCTAGCCCACCACGTACGCAAAGCCTCCGTCTGATAGACCACATTCACTTGACGCTGACGCTCCTTGAGAGCGACAACCTGCGAGCGACCGATGATGGTGCTGTCGGCCAAAACCACCTCGATACTGTTGTCGTTGGCCAAAGGCGAGAGGTTGTTGACGGGTGTACTGCTGATATTCAGCTGCTTCAGGTTGGTCATTTCCTGCAAGGGCTTGAGGTCGTTGATGTAGGTATGTGAGATGTTCAACGACTCGAGGTTGGCCAGCCCTTGGATGGCAAAAAGGTTGGGAATCTCGGTATAGGCGATATTGAGCGACTTCAGGTTGGTCAGACGGCTCACGGGCATCAGGCTCTGCAGGAAGGTGTTACCTGAGAGGTCGAGCTCCTGCAGGTTGATGATTTGGTGCAGTTGCTCAGTGGTCGGTTCCTGACCGACTTTAATCTGCTTCGAGAAGACCGCTTTCCAATAGATGGGAAGGTCATTCCACCAATTCTTCAACGCCTCGGTATCGAAGATGACCAGCGTGAAGGGGTTGTCCTTGGTGAAGGCACTAGCTTCGGCGTCATGGATGCCAGAGTGGTCACAGTAGATCTTGCTCAAGCGACGGTGGCTCTTCAAGGGGCTGAGGTCGTAAATCGAGGTGTTGCTGCAATAAAGCTCACGCAGGTTGTCCATCTCGCTCAACGCATTCAAATTACTGACAGCAGAACCCGAGATATTGAGGCTCTGGAGGTCTTTCAAGTTGGAGATGGGACCGAGGTCACGGACCGAAGTGTTGCTGATATCGATATTCTTTAATTTGGTCAGATCCTGCAAAATGCCAATGCTGGAGACCCGCGTACCGCCCAAGTTGACCATGGTCAGGTCGGGGCAGCTCTTCAGATTCGATATCCTGTTGACTTGTGTGTTGGCCACATTGAGTTTCTCGAGGTGACGCAAGGTGGTGAGTGCCGAAAGGTCTTCAACACCCGTATTGGCCACTTCAAGCTCCTTCAGCATAAGGTTGTATTTCAAAGCCGAGAGATCATTGATTAACGTGGAGTTGGCGCGTAGCACCTCGAGTTTGTTGAGGTTACGTACGGGCGACAGATCTTCGATAGAGGTCTCGGAGACATCCAACCAGGTGAGGTCGGAGAGCTCGCTGAGGGGTTCAAGGGTGATGATTTCGCGGATGCCCGAAATGTCGAGACGCTGCTTCTGGCTGACCTGCTTCAACTTGGCATCAAGAGCGCTGTAATCGGTGAGGCCTTCGGTGTTGAATTCCGACAAAGGCGTGCCATCGTCAAGCATGACGTCGCTACCCAAGCGGTTCTTCCAGTTTTGCGAGAGGCTGTTCCACCAATTGCGCAGGGCCTCTTTCTCATTGATCTTACTGGTATAGATGCTCGCTATCTTGATACTGTTCTTCTGTCGGTCGAGGTTGATTTCAACGAAACGGTTCTTGGCGTTGTCGACAGCTTCGTCGTTGATGGTCTTAGCTGTCAGATGGCGTGTCAGCGTGGCCTTGAAAAAAACGCTGCCATCGTCACGGGTGCTGTTGGCTATGCTTTGCACATCAAACTTGAAGGTAGCCCACTTGAAGAAAAAGTCGATATCCTTCAGATAGGCCTGCACGTCCTTGTTGATGGGAGAAGTGCGGTTCACATCGAGGTCGTCCTCGATCTGTACCTTGTCGTCGATGAAAATCTTGCTCCAGCTCTCGGTGAATACGATCTCCTTTTCAGCGGCACTGGCGGTGCTGTCACCAAGGAAATTCATCGTCTCCTCCAAATAGGAGAGCATGGCCTTGATTTCGTTCTCGTATTTGGCGACTTCGTCTTTCGACAGTTTTTGTGCCTGACCACCCATAGCCAGGCCTAACAGGAATATAACGAGTACAGCTATTTTTTTCATGGTTGATAGAATTTAATCAAATTAACTTTTTCCTTTTCCGGCATGTAAATGACGTTCGACATGAGCCAACCGGAATTGAGGCCCGAGCGGTTGAACCACGACACCTCGAAATACCAGTCCTTGATCTGCAGGACGTGGAACTTCACCGAGTCGACATGCTGGAACACAAGCCGACCTTTCTTGATCTCGTAGAAAAACAGCGTCAGATAATCGGGTTGGAATTCTTTTGAGGCATAGTATTCGATGACATCGGGGTCTTGGAAGGCCTTGTAGATGTTCATGAAGTCGAGTTCGTGGCTCATGGGATGCAGGAAGTGCTTCTCTTTTTCGGCCATCTCACCACTAGGGAAGAGTTTGTTGAACTCTGAGAAATAGACGTTGGTGAGCACCCATTTTGATCCCAAGCCTTCCTTCTCAACGGCCAAAAAGAGCATCACGTTGACGTCTTTTCCATTGTATTTGAAGGTGGTGGAGACCTCCGAATACCAGCGTCCGCCGAGGAAGGTCATATACGACGAGTCGCTCTTGGTGACGTCCTCGATGAAATAGCGCTGCAATTCGGTCTGTGTGCCATATTTCTCCTGGTCGAAGAGGATAGGCAGCGACTTGCGGCGCATCTCGTTGTTGCGGTATTTGGGGTCTTTGGGGTTGAGTTTGTAGCCGAACTGGTCTTCCTCGTAGTTGAACCTACGCATGAACTGACCCATCTGTTTGGTCATGGCATAGAGCTCGGTCTCATCCATCTTAAAATCGCCAATCGTCTGACCTGCAACAGGCCAGACGAAGGCGATAGTAAGTGCCAATAGGACAATATTTCTTACAATTCTCATCTATTCGTCGTTTCCTTGACGCGCATGTCGCCGAGCAACACATCCCAGAAACCGATGGTGCGGCCACCGATTTGGGTCTCCTTGCGCTTCACATAGACGGTGATGTCTTTCTTGGTGGTATCTTTGTAAGCCAGGTTGCCTTCCTTGTCATAGCCTCTGAAGGTCTGGAAGATGGTGATGACACCCACATAGGTGCCGTCGGGCTGACGCTGAAGGTCACTGACATACTCGATGTTGTACCACTCAATCTCGACGCGATCGTAGTTGAGGCGCATCAGGTGCTCCATGTACTTGCGGACACGGTAGTAGGTGATCTTGTTGGAACCCAGCGAAGAGACGCCAATCTCAGCATCGTTCATAAAGAGTTCCTCGGCGCGGTCGATGACACGGTTGGCCTCGCTGAAAGGTGTTTCCTTCGATCCGACGATTTTGATGTATTTGCTCAGGTCTCTCACCTTCTCCAAGGCAAGGCTGTCAATGGCCTGCTTGCGTTCGAAACTCAGTTCGTCCTGTGCCATGGCGCTACCAACAACGCACAAGGCAATCACTAATGTGGCAATGATCTTTTTCATCTCTTTATCAGTTCTATTTCGTTAATCTTTCCGCTGTTGTTGTATTTGATTTCGTGCACCTTCTCCGTGGCCTTCTTTTGGTCCTTCACGTAGTTGAGGTACTGCTCAATGGTGGTCGGACGGTCGTAGTCGTTGAAGCCGGCATTCTGCTTGATGATGATGAGCACCGGCACATTGGGCGACTCAAACATATCCAGCGTCTCGTTGATGATGCGGTTGGCCTGAGAGACGCTGCTGGCATGAGCTATGTTGTTGAAATTACGTCCTAGTACAACATCGGCGGCATTGGCTTTTTCGCGTTCTTCGGCGGCGCGACGCTCCTCTTCGTCTTTCTGGGCGCGCTCACGGGCGAGTTTCTTCTCCACCTGGAAGAGCAGGTCGTCGACTTCGGCGTTCTGCAAGTTCCAGTCCTTGATGGTCTGCACACGGGCTTCCTTCTCTTCGAGGCTCCAAAGGGTCTCGTCGTCGAGGATGGCATTCAGGTCCTTCACGGCTTGTTCAACTCTTGATTTGTACTCGGCCTCAGCGGCTTCACGGGCAAGTCTCTTCTTGCTCTTGCAACTGGTGGTACCTCCCAGCGTGATGAAAGCGGCCAGAAGAACCATCATGACGGTTGTGATTTTACTTTTCATTTTTTTATCGAATTTTTCTCTATAACTCCAGATAATGCAAATAAATTGCAAAAGTAGTGCTTTTTTTCGTTGCACAGGGCGTTTTACGGCAAATTTAGTGCCAAATCATCCCAGCGGTATCTTGTTGAGAACCTTATAAAAAGGTCCCGTGGGCTGCAGAAAACTCTGGAAATAGATCAGTTCCTTCACATCGGCATGGAGATAAGGCTTCTGCTCAATGCTGTTATATATCTGCATAAAGAACTGTTTGTCAACAAGTTGTTTGATACGACAAATGGTGAGATGCGGCACAAAGTTTTGTCGGTCGCGGAGATAGCCCAAGTCGTCGAAGGCATCCAAAAGGTCGGCCTCAAGGTCAAACAAAGCCTTGGGTTGGTCGTTCATGCCAAGCCAAAGCACACGCGGCACGTGATTGCTACCGAAGAGTCCCGTGCGGTCGAAGTCCATCGTAAAAGGCTTGTGGTTTTTGGCCACTTTCCTGCAGGCCTCAACAATGGCGGAGATGTCGTCTTCGGGCGTCTCGCCTAAGAATTTCAAGGTCAGGTGGATCTGATTGGTTTTCACATAGTTGATATAATGCTCATGTTGGAGGTTTTTCTTCAGTTTTTCCACCAACGCAGGAAACTCTGTGCCACAGGGGATGGAAATGGCAAGAAAGGTTCGTTTGGTTTTCATTGATTCGTATTTTGCTTCAAAAACAGGATTTTCGCCACTTTTTATCTCACCATTCCTATAGGATACACCAGATAATTCTTGTCGCAATAGGGCGAACGTTCGTAGAACCAGTTCATGACTTCGTATTGCGAGGGCTGCTGGCCTTTCGGGAAGGAGGCCTTCCAAGCGTTAAACTGCTCTTCAAGGAAGGGATCGGCGGCGAGCATAGCCTTGGCCATAGGCTCCATCTTGTAGATTTCGAAATACTCCACGCGTTGCAACACATGGCTGAAGAAGCCCCACTCAAACAAGGAGCCTTGCATCTCGGGTTCCAACAGGTTCATCAGCAGGCGGACACCGTTTTGCGAGGTCTTCACCACAGCTGAGCCCTTGGGGAAGGTGACTTCCTTGGTGATCTCCTCGGCGTCGGCATGGGCCACACGGCAACGTCCTTCGGAGGGACGGGGCATAAACGACACGTTGCTGAAACGGTAGGTGTTGACGGTCAAGGTCTTTTCGCTCTTCAACAGATTCATTTCAAAACCATGCGCCTTGACGATGTTGATGACCTCGCTGTATTGTGCAGGGATGATGTATTCCTTGGGCACCGACAGGGTCTTCTCGGGTCGCGTGGAAAGCACCCGACGGACTTTGCGTGTTTCAGGGCGCGTCGTATCATAGGCATAGTACCAACTGCCGGTGAGGTCGCTCTGCACCGTATCGAAATGATAACCCAAGAAGTTTTCCCAAATCGTGTCGTTCAACTCAGGTTGCATGTTGATGGGTATCTCCTTGAGGGTCAAGTCGTTTTTCTTGGCTTGGGTCAATGCTTTATTGAAACCATCCTTATCGTCACGAATGATTCTTAGCGTCTCCACAATCATGTTGTAAGTCGACAGCACGCGGACTCTGTAGGGTTTCAGCATGTGCGTTTCCAGCAAGATGCCAGGACAGTTGCGCGCCGTGGTATAAGCCTCTGAGAACATAGCCGAAAAGCTCTCGTCATAAAGCGATGCCGTCGGGTCGCCCCAGGGTTGGAACTCGATATAGCGCGTAATCGGCATGCCATAACGCATCATGGCAGGACCGATCTTGGGTTCCCATACCTCGCTCAGCCAAGCGGTTATCGAAGGATCGTAGTTGCCAAAATTCTCTACGGAATAGGTGGTTACATACTGGTAATCAGCGCCATCGGTGGCATGGGTGTCGAAAAACAGGTCGGGCTGCCACTTGTTGAACAAGGCAGTAAAGGCTCTCAGCTCGGGCGAGTCGAGTTTGGTGAAGTCGCGGTTGAGGTTCAGACCTTGGGCATTCACACGCCAGCCCATTTGCTTCGGACCGTTTTGGTTGATGCGGTTGTAAGGCGAAAAGTTGGCTAGTCCGTCGGGACTCAACACGGGGAGGAAGATGAAAGAGAAATCGTCCAGTAGGTCACGATGTTCTCTGCCGTTCAACATATTGCGGACAAGGAGGAACATGGCATCCTTGCCATTAGGCTCACCGGGATGTATGCACGATTCCACCAAAATGATGTTCTTCCCGCTCCGACGGATCTTCTTCGGGTTGGTATAACCCTTTTCATCAACAATCAACAGGGGTATGTCACGTCCTTGGGCAGTCTGCCCAATGGTTTGGTAATGCACTTCGTCAAATTGTTTGGCCAACTGTTTGGCGAAACTGATCGTGCCTTCGTAACTGTCTGTCTCTAAAAAGCCTGACTTCTCGAAAGTGGTGGTCAGGTCGGCTTCTTTCTTCTGGCAAGCGGCCAGCAACAACAAAGCCATCAGGAAGGGAAAACATCTTTTCATGGGTATGGGTTTTTGACCTACAAAAGTAGCATTTTTATGCCGATTTTTTTCTCTTGTTTTCATTTTTTCTGGAAGGTAAAGCAAAAAACCGTATTTTAGCCACTTCAAAAACCGACCTTATCATGAACACTTACTCCATAGGAATCGACATTGGCGGCACCAACACCGACATTGGGCTGGTGCGCGACGACGGCCATGTGATGGCCAAAAAGAACATCCCAACCAACAAGTATTTCGACGCCGACATCTACGTGTCCGACTTCTGCGAACAGATTAAACTACTGATGCAGGAAAACAACATCGAAGCCATCGACGGCATCGGCATTGCCGCACCCGTGGGCAACTACTACACGGGTTGCATCGAGAACGCCTCCAACCTGAATTTCAAGGGCGTGATCGACTTGTTGCGTATGACTAAATCGTACATCGACGTGCCGGTAGTGGTTTCCAACGACGCCAACGCTGCGGCCTATGGTGAGCTCGTTTACGGCGGTGCCAAAGACATGAAGCATTTCATCATGTTCACTCTCGGCACGGGCGTAGGCAGTGGTGTGGTGGTCGACGGCAAACTGGTGTTGGGCAAAACCGGCGGTGCAGGCGAGTTGGGCCACGCCATCCTGATTCCCGAGGGACGCCAATGCGGCTGCGGCAACAAGGGTTGTTTGGAAACCTACTGCTCAGCCACTGGCATCTGCCGCACAGCTTTGGAGATGATGGAAAACATGCCTGAATATGACGGTGCGCTCCGCAAGGTCGCTCCCGAGGAGCTCACAAGCAAGATGGTGGGCGACGCCGCAAAATACGGCGATCCCTTAGCCATCAAGGTGTTTGAAAAGACAGGATATCTGTTGGGTATCGCCATGGCCAACGCTGTCACTTTCAGTGGCCCAGAGGCCATCTTCCTGTTTGGCGGCCCGGTGAAGGCAGGCGACGTATTGCTCGAACCCGCTCGCAAGTCGTTCGAAGAGCATCTCTGCTTTATCTTCAAGGACACTGTGGATATTCGTATCTCTGAACTGCCCGACAACGACGCGGCTATCCTTGGCGCTGCGGCTTTGACAAAAGCGTAATGGCGACCCGATTAAAATGAAGAAAGCCGCAAGTTTGCGGCTTTCTTTTTATTTGTTGAAGTTTTTCTCCAAGAAATCCTTGGCCTCGGTCATGCCGCCGTCGCGGGCTTTTTGCATGAGCAGCTTGGCATAGGTTTGGTCTTGCTTCACACCGTTACCAGAGTAATACAACAGGCCGAGACGGTATTGTGCATTGGCGATGTTATGGTCGGCGGCTTGGGTGTAATACTCCACGGCCTTCGCCATGTCTTTCTCGGTGCCCACACCGAAATAGTAACAGTCGCCCATCTGTGAGATGGCATAAACATTGCCAGCATCAGCGGCGTCTTTCCACCACTTCAAGGCCTCCTTTTCGTCTTTCTCCACGCCCATGCCGTAGAAATAGCAGTTGCCGAGGTTGAGCATGGCCTGGTCGTCCTTGACCTGAGCGCCTTTTTGATACCACTCTAAAGCCTGTTTGGGGTCGGCGGACACGACGGTGCCCATACGATAGTAGTTGCCAATGAAGTTGTAGGCGGGACCGTACTCCTGGGCCGCGGCTTTTCTATACCAAGCCAAAGCCTCCTTTGCATCTTGCTCCACACCCCAACCTTTTTCGTAACACACACCATAGACATATTGGAACTTGGCGTTGCCCTGCTCAGCCCTGTAGCGGATGCTGTCGATCTGCGAAGCCACCTGGTCACCAACCGACATTTTTTCGCCTTGAAGCTGGCTGAAATCGAGCGGCATGCCTTCTTCCAGTTTCAGGACGGGACCGTTGGGATCACCCAAAACGTTAGGATTAGCCCCACCCTTTTCTTGTACTTGGATTTGTTGCATGGGAGCAACAGGGACGCCCATCGGTACGTCCTTGTTTGCTTGCTCGGGTTGGATTTGTGCTTGTTCCTTGTTGTCATTCTGACCGCATGAAGCCATCATCAGTGCGGCGGCAAATATCAAAAGGGTTTTCTTCATTGTCATCATATTTAGGACTGCAAAAATACAGTTTTTATTTGATTTGGAAGCGAACACCCAAATAAGCACGGATACCAGAAAGCGGTCCCCAGACCATGGAAGCATCGAAGTCTTCGCTGTTCGGATTGTCGGCCGAGATGATGGGATGGTCTTGTTTGTAGTTGGTCAGGTTCTCGCCACCGACATAGAGTTCCCAGCATTTGCCCAACTTCTTTGTGACCTGCGCATTCATGATGACATAGAAAGGCGAGCGCTCTATGTTCTGACCGTTGGCCACGGCAGTGGCGTTGCCACTCAAGTCGGGCACGCGGCTGTCGCCGTTGAACTGCGTCGTGAAGTCGAACTGCCAAGTGCCGAGGGCGTACGACATCGAGACCAAGCCCTTGTAGCGGTTGACGAAAGGCTTCTCGCGCAGTGTGTCGTTGATGGTCATCTTCACGTCGTTGTAGCGGAAGGCCAAGGTCAGGTCGAAGTCCTTGAAGATCTCGCAGTTGGCCTCGATTTGGGCGCTGTTGGAATACGACTTGCCGTTGAGGTTGTAGATACGGATTTGGTGGGCGTCGGCATCGCGGTCGAGGACGATTTGGTTGACGAAGTCGGTGCGGTAGAAGTCGGCTTGGAGGACAATCTCACGCCAGCCGATGTCGATGCCTTTGGTCAGGTTGATACCGTAATTCCAGGCCTCTTCCATCTTGGGCGTGTCAATGAAACGAATCATCCTCGACGAAGCCAACATGGTGGAGTTTTCAGCCAAAATGTTTGGGGAACGATAACCCTTTCCTGCTGAAAGGCGGACGGCGAATTCATCATGAGTTTTGAACCTCACATGCAGACGGGGCGTGTAGAGCATCTTTTGGTAATAGGTGTTATAGTCGGCACGGAAGCCAGCGATGATGTTCCAATGGTGGTCGTCAGTGAAATTGTATTCCACAAAGGCTCCCGGGACTTGTTCGACACGTTGGAAAGTGCTGTCGTTCAAATGCTCATCATATTTGTCGTAGGTATAACTGGCACCTATGGAATAAGCGTGATGGTCATTCACGAGGTAGGAGTCAAACAACAGATTACCAAAGTAAGAGAGTTGGTTGGCATTGTAGTCGGTCAGACCATAATAGGAGTCCATCTTATGGTAAGTCACCTGATGCTGCGTACCGAGACTGGTGTCTTTGCGATTGAAGTGGTAGCCCCCTTTGGCAAAAGCCTCATAACGCTCCGTATTGATGCCAATGCCATACAGATTGTAGCCTTCGTCAAAGCGATGCTCCGGATCGAAGTCCATTTGTCCGCCGAGTCGGGTTTCCTTCAAAGCCTTGATGCCTAACTTACAACCGAAACGTCCCGTATGGGGGTGACTATAACGTAGGAAGACATTGTATTGTGTGGTCATCGGATCGTCAAGAAACGAGTCAGCGTTTTCGTCCATTTTCATGTGGCTGTGACTCACATGGCCGAATAACATGATTCCGTCGTTCTTTCCCACTTTTACGCGACCGTTGAAGTTCAAGTCCGTCATCAACATCGAGTTGCCATAGAGGTTGACAAACACTTTCTCGCTCTTGTCGGGCATTGGCTCTTTGTAGTCCACATTGATTTGTCCCGTAATGGATTCGTAACCGTTTCTTACAGAAGATGTTCCTTTGGAGATCTGTATGCCATTCATCCAGTTACCAGGCACATAATTCAAGCCGAATGTCGAGGCCAGTCCACGGAAATTGGGGATGATTTCGGTCATCATCTGGGTGTAAATGCCGCTCAATCCAAGCAATTGGATCTGTTTGGCGCCCGTGACGGCGTCACTATAGGCCACATCGACCGAGGCGTTGTTCTCGAAACTGCCTGCAAGAGTACAACAGGCGGCACGCTTCAGGTTTTCGGAAGTGATTTCCTGTACAGCGATGGCTTTGATTGGGTTGATGAAAGAGGCTTTTTGTCGAGCTGCAATCTCCACCTCGTTCAGCATATGGACGGCCTTGAATACATGATCGTAATGCACTGGCTCCATCATGTGGTGGATGGTGTCGTTCTCATAGCTGATGCAGCTGAACACGAGGCAACCTATGCGCTCATGAAGCGGGATTTTATAATGTCCATTGGCGTCTGTCACCACGCCTTCGTTGACGATTTTCCAATAGACATTGACACCTGGTATTGGCGAACGTTGACCGTTTTCGGTCTCTTCATATACGGTGCCTTCGATAAAGCCTTGAGCAAATGCGCCTGAGGCGAAGGCAAATAACAATAGGGTTATTAGGGTGAGTTGTTTGGTTTTCATGATGTTAAATGTTGTTTGTTTTGTTTTCTATTGTCTGTCATTGCGGGCTTGACCCGCAATCTCATATGCACTAGGGACACCTTCCCGCTTAGGAGATTGCGGATGTTCCTCCGCAATGACAGTAAGGCTCGGGGCACACGTTCCCGGTCTCGTGTCAAGGAGGATTATCAGAAAACCAAAGGATTAAGCTTCAGCGAAGAAATAAACACAATCCGCTCTCTTCCGGAAAGGAACTTGAGTGTCTTTCTCTGAAATAATGGGTTGAAAACCACTTGAACCTGATGGCACAAATCGGATAAGTCGATATGTGGCAGGATGATGGATTGTAGGTTGACAATCAAGTGTTTGTCGGGAGAAAAAACATAGTTGTCGGTAAATTGCACCTTGCTGTCGAAGTCTTCGCAACAGCATTTGGCGTTGAATTGTACAACATCGTTAGAAGAAACAGCTTCCGTTTCATGCTCATGATGGTGCCCTATGCAATGCACACAATCCGCAGCAGCATCGCCAAAACTGCCCCTCATGTGATGGTCTTCAGTGCAATAGTGGAACTTCACGTCCCATCCTGCAGAGATGAACAGCACCACAAGGGCCATCAAAAAGGAGCCGATTTGCAACAATTGCCTTTTCATGCCGCAAAAATAGGGATTTTTTGTATTTTCGCCGCATAATTCTGACAAATATGGCCGACGGATATTTGGAAAAACGCTATGAAGAGGTCTTTGGCAAGGGTGCCAAGAAGACCGTAGTAAAACATACCTCGATTGAAACCATTATGGAGAAAAACCGCAGTTATCGCGGTTATGACCAAAGCTTTGAAGTGAAGCGCGACATGCTGGAACGCATCGTGGCAGTGAACACCAAGATTGCCTCGGCGAAGAACCAGCAGGTGCTTCGTTTTAAATTAGTGACCAAGGAAACGGGCGCTGATATCATCGTGCAAAACATGAAACTCGGTGGCTTGTTGCCTGAACTGCACCTCCCCTTCCCCGGCACGGAACCTGAAGCGTTCATCATCATCTGCAGCACCATTCCTGAAAACAAGTTTGTGGACATCGACCTCGGCATTGCGGCGCAGAGCATGCTGTTGAAAGCCACCGAAATGGGCTTGAACGGCATCATGATCGGGGCTTTCAACAAGGCGAAGATTACCGAAGCGTTTAACCTTCCTTACGAACCGTTGTTGATTTTGGCCATCGGCAAAGGCAAGGAAACCATCAAATTGCAACCCGTGGATGCCGGCGACAAACTGGCGTATTATCGCGACGAAAACGGCGTTCAGTTTGTGCCTAAGATTCGCTGGGAACAGTTGATGATCGAATAGGTATAAGCCCTTTAGTTCTTAATCACTTTCTCAAAATAAGTGGTCCCGTTTTTCATGGTGACGCTCAGCATATAGACGCCTGAAGGCAGCGCACTCATGTCGTAGCTTTCCAATTTGCTGTGTTTGGTGCCTACCATTCCGCCCTCAAGGTCGAAAAGGTCCAACCTTGCCGGCTTGGCATCTTCATCAAAAACGAGGTTGACCTGGTCTTTCACAGGATTGGGGTTGAGAGTGAAAGGCTTCTTACCACCCATCATTTCCTGGGTGTTGTCGTAACTGTCGTGGATGATGTATAAGTGGAAGTTGTCGCCACTGTTCCCATAACTAGTAAAGAAGGCTATGGCAATATCACCGTTTTGCAATGACTTTAGACATTGACCATAGGCATAGTTGGATTGTCCACCAGACAGTGTGATGCCCCATAAGTTGTTTAAACCATTGTCTAAACGAACCAAACCGACAGAGGTGTTGTAGTATCCTTGATGTATTTGATAGGCATGGTATACGGTGTTTTCGTCAATTACGATGGTCTTGATGGGGCTTCCCGTGGCGGTCGAAGTCTCGACACTTTTGATAATCAGCGGATTGTTTTCTGTGTCGTATTTGACCATAGAAGCCTTATAAACACCGTCGGGGTGATGAATTTGGGCGGCCATGAGATAGGTCTTGGATGTATTCTTTTCGAAAGGAACAAAGTGTTCGTGGCCTACCCAATCAAAATAGGTGCTTTCGTCCAAGTATTTGTATAGAATGGTATCGGTCAGGACGAGATTCTCATCGAAGGAATAGGCAATGAGAGGCCAGGGGTGATTGCTGTTGGTTCCAATGTAACCGCCTATTTTATAATAAACACGGGGTGATTCTTCGAGGATCCCGAAACCTTGGCTGTAATAAGTCAGGGAACTATCGGTGGGGTGTCCGTTGCTCCAGTTAGGAGAAAGCATTCGGTCGGTTTCGCTTTCGGCGACTATGGTGCCATCAAGACGAATGCGCATCATGTGGAACACCCCGGCTTTTGTCCAATAGTTATGATTCACAAGGTCTGTCCAATAGGAAACGATGAAGTCATCTTCTGGGGTGAGGATCAGCTCGTCGATAGCGAGCCGTTGTGGGTCAACGCCGCTGAAGATGGGGATGCTGACTGTTTCGGTGATGTTGAGGTTAGCATCCAAAAAAGTCATCTGGAAAAACTCCGTGCTGTCGGCATCTTCCAAACGGAAACTAGAAATGACAAAGCGGTCTGTGGCTCCATTGATGCTGAAAAGGGTTCCATAGTCGAAGGCCATGGAATCAATCAGTTGGCCTTCTGGTGATGTTTTGCACACAAGTAATCCATTGTCATTGTAATCGTTACTATAATAAGCAATACCTGTCAGGAGTGTGCCGTCTGAACACTCCATAATGTCGGTGTTTGAATACAATTTTCCGTTTTGGAGACTGAACTCGCTGACAATCTCCTGTCCAAAACTAGTAGCACATACTGACAACAGCAGGCCGGTGATAAAGAAATAAAACTTAGTTCTCATGTTGTTGTTTTTAACCTTAGTGATTTTGTTTAAAAATAGATTGTTTATAGCGGCGGCAAAATTACACATCTGAAGCAAACAATATCTATAATTCTGCTACTTTTTTGTTACACGATACGAAACATCGCAGGATACCAAAAACGGCAGCCGCATCGGGGATTCCCATTATGCGGCTGCCGTAGTACAATAGTCTATAAAACCGACAATTGTTTATTGCAGTTTAAAAACGATTGGCATCATGTAACTCACACGAACGGGCTTGCCTTCTTGTTTGCCAGGCTTCCATTTCGGCATGGCTTTGATGACACGGACAGCCTCCTCGTCACAACCTCCTCCAATGCCTTTCATAACCTTGACTTCATTAACGCTGCCGTCTTTCTCAATCACAAAACTCACATATACACGGCCTGAGATTTCCTTGTCCATGGCCTCTTGCGGATACACAACGTTTTTGGCTACAAAGTCCATCAATGCTTCGACGCCGCCGGGAAACTCGGGCATTTGTTCACAAATCTGATAGACACCGTTTTTGTCGGGTTTCATATCTGGTTTGCTTACGTCAGCTTTTTGTGCAGGTTTCGTAGGTTGGCTATCCAACTTGAAGTTGATAGGCATCATATAATTCACACGGACTGGCTTGCCCTTTTGCATGCCAGGCTTCCATTTCGGCATCCCTTTGATGACGCGAGCGGCTTCTTCATCACATCCTCCTCCAATGCCCCGCACGACTTTCACATTGGAAACACTACCGTCTTTCTCGACAACGAAACTTACAAACACGCGGCCTGAGATATCCTTATCCTTTGCTGCTTGGGGATATTTGATATTTTCTGCCACATACTTCATCATGGCTTCCTCACCCCCTGAATATTGAGGCATTTGTTCAACAATTTGATAGACAGTGTCTTCTTTAGAAGTGGCTACGTCTAATAGTGTTTCAAAAAGACTCTCCGAGAGGCTAAAGGTCTCTATCTGGTATCTTGATGTATCACCATTTTTCTCTGTTTCTGTAATGAAAAAGCTATTCTCCGTTCCGTCTAGATTTATAGTCGTTACAGTCAGCTTCTTACAGGGATCTCCCGTAATCGGGTCAAAAGCATTAGAAGATTGTAATTTGATGGATGAACCATCTTCGCCGTAGATGACAGTATCCTTCAACTGAATTGGAGCTCCGTCATCATCAAAGATTTCGAACTGGCCCATTTCTATTGTGATGGGTTTATCAACGACTTTTTGTTCTTGTGCCGTCACTTTCGTGTTGGCAATCATCAGGATAGCCAGCACCGGCAATGTAGCCAAGAGCCTCCACCAGAGGCCCTTGGCCTTTTCATTCTTTGTAATCATCTTGATTCTTTTTTTGGTAAGGATTAAACTGAAGTTATTGCTCATTCCGCTGAAGTCGACAGCCGTGCACTGCTGCAGGATCAGCATCATGTAGTTCTTTTTGTCAACGCCGGTGGCCACCACGTCGCGGTCGGCTTGGTATTCGTGAAGGCTCTGCAACTCCTTCTTGTACAGATAGATGAAGGGATTGAACCATTGCAGAATCATCATCACCTCGGCGAAAAGTATGTCCCACGAATGGTGGTGCTCAATGTGGCTGATCTCATGTCTCAAGATGTCAGGATCCACATTTTCGTTAGGAAAAAAGGCATAACGGAAGAAAGAGAACGAACCTTGTTCGCGGCCTGTGAACACTGCCGTACAACCATTCATTTTGCGTTTCGGCGAACGGATGATGAGCACCACGAGCCTCCCCAACTTGATGAGGAACAACAGCGTCATCACACTGACACCTAATAGATAAATGCCGCCGATGACTTGCCACACGCTGAAACGCGAAAGCGTGGCACTGGTGGTCACCGTCACTTCAGGCAAGACAGGCTGGCCATCGGGCGTGACGATAACCTCATTGAGCATGATGCCGTTAAAAAGCTGTTGTTTCAAGGTCGCCATTTGTGGCACTTCAATTCCAGAGAGCAGACCGAGCAACGGCATGGCTAAGGCCAACAACATACTAGTCAGCAGAAAGAAGCGGTTGAAATGCAGGCGATTGCTGTTGCGGAACAGCAGGCGATACACCAACCAAAGGATGGCAACGGTGGCTGCGATGGGCAGCACGTGACCGATGATTAATTCTTGAGCTTTCATGGCTTATTTCTTTTCTTCGGTTATGGCTTCGTCGATCACTTTTTTCAGAGCTTCCAGCTCTTCGAGGCTGAAGTTCTCCTTTTTGGCGAAGGCCGAAACGAGGTCTAAATAGGAATTGTTGAAATAGCGTTCCACCACGCTACCGAGATAGCGCTGCGAGTATTCCTCCTTGCTGATGGCAGCCGAGTAGCGGTTGGCACGACAGAAGGTCTCGTGCTTTACGAAGCCTTTGTTTTCCAAGATCTTGATGACGGTCAGCACGGTGTTGTAGGCCGGCTTGGGCTCGGGGAAGGCTGCCATAATCTCGTTGGCGAAGCCCTGGCCGATGCTCCAGATGACTTGCATCACTTGTTCCTCTCCTTTTGTTAACTCTTTCATTTTCAATATCTTTTATTAATTAGTATACGAGGTTTATGCGTTTTTTCGTTTTCTCTAATCTCATTAATTCTTGATCAGTTAGTATGAAATCGTTGTCACGTAAGATAAGGGTTCCCATCTCTGGTTTTTCCACAAGTTCCCACGGGAAGCGCTCCAACAGGTTGTGTTCGGCGTCGAACTCGTAAAGTGCTTTCATCTTCGACAAATCGGGCAGCTCCAGCAGGTGATTGAATCCCACACCGAAGCGTTCGATGGAATCCATCTCCGTGATCCATTCCGGAATGAAATGTAACTCGTTGTGGTGGATATAGAAATATTTCAGGCGTTTCAGGTTGCGCAATGTGTCGGGAATTTCCTCAATTTTGTTGAACGAAAGGAAGAGTTGCTGCAGGTTGTCCATGTCGCCAATGAAATCACGGATTTCAGTAATCTTATTCTTATAGAAATCCAAATGTTTTAGGTCGTTGAAACCCTCCAGGACCTCCGGAATAGCTTCAAACTTGTTCTCATAGAAAATCAAGTATCTGGCTTGTTTCATCTCGGCAAACGACTTGGGCAAGGTGCTGAGTTGGTTCTTTGACAGGTTCAGGCTTTCGCAATGCAGCACACCAATATTGTCAGGGAGCTTCTTGATGCCATTACCCGCCATCAAGACATCTTCGACTTTCGACAGGCGGCGTATATCCCGCCTTTTCAAGTTCAGTTTGTTGAAGTTCAAGTTGATTTCTTCGAGACTATCAAGCGAACTGAGCCATCTGGGAATGTGTTTGATATGGTTGCCCTCCAGATTCAGTCTTTGCAGATGCTTGCAACGTTTGATGCTCGAAGGAATCCTGTCAAGACCACTATTGGTCAGCGAGAGCACCTCGATCTTATTGTCTTTGGGAATGTCAAGATCGTATACTTCGGCCCTAACGACTTCAAACACAGTCACCGAATCAGGAACATAAGTCACATACTTGGCTCGTTGAGTCGCGCATGAGGTGAATATTCCCATCACCATTAATAATACTATGTGTCGTTTGATAGCCATTTTGGTAAGTCTTGACGCTGCAAATATAGATAACTTTTTGAATATACAACTAAATAATTAGTTTAATTATTGCATTTTTCGGTAAATATTTTCTATATTATTGATTTTCAACAGATTTTTACATAGATTTTTCTTTTTTCTTGCGAAGCAATCCGATAAAACCACATTTTTTTCAAAAAATGCATTCCGTTTCGTGAATTATTCCTATTTTTGCAGCCGCTTTTAATCCCCTTAGAAGAGGGAAAAGAGAGGCCACTTTAGCTCAGTTGGTAGAGCAACGCATTCGTAATGCGTAGGTCGTTGGTTCGAGTCCGACATGTGGCTCCAGCAAAAGAGTTTCGTTCCGAAACTCTTTTTTTATTGCCCAAAAGCGACTATAATTCCTTCTCTTTCGCGGAAATTCCCTATCTTTGCAGGTTATTCTATTTTGGATATGTCTGCACCAAACAAATTGATAGAGAAAATTGAGGGCTTCACACGGAAGTACTACCTTAACCGCCTGATACAAGGCGTGTTGGTGGGTGCTGTGCTGTGGATTGTCTTCTATCTGCTCATCAATGGGTTGGAATATTTCTCATGGTTTCCACCCAAAGGCCGCTTTGTGCTCTTCCTGTTTTTGCTGGCAGGTAGCGCTTTTGTTTTGGTGTACCATTTCCTCATCCCACTCGTCAACCTCATCCGTTTCCGAAAGAAGATGTCGGTGGAACAAGCCTCGGTGATGATCGGCAAGTTCTTCCCTGAGATTAAGGACAAGCTGCTCAATACCATCCAGCTGAGCAACCAGATGGAGGAATCTAACAACGGGGTCGGCCCTTCGACGGGCTCAGGGACCTCAACAGACAATGCCCTATTGGCAGCCACCATCGAGCAGCGTAGTGCCCGCCTCTCCCCTATCCGGTTCTCCGATGCTGTCGACCTGCGTGGCAACCTGAAGTATCTTGGCATCTTTTTCGGTTCGCTCCTTTTATTAATCGCCTTGATGGTGTTTTTGCCGTCCTTCGCAGTGCAGCCCACCCAACGTATCGTCAACTATGAGCAGCATTTCGAGAAGCCCCTACCCTACCAAGTTGAAATCGAACAGGATGATATAGAGACCACACAAGGCAAGGAAGTGAAATTCAACATTCACGTTACAGGTGACCGCATCCCCGATGCCTTCTATGTGAAGAGCGAATTGGGGCAACAACTAATGACCAAAGGGTCGGCCAACGATTTCAGCTACACTTTCAAAAATCTGTTCAACGATTTGACCTTTAATGTCATTGGCGGAGAATACACCAGCCGTCCCCTGCATATCACCGTACACCCCAACCCTACCCTACTCTCCTACCGCTGCGAGTTACGCTATCCTTCCTATATCCATCGCACCAACGAGACCTTAGATGCCAAGACGCGACTTATTGTCCCACAAGGCACCAGCCTCACCTTCAGTTTTACCACACGCGACACCGAGCAGATGTCCGTCACCCGCGACTCGCTAACCACCGACCTGACGGCCAACAACGATGTTTTTGCCTATCAGTTTGTCGCGGCACAAAACACCAAGTTTGAGGTGCAGGTGCAGAACACCTGGAACCAAAACATTGAACCCCTACCCTTCTCCGTTGATGTCATCCCCGACGCTTACCCTGACATCCGCGTGGAGTCGTTCGACGAACAACTCTCTGACGATGTCTATTTCTCAGGCCTCGTCACCGACGACTATGGCTTTAGCAAGCTTACCTTCAACTGCATCGTCAAGGAACCCATAGAAAAGAACATTGTCAAGACGGTGCCTTTGGATACCAAGCAGACCCGCACCTCATTCTTCTATCAGTTCAACATGGACGATCTAGGCATCATGCCCGGACAGAACATGGAGGTTTATTTCGTGGTGTGGGACAACGACGGTTTCCACGGACCCAAGTCGAAGCGATCGGAGACCTTCACCTATTACAAGCCTTCAGAAGCGGCCTTGGACAGCATCGCCGACCAGCAGTCGGAAGACATCATGGAACGCCTGCAAGAGAAGTCGCAAGAGGCTGACAAACTGCAAGACGAAATCGAAAAGATGCTGCAAGACCTCATCCAGAAGAAAGACTTGGATTGGTCGGACAAGGAGAAGATGAAAGACTTGCTCGAAAAACAGCAAAAGATCCAAGACGAATGGAATAAGTTGCAAGAGGAGCAAGAAAAGTTAGAGGACTTCATGAAAGAGCACGACTTGGGCAACGAAGACCTCATCAAGAAGCAAGAACAGATCAACAAACTCTTCGACGAAGTAATCCCCGAAGAGTTGAAGAAGATGATGGAGCAGATCGACAAGTTGCTTGAAGAGATGCCACGCGAGCAGATGCAGCAGATGATGCAGGACATCAAGAAAAACAACCAGTCGATGCAGGATCTACTCGACCGCAACCTCTCACTTTTGGAGCAACTGAAGATGGAAAAAGACCTCAATGAGTTAGCCAATAAACTGGATAAACTCGGCGAAGAGTTGCAGAAGCAAGAGGCTGAAAACCAAAATAAAGCAGGGGAGGAGAACGAGCAAAAATCGGCCGAGGAAGCCAAAGAGCAGTTCGACAAGATGATGGACGAACTCGACCAACTCCTGGAGAAGAACCAAGAGCTGCAGCAGCCCTTCGACATGCAAAAAGACGAGGAGATGCAGGAGAGCATCGACCAGGACTTGCAAGACGCCATGCAGAACGAGCAAAACAGCCAGCAGCAACAGTCGCAGCAGAAGAAACAGGATGCCGGCCAAAAGATGCAGCAGATGGCCAACAACATGATGATGCAAATGCAGATGCAAGGCATGCAACAAATGGCCGAAGACGCCCATCTGATGCGTGTTTTGCTCGAAAATGTGGTACACGCCTCGCACGAACAGGAAGACTTAATGACTGAGATTGGAAGCATGCGCACCGATGACCCATCGTTGGTCGAAAAGATCATCCATCAGAAGGAAGTGGCCGACAATTTCAATATGGTTCGTGACTCCTTGCGCAGCATGGCTATGCGTCAGCCCATGGTACAGAATTTCGTCTTCGATGAGCTGCATACCATAGAAACACAGACGGAAAACGCCATGAAATACCTCAACGATTTGAAGCTATCACAGGCTATGCGTCATCAACAGACCGCCATGATGTCGATGAACAACCTGGCGTTGATGTTGGCCGAGTCGTTGGAGAACATGGAAAACAGCATGGAATCCATGGGCATGCCGATGGCATGTCCCATGCCCAAACAAGGCCAAGGACAACAAAGCATGCAAAGGATGCAGCAACTGCAACAGCAGCTCAGTGAGCAACTGAAGCAAATGCAGCAACAAATGGAACAGGGGCAACAAACACCGAATTCAATGAGTGAGGAGTTTGCCCGCATGGCCGCCGAACAGGAAATGCTGCGCCAAGGCATGCAGCAGATGCTCAACGAAATGAAGGAAAACGGACAAATTGGCGACGATGGTCTCAACGAAATCATCAAGGATATGGAGAAGTTGGAAGAGGAGCTGGTGAACAAGAAGATCAACCGACAGATGATTGAACGCAGCCAGCGCATAGAATCACGCATGCTGGAGTCGCAAAAGGCGCAGGAGAAACGCGAACAAGAGGAGAAGCGCAAGTCGAACGAATATAAGGGCTCGCAGTTCGAACGTAAGATCGACGAGTATCTCTACGAGCAGTCGCTCAAGAAAAACCAGGAGTTTCTGCGCAGCAACCCCATCGAATACGCACCTTATTACAAAGATAAGATCAACGAATATTACTTGAAGAAAAACACGCATTGAGATGATCAGATTCAGCACATTGGATGTGGAAATGCCGCCTGTCGACCCGCAACGCGACAAGGCTTGGATCAGCCAGGTGGTGGAAAGCTACGGCAAGACGGTAGGGGAGTTGTACTACTATTTCTGCAGCGACGAAAAGCTGTTGGAGATCAACAGGGAACGCCTTGGCCACGACTTCTACACCGACATCGTCACCTTCCCACTGAACGACTGTGAGTCCGTGTTATCGAGCGAGTTCTGCATCAGCATTGACCGCATCAAGGAGAATGCCGTTACCTTTGGTCGCAGCTATGAGAGCGAATTGCATCGTGTCATCATTCATGGTGTGTTGCATCTCATAGGTTTCGACGACCTGACGTATAAGGAGGAAAAAGAGATGCGGGAAAAAGAGGAAGAAGCATTGGTGTTATTGTTTAGTTAATTGATTATCAAATATTTATATAAATTGTTTCCCGTGAAACACTGACAAAGAGCATGTATTTTGAACCGTATGATATCATCGTTGTAGGCGCCGGTCATGCCGGATGCGAAGCGGCGGCAGCAGCAGCCAATATGGGCAGCAAAGTCCTGCTCGTCACCATGGACCTGCGGCTGTTTGCCTCCATGTCGTGCAACCCAGCCATGGGCGGTATCGCCAAAGGTCAAATCGTCCGCGAAATTGACGCCATGGGCGGCTATTCTGGCATTGTCAGCGACCGCACCATGATCCAATTCAGGATGCTCAACAAGTCGAAAGGACCCGCCATGTGGAGTCCACGGTGCCAAAGCGACAAGATGATGTTCTCTGCCGAGTGGCGTAGCCTACTGGAAAAGACACCCAACCTCGACTTCTGGCAGGACACCGTAACGGGTCTATTGATCGAAGGCGACCAAGTGAAAGGCGTGAGGGCCATGATGGGTGGGGAGATCCAAAGTAAGGCCGTCATCTTGACCAATGGCACCTTCCTGAACGGTTTGATCCATATCGGCGAACAGCATTTTCCGGGTGGCAGAATGGGTGAAGTGGCCAGTCATGGCATCACCGAGCAGCTTAAGGACTACGGATTTGAAGCCAAACGACTCAAGACCGGCACTCCAGTACGTATCGACGGGCGCACCATCAACTTCAGCAAACTCATCGAACAAAAGGGCGATGATGATGTAGTTGGATTCTCCTATATTGAGCCGTTCAAAATCAACAAGCAGAGAAGCTGTTGGATAGCCCACACCTCATTAAAAGTGCATGAAACGCTGCGCAAAGGGTTCAAATACTCTCCTATGTTCAATGGCAGAATCCAAGGGGTTGGTCCTAGGTATTGCCCCAGCATCGAGGATAAGATAGAACGATTCTCAGGCAAAGACAGCCATCAACTGTTCGTAGAGCCCGAAGGCTGGACCACGGAAGAGTATTACCTCAATGGTTTTAGTTCTTCCTTGCCAGATTATATCCAATATGAAGCCTTGCGACAAATAGAAGGCTTCGAAAATGCCAAGATCTTCAGACCAGGCTATGCCATCGAATATGACTATTTCCCACCCGAGCAACTGCACCATTCCTTGGAAACAAGACTTGTGCATGGATTATACTTTGCCGGGCAAATCAACGGAACAACAGGCTACGAGGAAGCCGCTTGCCAAGGCATGATGGCGGGTATCAATGCATCATTGTCATTGAGAGACGAACAACCGCTGGTCCTTTCGAGAACACAAGCGTATATAGGCGTACTCATCGATGATCTCATCACAAAAGGCGTGGATGAACCCTATAGGATGTTCACGAGTAGGGCAGAATATAGGATCCTTCTACGACAAGACAATGCCGATGCACGACTCACGGAATTATCATATAAGATAGGCTTAGCCAAAGAGGACCGCTACCAGAAATACCAAGAGAAACAGAAGAAAGTAGAAGAGATAAAACAATTCTTGAACGATACTTACGTTTATCCAGAGGAGATCAATGGTCTACTCGAACAAAAAGAAAGCTCGAAAATAGACCAAAAGCTGAGACTATCATATTTACTCTTAAGGCCACAACTGGAGCTTGCGGATATAATTGAAACTGTCCCAGCATTGGAACAATTCAAGACCCAAGATAGATTTACCAAAGAGTGTCTCGAAGAGGCAGAAATACAAATCAAATACGACAGTTACATTCAAAAAGAATATGAACTAGCAGACAAACTAAACCGATTAGAAAACATAAAGCTACCCATTGATTTCGACTACCATACGATTCAATCACTATCATATGAATGCCGCGAAAAACTGAACCGCTACAAACCGGAAACACTAGGTCAAGCGTCAAGAATCAGCGGTATTTCACCAGCTGACATTAACGTATTAGCCATATTTTTAGGCAGATAGCACAATTGTTCCACATGAAACACAAAAAGAGATGAACTACAAATGCCCATGGTGCGGATCAGAAAAAGCACAAATACACTTATGGTTAAAGGATGAATTCCTGACCCAAGAGGACTTCCAAATCTACGAATGTAAATCATGCGGTTTATTGTATACAGAACCTAGACCGAACAAAGAAGAAATAGGCAAATACTATAAATCAGAAGCATATTATAGCCATCAAGAGAATAAGAAAGGCCTGATACCTAGACTCTATGAAGCAGTAAAAAGCATCAACCTGAAAACAAAACACAAGCTGGCAACAAACGGTATGCAAACAGGTAAAGCGCTAGATATAGGTTGCGGGGTAGGTGATTTCCTGTGTCTTATGGAAAAACAAGGCTGGGAAACCATGGGCATAGAACCCTCAGAAGAAGCAAAAGAGATTGCTGAAAAGAGACTGAGCCATAAAGTATTAAAGCCGGAGGACCTGCAAAAGCTGGAAACACAATCCCTAGATTTAATCACCATGTGGCACGTACTGGAACACGTAGATGACTTAAAAGAAGAGATCCATCAAATTGAGCGCGTGCTCAAGCCCAACGGTAGACTCGTGCTGGCACTCCCAAATTTCAAGTCATACGATGCACAATTCTATAACATTCACTGGGCTGCCTATGATGTACCACGGCACCTGAATCACTTTTGCAAAGAATCAATAGTTAAAATATTCAGAAACAGCGAATTAGAACTTGTTGACACAGATAAACTGAGATGGGATGCCTATTACATCTCCTATATGAGCGAAACATTCAAACACCATAGATTTCCTTTAGTAAAAGGCGCCTTCAGAGGTATGATCTCAAACTGCAAAGCAAGGAAATCAAATGAATGGTCAAGCAGGGTATATATTTTAGAGAGAAAATGAAAAACTGAAATAAATGCCGTTTTTAGGCCCTTAGAACGATTTTGAAACAAAAACAGAAAGAAGCAAGAGAAGCACTTAAAAAGCGGCTCAAAACGAAGAAATTATAAAACACAGGATATCAACAATATAAGAGGTTTATCGCTAAATCGGTGGAAAAATGAATACGAAAAGGAATACTTGGGGGTGGATTATTTTGGGGTTGGCGCTCCTCGTACTTCTCATTACAGGAGCAGGAGCATATTTTCTTTCCCAAACCCGAATTACAGCACGTCTGGTGCAACACTCCGTCAAAAAGGCACAAAACGAGATCGAGGCCGTAATGGCAACCGCCACCGATTTCACAGAATATGAAAAACACAATGTCGGCATCTATGCCTTCATTAATGACTCACTCGTGTTCTGGAACAACAACGCAGTGGGGCCAAAACTCATCAAACGAAAGGTGAAAGCCAATTGCGATACCATTTGCAACCTACTTACTGGCGATTATTATGTGAAATCGTTTGAAAAAGGACCATTCCAATGCTATGCATTCAAAATCCTCAATACAACATATAAACTTGAAAACGATTATTTTAGAAACAGATTCGTAGCGAACAAACTCATCCTAAACAAAGTGCAGTTGGGTACAAACGAAGGGTACGAAATCGTTTCTAATCAAGGCAAACTGCTAACACAAGCAAAGATAGAACAACGAAAAGGAATAGATCCGATATATAAGAAAGGATTGATCATCTTCGAATGCATTTTAGTGCTCATTGGTCTGGCCTTATTGCTAACAAAAAGATCGGAGAAAAGCATTGGCAAACATGGGGTCGAGAAAGGCCTAGTACTAATCATAATACTCGCCATAGGACTTACCTATCTCTATAACGCCATCCAAACAAAACGAGAGAACCAAGAGATGGTGAAAACGGCGGAATCGCTACTGGAGAAAAGAGACATACAATTTGAAACGTCATACAGCCAGTTTGAAAAACAATTGAAGGCCGATACCAACCTACGCGCCATGGTGTTTGACCAAAGCAACGTCCTTAACGACGTCATCTTAGGGTACTGCAAGGAATTACTCTTTGACGACAACATGAAAGAGTACATCACCACAGTGACGGTATGCGAACCAAACGAAGAGATCACCATTCAACCCGAGGGCTACGTGACAGAATGTGAGACCTACTTCAACGAAAAGATAAGCAACAATAAGCAAACCAGGGTAGCTAGTGAACTCTATGTGATGGATTATTACACCTTGGATCCTAGTTATCTGGCCAAGATAAAAATCAATTCGAGTGACACCGTACAGCAACGAACACTCTATTTCGAGTTCTACAAACCCATTGCACCCGAAGGATTCGGCTTCCCGCAACTCCTGAAAGAGGACAACACGCAAAAACCCTACGACTATTCGGTGGCAAACTACCGCGACAATATCCTGACCTACAAATATGGTCGCTACATCTATCCCAACTTCCTCAATAGCATGAAAGTAAGGGATAAAGAAATCAGTACAGAAGGCGGATATAAACACTACGCCATTCATAAGGACAGCAACAGCGCCTTGCTCATCAGCAAACCCAAAAAGGAGAAATCAGCCATCATAGCGCCGTTCGCATTGTTTTTCTTGGGATTGCTACTTCCTTTCCTTTTCATCTTATGGCTAATTAGACCGCATAAACACAACAAATGGAAAGATAGAAGTTTCAGTCAACGCTTGCGAACCTTGGTACTCCTTACTTTAGGCATTTCATTTTTAGCGATTGGCCCGGTGACAGTACTTTATATGCGAAGCGTATACAACCAAAAGACAGCAGCGGCACAATATGAGACCACCAGAACGGTAGGCCAAGAAATGACGAACGATTTGGATTTAGCAACCCTTGTCGACAAAGGCACAAGAAATACATGGAATGAGATTCTTCAGCATTATGCTGCAACGTTTTTCACCGACCTCAACTTGTACGACTTGACCGGAAAACTGATTGCCACCACACGACAAGAAGTATACGAACTCACGCTGCAAGCACCCATCATTAATGCGGAGGCTTTCCAAAACATGGCGCGTAATAAGAACCTGTACTATACGCACAAGGAATACCTCGGAAAAGGACAATACGAATCAGCCTACATTCCATTAACTGACGACCACGGCAACACGTTGGCCTATCTCAACACACCTTATTTCACGAGTGCCATCGACCTTCACAACGAAATCAAGAATTTCATTCTGACCTATATCAACATCATCCTCATTCTTTTAGGCGTAGCTCTGTTTTTCATACTAAGGATAACGAGGCGTTTGACCCAACCTTTAGCCCTGATACAAAACAAAATGGGCGATATCAAAATCGACCAGCGAAACGAGCCTATCGAATGGAAAGGCGACGACGAGATAGGCGCCTTAGTCAAACAGTACAACCAACTTATTGTTGAACTGGAAAAGAGCGCGGCTGAGTTGAAACGAACTACGGCCGAGTCGGCATGGCGTGGCGTGGCACGGCAGGTAGCCCACGAAATCAAGAACTCGCTGACGCCAATGAGGCTTAGCGTGCAACTGTTGCAACACAACATTGAAAACGGCAAAGCGACGCCCGAACAGATACAACGCACCACCAACACGCTCATCGAGCAGATTGACGCCTTGTCCGACATTGCCTCATCATTCTCAACCTATGCCAAACTACCCGAAAACCATCCGGCACCTTTGGATTTGGCAGAACTGGTGGGTAATGTCGTCAACCTGTACGACAATGCCGAAAACATCAAGTTCAACTACGAATACGACGAGTCGACAGACCATACCTTCAATGGCGACAAGACCAACCTCAATAGCGCCGTCAGCAACCTTGTGAAAAACTCCGTCCAGGCCATTGGCTCTAAACCCGACGGGCAGATTGACGTCGCGCTGAAATCAACAGCAAAGGCTTTCACCATTAGCGTGAAAGACAACGGCAAGGGTATCAAGGACGAGGACAAAGGACAAATCTTCTTGCCCAACTTCACCACCAAGACTGGAGGCTCGGGCGTGGGCCTCTCGCTGACCTACAACATCGTACAGGCCGCAGGCGGAACCATCTCCTTCAAGAGCCAAGAAGGGGAGGGGGCAGAGTTCGTTATTGAATTACCAAAACAATAAACTATTATGAAAAAACTATTATTCCTTCTGCTTTTGGCCTGCGTCCTCGCATCATGTGCGAGTCATCGCCTTACAAACGCTGAAAAATACCCTGCTTTATCGGGAATGATAAATGCGTATTATTATCGTTATTATGAATATCCCAGTTCCGCTGATGAACTAATAACTTTTACAAATGTATACAGAGAATATTGGAGCAAAGAATCGGTAAAAGACAGTATAGAGACCACGCTGAACCATCTTCAAAAAGAAAAAGAAAAACTATTATGGCACTGCAACAAGACGTATCCATGGGAAGAAACGGATTTGACCATTCTTTCCAATAACGATACCATCTTGAAAGATTCATATCCGTTTGAAAGTATTGTAGCAGAAAATGGTTTTGTCGTTAAACTTGGCAGAAATTTCACAGGATTGTCATGGGGAGATTTATTGGACTTATATATTAAAGATTATTTCAAGTTTCCTAATTCTCTCGAGGACTTGATCGAGTATTCACGAGTGCAAGACTTGATTGACATAGACACGCAACCTATCGACAAAAGCAGTGAAGGCATAGGGGTGTTTGGTTATTACGAAAATCTGTGTGATGCTGCGGCATTTCGCTATTTCTTGAACCATCTTGATGAAATGGTTTGGCATAGTTATGATACTTCTTTGTTGATTATGGTAAATACAGATACCATTTTTTTCGATTACATTGCTCCAGATTGTCCGTGTCACTCTTATGATTATATTCCTTGGGATATGCAAATGTTTACTCCAAGGTTTTATGATTTGGAGGGCCATATCGAAAAGCATTATATTGACGATTTCTTAACAAGGGAGTTTAGAAATAAAACACTCAGATATTTTAGAATACTGTATCCTTTAGAAGTGAATACAAATTATTACAATAATTTTCATTTTCTTCAATACACCCAAAACGAAGGTCTTTCTGTCCTCTGCAAAGATGATGATATGAATCCTAACACTGAGTATTTCAAGCATCTGGAACGATATGTAAAATCATTTGCGGAAAAGAACAAGTTTGGAAAAATAGTTTTCGTTGCTCCTGAACTTAATGACACCGAGATTAGTGAAAGAAATGTCATACGGATTTATTTAGACGGGAATAACAAAATACTTGTTAATGGCAAGGAAACCCAATTGGAAGAATTAAAGGGTATAGTAAAGAACTTCATAACACCGCATCCAGACGATGACACGGCTCCTGAAGTTGAATGGAAAACATTTGACCTTATAGGTTCCATCCAGGTTTCAAAAGGGATAGTGTTTTTCGATACCAATAGAAATGCAAAATATGCAATATACCTTGATGTCCAAAAAGAGGTACTACAATCTTTTAATGAATTAAAAGAAGAGTTGTCAATAAAGACATTTCAAAAATCATACGACAAACTTGATGAAGAACAGACTAAAAACATCAATAACGCCGTTCCAATAAGAATCTTAGAAGACATCTTTGAAGAACTGTAATACAAACCTAATTAATCTATGGCAGAAAACAGATTAGGATCACTAGCGAAGCAAACCGCCATTTATGGCTTGAGCAGCATTGTCGGCAGGTTCTTGAACTACCTGCTCGTGCCCCTTTATACCTATAAAATATGCGCTGAGGCCGGTGGCCCTGCCGCCTACGGTCTTGTCACCAACTTTTACGCCTATACTGCTTTGCTTTTGGTCATCCTGACCTTCGGCATGGAGACCACCTTCTTCCGTTTTGCCAACAAAGAGGGCGCCGATCCCAACAAGACCTTCTCGACAGCCGGCATAGCGGTAGGTTTTGTGTCCTTGGTGTTCATCATTTTGGTCAGCATTTTCTTGAAACCCATCTCCAACGCGATGCATTATGCCGAACATCCCGAGTTTGTGGAGATTATGGCGATCATCGTGGGTTTAGATGCCTTCCAGGCCATTCTTTTTGCCCGTCTTAGATACGAGAACCGTCCCATCAAATTCGCCGCCTTGAAGCTGTTGTTCATTTTCATGAACATCGGGATGAACCTGTTCATCTTCCTGCTGGCACCAAAGTTGAAAGTCAGTTGTCCCAGTTTGATGGGCTGGTATGAAAACGCTTATCAAGTCGGCTATATTTTCTTTGTTAACCTGATCTGCACCTGTTTGATCACGCTCGGCTTCATCCCCGAACTGAAAAAGCTGCGTTATGGTCTCGACAAGGACTTGCTAAAACGGATGTTGCGTTATACTTGGCCGCTGTTGCTCTTGGGTTTGGCGGGCATTCTCAACCAGGTGGCCGACAAAATTTGTTACCGTTACATCATTCCCACCAAGGAAGGCGATGCCCAACTGGGCATCTATGGCGCTTGCGTGAAAATCGCGATGATTATGGCAATGATCACACAAGCTTTCCGCTATGCTTACGAACCTTTCGTCTTTGGTGGCAAACGCGACGAAAAGGACAAAGAAGCCCAAGCCAAGGTAATGAAGTATTTCATCATCTTCACGCTGTTTGCATTTCTCGCCGTGGTGATGTACATGCCCATCTTGAAGCACATCATCAAGAGTGACTATTGGGAAGGCCTGCGCGTGGTGCCCATCGTGATGATGGCCGAAATCTTCATGGGCATTTATTTCAACCTCTCGTTCTGGTACAAACTCATCGACGAGACCTGGTGGGGTGCCATCTTCTCAGCTATCGGTTGTGCGGTATTGCTCGCCATCAACTTCATCTTTGTACCCAAATACAGTTATATGGCCTGTGCCTGGGGCGGCTTTGCGGGCTACGCCACCTGTATGGTGCTGTCTTATTTTGTCGGACAGAAGAAAGCCCCCATACCCTATGACTTGAAGTCGGCATTCCTCTATTTTGCCGTGGCTATCGCCTTGTTTTTCGTCCAAAAAAACATCCATATCGAGAGTACCATTTGGACCTTGGTCGTCAACACGGGCCTGCTGCTGGTCTTCTTCGCCTTCATCTGCTGGAAAGAAAAAGACCTAGTGGGTGCCGTTATGAATGTAGTGAATAGTAAAATATTGAAAAAGAAATAGATATGAAACTCAACATCGTCAACACATCAAATAACCCTATGCCTGCTTACGAGACCAAGAGCTCTGCCGGCATGGACCTTCGCGCCTATCTGCCCGAAGGCCCCATCACCCTCGAACCCATGCAGCGCGGCCTCGTTCCGACAGGTCTTTACATGGAGATCCCCGAAGGCTACGAAGGACAGGTGCGTCCCCGCAGCGGTTTGGCCCTTAAGAGCGGCATCACCGTGCTCAACTCACCCGGCACCATCGACGCCGACTATCGCGGACAGATTTGCGTCATTCTCATCAATCTCTCCGACAAGTCGTTTGTCATCAATAGTGGCGACCGCATCGCTCAGATGGTCATCGCCAAATGCGAACAGGCCGAACCTGTGCAGGTGGAAACGCTTTCGGAAACCGAGCGCGGCGCAGGCGGATTCGGTCACACTGGAAAAAACTAAGTACAAATGAAAAGAGTATTATTATTGTTGTTGTTGGGTGGTTGTATCACCATGGGCTTCGCCCAAAACATGTCATCGGAATATGATGGCAAGCCCGACAAGAAAAAGAACGCCACCTATTTCTCGAACGGCTTGCAGAGCAAATACCGCGAGGACACCGAAGGCGCCATCCGTAACTTCGAGCAGGCCTTGCGCTTCATGCCCAACGACGACGCCAGCATGTTTGAGCTCAGCGAACAATACTACAACGCAGGTCGCATAGAAGAGGCTTTCCAGATGATTCAAAAGGCCGTAAAAGTCGACCCCGAGAACAAATGGTATCAGATGCGTCTTGGGCTGTTTTACCGCAACCTGGACCAATATGACGACTTCATCAAATTGTATGAAAAGCTGACCAAGCAATATCCTGAAGACCTGGATATGCTCAGCGAACTGATTGAGGCCTATCTGGTCACGGAAAACTATGGTAAGGCATTGGAGAAGATGGATTTGCTGGAACAGAACGTGGGAGCAAACGAAATCATCACCGAGCAACGTCTCAATGTTTACAAACGCCAAGGCAACAACAAGAAAGTGATCTCAGAGCTAGAGAAGCTGATAGAAGAGAACCCCGAAAACGTTCGCTATTATGGCATGTTGGCACAAGTGTATGCCGAAATGGGCAAAGACAAGGAAGCCTTGAAATTGTACGAGAAAATCAAGGAAGTCAACCCCAACGAGCCTTACATCAACATCTCGCTCATGGAGTTTTACGAGAAGAGCGGTGACCAAGAAAAGGCTTTCAACGAACTGTTGGCCGCCATCCGAAACAAAAACCTCGACCTGGCAACGAAAGCCAACATATGGGATTATTGGATGGGAAAAAACGAAAAATCAAACCAGATCGACGAGCAGGCTCGGCAATGCGGTGAAGCCTTTATGGAGACCCATCCCGACAACAAATTGGGTTATCTTATCCTCGGCTCCTACTATATGACAAAACAAAACTCGGTAAAATCAAAGGAGCTGAGCCTGAAAACATTGGCTTTGGACAGCACCGACTTCTATTCCTGGCAAAACCTCATCGTCAGCGAATCGCAGCTCGAAGAGAACGAAGCCGTACGCGACCACGCCATCGCCGCCTTGAAGTATTACCCCATGCAACCGGTGTTTTATTGGTATGCCGGTGTGGCCAACGCCGTGCTCGACAACAACGAAGACGCCGTCATCTATCTTGAGAAGGGTAGGAGATACACCTCCGACAAGATGCAGATGTCGGAATTCGACGCTTTCTTGGGCGACATCTACCATCAACAAGGTGAAGACACGAAAGCCTTTGATGCATACGACCGCACCTTGCGCAACAACCCCGACAATGCCTTGGTGTTGAACAATTACGCCTACTACCTCTCGCTACGCGGCGAAAGACTGGAGGAAGCTTTGGAGATGGCCATACGCGCCAACGAATTGGAGCCCGACAACGTCTATTACACCGACACCTACGCCTGGGTGCTCTACAAGCTCGGCCGCTACAAGGAAGCCGAGAAGATGATGAAAAAATGTCTGGGGCTCGAGAAGGACCCTTCGGGCACCAATTTGGAGCATTACGGCGACATCCTCTTCAAACTCGGAAAGACTGACGAAGCCAAAACCTACTGGAACAAAGCCAAACAAGCGGGAGGCTATTCAAATGATTTGGAACGAAAATTGAAGGAAAACTAAGTGTGAAGAACCTGTCTAAAATAGCATTCCTCGTCCTCTTGCTGGCCACCACCTCTTGTGCCTCGCGCAAGAAAACCGTTGCGCCCGTTCAGCCGCAAGCCTTTGAGTGGCTCACGGCCAACATGGACATCCAGGCTGAAGGTAACGGGATGAACTTCGACGACCTCTCAGGACAACTGCGTATGCGTAAGGACAGCCTCGTCTGGCTCAGCGTAACCGCTTCCATGGGCATCGAAGTGGCTCGCGTCAAAGTCAGCACCGACTCGGTCTGGATCCTCAACCGCTTGGAGAAGACCTATCTGGCCGAACCGACGGAAAACGTAGCCCAATATCTCGGCATTCCGCTTAGCCTCACATTGTTGCAAACGTTACTCTTGGACAATAACGAAGGCCTTCCTCCCGTTGAAAACCAAACGGTACAATTAAAGACTTTCGTTTGGGGTAACCTGGCCGCCAAAATCAAATACCACAACATCAAACTCAATGAGACGACCTCCTTCCCGCTGAAAATCACAGATAAGATGGAGCGTTTTCGCTTACAAAAGAAAGGATACTAATACTTGAAAAAGCTACATATCATATTGGTTTTGTTGTTGCTGGCCCTGGTCAATCCGGTATATTGCCAAAAGACAAAAGGCAAGTCGAAGAAACAGCTGCAGAGCGAGATAACCTCGTTGCAAAAGGAAATCTCGACCGCTAACCAGTTGCTGAAAAAGACCAAAAAAGACAAGGAGATGACGCTCAACGAAGTCAACCTCCTCGACAAGAAAATCAAGCAGCGTGAGCAACTCATCAAGGCCTATAACGAACAAATCGCCGTCCTCGACGAGGAAATCAACGCCGGACAGAGCAACATCAAGACACTCAACGCCGACCTGGGCAAACTCCGTAAGGAATATGCAAAGATGCTCACCTTCGCCAACAAAAACCGCAGTCATTACGACAAACTTGGCTTCGTCTTCGCTTCCCAAAACTTCAACCAAGCCTTCAGGCGGCTACGTTATATCCGAGAGTTCAGCGATGCCCGCAAGGTGAAGATGGACCAAATCGCATCCACTGAACGTCGCATCAGCGGAGAGGTGGAAGCCAGCCAACAGGCACGCGAGGAACAAGCCGCCTTGCTGAAAGACGAAAAAGAACAGCAAGAAGCGCTCAAGAAGGAAAAAGAGGAACTCAACAGCCAGGTGGCCAAGCTGAAGAAAAAAGAAGGCAACTTGCAGCAAGACATCAAGAACAAACAACAGCAGACGCAGAAGCTGCAAAAAGCCATCGACGACATCATAGCTGAGGAAATTCGCAAAGCCAATGCTGAAGCTGAGCGAAAACGCTTGGAAGAGGCCAAAAAGAAAGCCGCTGCCAACAAAGACAAGGGTAAGACGGCCACCACAACGGCACCCGCTACACCTGCCCCTAGCAAAGAAAAGGGCATGGCGTTAACGCCATCGGAGCAGACCCTGTCATCGAATTTCGTCAACAACAAAGGCAAGCTACCGTGGCCTGTTGAACGTGGCGTCGTCTCCTCGTCATACGGCAAACACGCCTCGGTGGTCTCCAGCAAGGTCACCGTGACCAACAACGGCATCGACATCGCCACCACCGAAGGCGCCAAGGCCCGTGCCGTCTTCGACGGTGAAGTGGCCAGCGTGGCCAAACTGGTGGGGTCCAACACCGTGGTCATCATCCGACATGGTGAGTATTTCACCGTCTATTCCAACCTCGAAAACGTAACCGTGAAACGTGGCGACAAGGTGAAAACCAAGCAAAACATCGGCACGGTACATACCAACAAAAACGAGAACAAGACCGAGATACACTTCGAGTTATTGAAAGAACAAAGCCGACAGAATCCGGCAAATTGGTTATCGAAATGAAAAGAAGAACACTGATATTATTGTTGTTGGGCTTAAGCCTTCTGGCTGCCTCATGCAAGACCAAGGAAGTGCCTGGCCGCCGCCGTGCACCTCGTCACTGCAACACCTGCACCAAATGGAGTTATGCACCACAGGTAGACAACGAAAATTTGGTTTTAGTAAACGATGAAACCTGAGGAACTGTCTCTGCTGAAGCATTATTTCCCAGAGGCCGCTGTAGCCATGGTGGGTAACATGTATGAGCAACGGCGCTTCAAACTACATTTCAAGAGGCCTCGCAGCTCAAAACTGGGCGACTTCCGTGCCCCACGCACCAAAAACGGCATCTGTGCCATCACCCTCAATTTGGACCTTAACCCTTATCAGATGCTCATCACCTATGTCCACGAAGTGGCGCATTATGATGTCTATCAGCAGCATGGTTCAAGACTCGTGCAACCCCATGGACAAGAATGGCAGGATCGCTTCTCCGCTTTATTACAGCCTTTCATGACCGACACCATCTTTCCCCAAGACGTCCTCGCCCAACTCCAACACCATCTCCATCACATCAAAGCCAGCAGCACCGCCGACCTCAAGCTGCAACGCGTGTTGCAAAAATATGACAAACACCCCGAGTCGGTCAAAATGGTGGAGAGCCTCCCTGCGGGAGCCCGTTTCACTCTGAAAAACGGTCTCGTCTTCCAAAAAGGGGAGAAGCAACGCACCCGTTACAAATGCTATTGCGAGAGCAACGGACGCTGGTATTTCGTGTCGGCCTTGGCGGAAGTTCAACTGATTTTGAAATAGATAACAAAAAATTCCTACTTTTGCAGCATAAAATGGAGCATTATGCGCAAACTCGTCACACGTATTTGCAACTTCATCTTTGGAAAGCATAAAAACAACACCTTGCCTCGTTATTGGATCCTGGCAACGGATATGGCCATTGTTTTCATTGCCTACGTCATCGCAGTGGTGTTGGTCTACTTCAATGACATTTCCAAATTGAACCTCATCGTTGACTGGAAACGCGTCTGGCTCTTCCCTCTTGTCTATCTCGTCTCTTTCCTGCTCAGCAAGACCTACGATGGCATGTTGCGCTATTCGGGGTTCAACGACATCAGGAAAATCTTTTTGGCCTGCACTTGGACACTGCTGTTCATTGTGCTCAGCAAATGGCTGTTTATCAAATTCTACCATCCTTTTGCAGTCAATTTCTACCCACCTTTCACCATCATAGGATACCATTATCTCATCACGCTCGTGCTGATGATCATGCTGCGTTTTACCATCCGTCGCCTCTATAACGAGGTCTATAAAAACGTAAGCAACAAGATAAACACCATCATTTATGGCGCAGGGGATGGGGGTACTATTTTGTTCAGAACATTAGAGCAGGACACCTACTCGAAATACAAAATCAAGGCTTTCGTTGACGATGACCCAAAACGAGTTGGTTCCCAGATTAATACGATCAAAGTCTATGCACCCAACGAGATCATGACAGAGGAGTATATCCTGAAAAACAACATCGAAGCCTTGATTATCGCCATCCCGAGCCTTGATGAAAAGCGAAGAAAGGAAATCATCGAACAAGGCTTGGCGCTTAATCTGGATGTGAAGTCAGTCCCCTCGTTCGACAAATGGGTGGATGGCAAACTCTCCACCAACCAGATTCAGGATATCAAGATCGAAGACCTGCTTGGCCGACAGCCCATTACCTTAAGCAACGAGAACGTGTCGCGGGAAATCTGCGACAAAGTGGTGCTGGTGACTGGTGCTGCTGGTTCCATAGGCAGCGAGATCTGCCGTCAGGCAATGCTTTACCAACCCAAGCAGTTGATCATGCTTGACCAAGCCGAGTCGCCACTCTATGACTTTCAGTTCGAGATGAACAACACGGCTGAATTCAAGGAGATGAAAGACCGTATGGCTTTCGTCATCACCAACGTGAAAGACCCGGTCCGCATGAGAGAGGTCTTTGAAAAGTATCATCCCCAGGTGGTATTTCATGCTGCAGCCTACAAGCACGTTCCCTTTATGGAGGAGAATGCCTACGAGGCCGTATATGTCAACGTGTTCGGCACCAAGCTTGTGGCTGACTTAGCCACTGAATATGGCGTCGAAAAGTTTGTGATGATATCGACGGATAAGGCTGTCAATCCGACCAATGTGATGGGCGCCACCAAACGCATAGCCGAAATTTACACGCAAAGCCGACAGGGACAAACCAAATTCATCACCACGCGATTTGGCAATGTGTTGGGTTCCAACGGCTCCGTCGTACCTTTGTTCCGCAAGCAGATCGAGCAAGGCGGACCCATCACGGTCACCGACCGCCGCATCACACGCTATTTCATGACCATACCCGAGGCCTGTAGCCTCGTCCTCGAAGCTGGTGCTATCGGTGAAGGTGGCGACATCTTCGTGTTCGACATGGGCGAGAAAGTCAAGATTTGGGACTTGGCAGAAAAGATGCGCAAACTGGCTCACCGACCTGATGTGGAAATCATCGAGACCGGACTCCGGCCTGGCGAGAAACTCTACGAAGAAGTGCTGGCCAACGAGGAGAACACCATCAAGACCGACAACGAAAAAATCATGCACGCCGTGGTACGCAAATATGAAACCGAAGAAGTGGACGGCATGATTGAGAAACTCCAAACCGAATTAGAGACCTGCGACCCGATGAAGATAGTGGCCCAGATGAAGGCCATCGTGCCCGAATTCAAAAGCAACAACAGCATATTCAGCCAGTTAGACTAACCAACCAAGATGTACACCCTTCACACCGATCCGCTCCACCGCATCGCTTATGCTACCGATGCCTCCGCCTATCGTGAAGTGCCGCAAGGCGTGGCCTTCCCCGAAAACGAACAGGATATCGTCTACCTCATACAAGAAGCCCAAGAGCGAAAGACCCATCTTATACCAAGAGCGGGAGGCACCTCCATCGCCGGACAGGTGGTGGGCAGCGGCATCGTGGTCGACATCAGCAAGCATTTCAAGAAGATCTTGGAAGTCAACGCCGAAGAACACTGGGCATGGGTACAGCCTGGCGTCGTCCTCGATGAACTCAACCTCGCCTTGGAGCCTTATGGGCTCTTCTTCAGCCCTGAGACCTCCACAAGCAACCGTTGCTGCATAGGCGGTATGTTCGGCAACAACTCTTGCGGCTCCCATTCCCTCATCTATGGCAGCACACGTCATCATGTCCTGGAAGCCAAAGGCGTTTTGTGTGACGGCAGCATTGAGGTGTTTAAAGAATACACTATTAAAGAATTAGAAGAACGCTTTGGTCCCCGCTTTTGGGAAACTGACTGCTTATGTCATTCCGAGCAGGGGCAAGCGGGGATGGAATCTATAAGCGGTCAGTTTCAGCAAACCTCATTAATCCAGAACATCTACGCACAACTCATCACTTGGACCATAGACGAGAAAACGGTACGGCTGATTGAGGAAAACTATCCCGACAAGAGCTTGCGACGCCGTTCGTGCGGCTATGCCATCGATGAAGTCATCGAAGACCTCCATAATACCTCGAAACCGTTAGAAGACCGTACCATCAACCTGTGCAAGGTCTTGGCAGGCAGCGAAGGCACCTTGGCCTTCATCACCGAAATAAAAGTCGACCTCGATCCTTTGCCGCCCAAGGAGAAGATGGTGGTATGCGCCCATTGCGACACCTTGCAAAAGAGTTTTTTGGGTAACTTGGTCGCACTGAAATACCATCCTTCGGCCGTAGAGCTGATGGACCGCAACATTCTGGAACTCAGCAAACAGAATGTAGAACAGCAGAAAAACCGCTTCTTCGTGCAAGGCGACCCTGCCGCCATTCTCATCATCGAGTTGCGTGGCGAGACGAAAGCCGAAATCGATGCCATTGCCGATGAACTCGAAAAGGCATTAATGGAAAATGAGGAGAAGCTGGTTTATGCCTGTTCACGTGTCTATGGCTCTGAGATCAGCAAGGTGTGGAGCCTGCGTAAGGCGGGCTTGGGTCTGCTCACCGGCATGAAAGGCGATGCCAAACCCATCGGCGTCATCGAAGACACAGCCGTGGCACCCGAGAAACTGCCCGCCTATATGGCCGACTTCGCCCAGATGCTTGACGACCTTGGTTTGAGCTGTGTCTACCATGCCCATATCAGCACGGGCGAGCTGCACCTGCGACCCATCATCAACATCAAGGAAGCAGATGGCAAACGTAAGTTCCGCGAGGTGGCCTATCAAACCGCCCTACTGGTCAAGAAATACAAAGGCTCGCTGAGTGGCGAACACGGCGACGGCCGTCTGCGCGGCGAGTTCATACAGCTGCTCTACGGCGACGAGGTCTATGCCTTGATGCAAGACCTTAAAAAATGCTGGGATCCCAAACAAGTCTTCAACCTGCATAAGATTGTCGACACCCTGCCAATGGACAGCATGTTGCGTTTCGATGTGGAGCAACAATATGCCATCGAGAAAGAACTCGGCGAGGGTAAGACCTACTACAACTGGAAGGCGGCATTCGACGAATGCAAGGTGGAGGGCGCCACGGGAGCCAAAAACCAACTCCATGCCCTGATGTGCAGCATTGAACAATGCAACGGCGCCGGTGACTGCCGCAAGTCGAACCTCATCGGTGGCACGCTCTGTCCCGCCTTTAAGGTCAGCGGCGACGAGACCAAGGCCACCCGTGCCCGTGCCAACGTGTTGCGCGAGATTCTCACGAGAGGGTGGGGGAGTGAGGCTTTCGCCCAAGCCCTCAACAAAGACAAGAGCATCCTGAAATCGGAAGAGCTGGCCGAGGTGTTGGACAGCTGCCTGGCCTGCAAGGGCTGCCGCAGCGAGTGTCCCTCCAACGTCGACATGACTCGTCTTCGTTCTGAGATCCTTCAGCACAAATATGATGTCGGCGGAATGCCGTTGCGTTCTTTTGCCGTGTCGAGGATGGCTACGGTGGAGCAATTTGGACACCTCGTCTGGCCTATCTATAACCTCTTTGCCTCGTGGACGTTCTCTTCCAACATCATCAAGCGTATCATCAAGTTCTCCACCGAAAGAGACATCCCTACGCTCAGCCGCGTGACGATGCGCAAAGCTGTGCAACAGGAATGCAGAAAACAACACGAAAAAGGCACAAAAGGCAAGGTTTACCTCTTTGCCGATGAGTTCACCAACTTCCAGGAAGCCGAACTTGGCTTGACCTTTGCCAAGCTGCTACTTCGATTAGGTTATGTGGTGGAGATACCGAGACATGTGGAGAGCGGCCGCGCCGCCATCTCAAAAGGCAACCTCAAGCTGGCCAAGAAGTTTGCCTTGAAGAATGTCAACATGTTGAAAGACAAGGTTTCGGAAGAAATGCCGCTCGTAGGCATTGAACCCTCATGCATCCTTAGCTTCCGCGACGAATATCCCGACCTGGTGCCCGCCGAGCTACGCTCTGAAGCCCAAAGGCTAGGCAGCAACGCCTTGCTTTTCGATGAGTTCATCATGCGTGAGGTGAAAGCTGGACGTATCGCTGCCAACGACTTCAAGACCGATGCCGTCGAGATTTGGCTCCACGGCCATTGCCACCAAAAAGCCTTGGTAGGCACCGAGAAGACCGTAGCCGCATTGAAGCTGCTACATAACGCCAAGGTCCACGTCATCCCCAGCGGCTGCTGCGGTATGGCAGGATCGTTTGGCTACGAGAAGGAACACTACAAGACTTCGTTGGCCATAGGCGAGATGGTGCTCTTCCCCACCATCCGCAAAGCCGTCGACAAGGCCGATGACGTCACGCCCACCCTCATAGCTGCCCCTGGCACCTCATGCCGTCAGCAAATCCTCGACGGAACAGGAGTGCATGCCGCCCATCCTGTTGAGATTCTCTACCGATGGGTGAAATAAACCTTTTGTCTTTGCAGTTCTATAAAAAAGCACTAATTTTGCGACATATTAACCGATCAAAAAAACCATCATGAAAAAAATCATCATCCCTATCGCATTCCTTCTCCTGGTTGCAGTAGGATGCCGTCACACTCCGGACAACGAAGTGGAAACCAAGACGTATACCCTCGTTGACAGCATGTATTTCGAAAACGAGTTCGACGCAGGCTATTCTTATTACACCATCAACCTTGACCTGCCTATCACCAACAACGACAGCCTACGCATGAGCATTTTGCATTGGATGCTCTCGCCCGAAACAGAGGATTACAAGGCGTTTGTGCAAGAAGACAGAGACGGCTTCTTTGCCGAAGACGGCAACGAACCCCATTCGGCCTTAGAAGAGAACTACACCCTTTCGGAGCAGACCGACCACTACGTCACCTACACCACCGAGGGCTATCTTTACACTGGAGGCGCCCATCCCATGCCTTGGTATTACGGCACCACCTTCAGCAAGATCGACGGCAGTATCGTGGGCTACGACATGTTTGACGACACCATCAGCCTCAAGCATATCGTCACCGAGAACATCCACAAACAATACTTCGACAAATACAACACCGAAGAAGAGGAATACTTCTTTGAGCCCGAGGAGACCTTCGCGCTGCCCGAAAACGAGCCCTGGGTCGAAACCGACAGCGTGGTGTTTTGCTATGGTGCCTACGAAATCGCCCCTTATGCCGCCGGCATGCCGCTGTGTAAGATTTCAAAAGAAGAACTGCAACCTTACCTGAGCCAAAAGGGCAAAAAGTTGCTCGGCGTTGAATAACCTATAGCCGTGGAAAACCTGCCGCTCGTATCGGTCATCATGCCTTGCTACAACATGGAAAACTATGTTGCCGACAGCATTGCATCCGTGCAACGGCAAAGCTATCCCCATTGGGAGCTCCTCATCGTCGACGACGCCTCGACCGACAGGACCGAGCAGATCGTCAAAGACCTGGCCGACCAGGACGAAAGAATCCATTTTTTCGCCAAAGACCAGCACTCGGGCATCGCAGACACGCGTAACCAATGCATCCAAATGGCCCAAGGTCGTTTCTTGGCCTTCCTTGATTCCGACGACATCTGGCATCCTGAAAAAATGGAAACCCAAGTTCGGTTCATGTTGGATAAAGGCATAGGATTCACCTATACAACCTACGATTGGATCGACGAGACCGGCCAAACGCTAAGCAAATCCATCAACACCATAGGCAACCTTGATTATAAGGCCTATCTACGCAACACCATCATCGGCTGCTCAACCGTCATAGTCGACACCGCTATTGTGGGTGAGGTCGTCGTACCTCGCTTCCGCACCAGCGAAGATGCCGCAACCTGGCTCAACATCCTCAAAAAAGGATTTTTGGCTTACGCATTGGACAAGCCTTTGGTCTCCTACCGAATCAGAAGGAAATCGGCGAGTTCGAACAAATTCAAAGCCGCTGCCGACCTGTGGAAGGTATACCGCCAAAACGAAAAACTACCCTTTTTCGAAGCCCTCTATTACTTTAGCTGCTACGCCTTCAACGCCATAAAAAAACGTCTCTGATGAAAGAATACCACATCTATCGTAAGGCATGGCGTTTTGACGGCGCGCCCCACAAGGAGACCCGACTGGAAAAAAAGGACTGGCGGGCACTCTTGAAAGAAGGCGGTCTCATGGTAAGAAACACCTACAACTTTGACTGCCCGGGAGAAACTTGTTTTTGGCATGTCATCAAAGACCGATTTGGAGGCATGGAAGAACTGACATCAAAAACAAGAAACCGCATCATCAAGGCTTTTGATCATCTCGAATTCAAGATGATAGATCGCTCTATAGTTCAAAGCCAAGGCTATCCTATCCTCAAGGCCACCTACGAGGATTATGCAGTTTCGGACAGAGTCATGTCGACAGAAGTCTTTGAGGAGTATTTCAAACGGTTTTACACAAAGGACTGCGACTGTTGGGGTGTTTACGACAAAGAGGACGGACAACTCGTAGGATTCCAAGTCAATTGGCTTTGGGACGATGCCTGTCAGTACGACCTGATAGGAATACTTCCCAAGTACAAACGCAACCAGACGTTTCCCTATTATGGGCTGTTCTATACCATGAACCAATACTACCTGCAGGAAAAAGGCCTTAAGTACGTAACGGATGGTACGCGCAGTGTAAGCGAACACTCAAACATCCAGCCCTTCATGATGGAGAAGTTCAACTTCCGTAAGGCCTATTGCCAACTCGAAATCCATTACCAATGGTGGATGAAAGCAGCGGTCAACCTCTTGTATCCATTCCGCAACATCATCCCGATTCCCAGCATCAAGGCCATCCTCAACATGGAAGCCATGCAGAGGGGAAGGAAATAAAAAAACCCCCTAGATTCGGGAGAATCTAGGAGGCCAAAAAATTAATAACATGAAACATAAAAATCGCGCCCCCTTCAGGACTTGAACCTGAGACCCCCTGATTAACAGTCAGATGCTCTAACCAACTGAGCTAAGGAGGCTGCACGATGTCATAGAACTAATTCTCTGTTTGCGGCTGCAAAAATACAGCTTTTTTCAATACCGACAATCTTTTTCATACAAAAAATTGAATTTTTTATTTATCTAATTGATTATCAATAAGTAAATTTTTACCTTTATAGATTCCATTTGAGAAATCTGATTATTTCTTACCTTTGCAGCTCCAAATGAAAATCACCATGACAAATAAGAAAATACTCGGCATCGGAAGTGCCTTGGTCGACATCATGACCCAGATTCCCGATGAAAACATCCTGAAAGAGCTCAACCTCCCTAAGGGAAGCATGACTTACGTCGACGCCCAGACTTCGGTTGAAATTGGCAAGAAGCTGGCTTATCTTGGCAACCAGATGGCCTCGGGGGGCTCGGCGGCCAACACCATGAGCGGCCTCGCCCAACTCGGCATCGAAGCAGGCTTTCTCAGCAAAATCGGCGATGACGAAGTGGGACGTTTCTTTGAGAAGCAGATGACCGAAACACACGTCAAACCCCAAATGCTGAAGAGCGCTACACCTTCAGGTCGTGTGCAAGCGCTTGTCACCGCCGACGGTGAACGTACCTTTGCCACCTGCCTTGGCGCAGCCGCGGAGATGTGTGCTGACGACATCCGTCCCGAACTTTTCGAAGGCTGGGATGTCTTATACGTGGAGGGCTACCTCGTCGCCAATCCCACCATGCTGGATAAGGCCGTGACGACCGCCAAAGCGGCAGGTCTGAAAATCGCCATCGACATGGCCAGCTATAACGTGGTGGAAGAAAGCCGTGACTATTTCATGCAGCTGATCGAAAACTACGTGGATTACGTGTTCGCCAACGAGCAGGAAGCCTTCGCGCTGACGGGTATGGAATCGCTCCAAGCCTTGGATTTCCTCGCCTCACATTGCGAGATCGCCGTGGTGAAAGTGGGCGCCAAGGGTGCCTACATCAAGCGTGGCAATGAAATGGTGACCATCCCTCCCATGAAAACCAATGTCATCGATACCAATGGTGCCGGTGATATGTGGGCTGCCGGATTCATGGCCGGTCTGGTCAAAGGCGAAAACCTGGCCAAATGTGGCCAAATGGGAGCCATCGTGGCTGCTAATGTCATCGAGGTCTTGGGCACGAAGATGGATGCCGAAAGATGGGGTAAAATACATGAAGCCATTACAAATTTGTAATTAATTAGGTGGAGGTATCATTATATTTCGTACCTTTGCGCCCACTTAAGTATTTTTCGCGAAAAGTAAATATTTAATAATTAGCTAGTTAGATAAAAAATGAAGGAATTCCAAACAAAAGACATCCGTAACGTTGCCCTTATCGGTGCAGCTAAATCGGGTAAGACCACGCTTGCCGAAAACATGCTTTTCGAAGGCAAGCTCATCAACAGAAAAGGTAGCACCGACGAGAAGAACACCGTCTCCGACTACCGTGCCATCGAGATGGAGCGTCAGATTTCGGTGAACGCTTCCATGATGTACACCCTCTACAACGACAAGAAGATCAACATCCTGGACACCCCTGGTTTCAGCGACTTCTCGGGCGACATCGTCAGCTGCCTCTACGCTGCCGACATGGCCGTCTGCACCGTCAACGCCCAATCGGGTGTTGAAGCCACCACGGAGAACGCCTGGCGTCACGCTGCCAACACCAACAAGCCTGTTGTGTTCTTCATGAACCAACTCGACCACAGCAACGCCAACTTCGACAACACGGTCCGCGAGCTGAAAGAGTATTTCGGCGACAAGGTCACGCCTATCCAATATCCCGTCAACGCCGGTGAGGACTTCAACGCCGTCATCGACCTGATCATGATGAAGATGCTGGTCTTCAAGAACGGCAACGGCGCTCCTGAGATCCAGGACATCCCCGCCGCCGAGATGGCCAAGGCCGAAGAGCTGCACAACAACCTCATCGAGCACGCCGCCGAAGGTGAAGAGGCTCTGATGGAGAAGTTCTTCGAAGAGATGACCCTGAGCGAAGAGGATATGGAACGCGGTATCCACCTGGGTATCGTCAACCGTGAGATGTTCCCCGTGCTGTGCGGCGCTGCCAAGCGTGGCGTGGGTGTCACCCGTCTGATGGACTTCCTCATCAACGCCTGCCCGTCGCCTGCCGACATGCCGGCTATCAAAGCCAACAACGGCCAAGAATTCCACAACAGCGTCGACGACCCGACCGCTCTGTTCATCTTCAAGGTGACCACCGAGCAGAACCTCGGTGATGTGGCCTGGATGCGCATCTACGGAGGCACCGTGGTGAAGAGCCAAGACCTCATCAACCCGCGTACGGGCAATAAGGAGCGTCTGTCGCAGCTGCTCGTCTTCCGCGGCAAGAACCGTGAAGAGATCGAGAAAGCCAACGCTGGCGATATCATCTGCACCATCAAGCTGAAAGACGGCCGCATCGGCGATTCGCTGGTCGACGCCAAGGCCGCCGAAGCCACCTTCCCCGAGATCCCGTTCCCGACCCCGATCTTCTCGATCGCCGTCAAGGCCGTCAACTCACAAGAAGACGAAAAGCTGGGTAGCATCCTCAACGACATCCACAAGACCGACCCGACCGTCATCGCAGCCATGTCGCGCGAACTGCGCCAGAACATCCTGCAATGCCAGGGCGAATATCACTTCAACACCCTGAAGTGGTACTTCGACAACGTCTATAAGATCGCCATCGAGACGGCTTCGCCGAAGATCCCGTATCGTGAGACCATCACCAAGAGCGCTAGCGCCAGCTACCGTCACAAGAAACAATCCGGTGGTAGCGGTCAGTTCGGTGAGGTGCACATGCAACTGGCTCCTTACTTCGAGGGTTACACCGACCCGAGCGAACTGCAGGTGCGCGACAAGCAAGAGTACGAACTGCCTTGGGGCGGTAAGCTCATCTTCGCCAACTGCGTCGTCGGTGGTGCCATCGATGCCCGCTTCATGCCCGCCATCCTGAAGGGTGTCAACGAGCGCCTCGAGCAAGGCCCGCTGACCGGTTCTTATGCCCGCGACATCATCGTCTACATCTACGACGGTAAGATGCACCCGGTCGATTCCAACGAAATGGCCTTTAAGATCGCCGGTCGTATGGCCTTCAGCGCCGCCTTTAAGAACGCTGGCCCGAAGATCATGGAACCCATCTACGACCTCGACGTGCGCATGCCCGCCGACCTCATGGGTGCCGTCATGACTGACCTGCAAGGCCGTCGCGCCATCGTCATGGGTATGGACAGCGACCATAACTACCAGACCATCCACGCCAAGGTTCCGTTGGCCGAGATGGACCGCTATTCCACCTCACTGAGCTCGCTGACTTCGGGCCGTGGCACCTTCACGATGAAGTATGCTGAATATCAGCAAGTGCCTACCGATGTGCAGAACCGCCTCCTCAAGGAGTACGAAGAGAGCCAGAAGGAAGAAGAATAAAAGAGTATTTTTTCATAAGTATTGCATTTTTTCCCCGCCGCACGTTTGCTGTGGCGGGGCTTTTTTGTTTATTTTTGCAGGGATGAAATACCGTCGTCTCATAGGATTATTGCTGCTGTTGGCCTTGACCGCCTGCGACGCCACCACGCGCGACGCGCGCCGCATGGTGAAGCGTGCCGAGCGCTTGGCCGACACCCTGCCCGACAGCACCGTACGCCTGATCGACAGCGTGTTGCGTATGCCCGCGGGCTTCAGCGAGCGCGAGCGCATGGATATGGCGTTGTTGCAGGCCGAGGCCTTGTTTGGCGACCGTGGGCAGGAGATCTCGCCCGTGATGGACGACGATTTCTTCGACGACCACGACAACCTCTCCACCAGCCCCGAGCTGGAGCGTGCCGCCGCCTATTACGCTAGTAAGAAAGAATACGCCCATGCCGCCCATGCCGCGCTTTACAGCGGCTTTGTGCAGCAGCACTACAACGAGAAAGAGATTGCCATGCGGTCGTTTAAGGAGGCCGAGTATTACGGAGGGCTTGCGGGGGACAGTCTTACTATGGCACAGGCGGAATATTGGATGGGAAAAGGGTTGTATAGCGATGAAATGGAAGAAGAGGCTGTCACATTGTTATTAAAAGCCTTTGATAACTTTGGTTATCACTATGCAGGTAAAGCATTGACCCAAAACTTGTTAGCATCTTGTTATATTATTCTCAACCAATACGAAAAAGCGGAAATATCTCTCAATTCAAGTATGTATTTTGCTGAAAAAGCCCAAATTTCTACTTTAAAAGTACACATTTTGAATAATCATGCCGTTCTTTGCCGATTGCAAAAGAGATATGATGATGCACTAATGTATCTTAGACAGATAGTGTGCGTCTCCAATTTGAGCGAAACAGAATTGTTTGTCTATTATCTCAATATAGGAAAAACATTCAGTGCTGCCAATGAAATGGATTCTACCATGCTGTATTTTAAACATGTTGAGGATTTATTGCCAAATACTAATATTAAGAAAGAATCACGTATTTCTGCTTTCGGTGCCCTATCTCGATTTGCCAAACAACAAAGCGATTTTCAAACGACCTGGCAATATAATGAACAACGAGAAGAACTTATGTCTGAATTGTTAGTCGAATTACAACAACAAGCGATTTATCGGACACAGCAACAATTTGATTATGAAAGCTTGCAAAATGAAATGAACAAAAAGCTTATACAAAAGCAATACTTTATCACCTTTATTGGCATATTTGCCATTATCGGTTTGACTGCATTAACGATTTCACAAATTCACTTGGCCAAAATCCGCAAGCACGAAGCCGAAACCAACGCAAACTTATTCCACTTCATGCAACAGAATAAGACTTTGGTCGAAAGCAACATGGCGCAAGAAAGAATGGTTCTTGACACAACGCAGAAATTGTCGGATATGCTTCATGAAAAGTTCAAGACCATGCAAAAACTCAGCTTTAGCATAGAAAACCCAAAAAACAAGATAGCCCTCAAAGACTTGAAGAAAGTAGTATTTGGAGAAAGAGAACATTGGGAAGCCGTGAGAGAAGTACTCGATGCGTTGTATCCCGGATTATGGGAAACCATAACACTTCGATACCCTGAAATGAATGAAATGGAACATCGTGTGCTCATGTTGTCACGCTTTAAGTTATCGCGTATGGAAGAGGCCGCGTTGTTAGGCATCAGTACAAGTGTGCTTGACAAACTCCGCACGAAGGTCCGCAAGATGGTTGAACTGGATAAAAAGCAATGATTTGCTTCCTAAATCGCGTTATTTTTCGTACTTGGAATTTGGATTTCAGCCCAAAAAGTTCGGAGTGGTGAAATCGTAACTATTTGTAATCAATTTATTTAACAAAATCTAAAGAAGGGAAAAGTTCGGATGGCGTTTCGTACGCGCATCCAATGACCTATTTTTGCATCGTGATTAATCACAGCACATGTGTTATCAAATCATTTGTCAAACTTAATAGTGTTTCAACATGAAGAAAAAAACAATAATCTTAATTGGGCTCTGCGCCTTAGGTCTATGCATTGTGGAAGCGCAGGCCACAAACAATGTATCCTTCCTTGCCTATTATTGAGAAAACAATTACGGATCCGCCTCAAGGATTTGAAAAAGTCGACTTGCACGGCGACTTGTTGAATAATGTCGGCCCCAACGCCATCGTAGCCGGAGCCAGCGACGATGCCGTCTACATCGGGTTCAACCAAGACTTCGGCAACGTGAGCATTTCGATCTACAATGGCATGGGCGGCCTTGTCTACAGTACTGTGGTGAACACTACTGTGCAATCGGTAATTATCATCCCCTTTACTAACGCAGCCAGTGGTGTTTACACTGTGGAGCTTAACAGCGCCGACGGTTCCGCCGATGGGGATTTCAATCACAATTAACAACAACTTTTAACCTAATTCATTCACATTAAAAACATTACAACAATGAAAAAAGCTTTATTGACAATTGCCATTGTGTTGCTTGCAGTGGCGGCACAGGCGCAGATTAAGGTACATAACGATGGACATGTGAGCATTGGGACCTTGCAAGATGGATGGGACAAATGCACGCAACTCTACCCCTCGGGGCGCGTCCACTTTAACACGCAGGACACTATTCCTTGGCATTGGGTGACTGTTGCTACTCCAGGAGTCTTAACTGGAAAATGTTGGATTGTGACACCACCTGACGACAAATATGACCACCGTTTCTTCGTCACGGGCGAAGGCTATGTCTATCACCTTGGACACTACAAGAAAGCGGATGAAAATTCCATGGAAAATGTGGGTGGTATCGTCAATGCCGGCGCAGTCCTCGACAGCATCACTGGCTCGTGGTACATTCCTATCCAAGGAAAAGGAGGAGTAAAGGCAGAAGAACAACGCTGCGCTGGCGTTACGGCACAGAATGTAAAGAAGGTGTTGCCTGAGGCTGTAACCGCCGACGAGAACGGGCTGCTCTATGTGGACTACGATGCACTCACCGTATTTCTTATCGAAGCCGTGAAAGACCAAAGACGCGAGATAGAACTCATGCGCAAGACCTTGGAGGAAAACGGCCTGATGGAACCTGAAAAACCGTAAAACCCCTTGCTGCCATGAAAAAGTTTGTTTACCTTTGCGGCATTATGTTGCTTTGTTTGAACATGATGGCGCAGATTGACCCATATGACAGAAACTGGAAAACGGTTGTGTTAGATGACTTTAATGAGTCAAACCGTCATTTTGACACTACTTTTCAAGAAACTGAAGGAAAGTGGATTTCGTTTATCCCTAGTAGTTGGCCTTCGGGGGTGACTATAGACTCATTTCATCTTAGTATTTATCAATGGAATCATTGTTTATTTGATGCCTCTAAAGGCTATTTACGTCTTAATTCTGAGCATATTCGTGACACAGCTATTCTTTGTGATGAGCAGCCCAATTTCTATCGCATACCACCAAAAACATACAACATCACGTACCAATGTAACCCTAATCACAATCACCTGTATTATTATTCAGGATGTATAGAATCCCCTCCTTCTGATTCATCTTCGAAATCTGATAATCTTCCTCCTCCACTTTTCCGTTATGGTTATTTTGAAATAAAATGTCAAGTACCGATACACAGAGGTGCAAAATCTTCTTTTTGGCTATGGGATGGAATGCGTGACCGGTATTATGAAGAAATTGACATATATGAGTTTTCTTGGGATTTTGAAAACCCTTCTTCTTACTGGAATCATAATCCGCACCCTCATGGAACAGGAAATCCAAACTGTTTTACTTCAGGTTTGTACATTAATAAAGAATCTAATAACATTCACCCAATTGAATCGGTGAGTCAAGCCAGAAAGTTTCTAATGATTGGTGATTCACTTTCTCATTGGCACACATTTGCTTGCGAATGGTTACCCGAACATATTATTTGGTATTGCGATGAAAATATAGTGGATTCATATTATAATCCGGACAGTATTCCTAGACACCCCTTGACACTAAAAGTTGGCTATTCTATTGACAGGTATGCCTTAGAATCATATAGTTTAAATGGCCGTCCTGAATGGAAAGAGGGAGACAACTTGATTATTGATTATATTAATGTCTATCAGTTAAATTGGGATTGTGACACTGAAGAAATCATAGCACAACAATCCGATTTAAAATACTTTGATTATGGGGTGAAAAAGAGCATTACCGTATCTTCTAGCATAGAACCCGTACAAATAGAAAGTAATGAAAAGGTGACTTTTAGAGCTACAGATTTCTTCGAAATCACCCATTCTTTCCAAGTAAATAGCGGCGGGGAGTTGACGGTCATCATGCAGCGCTGTCCAGATCCCTTACCATGAAATAGTTGTCTAACACAAAAACATAAGCAAAAATGAAAAAAACGATGATCATTCTCTTGACAATAGCCAGCATCCAAATCTGCCAGGCGCAAACAGGATGCGATTTGGTTTATAGAGAATATGACCCCAACACTTGGGTTGTAAAGACGCTTGGCGACACCTGGAACATCGACATTGACAACGACAGCATTGCCGACATTTTTTGGAATACTTGGAACCCAGGAAGCGGGGCTTGGACCTTCGCTTCAGAGTTTACCGCAGTGAACGACTGGCAAGCCTGTGCCTTGGTCTTGCAGCATCAGTCAGACCCCAATTTACCAAACAATTTCTATTTTGACGCTTCCGTTCCGCTTAACGACACGTCCCTCGTCTGGGCCACTAGTTGTTATGCGGAGATATACCGCCCTTATCCCAACTCTTTTCCTTTAATTTACAAGGTAGCGCTAAGACGTTTCGATGGCGAGAACTATTATTACGGATGGGCGGAATTCGAGGAAGAACGGGACAGGCCGAATTATACCGCCCTCCTGCATCTATCGAGAACCTGCTACTGCACCATCCCCAACTACCCGTTGCGCTGGGGGCAGACCAGCCTAAACACCGACTTTGAGGACCACGAAGCCACCGCCTTCGCAACCCTCCACCCCAACCCTACAACTGGCTTCGTAACGATTATGGGCAAGGACCTCAAGCGAGCCGAAGTGTTCAACACGCTCGGCCAACGCGTGGCCGTGGCCACGGGCGAGGGTGAGCGCATCACCGTCGACATCAGCAGCTTGCCTACGGGCATCTACTTCGTCAACATCACCGACACGGATGGGCGGAAGTGCGTGCGGAAGGTGGTGAAGGAATAAAAGAAACAAGAGTATTTTTTCATAAGTATTGCATTTTTTCCCCGCTGCGGTTGCCGTGGCGGGGTTTTTTGTATTATTTTGTTTACAAATTAATACGCTGTTAATGAAAAATACATACCTTTGCCCCACTAACCCCTAAAAAACAACACTATGAGATTTCTAAAAATCGCTAAAAACATCGTTGAAACCATCGCGGAAAACGCCAAACCGCATAGCCAAACGACGCAACCATCACAGCCCTCCCAACCTCAACCCAAAGTGACGGAAGAAGAGAGAGACTGGACCGACGAACAATGGAGAGCCTATTTCAAAGAGATCCTGAACACCGAATTCCCACTCTATGGCATCAGAGAGAATGTCGCCGTGACCGACCTCGTAGGCTTCGCCAACGACGAGTTCCAACTCTATGAGACCCGTCCCACCCAAGCCTATAAGGCTGAATGGGGACAACCCTATACCTTCCTCTTACAACAGGCAGGCATACCAAAAGGCGTAGTCATGCTCGGCAAAGGCCATAGCCACGACAGCAACGTGAAGTATCTGATTGCCCGCATGTATGCCAAGAAAATGGGCATCCCCTACATCAACTTCTACACGCAGATGCCCAACGAACGCGACTATGTCATCAGCCGCATCCGTAAATTCCTGTAACCATCAAGAATAGGAAAAAGGGGATGCAGCAACGCTGCGCCTGCCGAAAGAGGCAGCCTTGCCACGAAAGGACGGTTTTGCAGGCAACCCGACAAGGTACCCTCTCGTGATCCGCAATTTTGCGGATTCAAAATCTCTCCCCTTTTTCCTTTTATTGCTTATTATACCATGAATTTGACACGAGACACGGAGCAACTCCCCCTTTTAAGGGGGCAGGGGGGATTAAAACCCGTGTCTCGTGTCTCTGTTATCACCCAACTGACCCAACAGGAGACGTGGGAGGCTTTCCTGGCCTATCGCCTCCAAAAAGGCCGCTTTAACTGGCATGAATTCGACGAAGCCGATGCCTTTGTCGAACAACAGCAGTATTTGCCTCTGGCCTTGAGAATCGCTCAAGGCGAAGGTCTAGGTATACCAACCAAGAAACTGATCAACAAGATGGGTTCGGGAAAGAAACGCGTGGTCTACAGCTTCGCACCCGACGAGATGCTCGTCCTCAAACTCATTGCCTTCCTGCTCTATAAGTACGACGACCGCTTGGCACCTAACTGCTACGCCTTCCGCCGTGGACTCAAGGCTCATGATGCCATCTTCAAACTCAACAAGGCTATAAGAGGTCAACAGATGTGGGCCTACAAACTCGACATCCACGACTATTTCAACTCCATCGATATCGACATCCTATTGCCCCTACTCAAGGAGATGCTCGCCGACGACCCACCGCTTTATGGATTCTTCGAACAGATGCTGACCAACCCGAATGTTTCCTTCAACAAGAATATTATCGAAGAACGCCATGGGGTGATGGCAGGCACACCCACCTCGCCATTCCTTGCCGATGTGTATCTAAACGAGGTTGACCATTATTTCCATGACGCCAACGTCATTTATGCCCGCTATTCCGACGACATCATCATGTTTGCGCCAGACTATGACACGCTCCAACAATACAAAGAGAAGATGTGCCATTTTTTGGCACAGTATCATTTGGAGGTCAACCCCGACAAGGAAAAAGTATATTCGCCTGACGAAGCCTATGAGTTTTTGGGATTCAAATGCCATGGTCACGACATCGATATTTCGGAAGCTACCAAAAAGAAGATGAAAGGTAAGATCTCGCGCAAGGCGCGGTCGTTGTTGCGTTGGAGCCATAAGAACCACATCGAGCCCGAGAAAGCCATGAAAGGCCTCATCAACTATTTCAACCGCAAGTTCTTCGAGAGCGATGACCCAGAGAACCTCACCTGGTCACGGTGGTTCTTTCCCGTCATCAACCAAACGGATGGCTTGAACGAAATTGACCGTTACCTTCAGCAGTACATCCGCTTTCTGAGCACAGGAAGACACAACAAGACAAACTACAGGGTCAATTATGCCCAACTGAAGGCGCTAGGGTATAGGAGCCTGGTAAATGAATACTATAAGTTTAAAGAAATAGACCGTTTATAGATTCCTATCCATCGCACTTGCCTTTATAGGAATGACATAAACGGTCCATTTCTAATCACAAATTGCGTTCCCTCCACTGCTGGCTGAACGACTTGGAGGCAAACTCAGGCAAAGGCCGGGTGTCGCCCCACAACGGACCCAACAGGCGTTTCATCTCCAACTTTTTGAAGAATATCGGGCCGTCCATCTTTTTGCGCGACTTGCAGTGCCACACCATGGTCTTCATCAAGGCATCAAAACGGGCATTGCCTTGCTTCTCGGTCGTGGCCAGATGTCGGTTCTCTATGATCAAGTCGTCCAAAGGAATCTTCACGGGACAGATGTCGACACACTTGCCACACAAGGCACAGGCAGCATTCAGATGGCTGTACTCTTCCATGCCTGCCATCAAAGGTGTCATCACTACACCCATAGGGCCAATATGCTTGCTGCCGTAGGAATAGCCACCGATGTTCTTATACACGGGACAAACACTCACACAGGCACCGCAGTGTATGCACGACATCACCTTGCGCTGTTTCTCATGCGAGAGCAATTCAGAGCGGTTGTTGTCCAACAGGATGACATACACCTGCTCGGGACCTTGGCCCGTCGTGGCCGGACCAAAGGTGATGCTGCTGCAAGCCGCCATGCTTTGTCCATGCGAATGCAACGAAAGCAAAGGCAACAACACGGCCAAGTCATCTAAGGTAGGAATCACCTTGGCAATGCCCGCCACCACAATGTGAATTCGAGCCGAAGAAGTGAACTTCAATATGTTGCCTTCGTTTTCGGTCAACACGACGCCACCCACATCGGAGAGCAGGAAGTTGGCACCTGTGATGCAAATAGGCACATCCTTCGACTCAACATTGACTTCATGTCGCACAAAGTTGACGATTTGCTTCGCAGAACTGTCGGGCTTCAGCTTGAAAGCATCCGTGAGTATGGCATTGTTCTCTTCCTTCGACAAGTGAATGGAAGGGGCAAGAGGATGATAAGGCTTCTGTTTCCCTTCATGAAGGATAAAGCGTCCTATCTCCGTCTCCACCACACGGATGTTTTTCCGCTCCAAAAAACCATTGAGTTCAATCTCATCGAGCACCATGGAGTTGGAACGCGTGATGGCATTGGCTTTTTCCTTGCGGATCAGGTCGAAAATCATGGTCAAGGCATCGTCGGCATTGCGCGCCCAAAGCACCTTGCCACCGTTTTCGACAAAATGCGTCTCAAAGTCGACCAGCAGCTTCTCCAATCCCAACAGCGACTTATTCCTCAAGGTATAGGCACGCTGCTTCTCCAGGTCGAGGTTGCGGTAGTTCACCTTGCCTTTGGCAAAGCTGTTCTCGAAACAACCCGTGCTGTAGTTGATCTTCTGCCAATGCTCCTCGTCGAAAGCCTTCTCGCAGCCTTGTTGGAATAAAGTAATAGGATCACTCATCGTCATGGTCTTCAATAGGTTCTATCTTTGCAACTCTTCTCGTATGGCGACCGCCTTCAAAATCGGTATGAAGGAAAGCCTCTACCATCTCCCAAGCCAATTCATTGGGAATGAAACGACCCGGCAAGGCAAGGATGTTGGCATCGTTGTGCTGACGCGCCAATTTGGCCAGTTCCACGTTCCAACACAAGGCAGCCCGCACATGATGGTGATGGTTGGCCGTCATCTGCGCACCGTTGCCGCTTCCGCATAGGATGATGCCCAAAGGATATTGACCTGTCTCAATGGCATTCGCCAAAGGATGAATCATGTCGGGATAGTCGACGCTTTCAGGACCGTAACAACCATAATCCTTGACTTGATAACCGGCCTCCATCAGTTTTTCAATCAAATATTGCTTCATTTCGAAGCCACCATGGTCGCTCGCTATGGGGATGATTTGTTCCATTTTTTCTGCTGTTGATAATTCGATTCGCAAAATTACATAATTTCGTCACGCGCCACCTTTCTATCCCACTATTTCTGAAAGACTTACCCGCTTACAAAACCTCAACAACTATAAACTAATAAATTGATTGTCAATATAATATTAAGTTATCAACACTATTTCTGTTGAAAACTTTTTCATTATGGTCGACAAAAACATGGAAGAAATTAATCAACATTTTTTCGACCCATTCAAACGAAAAAATCAACATCATTTCAAAAAAATGGGGTCGTTTTTATCCAATTTTTCATTTTTCAACGGATAAACAAAAAAGCATAAATAAGGCTGAAAAATAAAACCTTATTAATTTCAGCCATGCCTACCTCAAATCAAAAATCATTAATCCAAGAACTATTTTGAAAAGTTTTCAACCAATTCACAAGCTTATCAACATCCGTATCATTCTTCAATTAATTTGAAATTTAAAATTAAAAAAATGAAATATTGATAATTGCCATGTTGAAAACTCCGAGTGTTTTTTCAATCGAATCAGACCAGAGGTATCGCTATTCCATGAAAAATACCTAATTTTGACCCGAATTTTGAACGGAAATGAAGCGGATAACAAGCATTATTTGGATGGTACTTTTAGGTTTGATTTTCGGTTGTGAGGCATACTCACAGACTGAATATCAGGCCTATACCTATCCTAATGGACAGATAGCCAGCGAGGGAACACTGCGCGACGGCAAGCCTGACGGACTTTGGAAGACCTACTATGAGAACGGTCAGCTGAAATCCATCGGCAAGCGCACGGATTTCCTGCTCGACAGCACCTGGGTGTTCTTCTCCGAAACGGGCGACACCACTTTGGTGGTCAACTACCGCAAAGACCTGAAAAACGGACCCCGCTTTACCGTAGGTAAAGACGACATCTTGATGGAGCCCTATGTGAACGATGTCAAACAAGGCGAAGGCAAACGATTCGACCGAAAGGGTCATCTGATGCAAACAATCTCCTATAAAAATGGTTTGGAAGAAGGCATCTCACCTGTCTTTGATACTACCGGACTGTTGCGCGAGATTGTCACCTATCGAAAGGGTTTCATCATGACGCGCGAAGCCTTGAATCGTTATGATCGCGAAGGCAAGAAACATGGTTACTGGAAGACTTTCTATGACGATTGGAGTTTGCACACCGAGTGTTATTATCGTCATGGCTTGCGCGATGGATTCTACAAGGAATATGACGAAAAAGGCAACTTGAAGAAGATTACCAAATATGTGAACGATGTGGAACAAGTGCTCGAAGGCGACCAGAAGCCCCTCATCGTGAAACATGAGTATTATCCCAACGGTAAGGTGAGACGTGAGGCATCGTTTCGCGACGGCAAACGCGAAGGCGTGTGGCGTGAGTTTGACGAAGAAGGCAATGTGATCAACTCACAGACCTATAAGAAAGGTGCCTTGGTGGGCGAGGGCATCGTAGACACCGATGGCAAGCGTCGTGGCGAATACAAGGAGTTCTATTCCGACAGCACCTTGCGTGCCGAAGGTGTTTTCATCGACGGCGAACGCTCGGGCGTGTGGAAGTTCTACTATCATAACGGACAGTTGCAGGAGATAGGAACCTACAAGGAAGGTCAGCCCGATGGTGCTTGGACATGGTATTACGACAACGGACAGAAACAGATTGAAGAGCAGTTCTACAAGAGTTTGCCCAACGGCCCTTACAAGGAATACGACACCAAAGGCAATGTGATCGTGACAGGCACCTATTTCGATGGCATGAAGAATGGCAAGTGGACTGAGCAAATAGGCGATATGCGCACCCAGGGCGAATACCGTAACGACAAGCAAGTGGGCGAGTGGGTGTCGTACTACGACAACGACAAGTTGGCCTTCAGAGGTTCATTCAATGCAGGTTATCCTGATGGCGAGCATTTCTTCTATTACGAAAACGGGAAACTGCGTGAAATACAAAAATATGCCGTTGGTGTGAAGCATGGCGACTGGAAGAAATATCTTGATACGGGACAATTGTATTTCACCATCACTTACGACCATGGCAAGGAAGTGAAATACGACGGCGAGCCTTTGGAGGAAAGTGAAATCATTAAAGAATGAAAAAGATTCCCTATTTAAAAGCAGGCTCAAAAATAGCTATTGTAGCCCCGGCGCGAAAGGTCAAGCCTAACGAGATGTTGTTTGCCATCAATTGGCTTGAAGAGCATGGTTTTGTTCCCGTTTATGACGACAGGTTGTATTCCATCGACCATATCTTTGCGGGTAGCGATGAGTTTCGTGCGGCTGTCATGCAAGGATACATGGATAACGATGACATCGATGCCATTTGGTTTGCCCGAGCTGGTTATGGATGCATCCGCATCATCGACAAACTCGACTTCAGCCATTTTCTTTCCCATCCGAAGTGGATTATAGGCTTCAGTGATGCCACGGTATTCCATGGCAAATTGAGTCGTTTGGGCTGTCAAAGCCTTCATGCTTCCATGCCGTTTTTCTTGGAGCACAAGACCCCAGAGGCCTTACAGTCGCTTTATGATGCCTTGACGGGCAGCACCCTACATTATGAGTTTGCTGCACATCCGCTCAATCGTTTTGGTGAGGTTGAAGGCGAAATCGTTGGTGGCAATCTTTCCGTTATGTATGGCATGATGGGTTCTGATACCTTCCCTGAAACGGATGGGAAGATACTCTTTATAGAAGATGTGGACGAATACATCTATCATATCGACCGCATGATGCATGCCTTGAAACGAGCAGGCATACTTTCGCATCTGAAGGCTCTCGTTGTGGGTGGTTTGACGCAGATTCACGACAATACCGATCCTTTCGGAAAGACCGTCGAAGAAGTGATTGCCGAAGCCGTCAGCGACTACGATTACCCCTTGTGTTTCGGTTTTCCTGCAGGGCATTTTTCCGACAATAGGGCTATGGTATTCGGCTTGGATTCTCGTCTTATAATAGGTCAAGAAAAAGTCGTATATTTGGAGCGTCTTTCGTTTTGAATGAAATGAAAAGGTGCTCGAATGTCATAGGTATCGTTTTATTGCTGTTGTTATATCATTTTGCTTCCTGCAACAGCAAAACGCAGGTCCCTGAGCCTGAGGTTGCTGAGCAAAGTCGAAACGTCGAAGGGCCGTCACATGAACTATCCGCCATCGACAGCATGATGTGGAAACAGCCGGATAGTGCGCTATCCATGCTGCAGGAGTTTGTGGTTAGTCCCGAGGCGGAAGCCCTTGATACCTTTGACGGGCACTATTGCCAGGTGCTGATTTCGGAGTTGCTTTATAAAAACGACTATGAGCAGACCAACCGAGAGGATTTGCTACAAGCCGTTTCCTATTTCGACAGCCTTGTGTGTCAGACTCCCCCTTTTAAGGGGGGCGGGGGGATTAAAAAAGACCTCGACCTCAACCCCAACCTCGCCTTCCTCACCGCCCGTGCCCACTACATCAACGGCGTAGGCTACTACGAAAACGACAGTATCGTGCAGGCTTGTGCAGAATACCTGAAAGACTTGGAGCTGATGGAAAGCCGTTACGAAGACGAAGCTTTGAAAGGACATAAGGCTAGGTTTATGGCTTTAACATATGGTCGTCTTGGAGAGATGTTTAATGAACAATTGCTGGCAGAGCCTGCCATTACGTGCTATAAACAAGCACTGCTTTTTTGTAAGCGAGAGCCAACCTCCATTTATGGAATCTCTGTATTATTATATAATTTGGGAATACAATTTGACATTGCCAACCAAACAGATAGCGCGGTTTTCTATTATGATAATGCTTTAGTTAACCTGCCTGATTATGATAATATTCATTTTAGGGATATATTTGCAACAAAAGCTCTGCTTAATTATAATACAGGTATTTGTATAGATTCTGTCATAAAAGATTTAAAATATGTGGTCTCGTTAACTTCTGATGAAGAAGAAAAATTAACTCGATTTTTGACTATTGGCAATATCTTGTTTGAAGAAAAACAATATGATTCTGCACGCTTTTACTTAGAAACTATATTTGAACAGCAAAAAGATATTCAATCAAAAATACTTGCGGCTGAGAATTTGTGTGACATATATCAAATTAAAGGTGATTCCATAAAAGCACGGCAGTATGCCTCTTTTCTTGCAGAATACACCATGGCGGAAATTGAAAAGAAGACAGATGTTTCGAAGATCAATGAATTGTTTAAGAACCATTTGACCCAAAAACAGGAGAAACGGGCTGAAAAAGAACGAGAGGAAGCTGTGAGAAAAATCATTGGCATCATTGTACCTACTGCTATTATAATCATATTGTTTATAACTATCTTTGCGAAACTTAGAGGGAAGAGCCGGTTGAAGGATAAAGAAAAACACCACCAACAAGAAATTGAATCCGAGCGACAAACCCATCGTATGGAACAAGCTGCGCTTTCGGGCCGGTTGAAAAGAAGCAACCAAGAAGTACGCGAACTGAAAGATCAAATCAAGCAATTGGATGATTTGGTCACAAAAAACGAAATTGCATCATCGTTCAACGATGAACCTATTTGCCATCTCATCATGGAGCGGGTGAACGAAGGGCAGTTCAAATCTAAAATTGATTATATCATCTATAAGAATGCCGCTTTGGATAAGCAGCAGTTGCTGGACTTGCGCTTAGCAGTCGACCGTCATTTCGGACAATTTACCGTACGCCTCAAAAAGGCTTATCCCGAACTAACTAATAGCGACCTTGACTATTGTTGCCTTTATCTGTTGGGGTTAACCGATGCCGATGTTGCGGCCTTGATGCAGCGTACCTACAATACGGTTTTTGAACGCAATGGTAAAATACGTAAGATATTTGGCAGCGAGAATCCGCTTCCCATCACCTTGATGGGTATGGCCAAGGATTCTTCATTCATTTGATTAATAAGACGTTAGTCAAAAACCCTAACCAATCCTAACCAACATGTTCTTGCAGGGGTTTTAGAGCCCCGGTACTTTTGCATCGTGATTTTAAACCTAATACACGATGAAAAAAGTAACAACATTGGTTCTGATGCTTTGCTTGGTCTTTTCGGGAGCATTATGTTACGCCAACAGCGTTGCCAGAACAGAAAATGAGAAAAGAGAGGGAACTCCTAAATTAACAATACAGAAGTCTCAACATGGAGGTGTCGATAAAAGTGGAAGCATTCTTGCTTCAATTGATGGGCATACACTTTCTGTTGTCTTCACCGAAAACCTCGGCCAGGTGGACATAGAGGTCACTACTTCCACAGGTGGCTATGTTCAGGCCGATTCCACCATTACCCCGAACGGCATCCAATTATACGTCCCCAATACAGGAGATTACATCGTCACTTTCACGCTTCTAGATGGGGATGAGTACTATGGTGAATTTACGGTGACGGATTAATGGAAAAAACCATTATGCAATGAAAGGGAAGAACAAATTCATCAGGTGAAGCCTCCTGTGAGAGGCACGAAATAAAAAAGATGCCTACAAAGGGATTGCTTTCGTGGAAAATCGAGAAGACAGCAATTCTATGTGAGACGGGCAACAAATACAATAATAACAAGTAAAAACAAAAGGTATTTACAGTTAATAAAATTAGAAAAAATGAATAGACAACTTAGAATTGTGGCACTATTGATTGCCTTAATAGGTGCATTGCCTATCTGCCATGCACAACAGACTCACACGGTTGCCTTTTCCTATGATTTGGATGGAAATAGGATAAATAGGGAGATATTATTTAATAGGATGGAAAATACCGGTGAGGCAAGCGAAGAACTACTTCCCTCTGCATTGGATTTCTTTGAAACAATGGAAGTGAACTTGTATCCCAATCCGACTAATGATAAGTTTTTTGTTGAGATTAAGGGCGATACAAGCGAAAAAGCAGAAGCTACGCTTACCCATATTTCAGGCGCGGTTTTGGAGAAAAGAATCCTGACAAACTCTTTGGAATCATTTGACCTTTCCGGGTTAGCTTCTGGTGTGTACTTGCTTAAACTAACCGTGGACAAAGAGACACACGTATGGAAAGTAATTAAGAAACAATAAAATAGTCATAATTATGAAAAACACATTATACGCTATTCTAGTTCTCTTGTTTTGCTCCTACTCCTTGAAAGCACAAGAGAAAGATGAAATCGGAACAAATGGAAATTACAGAGATGCTGAGGTTGTTGTAGGAGCCATTGGCGGTTCTGTCGATGTGAGCGGCTTGGGAGGTGCAACCTATACCATACCTCTACAAGTTCCTGAAGGTTTGGGAGGCCTCCAGCCAAACCTTGCAATTGGTTATAACAACCAAGGCGGCAATGGATTGTTAGGTTGGTGTTGGGACCTGCAAGGCATATCATGTATATCCCGCTTGGGCACAACGCTGTATCATGATGGCAAGATGAGCGGCGTGGATTTTGTTGATGACCGCTTTGCTCTTGATGGTCAAAGGCTCATCAGTATTTCGGGCAGTTATGGAGGAAATGGGACGGAATACCGTACAGAAGTGGATGGCATGTCCAAAATAGTGTCATATACCTGCGACACAACTACTGGACCAGCTTATTTCAAGGTTTGGTTACCCAATGGAAATATTGCTTATTATGGTTATACGGAGGATTCTAGGATTGGTTTTAAACAGCATAATGACGTTTGCATGTGGTTGTTAAACCGTGTGGAAGACCGTAATGGCAATTTTATGGCTTACCAATATGTAAAAGGCAACTCCTGTTATTGGTTAAATAAAATCATTTATGGTGGTAATGACAATGCTAATGTTAATTGCAGTTATTCTGTGCGGTTCTACTATAGTCCAAGAACAGACGAAGAGAAAACATTCATCGGCAATAACACTTTTGACCATAATAGAATATTGGATAGCATAACGATTAAGCGAAGCAGTTATGAGCTATATAAATATATATTCCACTATTTTACACCTGATTTCTCAAATGGTTATTACTATCATCGACTGAACCAGATTGATTTCACATGCGGAAACGAAAGCTACAAACCCACACTTGTTGAATGGGGTAATAATGACTATGGCAACACCACAAACGGACTGACAAAAGACATTCGTCTTGCCGACGGAACAACTCCTTGGTTTTATGGGAAAGTTAAGTTTACAGGAGACTTTAATGGAGATGGATATACGGATGTATTGCGTTACTTTGAAGATAACAGTGGTAACAAAAAAGCTTCTTACTATCTAAATAAAGGTGTAAATGAAGGACAACAAATCTTCCAGTATATAGGTACAATCATTCTAAGCGATGATATTGATTGGATTTATGTCGCAGACATTAATGGCGATGGTTTGGATGACCTTATTCTATCAAGTCGACATGATACATTTATTGGAAAAGACATATTAAATATTGATGCATATCTTTCCTTAGTTAATGCCCAAGGAGTTTTCAGTTTTTCATTGGTTGATAAAGACTTTGGAGAATTTAAAATCAAGAAAAAGTACAAAGAAACAATCCTTATAGGTGATTTTTTGGGTGAAGGCAAACAGAGCTTTCTTGTGCAAGAATGCGACGATGACAAGGCAACACCGAGATTGTTTTACATAAACTACACTGGCAACAGACTTATTTCGACTCAACTTCCTTCATCAATGGTGCTTGATGTAGACAGGATGTTTGCTTGTGACTTCAATGGCGATGGCATTTCAGAAATTTATTATTCAGATGAAGAAACTAATGCTACAGGTTTGAAAAGAATAAGAAAAAACAATGCTGGTTATTACTATGAGCAAGTTAACAATGGGATGCTAAGTCCATGGCACCAATTGTTCCCTGGTGATTTCAATGGCGATGGTAAACTTGATTTGCTAACTTATGTGGAAGATGGCTCAGGTAATGGAGGATGGCACATCCAATATTTCAGAGAATCTGAACTATCATGGCCTGCATATAATATCTCCAATCAAACAATGGGAATTGGCAACCCTGGCAATCACGGTTATTCTTTGAAGTATCTTTCTGAACCGACCTACGAATTTGTTTCGGTAGGAGATTTCAATGGCGACGGTAAATCGGACATTGCTGTCCGTACTGCGAATAATAAAATGAAGTTCTTATATGCTCCTCTAAGATGGGAAAATGGTGTAGCACAATTTGCCAGCATACAGAACGTAAATTTGAGTGATATGGGGTTAAGTGGGACTTCTAACCAGAGTATTTGCACAGGCAATTTTCTCGGGCATGAAAATATGAGCATATTCAGCGGCACCACCTTGTATTCTCTTAATCCTATAACTAACCGGTATTCAGTTGTCTCTGTTACCGATGGCATGGGTAATTGTAACAAATTCCAATATGATTACCTCATGCCCAAGCTTTCTGGAGCATCTGCCTCAGACTTTTATAGAAGGACTAGACAGACTTCCGAAGAAATGGCTCAGAACATGTTCACAATTTGCCTGCCGATGAAAGGCCTACGACAAGTGACCTCATACAATATTTATTGTCCTGATCGTACTGCATCGGTTCAATATAGTTACCAAAATGCATTGGTACACAAACGCGGCCGAGGTCTCCTTGGATTTAAAGCTACATCGGTTGAAAGTTACTTAGGTGGGACAAGACAGCAAACCGTTGAACAGGTTTTTGACCATTGTCTTCCATACTATACACCTTATTTAGGCTTGAAAACCACAACAATCAAAAACACAGGTGGCAATATTCTTTCAAGAACTGAAAATAGCAATTTGTTATTATACAAATACCATCCTTCTAACTTAATTGTTTATTCGCGAATCTTCGTGCCAGTTGTCACCAAACAGGTTTCCGACCACTATAATCCAGACTATGCGGGAGAGTACTTGAAAAAAGTGATTGTTGAAAACACTTATAACGATACTTTGGTATTTTATGGCGATTTGTTTAATTGCTACAACATCTTGAAGCAAATCGATACCAAACAAGGAACCGATGCCAGGAGCACGGTAAATTGTGTTGATTCGTGTGAATTCCAATCCATTACACATACAGATTATATAGGAGAAACTTCGGATCTTATCAACGCATGGGTCATCAACCGTCCGTTTAGGGTGAAGGAATTGACCAAAAGACTAGGAGGCTATGATGACGAGAAATCGCTGATTGTATATAATTACCAACAGGGGTCGGCATACAATCCATTCCTGCCCTCAAATATTACGTATTATCCAAGTGGGGAAGAAAATCTTTCAGATCCCTTGGCGACAATAGATTATTTCAAATATTATTGGACTGGTTCGGTTATAGCAAAATATCATCGTGATTTGGCGCATACCTTACCCTTGCAGTCTTCAGCCTACGAGTATAGTGCAGATGGACGTTTCCTTACAAAAAAGACCAATACGGCTGGTTATGAGACAAATTATGAGTATGACAACAACTATGGATTCCTTAAAAAGGAAATCGATTGTAATGGGTTAATTACAAGATATGTAACAACACCATTGGGGACAACTTGTTCTGTGTTTAACCCTGATGGAACCGTTGCTCAAAGTGGGAAATCTTGGGTTGATAACAACGATACCAATGCCCCGTTGGGTGCGTCGTATTATAAATGGAGCGTCGACACAGGGCGAGGAGAGACACGCACTTATTATGACGCTACAGGAGCCAAACTAAGAACTATTACTCCTGGTATGGCTACGGAACTGGTGTTTAAAGACTATTTATATAATGAAAAAGGATTGCTCGTTCGTGAAAGTCTTCCTTACTTTGGGAATGACCCCAACGCCCAAATTAATTGGACAAACTATCGTTATGACAATTATAACAGACTCGTAGTGACTAATCATCCCGATGGACTTGACGAAAGCAATTTCTATCTTGGACTTACCACACAACACGTTTATTGGACTGATCCTGATTTTCCATCTGTGACCACTACAACCGCCAATGTTGTTGGATGGACCGTGGAGAGTACTGATGAGGATTGGAATGCGGTGCAATATGACTATAATTCCGATGGTTCCATGAGATGGACGCAGATTGGTAGTGACGAAAACACTAGAATCAATTTGGAATATGATGATGCTGGTAACCGAATTTTTCTCATAGATCCTAACTATGGTCAAGTCGAAAGCCGATATAATGCATATGGACAATTGGTGTGGACGCAAACACCAAAAGGCAATTACACGGATTATGAGTATGATAATTTGGGACGTATGGTCAAATGTTATGAACATGACGTTGAAACAAGCAAAACCGATAGTATTATATACGGTTATTTTGGAAACCCAGGAAAACTTGGGCTATTGGATTACGTCAGTTTTAATGGCAAACAGCAAGTCATAATGTACTCTTATGACAATGTGAACCGTGTAAATCTAATCAGCGAAATGCGGGTCAACACTTATTACTATACGAGTTACTCCTACGATTTTGCATCACGTGTTTCTTCTGTAACCTATCCTACAGGATTCCAAATGAAGAAAGAATATACAACGACAGGACATCTTTCATCACTTACCGACAGCAACAATCAACCGTTATGGAGGACATTGAGGAAGAATGCCGCAGGGCAAATTGAAACCTATATGACAGGGGACAGTTTGATCACAAAACGCAGCTATGAGCCTGAAACAGGCAGACTTTTGGAGATTCTGACTCTAAATGGCAATGACACTATTCAAGAAAACACATACGAATACGATAAAATTGCTAATTTAGCGGCGCGAACCGACCATGTTCACGACATGAGGGAAGACTTCATATATGACAAACTGAACCGCTTGACGGGCATTATTGAAGACAATGACACTACTGCCCGTTTTGATTATGATGCCTATGGACGTATGTTGCGCAAGTATATGCATTCCACTTTGGTATTTGACAGTGCTTCATATAACGCGGGCAATCGTCCTCATGCCATAGCTCAAGCCAAAACGCCAGAGGATTTGCCTTTGCATCGTATGCAATATACGCATTTTGACAAGTTGGCATGCCTTATGCAGGATACGTTAGCAGTAGATTATATCTATGGTTATGAACACCAACGGTTGCACATGACAGAAGCAAGCATTTATGGTGATACGCTCATAGAGAAAGAGTATGTTGATAACTGCGAATACATTGACAATGATCTGTATACAACCACTTTGACCTATCTCAGCGGTCCTTTAGGCGTGTTTGGTGTGCAAGAGAAGCGAGACGGTTATCGCCCCGACTGTTATTTTATTCATCCTGATCACTTAGGCAGCTGGACATTGGTAACCGACAGCTATGCCAACATACGGCAAGATGTGATGTATGATGCCTGGGGAACGCCATACGGGTTCGATGAGACTGACACTACTGCGCTTGTGCCCGTTCAGTCTCTTCTCTTCGACCGTGGTTTTACCGGGCATGAACACTTGCTTTATTTCGGCCTTATCAATATGAACGGCCGCATGTACGACCCGTTCACCAGCGGTTTCCTCTCTGTGGACAACTACGTGCAAAGCCCCGACTACACGCAGAGCTTCAACCGTTATGCCTATTGTTTGAATAATCCACTGAAATATACAGACCCAGATGGAGAGAGTTTCCTTGCTGTATCTATGATTGTTGGTGCTGCTATATGTGCTTATTTGGGAGGGACAGCTGCTAACGGATGGAATTATAATCCATGCAATTGGAAATGGGATGGAAGCACATGGGCAGGAATTGGGATTGGCGCGGTTGTGGGTGCGGGAGTTGGTGCGGCTTTTGCATTTGGGGCACCAGGATTGGCCTCCACAGCTTTTATGTCTCATTTTGGAGCAAGCGGAACTATGGCAGCATACACATTATCAGGATTCACTTCTTTAGGAGCGGGAGGTTATGTATCTGGTTATGCTGGAGGCATGTTATATAGCAATGGTGATTCGCATTATTCGCATTTGAGTGGAGTGCAGGGATTTAAGGTTGGAGCCACGGTAGGTGCCTTGGCTGGACAATTGGTTGGGGGTATAACATCCTATAAGCCACCAAAAGAGAAAGAAGGGGATTTTACTATAACCATTAATCCTGAAAATGAATGGGATGGCTGTTATTTTAAAGGTACAAACGAAGAATTTCGGCAAATGATGGTTGAGACAAGTAAGTATTTCGGCGTTGAAACAAAAGGGTATTACACCTCTAGAGGTTATTATTTTGAACCCATTGCTGGAGATATTGTCTATAGAATATGTGATATTCCTTTAGATGATTATTATTATTATCTCGTTTCAGAAGATAAGTCCTTTAGATATAATCTTGATTACAATTGTCAAGAGATGGATAACGGTCCTTACATGAATGGATTTGATTACTGTTACAGATACACAAAAATGTATGCTGATAGAGACGGCTGTTTGTATATATATCCTGAAGGCTATAGCCCTGCTCAAGTTTATACAGCTTATCACACACATCCTAGAAATAGTTTCGAAGACAAGAGTGACATGAATATGATTTTTTATATGGGAGTAAACGGTGTGATTTTTGGATGGAATGGTTGTAAACATTATTATTATCCGCCATGGTAAAATACACTAATTTAAAACAATTTGTAATCGTTATCCTATTGAGCATTCAAACTGGACTTAATGCTCAATCAAGATTGTCTTTATGTTATAGGCTGGAAGTGATTCCACAGATTGAGAGTTATTATAATTCTTTTGATAGTATCCTCCAAGCTCGTTTAGGAGACGATTATCTTTTTCGGTTCACAGTTGAACCATCATTTGAGCCTGAATATGCATTGCAAATAGAATTCGTTGAAAAGCAGTATTACTTAAAAGTAATCTCCTTTGACAAAAATCTCTGGTATGCAAAAGACGTTGCAAACATCAATATAGATGAAAGAACCATTGAGATGAGCACAGAGCTTGCGGAACAAGTATTGTACATAAGCAAACATTTTATTGCTGACAAAATGGATAGTGTTTCCATAGAGATTAAAGATGGCGATTTATACCAATTTGAGTTAAAGGAAAAAGAAACAAATATATGTGGGCAAATTGTAGGACCTGCATTTAACAGTCCTCTGGGAAAAATGTGTAGAGTATGTAACCGTATCAAAGATATTTGTTTAACAGATAGTAAATCTGTTTTTTTGATGAATGAAGAAATCATCATACTTATTCAAAAAAGTAAAATATTATGAAAAGATACCTTATTATCATCTTAGCGGTCTTCCTGCCGCTGTTCGCTGCCGCACAATATGGCAGGCAGCCTGTCTCTCTTATCGCCAATGCAGGATTAGGCTGGGGCGGATTCCCGGAACGCGTCTCGGCTACCCGAATCGACCATTACATGGGTGCACTCGGCGCCGATGCCAAGTTCGGTCTCAACGACAACTGGTCGCTACTCGTCGGCCTCGACTACCAGTTCCGCTTCATGAATTCGGGCTATACGACCTATAGCGGCGGCATCGAGCACCATTCCCAATTCCTTCAAGGTCATTATTTTCGCTTGCCTGTTCGCGTGGAGTACGACTATAACTGGTTTTATGTTGCAGCGGGTCCTTACATAGAGAAAGGATTCGGCAATATGCCCGAGAAGTATGAGTTGGGCCTCATTGGTGCCAACCTCGAACTGGGCGGCCGCTTCGAGCTCAACCGTTATGACCACCTGCGCGTGGGCCTGCTCACTTCGTTCGGTGTCTCTTTCGACAATAAGCCCATAGTGGATTATGACCCCAACGGCCATGAGATAGAGGCCGGCAAGCGTCTTGGCATGGGTTACACGGAACTTAACTTCCTGCTTCGCGTAGGCTACGAGCACCAATTCTAACAACAAATTACAAACAAAGAAAACTATGAACAGAACAATAAAACTTAGCCTGCTTGCCATATTGTTGGCAACGGCTTTCACGGGTTGCAAAGACCCTGAGAATAATGAAAACAATGTGGAAATCAAGGTGACCACCTACATGCCCACCGAAATCACCACCACCACTGCACAATGTGGCGGGCATGTCACAATTACGGGCTCAACCACAGCCAGAATTGCTGAACTTGGCGTTTGCTGGGGCACAGAGGAAGACCCAATAGCCACCGACAGCCACCTTTCCACCACGGTTACCAATGAACCCTTCAATTGTACACTAGAAGGGTTGATGTCCGAGACGCAGTACCACGTGCGCGCCTATGCGCTCTATGAGTCGGAATACTACTATGGAGAAGACCTTGGTTTCACCACTTTGGCAGATAATGGAGGTGGTGGTGGAGAAGAACCTAACCTGCCTGAAGGCATCACCCAAGGCCTCTTTTCTGTGAGCGAGACCCTCAGGGTGCATTTCAGCCAAGGCAACCTGCAATACCAGGCTTCTACCAGAACTTGGCGTTTCGCAGAGAGTCAATTGGACTACATTGGTGAAGGCAACGCCAACATCGGCGAGACATACGACGGTTGGATTGACCTCTTTGGCTGGGGTACCAGCGGCTACAACCATGGAGCCAATGCCTATCAGCCTTGGTCGACCAGCGAGCATTACAGCGACTATTATGCCTACGGCAATGGCCGCAATAATCTCTTTGACCAGACTGGGCAAGCCGATTGGGGCTACAACGCCATCAGCAATGGCGGCAACACCGAAAACAACGGCTGGCGCACCCTGCATCGAGAAGAGTGGAACTATTTGATGTCGGAACGTGTTACGCCCACAGGCATCCACTTCGCCACGGCATGTATCGACGGCACCAATGGCATGCTAATTTTCCCCGATGACTGGGATGGATCCTATAACATTACCCAGCCAGACAATTATTCAGCGAATTATGGTAACAATGCTATCTCAGCGACCGATTGGGAGAACCTTGAAACCAAAGGTGTGGTATTTCTTCCTGCTGCTGGAATCCGTGTTAGAGGAGTACAGGTGGGTTATTTGCAAACAGGTGCGGTTTATTGGTCTTCAACCGCTTCATCGAGTGACCTTGCTTATTCCATGTATTTCATTGCTGGCGACAAACATCGTGATGTGGACGTCAACTACCGAGAGTATGGTGCTTCTGTACGTCTTGTGATGAATGATACGGAAGAACATTTCCGAAAATGAATTCCTTGATAAGGAATAGGAAATGAAAAACATCTTGAGGACAGGCTTCCTTATGGTAGCAGTGGCGGCTTTGGCCGCCCTGCTACTAGGGGGATGCCAAGAAGCAAGCCGAAAGAAGGATCCTTCTCTAAAGGAAAAGGTTGAACAAACCGAAATTGAATCAGACAGTTTGAAAGAAGACTCCCTAAAAGCCTTCTACGAGCGGATGCGGCGGTGGGATGCGTTGCATGGTGGAATGCGACATCGCGAGAGCGACAAATGAGAATCGCCTTTCCTTAGCTTTCCTTGGCAATCTGGTTCATCTTGTTCAGTATCTCCTTCAAATACTCTGGCTTAGTCAAATTAAGCCAATCGCAGAAGGTGATGCCCATATATTTTGCGGTCTTCTTCCAAACGCCCTTGTGGTCTTTCTTCAGCGAGAAGATGTAGGAATTGCTAGTACCGAGCAGCACCTCTTTCAAGGCGCAGACCTTATACACGATTTCGTTGAAGAGGCTCTCGCTTGTCACCCCGGTCTTACACTCGATGACAAACAGCTTGTTGGCCTTGATGAAACAAACGTCCAACTCGTTGTTGTGCTTGATGACGCCATTGGAGATGTGCACGCCCATGGCGATGTCGTCGGGCTTGAGCACCTCCTTGATGAGCGCATACACATATTCCTCAAACCATCCTCCTGTGAGGTATTCCATCTCGTAGCTTTGGAGCGAGTCGCTTCGCTCAGGCTTGAAACCGATGTAATTCAAGAACTTGCTGAGGGCAGGAATGGCAGTCATATTGTCTTTGATGGGCTTTTCTGCTTCAGCGATGCGAAGGCAGTTCCAATTGCGGTACCTCTCGCGTAAGGCAGTCATCACCTCATAGTCACCACGCCCCAACAAGCTCTGCGAAAACATGGTGAACAGATGCTGCGAGAATGACGTTTCCTTCACCTGTTTGCGTGGCTCATCAACATCGCTCTGCAGCCCGTATAGCCCGAAATACTCCTTCAGCGTCATCCTGTGCTTGATGGGGAAGACCTCATCGTCGTCGTCGTAGATGCTGTGGTCGAAGATGGTCTTCACAATCTGGTTCTCACGCGTCTGAGTATAGAAAAACAGGGTGTTGAACTCCTCAAACACATGCTGCACCGAGAGGGTCATGTAACGGTTGCCTCCCGCCAGATTAAGGTAATACTGGGTGTCGTTATCCAACTCGTTTTTGATGGTACGGCAGATGTGCTCATAGAGGAAGTTCTCTTGAAAACGCTTTACGATGATGCGCTGCACATGGTTTTCGTCCACCTCCAGCTGTTGGGTGAGGAGTTGGATGCAGTCGGCTTCCTCTTCGGGAGAGATGAACAGCAATCCGTCGCCTTCTTCATAGAATTCCTTGGTGAAAAGGTAAGCCGGCAACGGGTTGCTTTTGTCGATGATATTGACGATGGTTTTTGACATAGCCTAATTATTCAACAACGATTTTATGTGTTATTCCGTTTAAAACGATGAGATACAAACCACGTGGCAGTTCAACCGTTTCCTTGCCATCAATTTGCTTGGTGAAGACGACTTGACCAAGTGTGTTTGTGATGGTTACTTTTCCTTTGCCTTCCACCAAGAATGGGCCTTGTGTAGGATTCGGCCAAACTTCGAAAGCGGTGTTTTCCAACTCTTCAATGGCATCATCGGTGGAAAAAGGAATATAGTTGACCAACCCCAAGCTTGGGTCGTCGTATTGATGTGTGATGTGTTCTTCTATCTCTTGCTCGTCTACAGTACCCCAGTAGTTGCCGATAGCCATGATGTCGTTGGGGGTATTGTTGTAGATGTCGTAATATTGGTAGTTCGCCCCATAATTGATGACGTGGCCGTTGTCGTATATCAAGTTGTTACCCCAATCGTCTTCGGTTCCAAGGTCGACATCGGCGGCATTGATAACAGTAACACCCCAATGATTTTTGGTGATGATATTATTGCGGATATATGCCTTGTTATTCTCGTCCATGCCGTAGATGCTGATACCGCTTCCTCCGTTCATGGGATTGGTTCCGAGTTTGTTTTGGTCAAACGTGTTTCCAATGATGGTTGAACTAAGGTGATAGCCTTGTTGGTTGTAGCCATAACGGTTGTTGTTGATGTTATTGTTTTTCAACAGGATTTTGGTGTCGCCTGTCCCCATAAGGTCGGAAATGCTGATGCCGCCTGCCATTTCGTCTCCTGCGTGGATAGTGCAGTTCACGATGCGGATGCTGTCTTGTGAACCTGGTCCAAGGTTGATATGCGGGTTGTTACTCATACTCACATTCCAAAAGAATATGCAGTCGGTAATTTGCGGCGAGGTTTGCCCATTGGCAGGCGAACTGATGGCCGAACCATTGTTATTGTCAAATTCGCAACTCGTGAACACGGGGTCGCAGTTCATGCAATTGACAGCGGCACTTTGTTGTTCACAACGGAAATTCTGGAAATGGCAGTCTGTAAAAACAGCTTCGCTTTCAATAATTTGGATGCCGTCCAATTCTGTAATATTGCATCTTCTGAACACGCACGGGCCTGTGGCATCCTCCAAACGAATACGACCGCCTACACCTGAATTGCCAGAAAAAGCCAACCAATAATAGGTATCTGTGTTAATGGCTTCAATCGAGCCTTTGATTGTCAGGGTGACGTTGTTGTTAAAGTACAAGGAATGGTTGACATCAAGTATGTCGTTGGCTGAAATGGTGATGTCGTTTTCGATTCTATACTGCTGGTTGCCATCAATCCACATGACGCAGCCGTTGCTCACTTCCACAAGGTCTTCTATGGTGTAAGTTGTTCCATTTCCGGGACTCACCCATTGAGCGTTCAGCATCGACCAAAGGCCAACGAATGCAAATAAAAGGAGAAATTTTTTCATATAAATACTATTTAGTCTGTAAAAAGCCATGTCATTCTGAGGATTTTGAAGGCATAGATACGCTCACCCAAAGGTTCGGTATGACATGCCTTCAAAATCCGTGGGAATCTATGGCTTTTTACTTCTTAATCGCTGCAATGCCAGGCAGTTCCTTGCCTTCAATGGCTTCGAGCAGGGCGCCGCCGCCAGTGCTGACGTAGCTCACGCGGTCGGCCAAGCCGAACTTGTTGATGCAAGCCACGCTGTCGCCGCCACCGATAAGACTAAAGGCACCGTTTTGTTCCGTGGCTTCCACGATGGCTTCGGCCAAGGCCTTGGAGCCTTCGGCAAACTTGTCGAACTCAAACACACCGCAGGGACCATTCCAAAGCACGGTCTTCGACTTCTTGATGATATCAGCGTAGAACTTACGGCTCTCGGGACCGCAGTCCATGCCTTCCCAACCATCGGGCACATTCATCGGGTCGACGACCATGGTGTTGGCGTCGTTCGAGAACTTGTCGCCCACCACCACGTCAAACGACAGATAAAGGTTGACGCCTTTCTGCTTGGCTTTTTCGATGATGTCCAAGGCTAGGTCGAGCTTGTCCTCTTCGCAGATGGAGTTGCCGATCTTGCCACCCAGCGCCTTCTTGAAGGTGTAGGTCATGCCGCCGCAGAGGATAAGGTTGTCGACCTTGGTGAGCAGGTTCTCGATGATCTCGATCTTCGTGGATACCTTCGAGCCACCCATGATGGCGGTGAAGGGGCGTTGGATGTCGTTCATCACCTTGTTGACGGCGGCCACTTCCTTGCCCATCAGGTAACCGAACATCTTGTGGTCGGCATCGAAGTAGTCGGCAATCAAAGCGGTGGAAGCATGGGCGCGGTGGGCGGTGCCGAAGGCGTCGTTGATGTAGTATTCGCCATAGCTGGCAAGCGTCTTGGTGAACTCCTTCTGCGAGGCCTTGATGGCCTTCTTGGCTTCGTCGTAGCCTTCTTCACCCTTCTCGATGCCACGCGGCTTGCCTTCTTCCTCAGCATAGAAACGGAGGTTTTCGAGCACGAGCACCTCACCGGGCTTCAGGGCAGCCACTTGTTCGGCGGCTTTCATGCAGTCGTCGGCAAATTGCACAGGACGGCCCAGTAGCTCTTCCAAATGCTTGATAATCGGCTTGATGGAGAACTTCGGGTCGGGGTTTTTCTTCGGACGGCCGAGGTGCGACATCAGCACGACCATGCCTTTGTCGTTCAAGACCTTATTAATGGTCGGCAGGGCGGCGCGCATACGGGTGTCGTCGGTGATGTTGAAGTTGTCGTCCAACGGGACATTGAAATCGACGCGGATAACCACGCGTTTGTTTTCGAAATTGATTTGATCGATGTTTACCATGGTATTATGTTTTTATGAGATGATTATTTCTTTGCTTTTTTCTTGAAACGGCTTTTCTTTTTCTTCTTTTGGCCGGGCTCTTTGGGGATGACCATGTTGATGGCCTTGGGCAGGATCTCGAAGTCGAAAGGTGAATTGTTGAGGTTCTCACCTTCCGTTTCCACCATCAGTGAGTGGGGTGGGATGGAGACGATGTGGATCTTCTTGCCACGGAAGGTCTGCACCTCCTTGATTTTGTGGATGAAAGTGCCATCATAGATGTTCTTCACGTTGGCGGCAAACTTGAATATGGACACCTTTCGTATAACGGTGACATCAAGAAAGCCATCGTCAGGGACGGCGTTGGGCATCATCATCATGCCACCACCATTATAACGGCAGTTGCCTACGGAGAGGCTTAGGATGTTATCGTCGAAGACCAGCTCGTCGTCAACAGAGAGTTGGACATGGGTGATCTTGTATTTGAACAGGCATTTTACAACGCTGATGAGATAACGAACAGTGCCACCCTTACCTTGTTGCTTCATCAGGTTGGTGGAGCTGCACACCATCTCATCCAAACCCGTTCCTGCGGCGTTGAGGAAGAAACGTATCTTCGGGTCGCCATCGTTGTAGTAGGTCAGTTTGCCGATGTCGTGTGCGAAAGTGTGGCCCGCCTTGATGATCTTGACTACTTCGTCATATTCCAAAGGGATGTCGAAAGTGCGGCGCCAGTCGTTGCCCGTCCCAATAGGAAGGGCAGCCATGGTGATTTCATTGGTGGGAACGACATCCTGGGTGAAGATGCCGTTGATGACTTCGTTGTTGGTGCCGTCGCCACCCACCGCGATGAACTTGCGATAGCCTTTCTCCACAATGGCGTTGCGGACGATTTCAATGGCGTGACGGGGATATTCGGTCAGTATGTCGTCAAAGTCAATGCCTTGGTCAATCAGTATCTGTTTGATCTCAGGCCAGTCTTTTCCCGATTTCCCCACCGAGGCCATCGGGTTGACGACCACTAACCATTTGCTGTTTTCTTCAGTCATAGAATGAGTCAGTTTTACTTGTAAAATCTTTCGATTTCGGGGTCAAAGATAAGAAATAAAACAATCAGTCAAGCCAAAAGTTCTCATCTTAAGAAAAAGAAAGGCCTTTTTCGATTTTCTATCCGCCTTAATTTAAATATGTGTGGCGAAATGGATTTTTTTCTATTTTTGTCCCCAAAGTTATCAAATACCATGTTTATGAAAAAGAAAACGCTACTTTTCCTTTTTTTCCTTGCATTATTGAGCCCGTTGGCCTCGCTTGCCCAAAGCCTGACGGTGAGCGGTAAAGTCATCTCGAGCGACGACGGCTACGGTCTCCCTGGCGTCACCATTCAGGTGAAAGGCACCACCTCGGGGACGACCACCGACCTCGATGGTAACTACTCTGTGAAAGCCGACAGCCAGGATGTGCTGATTTTCAGCTATGTGGGCTTTAAGACCAAAGAGATTGCCATTAAAGGCAAGAATACGATCAACGTCACCCTTGAGACCGACGCCCAGATGCTCGACGACGTGGTGGTCACCGCCCTTGGCATCAAGCGTCAGAAACGTGAGCTGGGTTATGCCACCGAAGAGATCGGTGGCGAGATGATCGCCAAGTCGGGCTCGGGTAGCGTCATCAGCGCCTTAAGCGGCCGTTCGGCGGGTGTGCAGATCATCAACCCCAACGGCGTCGACGGCGGCTCGTCGCGTATCACCATCCGTGGTAACAACAGCATCTTCGGCGACAACCAGCCCCTCATCGTCGTCGATGGCGTGCCGATGTCGAACGAAGGCGGTGTCACCGACTGGAGCGGTGGTCGTGACTGGGGTACGGCCTTGAACAACATCAACCAAGAGGACATCGAGAGCCTCGACATCCTGAAAGGCCCCACGGCGGCAGCTCTTTACGGCTCGCGTGGCGGCAACGGCGTGGTGCTCATCACCACCAAGAAAGGATCGAAACAACGCGGCCTCGGCATCAGCTACTCTGCCGGTTTCAAGATCACGACACCTTATCTCTACCGCACAGTGCAAAACAAATACGGCGCCGGTGGCCCCATCACCTTCCATACGCCGACCCTGACGCCCATCGAAGGTATGACGGATGAGAATGGCAACCAAGTGTATGAATACCCAGGCATCTATAGCGTCGACAACGGTCCGGCGGGCGAGCCCACCAACACTACCTTCGGCTACTATGGCGGCGCCCAGAGCTGGGGTCCCGCGATGAACGGCGAGAGCGTCCTTTGGTGGGACGGCGTGGTGAGAAAATACGACCCCCAGCCCGACAACCTGAAGATGCTCTTCAAGAACGGCCACACGATGAACCACAACGTCGCCTTCCAAAACGCTGGCGACTTTGGTAGCGTCCGTGTGTCGTTCACCGACTCGCGCACCGATGCCATCATTGATAACTGTAACTTGCGTCAGACCACGGTCAATGTGGGTACTTTGATCAATGTGTCGGAGAAGATCAAGGTCGATGTGTCGTTCAATTACTTGGATTACTACCGCCTTAACTCGCCTGAGATCGGTGAGTCGAACAGCAACTTCAACAAAGGTCTGCTTTATAGCTGGCCCCGCAGCTGGAAAGGCCTCGAGGTCACATCCTACGAGAACCCCGACGGCACAATGAACCAGTTTGACGGCTATCCTTATCAATACATCTACAACAGTACCTTCTGGACGTTCTACAACAACAACACGACCCTCGACCGTGACAAGATGTACGGCTCTGTTCGCCTGATGTACGACGTCACGCCTTGGTTGAGTGCTAGCGCCAAGGTGGCCTTGGACTGGACAGCCGACAACTACACCACCAAACACAAGCCCACCACCATCGACGGTATGGCGGGCGGCTACTACTCAAAGAGCAAGTCGAACTCCGTAACTCGCGACATGGATTTCTTGCTCACTGCTTATAAGGACAAGATCTTTGGCTCAAAGTTCAATGTAAGTCTTTCAGCCGGTGGTGAACAGTATTATGGTTACCGCGATGGTTTGAATGGCTCCTCCGGCAGGTGGGCCTATGCCAACTTGTATGCCATCAACAACTACTCTAATGCTACTGAACGCACCTTTGGAGAGTCGATGTGGGAAAAACAAGTCAATTCGTTGTACGCTTTCTTCAATTTGAGTTACAGCGACTGGATGTTCTTGGATATCACTGGACGTAACGATTGGTCATCGACCCTGCCCATTACCAACAACAGTTACTTCTATCCCTCGGCTACGTTGAGTTTCGTGCCGACCTCGGCCTTCAAGGACTGGAACTGGGGCCCGGTGAACTACCTGAAACTAAGAGGTTCGTGGGCCCAGACCGCCAGCGACACCGAACCCTATCAGCTGACATATACTTATAACACGGGCTCTTTTGGCCATCAATTGTCGGCCACCTTGCCTTCCGTTGTGCCGCCTTTGGAGCTGAAGCCGCAACGTCAACGCGCTTATGAATTGGGCTTCGACTTGGGATTGGGTGCGCGTTTCAATATGGACTTCACCTATTATGACATCTATTCTTGGGACCAGATCCTTTCCTCGCCGTTGGCTCCTTCATCGGGTGCCAACAACGTGACCATCAACACGGGTGTGGTGACCAACAAGGGTATCGAGGCCATCTTGACCTACGACATCGCCCAGGGCAAGGATTACGGCGTGCAGGTGGGTTTGAACCTCGCCCGTAACAAGAACCGTATCGTTGATCTGGCTGGTTCCGACATGTATCTTCTTTCCGAGATTTGGGGTTCCAACGGTCCTGCCATCGCGGTTGAAGAAGGAGAGGAGTATGGCACCATCTACGGATGGGACTATGTCTATGAATACACCATGCCCGACGGTTCCGTCGTGGGACCGTTCTACGATGCCAACGGCAAGCCTTTGCCGCTCCTCAACGAGACGGGTACCACCTATCTGAAAACCAGCAATCGTGTGCCGATTGGCAACTGCGCGCCTTTGGTGACGGGAGGTATCAACCTGAGGGCTTCCTATAAGAACTGGTCGCTCTACGCCTTGATCGACGCCAAGTTGGGTGGTCAGATTTATTGCGCATCCTACGTGGTGGGTATGCAGACGGGTCAAAGTCTTGAGACGCTTTATGAACGTGAGGGCAATGGCTTGCCCTACTATGAAAACGGAGAGCTGCTGGGCAACTATGGCATCATCCTTCCTGGTTATTGCATCAACACCGAGACGGGCGAAGCCGTTGAGAACGAACATGTGGTGCATTATCTCTACAAATACATGCCTAACTTCGGCGGCTGGGGCAACATCCTCAGCACCCCGGGCATCGTCAACAACACTTGGGTCAAGATGCGTGAGCTCTCGTTGACCTTTGACTTCCCGCGCAAGTGGCTCGACAAGCAGAACCTCTTCAAGCAGGCCTCCATCTCCTTGGTGGGACGCGACCTGTTCTATTTCTACAAGACCCTGCCCGACAACATCAACCCCGAAGGCACCCAAGGCTCCGGCAACGCCCAAGGCCTCGAGTACGCCTCTTATCCTGGTTCTCGCTCATTTATGGTAACACTTAAAGTCAATCTCTAAAATCGAAACATCATGAAAAGATATATTCTCATCATTTGTGCAGTAACAATAGCTTTAGCCTCCTGCACCAAGAACTTCGAAGAGATGAACAAAGACCCGTTCTCGCCGACGGGAACGACCATCGAGGCCTTGTTTAACGGTGTGGTAAGCTCCTTGCAGCAGAGCATGAACGAGCAGTTCTACCTGCAAAACGAGATTTGGTACCCTGAGACGGAACTCGGCGCCTTGACGTCAGAGTCATGGGGTAACTCGCAGATAGGAACCTCAGAGCTTTGGACGAACTATTATCTCATGCTGTCCAACATCCGTGAGTTGGAGAAACGCTTCGATGCGTACAACGAGGAACAGGGCGATGATGCCGTTTGTGACAAGGTGCGTGCCCAACTCAACATCCTGAAGGCCTATCAGACCTTTAAAGTCACGGATATCTTTGGCGATATGCCTTATTCGCAGGCGGGTCGTATTTGGGATAACCCCTCATCGCAGGCCACCATGAAACCCGAATGGGACACCCAAGAGAGCATCTACAAATCGCTGTTGGAAGAGCTGGTATGGTCGCGCGACCTCTTGCATGCCGACTCCGTCACCACTGCTAGCGGCAACGATTATTACAAGCTGCCTTATGACGTGCTGCTCAACAACGACTACACACTTTGGGCCGAGTTTGCCAACTCCCTCATCTTGCGCCACGGCCTGCGTATGTACGACAAGGATCCCAACTATGCCACACCTTTGCTGGTGGAGGCCTATAATTTCATCTACTCGAAGTTGAGTGCTTCGGGTGGTGTGGCTACGGGAGGCGCCATCTGCTTGTGGCCCAGTGTGTTGGGCACTAGCTGGGACACCAACTGGTCGTTCCGCGAACATAAGCACCTCCGTATGGGTGAGACCATCTGGAGCTGCCTCTCCTCGACCGACGACATGGACGGCAGCGGCATCTTCGACTACCGCACCTACCTCTTCTTCGACACAAGCCACAAGAACGACAGCTTCCCCGACGGTGCCTGGCGTCCTTACCCGCAGATCCGTACCCTTGAGACGCCCACCGAAGGTGGTTCGCCTTATGCCCAAAGCCGTGATGGCAGTTATACCTTCAAAGGCCCATCATGTCTCTTCTCTCCCTTCAATTACTATCTCACCCGTGACGAGAGATACGTGCCGCAGATACTGGTCACCTACGCCGATGTGCTCTTCATGAAAGCCGAAATCGAGGTTAGGAACATTGGCGGTATCATGCCTCCGCTGAATGCCGACGAATCCATTCGTTCTGGCGTCTACCAATCGTTCCTCTTCTGGACCCACATACCGCAACAAACCAGCCGCTGGACTTATTTTTATACGCCATACACCAACTATATCGGCAATTTGGATATTTGGTCGTATTGCAACAACATGGCGGCCAACGTGATGAACTACGCCGTATGGATGAATCCCGAATATGACGGCAGTCAGGAGTTTTACCTGAAGATGATCTACGAGCAGCGTTGGCTCAACCTCTTCCGTCAGCCTTGGGAAGCCTGGGCCTTAGCCCGCCGCACCATGGCGACGCCGACCACCACCAACCATGCCAAGCTGACTTCGTTCCGTATGGAATATCCCCAGAAGGAAATCGAATACAACTATGAAAACTATGCCGCACAGCTCGCTCGCATGTCGCATGGCGACACGAGGCAAACCAAGGTGTGGTGGAATGAGTTTTAGTTTAGAGTTTAAAGTTTAGAGTAATTATAATTTAAAGTTAAAAGTTATGAAAAAACTATCACTAATCCTAATGCTTTTGGCTTTCTCCTTTGGGATGAACGCCCAAGTTGAAAAGACCTTTACCTTCAATGATTATGGCGAAGGTCAAATCCTTAACGGTCAAGACGGCTGGTACGTCCGTGTACACAGCGCAGGTAACGGCAGCATGGGTCCCATGTATACCGATTACCTTGGCCACTTCTGGGGCACCACGCCGGAAACGCCCACGGCCGACGAAACCCTGGGTGTGTTTTCGCACGCCTCCGGCACCAGTTTTGGCGACATCGCCACGCACGACATCACCCAATACGGCTTCGACTTCTCCAATGGCGGTGTCGTCGAGATCGAATGCGACCAGCTGCGTGAGTGGTGGGGCACCCTGTTCGGCATCGGCTATGACGGCGATGGCGACGGCTCCGTCCTTCCTCCCATCATGGCAGCCCCCAATCACGCCCTCTACGAACCCATCACCCCCAATCCCAACAGCACCCTCCCCGATGGCGGCGTCTATTTTCTCCTCACGGGTAGCGACACCGATCCCCTCTTCATCAAAGGCGTGGTGTTGCCCAACAACACTCCTGCCTGCAACTTTACCCCTAACGTCACGGAAAAGAACTGGGCCCGCTATAAGGTTTCCATCGACCTGGATGCTAACGACGGCGCCGGTGCTGTCACCCTGTATGCGATGTATGATGTGCCTGGCGGCGAATGGGAAGCCGTGCCGGAATGCCAAGGAGTGAACGTAGGTCTGACTCCGGGCAGTGGCGATAAATACGACCCTGCCACATGGCACCACATCTTCATGCTCAACAGCGGCTGGTGTGGCTTCGATAACTTCACCGTTCGCCATTTCCCTGGCGGCTTGACGGCACAGTTCATCGACTTCACTGAAATCCCTGACCAGTTGGTCTACAACGAACCCATCACCCTTGAAGCCAGCGCCACCTCGGGACTTCCTGTGACCTTTGAAGTCCTCCAAGGCCCTGCCACTATCGATGGTAACATTCTCACCCTCACCGGCGAAGAAGGCGTTGTGAAAGTACGCGCCTCACAGCCTGGCGATGGCACCCAATGGCAACCTGCCCCTGCGGTGAACCGTTCTTTCTATGTGGTCGACCCAGAGAACTACGAGCCTGAGATCACCATCCGCCGTCCCTACGAAGGCACTAAGGTGTATATGCCCGATTTTGAAAATCCTGTGATGGTGGTGATCAGCGCTTATATCGACCATGGCTCCATCCTTAAGTTCGAAGAAGTAAAATGCAATGTCGATGGTCAAGAGCTGTATTTGAAGACCGATTATCCCAACAACCCCAACAACGGCTATTGGTACACCACCTGGACGCCTTCGGGTGAAGGTTCCTACAACATGACCGTATCCATCACCCAAACGGGTGGCAAGGTCACCACGGCTTCCAACACTTTCGATGTGACCACCGACTATGACGACATGAACGTCTCAGCCCTCAATGGCGAGGTGGTGGTGAATACAACCTATTTTACTGCCTACGGCGAATACCCCTTCCCGACCCATGTCAACGCTTTCAATGCCATCAACTTGCATTATTTGCACAACTGCGTGAATGGTGACTGCAACACTTACGACCACCAGAGCTATCTCCGCGTGAAAAACTACCGTGGTGAATGGGTGGAACTTTGCCGTTACATCACCCCGTTTGGTGTGGAATGCGTGGATGACCTCGATGTGACCGATTTCACCTCCGTGCTGCAAGGACTCGTCGAATTTGAATATTATAGCGAACAGTATTCAACCGGTCAAGGTTACAACCCCACAGCCATCTTTGAATACACCAAAGGCATGCCGGAATATCCTTACGTTGATTTGCAAGAACTTTGGTATGGTAGCTATTCCTTCGGCGACTACGAGAACCTGTGCCCGCTCCCGATGCGTACAGTCGAGTTTGATCCTTGTGTCGAAAAGGCCAAGCTGCAACTCACAACCTCTGGACACAACTGGAGTGATACGGGCAACGGTGCCTACAACACGGGCAATGCCGCTGAGTTCTATGAAGCTACTCATAACATTAATATCAATGGTGCCACAACCTACACGCAGCACCTCTGGGAAAACTGTACACCTAACCCTGCTGGTTGCCAGCCCCAAAACGGCACTTGGACTTATGCCCGTGCTGGTTGGTGCCCAGGCAGCATGACGATGGTTTGGGATTACAGCCTCGACGAATATCTCTCCGATGGCAAAGCGGATGTGCTCTATGAGTTCGACCCGACCTACGTCGACCAATGCCACCCCAACTACCCCGACTGCGTGAGCGGCCAGAACAGCTGCCCGGATTGTACCAATTCCAGCAACCCGATCTTAAAGGTCTCCGGTAAGTTGGTGACCTACAGCCACAACACCGACATCCTGACGGAAGTTCCTGAATTGCCCGATGTGGACGCCGAACCCTTCAATGTGACCATCACCCCCAACCCCGCGAGAGGCCAAATGACCATCACCACGGATTATGACAAAGGCAGCGCCAGCGTCGTCATCATCAACCCGCAAGGCGCCAAAGTGCGTGGCTTCAACGTGAATGGCCAGCGCACCATCGACGTGAGTGACCTGCCCTCGGGCATCTACTTTGTCCATATCATCGGTGGCAAGGTGGTGACGAGAAAGGTGATGATTCAGAACTAAAAATCATCATTGTCACAATCATATAAAAATCCCTCTGCCGTTAGGCGGAGGGATTTTTTATAACATACCGAAAAAATCCGTACTTTTGCAGCCTGAAAAACGAGAATAAAAAATCAACAAGATATGAAAGTTGCAACATTATTAGGCGAACGTTTCAAAAAGGCACCAGCCGACTGCGTTTTCGACAGTCAGGCGCTGATGGTGCGTGGTGGATATATCAAGTCGGTGGGTACCGGCCTGTTTTCCTTCTTTATGCCAGCCAAGCGCATCGCGAAGAAGATCGAGAATATCATCCGTGAGGAGATGGACCGCATCGATGGACAAGAAGTGATGTTCCCCGTCGTGATGCCGGGCACGCTGTGGCAAGAGTCAGGGCGTTACAACAGCATCGGCTCGGAGCTGCTCCGCTTCAAGGATCGCAATGGCATCGACATGGTGCTGGGTATGACCCACGAAGAAGCCGCCGTGCAGCTGGCTCGCGACGCCGCGAAGAGCTACACGCAGTATCCCTTTATGATTTACCAAATCCAGACCAAATTCCGCGACGAACCCCGTTCACGTGGCGGCTTGATCCGCACCCGTGAGTTCACGATGAAGGACGCCTACAGCTTCCACACCTCGCAAGAGGACTTGGAGCAATACTATGCCAAGGCCTATCATGCCTATGACCGCATCTTTGCCCGTGCTGGCGTGCCGCAGGTCGTGGCCGTCAAGTCCGACTCGGGCATGATGGGTGGCCGCATCTCGCACGAGTTCATGCTGCTCACCGACATTGGTGAGGACACCATCGTCATCTGCCCCGAATGCGGTTACCGCTCCAACAGCGAAGCCGCCGATTGCATCGTCCACAACGAGGAGTATCCCATCGAGTCTTTGGAAGAGGTTTACACCCCCGACCAAAAGACCATCGAAGATGTTTGCAACTACTTGCACAAGTCACCTCTGCAGTCCTGCAAGGCCGTGCTCTATCAGCGCAACATGGATGACTCGTTAGTCATCGTCTTCTTGCGTGGAGACCTTGAGGTGAACGAGACCAAACTCCGTAACCTGCTGTGTGCCGAGGTGCATGCTGCCACCGTCACCCCCGAGATGGGTGTCTGTGCCGGCTTCATCGGTCCTAAGGGCTTGCCGGAAGGCATCACCGTGGTCTACGACGAGTCGCTGAAGACCTTAAACAGCTTCGTAGCGGGTGCCAACAAGGAAAACTACCACTACAAGGGCATGAATATGGCTCGCGACCTTGGCGAGGTAAAGTACGACAGCGTGGCCAAGGCCACCGCCGGCGGCATCTGTCCCGTGTGCGGCAAGCACAGCATCACCATCAGCCGCGGCATCGAGGTGGGCAACATCTTCCAACTTGGCACCAAGTACACCGAGTCGATGAACATGCAGTACCTCGACAGCGACAACACACTGAAATACCCCATCATGGGTTGTTACGGCATCGGCGTGGGTCGTTTGATTGCCTCTGTCTGCGAGGTGAGCCACGACGACTACGGTCCGATATGGCCTATCACCATCGCCCCTTGGCAGGTGCAGATTTGTGCCCTGCGCATCGCTGATGAGAATGTGCGCCGCGTGGCCGACAAACTTTACGAAGACTTGAAGAAGGCTGGCGTGGAAGTCATCTACGACAACCGCAACATCAGCGCCGGTGTGATGTTCTCCGACGCCGACTTGCTCGGCGTTCCGCTGCGCATCGTGGTCAGTCCGAAGACGCTGGAACGCAACGCCATTGAATTTGCCAGCCGCGACAAGAGCTTCAAGGCCGACCTCAATCCTGACAATGTCGTCGGCGAGGTGAAGGCCAAGATTGCTGAGATGATTGCGGCGTTGACGCCTGAGTATTAATATGTAGAGACGCGCCATGGCGCGCCTCTATGGTGATGACAAAAAAATCCGACAGAATTACTCTGCCGGATTTTTTTCTACCTCAGCGACCTTTTTGTTCTTTCGGAACCATTCCGTGATGTCCTTCACACGGCCGTCGGCCAAACGTTTCATCATGCGTTGGTTCGTGGTTGCGCTGTCCAAAGGACCTAGCTCAGCCACGTAACGTCCCACTTTGATGTAGTCGAAATGGTCGGTCGAAACGTTGTGGGGCAACTCGTTCTTGCCCGAATACCAGGCCACCTTGACGCCGTAGTTCTTCTTCACCTGATCGGCCAATTGTGCCACCGATTCGGGTTCGTTGTCACCGCCCATGAAGCACACACAGGTGATGCCCGTCTTGTATTGATCCACAAGGCGATACAACTCGGTGGTATCCAGCTGTTTGCCGCTGTTTTCCCACAAATATTTGCTGTGGCAACCGGGACATTGGTTGGGACAGTTAGTGATATTAATAGCAAGCGTAACCTCTTCCGGAACTTCCTGGAAGACGATATCAAAATTGGCGTACTTTAACATCTGTCCATCTCCATTTTTCCATAGTGACGGCGGGCAGCTTCTTCTTGGCGCGGCTCGCTGAAATTGCTGACGCGCTTCAGGTAACCGATGATGCGGGTCAGGTAGTCGATGTTGTGGCTGTGACACTCGGGGCATTCCTTCAGGTAACGCTTGTCGATGTGGCCGCAGTCGTTACAAATCGTGTTCGGGATGTTGAAGGTGAAGTAGTTGCAGCCTTCGCGAGCAGCCACGCGCAGCAGCTGGCGATACTGTTCCTTGGTGAGGTGTTCCTCCAGGTTGCAGTGCAAGGCCGAGCCGCCGGTGAGGTGCTTGATGTACTTCTCGCCGTGGAGACGGAACTTGTCCAACACGTTGGTGTTGGGGTCTTCCACGATGTAGAAGTAGCTATTGTAGCAGTCGCGGTGCACCTCGTAGCCGTCTTCCTTGTCCCACTTGGCATGCTTCACGCCCACGTTCTCGGCAGGGATCATCTCGCAGTTGAACATGAGGCCTTCTGCCTTGGAATAGTATTTCTTATTATACCTTTCGATGAGTCCGAGCACATCCTGCACAAACTTCTCGTATTCCGGGTTGTCCGAGATCTTGATCTTCAGGAACTCAGCGGCTTCCACGAGACCGTTCACGCCGATGGTGAGGTACTGGCGGCCCAGGTTGATGTAGCCGGCATCGAAGAGCGGCAACATGCCTTTCTTCTGCAGATCCTTCAGGTTTTCGTTGTAGCAAATCTGCACCTTGTGGCAGAGGTCGACGATTTCCTCGAGGAAGGTGAGGTAGTGCATGTTGTTGCGTGTGGCATACTGGATGCAGCGGTTGAGGTTGATGGTGAGCACGCTCTTGGAGCCTGTGCTGACGCCACCGGCGCCGAGGGTGTAGCTGAAGCCGTTATCTTGGATCTCGTTACGCAGACGGCAGCACGACGACAGTGAGTCGGCGTTGTCGCTGAGGTAAGTGAAGAAGGAGTGGCCTTCCGAATACATCTCAGCGGTGAAGTCACCCCATTCCTGGTCGATGACGTCGCCGTCTTTCGAGAGCAACGCCATCGTTTCTACCGGGAAGGTGAGCACACTCTTCAAGCGCTCGGCGTTGAACCACTTCATGAAACGTTTCTGGAGCCAGCTCAGCGACTCCCAATCGGGTTTCGAGCCATCGGGGAAGTAGAAGTTGCCAAACAGCGACTCGAAATAATAACGGTCATAGTAGGCGATGTTCCAGAACACCGACTGGTAGTTTCTTGCTCCTGCAGGTTGGTTCAAGGAATAGACAATCTGCTGGAAGCAGTCGGTGATGACCTTGTCGATGGTACGCGGTTTGAGCGAATGGTCGACAATTTCATCGGCACGTTTGTAATAGTCTGTACCATAGTCTTTCCCGATGAAATAGTTCATATACATCAGGAACTCAGGCGTGGCACAGGCACCCGACAGCTGCGAGGAGACCATGAACACCATATTAATGAAGCCGCCGCAGAAGGAACGCAGCTTAGTGGGCGCTGAGGAGTTGCCGCCGATGGAGGCGGTGCCTTCGTTCAGCCAGGGGTACATGGTGATGGAGGCGCAATAGTTGGCCAACGAGGTCTCGTCGTTCTTATAAATGAAGTGGTTGTTGAGCAGGTAGAGGTAACGGTCGGCAAGCTCTTTGCCAAACACCGACTTGATGCGGTCCGTCAGCAAGCGGCGGTTGATGCGGATGAAGCTTGACTTAGGCAACTCGCCGATGAGCGTGGCGATGTTTTTCTTCTCCACGTTGGCGTTGGCGTCATACTTCGATCCAGTGGCCGCATTCGAGGCATTGCAATAGTTACTCAGAAACTCGATTTTCTCACGCACTTCGCGGTCTTCGGTGTGCTTCTGGCGGTACAGGATGTAGTTTTTGGCTACCGTGTAATACTGTTCCGCCATCAAAGCGGTCTCCACCTGGTTTTGGATCTCTTCCACGGTGATGCCGTTGGTCACGCGGACACGGCTCAAAATACCGTTGAGGTCCTCATCGGTGGCATAAAAACCCGAGGCGAGAAACGCCTTGCTGATAGCTACTTTGATCTTGTCGAGTGAGAAGGCCTCCTTCTGACCATCTCTTTTTGTAATGTACAGTCCTCCGTTGCTCATAAAAGGTGCTCGTTTTCAAAAATTATTGATTATCAGGAAGTTTTCTGTTGGCTCGAGGGGGTAAACCTCGTTGTGCAAAGGTAAGTCATTTTGCTGTCATCAGTCAAATTAATTCTCAATTTTTTTGTCAACAAAATTATCAACAAGCTAATCAAGTGATTTATTTATCTTTGCAGAAAATTTCAGAATCATTATGGCAAAAAAGAAAAAAATCGAGAATAAACTCAGCACTTTTACGAGTGTCATCTTAGGCATTTTCGCCGATCAGCCTTTCCGCCCAAAGAACTATAAGCAGGTCTGCAAGATCATGGGTATCAAGGACCAAGCCGGAAAGGATGTGGTCTATAATCTTCTTATCGACCTGAAAGACAAAGGATTGCTCAAGGAGGAACGCCCCTATAGTTACGTAATGAGCAACGCAGGCATGGCCCAATTTGGTCCCAAGACGAAATATGTGGAAGGCACGGTGGAGATGAAGTCAACAGGCAAGGCCTACGTAGTGCGCGACGACGGCGAAGGCGAGGATATCTTCATTGCCGCCCAGGACACCTACAAGGCGCTGCATGGCGACCACGTGCGCGTGGCCATGTTTCCCAAACGTAACAACAGCAAACCCGAAGGCGAGATTGTGGAGGTGCTCGAACGTCGCCACACCGAGTTTGTCGGTGTCCTCACCATCTCGCACGGCTATGTTTTTGTCCGCCCCGACGTGGAATGGATGCCGGTCGACATCTTCATCCCGCTTGGCGACCTGCGTGGTGCCAAAGACGGCATGAAGGTCATTGTCCACTTGGTGGACTGGCCCGATGGCTCTGGCAACCCCTTTGGTGAGATTGTACGCGTGCTCGGCAAGCCAGGCGAGAACGACGTGGAAATGGAGTCTATCCTCGCCGCTCATGAGTATCCCATCGAGTTCCCGGAAAACGTGGAGCGTGAAGCCGCACAGATTCCAGTCAAGATCAGCGCAGCCGAGATCAAGAAACGCCGCGACTTCCGTAAGACCTTCACCATTACCATCGACCCGGCCGATGCCAAGGACTTCGACGACGCCATCAGCCTGCAGAAGATGAGCAATGGCCATTGGGAAGTGGGTGTCCACATCGCCGACGTGTCGCATTACGTGCGGAAAGGCTCCGCCATCGACAAGGAAGCCCTCGACCGCGGCACCTCGGTCTACCTCGTCGACCGCACCATCCCCATGCTGCCCGAGAAGCTCTGCAACAACGTCTGCTCACTCCGTCCCGATGAGGAGAAACTGACGTTCTCCGTCGTTTTCGAGATGGACGACGATGCCAAGATCTACGACAAGTGGATCGGCAAGACCATCATCAAGTCATGCCGCCGCTATACCTACGAGGAGGTGCAGACCATGATCGAAGGTGGCCCAGGTGACTACAAGGATGAAATCTTGAAATTCAACAGTTTGGCTACCAAACTGCGTGAAAAACGCATGGAGGCAGGCAGCATCAACTTCCACTCGGAAGAGGTGCGTTTCATCCTCGACGAGAACAAAAAACCCATCGATACCTATGTGCGTGTACAGAACGAATCACATGAATTAATCGAAGACTTCATGTTGCTGGCCAACCGCACCGTGGCCGAGACCTTCGGCAAACCGGAGAGCCGATGGCACAACGACACCTTCGTGTATCGTGTCCACGACGAGCCTAACCCCGAGAAACTCAACAAATTCATGCTGCTCATCTCGCGCTTGGGCTATTCGATGAACATCAGCAACCGCAGCACCTTGGTCAATTCCTATAATAAGCTCTTTGAGGACGTGGAAGGCAAGGGCGAGAAGAACCTCATCCAGACCGTCGCCCTGCGCACCATGGCCAAGGCCGTCTATAGCACCGACAACATCGGACACTATGGCTTGGCCTTCGACTACTACACCCACTTCACCTCGCCCATCCGCCGCTATCCCGACCTCATGGTGCACCGATTAATAGAAAGGTATCTCATCGAAGGGCAAGGGTCGGTCAACAAGAAGGAATACGAAGAAATGTGCGTCCACGCCAGTGAGATGGAGAAACAGGCCGAAGAGATGGAACGCCAGAGCATCAAATACAAGCAGGCTGAATATCTGCAAGATAAGATTGGGCAGGTGTTTGAAGGTTTGGTCTCTGGCGTCAGCAAATGGGGTCTTTTCGTGGAGCTGAAAGGCAACAAATGCGAGGGCTTGGTTCGCTATGAGGACCTCCCTGGCGATTATTATTACCTCGACGACGACAACTTCCGCGTCATCGGACAGGACACCGGGCGCATCATCCAACTGGGCGACGAAGTGCGTATCCGCGTGAAGGCCGTCGACCTCTTCAAACACAAGATGGACTTCGAGATGCTGGCCGACACACCCATGAAAATGAAGAAGTCGAAACAGAAAAGACGTCCGTATTAATAAAAATGTGTACTTTTGCACCTGAAATAAAACATAAACACAATGAAAAGAAGCATTAGATCAATGATGATGGCCGTGGTGGCCATGTTTGCCATTTGTCTTTCCAGTTGTAGCCCCAAAGAGAGCATCCAAGTCTCACAACAAGAGATCTGGTTCCCGATCGAGGCTTGTACCGATACCCTTGTTATTAATGCCAACTGCAATTGGTACATCGAAAAGAACGACAATGCCGACTGGTATACCATTTCGCCTATGGAAGGCGCCAAGGAAGTAGACGGCAAGATCACCGTTTCGGTCCAGGAATATGAGGGCGACCAGTTCCGGGATGCTTGGTTCACCATCATCTCCAAACACGGTCACATTCGCAGGTCGATATATGTCTCCCAAAACACCCTTCACATGGGTAGCATCACCAATAAGATTTTTGGTGTGATCAAAGACGAACAATGGGCTGTCGACTTTGAAGGCCAAATCGTCGAAGACTCCTATAACGTTTTTGAAGGTAACCCTTATGACACTTCGGGCGGTTATCAGATGTATTTCCTCGACGATAGCGTAGGTATCCAGAGAGACCATCACAAAAACGGTCCCGCTGTTTATTACCCCTTCAAATACTATTACAACCCCTTCGATCGTAGCCTGTTTTTGAAATTTGAAACGGTTGACGATTACATTGAGAACTACACCGTTGAGGTGATGACAGCCACCGACTCCCTGTTCCGTTTTGTCCACGAGTTCAAACCCAAACAATGGGAGCGTTGTGATATGAGAAAGATCGGTATCATTGATCCTGACGCGAAGCTCGAATTCACGCGTTACCTGTCGAAACGCTCAGGCCGCGGTCCTATCTTTGACCTTAGCAAATAAGGATGAGCAAGAAATTGCTCCGTCACCTTGCCCTGTTTGGCGTGGGCGTCTATCTGTTGGCGCTCATCGTCATTAGTGTGGCGTTTCGTGACCATGCCCTACAAGCCAAGTGGATGATGTGGGGCATAGGCGAGGTACTGTTTTTCTTCCTGTTGACGACCGTCTTCTATCCCCGATGGAAGGACGACACGCCCAAGGCCTTTTGGCATAAGGTGTTTTGGACGGCTTTGGCCATCCGGGTAGTGTATGTGGTCGCCATCTCCTACTATTACTACTATCAGACGGGCATCGCCTTCGAATACAATGCGGGCGACAGCCATGGGTATCATTCCACGGCCGCCTATCTCTCGCAGTGTGTCAGACATGGCTATGTGGCCTATATCTTCAAATACCTGAATGCCTATACCATGGGCTTCTCCGACCAAGGCTATCCGCTTTGGCTGACGCTGATCTATACCATCTTTGGTCGTAGTCTGCTGACGCCCAGGTTGTTCAAAGCCTTGATGAGCGCCTATATGTGCATCGCGGTCTACAAGTTAGGCTCGCGCACCTTTGGCGAACGCACGGGCCGTTTGGCAGGCGTCATGTGCGTGTTTATGCCCATCTTCATCCAGATGTGCGGTCTCCACACCAAGGAGGCTGAGATGATCTTCCTTACCGTCCTCGCCCTCGAGCGTATGGACAACCTCATCCGAAGCAAGAAATACACCTTCTGGAACATCTTCTCGCCTATTCTCTTCACCGCCTTGACCTTCGGTTTCCGCACCATCATCGGCATGTGCCTGCTCTTTGCCTTCTTGGTATTTGTGCTGCTCTCGCATCAAGACCTGGTGGGGAAGAAAGCCAAAATCATCACCAGCGCGGCAACGGTAGTGGTGTTTCTTGCCTTCCTCCTTTCGCCCATAGGTTGGGAGATGAAGATTATCAACACGGTGAAATTCAGGCACTTGAATTATCAAGTTGAGAAATACGACAAGTTAGGCATGAAACACAATGAGTTGGCCCATGGCAAATATATGGCGCCCGCCGCTTTTGTGTTACCTCTTGCGCCTATGGTGGAGGAGAGCCCCGACCACAACAAGATGATTCATGGCAGCACTTATGTGAAGAACTTCCTGGCTTTCTTTGCGATGCTGGCCATCGTCATCGCTATCCGACAGCGGAAATGGCGCGATTTCTCTTTGATTGGGGCTTTCGAGCTGTCGTATCTGCTCCTCATCATGTTTTCTTTTGCAGCCAACTCGGAGAGGTATCACGAACCAGCCATCCCCATGATCGTATTAATGGGCGCTTATGCCATGACGCATCTGCGGCATAAAGACCTGAAACTCTTCTATGTATACTGCGGCGTGCTCTTCCTTGCCTTGATTGCCTGGAACTGGATGAAACTGTCGGCACGAGGCTTGGTGTAATTTTTTTCACGGAAAAACTTTGCGTTTCGTTAAAATGTTGTATCTTTGCAGCCGCAAATCGTAAGATTCAACGTAGTTAAAAGGGTACCTTGCCCGAGTGGTTAGGGATCGGTCTGCAAAACCGGGGACGGCGGTTCGAGTCCGCCAGGTACCTCAAAAGCCTGCTTTGCAGGCTTTTTTTGTTTTCTTTGTTTTGAATCGCTAAGATTCCGTATTTTTGCCGCCTAAAACCATCAAAAATGAAAGAAGTCAGAGTAAGATTTGCCCCCAGCCCGACGGGTCCTTTGCACATCGGGGGCGTGCGTACCGCATTATATAACTACCTGTTTGCCAAGAAGAACGGTGGCAAGATGATCCTCCGTATTGAGGACACCGACCAAACCCGTTTCGTGCCTGGTGCCGAGCAATACATCGTCGAGTCGCTCGACTGGTGCGGCATCAAGTTCGACGAGAGCGACTATGTCGGCGGTGCGTTTGGTCCTTACAAACAGAGCAACCGCAAACACCTCTACAAACAATACAGCGACGAGTTGCTGGCCAAAGGCTGCGCCTACATCGCCTTCGACACCGCTGAGGAGCTTGACAAATACCGTAAGGAGGCCGAAGCCAACAAGCAGACATTCATCTATAACTGCCAAAGCCGCAAGCACTTGCGTAACAGCTTGACGATGAGCAAGGAAGAGGTCGACAGACTGATGGCCGACGGCACACCTTACACGGTGCGTTTCATGATCCCTGAGGACCGTGAGATCGTCATGCACGACCTCATCCGTGGCGAGGTGCGTGTGCAAACCAACACCCTCGACGACAAGGTTTTGTTCAAGAGCGACGGCATGCCCACCTATCACTTGGCTAACATCGTCGACGACCACCTGATGCAGATCAGCCACGTCATCCGTGGCGAGGAATGGCTGCCTTCGATGCCGCTCCACGTCATGCTCTACGAGGCCTTCGGTTGGGAGGCACCCCAGTTTGCCCACCTGCCCCTGCTGCTCAAACCCGACGGCAACGGCAAGCTCAGCAAACGCGACGGCGACCGCCTTGGCTTCCCCGTCTTCCCGATGTATTGGGTCGACCCCAAGACGGGTGACACCGCCATGGGTTACAAGCAGTCGGGCTATTATCCTGAGGCTTTCATTAATATGCTGGCTTTGTTGGGTTGGAACCCCGGCACCGAGCAGGAGATCTTCACCATGGACGAACTCATCCAGGCTTTCTCGCTCGAGCGTTGCAGCAAGAGCGGTGCCAAGTTCAATGTGGAGAAGACCAAGTGGTTCAACCACGAATGGCTTATGCGTAAGTCGAACGAAGAGGTCGGCAAGGACTACCAAGCTTGGCTCAAGGCCGAGAAGAACCTCGACGTGCCGCTCGACTTCGCCGTGAAGGTGGCTGGCCTGGTGAAAGACCGCGTCAACTTTGTGAAGGAGATTTGGGATCAGAGTTTCTTCTTCTTTGAGGCGCCGACGGAATACGACCCCGTCACGGTGAAGAAACGCTGGAAGGAGAACTCGGCTGAGACCATGCTCAAGGTGAAGGAAGTCATCAAAGGCATCGAGCCGTTCAGCTTGGCCAACATCGACGAGACCTTGAACAACTGGATCACCTCCAATGAATTGAATATGGGCCTCGTGATGAACGGCCTTCGTCTGATGGTGGTGGGTGCCGGCAAGGGCCCGCACATCGGCGAGATTCTGGAGCTTCTTGGAAAAGAAGAGACGCTGAAACGCATCGACGCCGGCGTCAAGGTCTTAGGGTAAGACGATGAATGAATGCGTGGTGATGCCTTTGGGTGTCACCACGTTCATTATATACAAGCCTGAGGTATAGGAGCTTGTATTCAGCATGGCTTTGTTTTCGTTAGGTAAAGGCAGTACTTCAACCGCCTGGCCAAGAAGATTGTAGATTCGGATTTGCTGCATGGGCGTTTCCGAAACAATTTGAAGTTGGTCTTTGGCGGGATTGGGATAAAGCGCTATCGTAATGCTTTCATTCTCAACCACGTCATGGTTTTGTAGGCCAGCCAAGGTCGCTACCAAACCCAAGTTGAGTTCGGTAAAGCGTTTGGACTGCTCCAAGTTGTTGACACTCAACCCTAACACATCCTGTCTTGAATGGATATACGGTGAGCTGGCACGGACGTCCTCGAAGGGATGGACGGCGGGGTAGCCGTTTCGGTTGAACGAGGAATAGTCGCTGTCGCCCCAAGCGAGCCAGTCCTGATGGATGGGCATGTCGGGAAAATAGGTATGGCTGAAGCCGTAAACATAATCGGCGATGGTCGAGTCCTGTGTGGTGTACATAAGGTGGACATGGATGTCGGAGCCTTCCTGTAGGTAGCCCGTCATATCGAGGTTGAAATACCCGACGATATCCATGCCTTGTTCGGCCATGTCGCGCGCATAGGCGGCGCTGCCCACGAGGCCGATCTCCTCGGCGCACCAGTTGGCATAGATGATACTCCTATCGAAAGTATGATTACTTAATAATCTGGCAGTTTCAAGGATGCCTGCCACCCCCGAGGCATTATCGTCGGCCCCCGGTGAACGTATGGTGTCAGGGTCCTCGCCGTCGTCGTTCCATGAGTCGTAATGGGCACCGCAGACGACAAACTCTTGAGGCGTTTTAGCACCCCATTGCACGGCGATGATGTTGTCAGCTGTTTCGATAGTGGAGTCGGGTACGGGGAAGTCGTGGAGCATCACTGTGTCGACGCCGAAAGCTTGGTAACGGCTTACAAGCCAGTCTTGTACCTCCCAGATATAACGGCTGTCATAACGTCGGTTATGGTAGGAACAGAGGTGCTCGATATAGGCTTTGATGCTGTCGACCGCGACCGAGTCCATCAGTGCCCTGATCTGTGGGTTCTCCGAAGCCACCACAGGATAGGTATGCTCATAGATATGCGGCGCCTGAGCCCTTACCCCCAGACATCCTACCACCATCAACACTATAATCACCAACCTCTTCATTACTCTAAACAATAAACTCTAAACTAACCCTTTGACATGCGGTTTCCCCGCAATGAAATCTTTCAGATAAAACGGCTCAAAATACGCCACATCCACAAACTGTTGCTTCTGCAAGGCCTGCTCTGCCAAGACACGCATATAAGCCGCCGAAGGTTTAAAACCTTTGATTATGTTTATATTTTTCTGATTCTCAAATAATTCACTCAACTTGGGTGCGCCATCGCCAAAGAGCCAAAGACGGTGGTCTTTTCTCAAGTCTTCAAACGAGTTTTCGTCGATGACCATGGCAGACGTGTCGTTGACTTTGTTCAAATTGGCATCGAACACGGCGGCATAAACCTCCATCCTTCGAGCGTCGATCATGGGGATGAGCAGATCGGTGGGTTCGATTTGTCCGCCCAGTTTCTCCTTCATGCCATATGCCATGGCTTCCAAGGTGTCGATGGCCATTAGCGGGAGGTCGGCGGCATAGCATACACCCTTGGCTGTACTCACCCCGATGCGCAGACCTGTATAAGACCCAGGACCTTGGCTCACGGCCACGGCATCCAGCTTGGAATAGTCAATGCCAACCTCTTCCATCACCGCTTTGATGAAGTTGGTAATCTTTTCAGAATGAGCATTTTGTCCTTCGGTCTCGCGCATCGCCAACGTACAACAAGCCGAGTTGAGTGCGACCGAACAAATCGGGGTCGCCGTTTCCAAACAAAGTATCATTTGCTTACGTTTTTATGAGGCAAAAATAGGCAAAAATCACGTTAAAACCACCCCTTGTTTATTTTATTAATAAAATAGTTGTGAAACCTAAGAAATTCTTATATTTGCAAGATTAATATGCCTTATTAGGCAATTTTGTATATGGTTGAATTAGAGTTCGTTAAGTAATCTTGATGGGACTTAGGAGGCGGAGCTGTATCATGACGGAAACAAGCATTTTCATATCAAAGGCGACAAAAAGAAACTGGGACAAGCTGAAAAACAATGGTGATGACCGCCTGACGCGTAGGGCCAATAAGAGTCGTTCGCAGAAGGTCATCGTCCCCGACAGCTATGTCATAGCGGGCAGTCTGCCCCGTTTCGTGGAGGAACTGAGGCAACAGTGTCATCCCATCAACGACCTGATTTTTAGCCTTTGTGCGATGAAGATTGAGCACAACAAGGTGAACGAGGCCAACGCCAAGCGTTTCTTTGAGGAGTATACCCATTATCAGCGTCTCGACCTTGAGGTGCCGCGACAGATCCTGAAGAACCGTTTCGACGACTGGATCGGCTTCGTGTATCAGTCGCTGACCGCCGAAGGTCGCCGTATCATGACGGGCTTGTATTACACCAGCCCGACCATCGTCGACGAGATGCTGTCGGATGTGGAAGTGGTGGAGAACCAACGCTTCCTCGACCCCTGCTGCGGCAGCGGCATCTTCCTGATGAAGGCCAACGGCGCTCGCCCCGAACAGCTCTATGGCATCGACAACGACCCTCTCGCCGTGATGATCGCCAAAGCCAACCTCCTGGTGAAATTCAATGATTCGGAGGTCTATCCCCAAATTTATCAGCTGGACTTCTTGTTGCATGCCGCTTCGGCTTTGGCAGGTTTGAAGTTCGATTACATCGTCACCAATCCGCCGTGGGGTAGTGAGAAACAAAGACATCATTCCTCGGAGATCATCTCCTCGAACGAACAGTCGACCTTGTTCTTCACTGAGTCATTCAAATTCCTGAACGCCAACGGGATATTGCATTTCTTGCTTCCCACCTCAGTGCTGAAGATCAAGGTTCATGCCGACTTCCGCCGTTTTGTCGGTCAGTCCACGAGCCTCGACACCATCAAATGCTACCATGAGCGTTTCAAGGGTGTTTTCACCGATTTCATCAGCATGAAAGTCAGGAATAAAGCGGTGGAAGGAAGTCAGACCTATCTGGTGAAGACGGCCCACAACGAAGTCTACCGAAAGACATGGCAGGTGCAAGACGATGGCTTCTGCGCCATCCCCATGCTCGACGACCGCATCGAAGCCATCCTCAACAAGGCGGAATGCCTGCGCCACGACGACCTCTCGCACAGCCAATGGGCGCTTGGCATCATCACAGGCAACAACGCCAAGGTGTTGAAGACTCGTCCGCGCAAAGGTTTGGAGCCCATCTATACGGGCAAGGACATCATCAAATATGGCTTGAAGAGAGCTAACCGTTATATCAAGTATAATCGCGTCGATTTCCAGCAGTGCGCCAAGGACGAGTTCTATCGCGCTAAGGAGAAACTGGTGTATAAGTTCGTGTCGAGTCGCCTCTGTTTCACCTACGACGACAAGCAGCGCCTCTTCCTCAACAGTGCCAACATCCTCATCCCCGAGGTAGACGGCATGAGTACCAAGACCGTGTTGGCGTTCCTGAACTCGGCGTTGTTTAACTTCTTGTATGCCAAACGGTTTAATGATATCAAGATCCTCAAGGGCAACCTCTCGTCTTTGCCTTTCCCGAAGATCAGCGCTGAGCAAGACCAACAACTCTCAGCCTTAGTCGACCGTGCCTTGAAGGGCGATGTAGAAGCACAAGATGAGATGGATAGTTTGATTTATGATCTGTATCAGTTTGATGCAGAAGAAATAGCTTTAGTAAACTCGATATGAAGATATTAGTCACAGGCGGTGCCGGTTTCATCGGCTCCCATACTTTGGTTGAACTCAACGCTGCAGGTCACGACACCGTAGTAGTCGATAACCTCAGTAACAGCAACCGCAAGTCGCTCGAGCGTGTGGCGGAACTGACAGGGAAAGAAATTCCCTTCTATGAAGTTGACATCCGCGACCGCAAAGGCCTCAACCGCGTGATGGAAGCCCATCACTTTGATGCTTGCATCCACTTCGCCGGACTGAAAGCTGTGGGCGAGAGCGTAGAGAAGCCGTGGGAATACTACGAAAACAACATCGGCGGCACGCTGACGCTCCTCGACGTGATGCGCCATCACGGCTGCAAGAACATCATCTTCTCTTCGTCGGCCACGGTCTACGGCGACCCAGCCATCATCCCGATCACGGAGGAATGCCCTAAAGGACATTGCACCAATCCGTATGGCCAGACCAAGAGCATGCTCGAGGAGATTATGATGGACATGCAGAAGGCCGACAAGGAATGGAACATCGTGCTGCTGCGCTATTTCAACCCCATCGGCGCCCACCCGAGCGGTAGGATAGGGGAGAACCCCAACGGCATCCCGAACAACTTGATGCCTTATATAACACAAGTTGCTATTGGTAAGCGCAAGGAGTTAGGGGTTTTTGGTAACGATTACCCTACACCAGACGGTACCGGAGTTCGTGATTACATCCACGTGTGTGACCTAGCAGCAGCACACGTTTGTGCGCTTAAGGCTATCATTCGTCAGAGTGGCATAGGAATTTATAATATTGGCACTGGTCATGGATATAGTGTATTGGATATGGTTAAGGCGTTTATCCGCGTGAACGGAGTGGACGTTCCTTATAGCATTAAGCCACGTAGGGCTGGTGATATTGCTACTTGCTATTGTAATCCTGCTAAAGCAAAAGCCGAACTCGGTTGGGAAGCTATATACGGTTTAGAGGAGATGGTTCGTGATAGCTGGAACTGGCAGAAAAACAACCCCAATGGTTATTAATGTAAAGAGCCTATTCGACACAATCATTCTCAAAGGAGTCATTGCGGACTCCGATCCGCAATCTCCTGAGCAACACGACACAACCCAATAAACATGTCACATCAAGGCTTTGTTTACATACTAACAAACAAGTACAACACAACGTTGTATATTGGTGTGACTAATGATTTAAAACGTAGAATTGCCGAACATAAACTCCATATTAATAGTGGGTTTAGTGACAAATACAACGTTGAAAAGCTTGTATATTACGAAACCCACGAACAAATGTATGATGCTATTTCGCGAGAGAAGCAACTGAAAAATTGGCATAGAAAGTGGAAAGAGGATTTAATAAAGGAAAACAATCCTGAGTGGAATGATTTAGCTGAAAGCATCGGTTTGGATGAAGAGTATGTGCAATCAGTAAAAGAGCATTATGAGGACATGAGTACTGCTGAAGCGTCGTCCAAAAGTGTAGGAGATTGCGGATCAAGTCCGCAATGACGTTTCACGGCGAAGTATATTCAAAATGCGCGGTTATTGTTATTACAGTTAGAAAAACCTACTTAAACAAATCATTCATTCTCAAAGGAGTCATTGCGGACTCCAATCCGCAATCTCCATTTTTGTATAGACAATAAACACAATCAATATGAAAGGTATTGTATTAGCAGGCGGTTCTGGAACCCGTCTTTACCCCATCACCAAAGGCGTCAGCAAACAGCTGCTCCCCATCTACGACAAGCCGATGGTCTATTACCCCATCTCGGCCCTGATGCTCGCAGGCATCCGCGACATCCTCATCATCAGCACCCCGTATGACTTGCCGGGCTTCCAGCGTTTGCTGGGCGACGGCTCCGACTACGGCGTCCACTTCGAGTATGCCGAACAGCCCTCACCCGATGGACTGGCCCAGGCCTTCATCATCGGCGAGAAGTTCATCGGCGACGACTGCGCTTGTCTCGTGTTGGGCGACAACATCTTCTACGGCAGCGGCTTCACCAGCCTGCTTCGTAATGCTGTCAGAGACGCCGAGGAGAATAAGAAAGCCACCGTGTTTGGCTATTGGGTCAGCGACCCCGAGCGTTACGGCGTGGCCGAGTTCGACCGCCAAGGCAACTGCCTCAGCATCGAGGAGAAGCCCAAGGAACCCAAGAGCAACTATGCCGTGGTGGGACTCTACTTCTATCCCAACAAGGTCGTCAACGTGGCTAAGAACATCAAACCCTCGGCACGCGGAGAGTTGGAGATCACCACGGTGAACCAACGCTTCCTTGAAGACGGCGAGCTGAAGGTGCAGGTGTTTGGCCGTGGCTTCGCCTGGCTCGACACCGGAACACACGACAGCCTCTCGGAGGCCTCCACCTTCGTGGAAGTCATTGAGAAACGCCAAGGCCTGAAGATAGCTTGTCTCGAAGGCATCGCCTACCGCAACGGCTGGATCACTGAAGAGAAGATGCGTGAACTGGCCAAGCCCATGCTGAAGAACCAATACGGACAGTACCTTTTGAAGGTCATCGATGAATACAAGTCGGAGATCACTTCCGATACCTTGACGCATCCGCATAGAAACGAATAATAGCTTGAACCATGAAAAGAACCATCATCATCACTGGAGGCGCTGGCTTCATCGGCAATCACGTCGTTCGCCTCTTCGTCAACAAATATCCTGAATACAAGATCATCAACCTCGACAAGTTGACCTACGCAGGCAACCTCGCCAACCTGAAGGACATCGAAGACAAGCCGAACTACCGCTTTGTCAAGATGGACATCTGCGACTTCGAGGGTGTCTACAAGTTGATGCAGGACGAACACGTCGACGGCATCATCCACCTCGCCGCCGAGAGCCATGTGGACCGCTCCATCAAAGACCCGTTCACCTTTGCGCAGACCAATGTGATGGGCACGCTGAGCCTGCTGCAGGCTGCCAAACTCTATTGGGAAGCCCAACCAGAGCCTTGGAAAGTTAAGGTCCCTGAGCCCGTCGAAGGGCCGACCATAAAAGACGGTGCTTCGACAGGCTCAGCAACCTGCGTTCCTTGCCGCTTCTACCACATCAGCACCGATGAGGTCTATGGTGCCTTGGAGCTGACCGACCCCGAAGGCATCATGCCTCCTTTCAGCACCAAGGCCAGCAGCGGACAGCACCACTTGGCCTATGGCAGCAAGTTCTTCACCGAAGACCTGAAATACCAACCCCATAGTCCCTATAGTGCCGCCAAGGCAAGCAGCGACCACTTTGTGCGCGCCTTCCACGACACCTACGGCATGCCCACGGTGGTGACCAACTGCTCCAACAACTACGGCCCATACCAGTTCCCCGAGAAGCTGATCCCGCTGTTCATCAATAACATCCGTCACCGCAAGCCGCTGCCTGTCTACGGCAAAGGTGAGAACGTGCGCGACTGGCTCTATGTGGAAGACCACGCCCGCGCCATCGACCTCATCTTCCATGAAGGCAAGGTGGCCGAGACCTACAACATCGGCGGCTTCAATGAGTGGAAGAACATCGACCTCATCAAGGTGTTGATCAATACCGTTGACCGCCTGCTGGGTCGTCCCGAAGGAGCCGATATGGACCTCATCACCTATGTCACCGACCGTGCCGGACATGATATGCGCTATGCCATCGACTCGACCAAACTCCAGAAAGAACTGGGTTGGGAGCCCAGCCTGCAGTTTGAGGAGGGCATTGAGAAGACCGTCCGTTGGTATCTCGATAACCAGGAATGGATGGACAACGTGACAAGTGGTGACTATCAGAAGTACTACGACGACATGTACAAAAACAGATAAATGGACAAAGTAACTATCATTGACTACGACCGGATCTACAAGAACTTCATCGACGAAAAGTACTTGCATGACGGTCACGACGAATACTACTACCGCAACCAACAGGTGAAGAAACCCGAAGGCGGCTGGCGTCACCTGCGTTCCGACGAAATCGAACGCCTGGTGAAGAACAGCAACTCCGCCACCAACTGGGACGACATCTGGGTCACCGACGAGTTCGACACCAACATGGTGCGCAACAACCACTTCTTTGGCATGGTGCGCATCGGTCGCGTGACGCGTAATGTGCTTCAATACCACGACCTGCGCGTGCCCATCGGCATCACCGACAGTAGCATCATCTCTTGCGACATCGGCGACGATGTAGCCATCCATGATGTTCATTATATGGCCAACTACATCATCGGCGACCGCACCATCCTTTTCAACATCCAGGAGATCTCCACCACCGACCACTCCAAGTTCGGCAACGGCACCATTAAGGAAGGTGAACCGGAAAGCGTACGCGTGTGGCTCGAGGTGATGAATGAGATTGGGAGCCGCAAAATCATGCCTTTCGACGGCATGACCACCGCTGATGCCTATCTCTGGGCCAAATACACCGACGACACCCAGCTGCAAGCAAGACTAAAAGAGATTACCCAGGCCAGCGTCGACTTCCACCGTGGCTACTACGGCACCGTGGGTGAGTCATGTGTCATCAAGAACTGCTGGATCCTGAAGGATGCCAAGGTGGGACCGCACTGTTACATCAAAGGCGCAAGCAAGCTGAAGAATGTCACCATCAACTCGTCGGAAGAAGAGCCTTCACAGATCGGTGAGGGTGTCATCCTCGTCAATGGTATCACGGGCTACGGCTGCCGTATCTTCTATTCGGTGGTGGCCACTCGCTTTGTCCTCGGCGACAACTGTAACCTGAAATATGGCGCCCGCCTGATTAACTCTGTGTTGGGCGACAACTCCACCATCTCTTGCTGCGAGGTGTTGAACAACCTTATCTTCCCTTCACACGAACAACACCACAATAACTCCTTCCTCATCTCCGCCTGTGTGATGGGACAGAGCAACATGGCCGCTGGTGCCACCATCGGCTCCAACCACAACAGCCGCGCCACCGATGGCGAGATCGTCGCCTCTCGTGGTTTCTGGCCTGGCCTTTGCTCCAGCATCAAGCACTCGTCGAGGTTCGCTTCCTTTACCCTGTTGTCGAAGGCCGACTACCCCAATGAACTCAACATCATGTTGCCGTTCTGCCTTGTCAACAACAACACGGCAGCCAATGAGCTAGAAGTCATGCCCGCCTACTGGTGGATGTACAACATGTACGCCATCGCTCGCAACACCTCGAAGTACATGAGTCGTGACAAGCGCAAGCGTAAGATACAAAACATCGAGTTCGAGACCCTTGCCCCTGACACCGTGGAAGAAATCATCGAAGGTCGCAAACTACTCGAGGTATGGGTCGCTAAGGCTTATCTCCGCAAGAAAGGCGAAAACCCTGAAAAATATGAGTATTATGACCTGCGTGAATGCGGTAAAAACCTGCTCGACAACGAAGCCACTACGGTGAACTCGCTGGAGGTCTTCGGCGAGCATATGGAGAAAGGCAAGCGTAAGGTGCGCATCCTCAAGCCTTTGGAGGCATATCATGCCTATGGCGATATGATCACCTATTATGCCGTCACCAATTTACTGCATTATCTTGAGGCCCATCCTGAAACGGACATGGAAGGCATCGTCAACCACATGAAAGGCAAACGTCTGCGCAAATGGATTAACCTTGGCGGTCAGACCATGCCTGAGGAAAATGTCGATCAGCTGCGTGCCGACATCCGCGAGGGCAAGCTCAACAATTGGGACGAGATACATCGCCGTTATGATGCGTTATGGCAAGACTATCCAGCGGAGAAGATGCGTCACGCCTATTTTGCGCTGATGTTCCTCTACAAGGACGACGCCGACGTGCTCACCAAGGAGATGTGGCATGAGAACCTGGAAAAAGCCATCTGTATACAACACTTCATCTGTGATCAGGTGTACGAGAGCCGCAAGAAAGACTACGACAACGAGTTCCGCAACGCCACCTTCCGCAACGAAGCGGAGAAGATTGCCGTCATCGGCAAAATCGATGAAGTCTCCTTCGTTAAGCAGATCCGCAAAGAGACGGAAGATTTCGTGGCCTTAATCCAAAAATACAAAACCACCCACTAATTATCAATTGTCAATTATCAATTAAACTATACATTATGAGAGTCATTATCGAAAAGAACTATGACGCCATGTCGCGTTGGGCCGCCCACCATATCGTGGAGCGCATCAAGGCTTTCAAGCCCACGGCCAAGAAACCCTTCATTCTTGGTCTGCCTACCGGTTCCACGCCCATCGGTACCTATAAGGAGCTGGTGCGTCTCTACAAAAAAGGCGAGATTTCCTTCAAGAACGTGGTCACCTTCAACATGGACGAATACGTCCGTATCCCTGAGGATCACCCGGAGAGTTACCACAGCTTCATGTGGAACAACTTCTTCAAGCATATCGACATCAAGAAGGAGAATGTCAACATCCTTAATGGCAATGCCAAAGACTTGGAGAAGGAATGCGCCGACTATGAAGCCAAGATCAAGAGCTACGGTGGCATCGACCTCTTCATGGGTGGCATCGGTCCTGATGGTCACATCGCTTTCAACGAGCCCGGCAGCAGCCTGACTTCGCGCACCCGTGTGAAGACCCTAACCTCCGATACCATCATCGCCAACTCACGTTTCTTCGACAACGACATCAACAAGGTGCCGAAGACCGCCCTCACCGTGGGTGTGGGCACCGTCATGGACAGCCGTGAGGTGATGATCCTGGCCAACGGCCACGGCAAGGCCCGCGCTTTGGCCCACGCCATCGAAGGTGGTGTCAGCCAGATGTGGACCGTCAGTGTGCTGCAGATGCACCCCAAGGGCGTCATCGTCTGCGACGATGCCGCCTGCGATGAACTCAAGTACGGCACAGTAAAATACTTTAAGGATATCGAGAAAAACAACATATAATGAAGAATTTTGCACTAATCGGCGTGGGAGGCTACATTGCCCCGCGTCACCTCAAAGCCATCAAAGACACAGGTAACACCCTTGTCTCCGCCTACGATAAGAGCGACAGCGTAGGCATCATGGACAGCTATTTCCCCAAGGCTGCCTTCTTCACCGAACAGGAGCTCTTCGACCGTCACAACACCAAGTTGCGTGACAGCGGCACCAACATCGACTATGTGAGCATCTGCACGCCCAACTACCTGCACGACGCCCACACGCGCTACGGCCTTCGTCTCGGCGCCGACGTCATCTGCGAGAAGCCCCTGGTGCTCAACCCTTGGAACATCGACGCCCTCCAAAAAGTAGAGGAACGTCAAGGCCATAAGGCCTACACCATCCTTCAGCTCCGTCTTCACGACAAAATCAAAGCCTTGAAGAAGAAAGTGGAAGAGGGTCCCAAGGATAAGATCTACGATGTCGACTTGACTTACATCACCTCGCGCGGCTATTGGTATTATGCCTCGTGGAAGGGCGACATCAACAAGAGCGGCGGTATCGCCACCAACATCGGCGTGCATTTCTATGACATGCTGAGTTGGATCTTCGGCGACGTGCAGAAAAACATCGTTCACGTGGCCTCACACGACCGTGTGGCGGGTTACCTTGAGCTGAAGCGTGCCCGTGTGCGTTACTTTCTCAGCATCAACGCCGACACCCTGCCGCCCAATGCCGTGGAAGGCGAGAAGCGCACCTACCGCACCATCATGATCGACGGCGATGAGTTCGAGTTCAGCCAAGGCTTCACCGAGCTGCATACCGAGAGCTACAAAGAGATCCTCGCTGGTCGCGGTTTCGGTATCGAAGAAGCCCGCAACTGCATCAACATCGTCTACGAGATTCGCAACGCCAAGCCCATCGGCCTCACGGGTGACTATCATCCCATGGCGAAATTGCCGTTAAGCGGTCATCCCTTCGGCTGGAAATAACTGAACAACTGATAACTGTCAACTGAACAACTGAAATGAACATAGCTGTCGCAGGTACCGGCTACGTCGGCCTGAGCATCGCCACCCTGTTGGCCCAACACAACCACGTCACCGCGGTGGATGTCATCCCCGAGAAGGTGGACTTGATCAACCATAAGAAGTCACCCATCCAGGACGAATATATCGAGAAATACTTGGCCGAGAAAGACTTGGACCTCACGGCCACCCTCGATGGTGCCGCAGCCTATCGCGACGCCGAGTTCGTCGTCATCGCCGCCCCCACCAACTACGACCCGCAGAAGAACTTCTTTGACACGAGCCACGTGGAAGAGGTCATCGACCTCGTCCTGAGCGTCAACCCTGATGCGGTGATGGTCATCAAGAGCACCATCCCTGTGGGTTACACCCGTAGCCTCTACGTGAAGTATGCCGCCAAAGGCGTGAAGAAGTTCAACCTCTTGTTCTCGCCCGAGTTTCTGCGTGAGAGCAAGGCCTTGTATGACAACCTCTATCCAAGTCGTATCATCGTGGGTTACCCCAAACCCATTCAGGGTTATGATGTGGAAAACGATGCCATCTGCAAAGTGGTCACTCAAGACTTGGAAGCCAAAGCACATCAGTTTGCTGATTTGCTGAAACAAGGTGCCATCAAGCAGGATGTGCCTACGCTCTTCATGGGCATGAAGGAGGCCGAGGCAGTGAAACTCTTCGCCAACACTTATCTGGCCCTGCGTGTGAGTTATTTCAATGAACTCGACACCTATGCCGAGGTGAAAGGCCTCGACCCGCAAGCTATCATCGAAGGCATCTGCCTCGACCCGCGCATCGGCACGCATTACAACAACCCATCGTTCGGTTATGGCGGTTACTGTCTGCCCAAGGACACCAAGCAGCTGTTGGCCAACTACGAGGACGTGCCGCAAAACATGATGAGTGCCATCGTGGAGAGCAACCGCACGCGCAAGGACTTCATCGCCGACCAGGTGCTGAAGAAAGCAGGCTACTACGACCAAGGACAGTATAACGCTGCCCAGGAGAAACACTGCGTCATCGGCGTGTACCGCCTGACGATGAAGTCGAACAGCGACAACTTCCGTCAGAGCTCCATCCAAGGCGTGATGAAACGCATCAAAGCCAAAGGTGCGGTGGTCATCATCTACGAACCCACGCTGAAGGATGGCTCGACCTTCTTCGGCAGCCTGGTGGTCAACGACCTCGCCAAGTTCAAGGCTCAGAGCCAAGCCATTATCGCCAATCGTTATGATGCCTGCCTGGATGATGTAATCGATAAAGTTTATACAAGGGATATTTTTAAGAGGGACTAAATAAGATGTAAAAGTGAGCTTTCCATGTCATACCGACCGACGTAGGAGGGAGTGTATCTATGGAAAGCGGCACAAAGAAACAAGGTTTAAAGGACGGTTTTAGCAAGCATAGATACACTCGCCTTTTGGGCTCGGTATGACATGCTTTCTAAAACCTGCAGAAAAACAAAATGTTCAACAAAACTGACCCATCCTACTTTGACGGTCCATGGACCTTCGAGAAGACCGAACACGCCGTGCTCGGCCTCTGCAAGATCATCGATCGTTATGCCCATAAGCTGACACTGGAAGACCTGCAGAACGACTCACGTTGCGCCCGCATTCCGGACCTCAGCCTCGATAGGGTGCAGGAGGTCATCGCCGCCGTGGAAGCCAAGCTCTGGCGTGGTGCTAAGTTCTTCGAGAACGAGGTGATCTATCACACTGGTCCGCATCACGACGACATCATGTTGGGTCTCATGCCCTTCATCAACAGGCAGTTGAGGACGCCTACCAATCAGGTGCATTTCGCCATCATGACCTCGGGTTATCACTCCGTCACCGATGAATTCCTTCAGAATGCCTTGGAAGACACCTTGGACTACCTGCATCAAGGCCGCATCCAGATGGTGCTTTACCCCGATTTCTTTGAGCGGGGCTACCGTTTCAAGCAGGAGAAGGACATCCACCATTACCTCGACAACGTAGCCCGCAAAAACCCCGATGAGATGCGTCGTGGCTTCTGCCATCGCATCCTTCGCGATGCCGTAGGGCTGTGGGGGCTGAAGAACGTCGCCGATGTGGAAGCACGCTTCAGGATGGAGATCGAAAACCTCAAGGAGGGTAAGCCCAACAGCAGTGAGCTCCAGAAGCTCAAAGGCGAGATCCGTGAGTTTGAAGAGGAGCTCGTCTGGGCCTATGCCGGCACCGCCTTGGACCATATCCATCATCTGAGGTTAGGGTTGTATGAAAGTAAAAGCGAGGTGCCTGAGCCTGTCGAAGGCCCGACTAATAATGAACCGGCCCTTCGACAAGCTCAGGGACCTTGGTCTCCCAACCGTCAGCGTGACGTCGAGCCCATCCTCAATCAATTGCGTGCGCTGAAGCCCACCGTCATCACCGTAGCCATTGACTCGGAGGGTCAAGGACCCAACACGCACTACAAGGTCATGCAGAGCATCGCCGAGGCCGTCAGGCTGTGGGGCGAGGAGGCCGACCTCAGCCAGCTGAGGATCTTCGGCTACCGTAACGTGTGGTCGACCTTCCATCCTGCTGAGGCCAACGTATACGTGCCCGTGTCGCTCAACGCTTTTGCAGTGTTCGAGAAGGCCTTCAAAGACAGTTACCTGACGCAATATAAGGCAGAGTTTCCCAATCCCGACTTCGACGGACCTTTCAGCGAGCTGGCGGAGCAGATTTGGGTGAAGAACTATAAGGATATCCAGTTCATCCTCGGGAAGAACTTCTTCTACGAAAACGACCACCCGCTCATTCGCGCCACGCATGGACTGATTTTCTTGAAGGAAATGGACGCGAAGGACTTTGTGGGCTTGGCGGAGGAGATGAAACAAAAGATAAATGTGTAGTTTAAGCCGCCTATGTCATTCCAAGCGGAGGATGTGCGACTGGAATCTATAGGCGGCGGCTTACAATACTAACAAACAATCTATTTTGAATCAGTATTGGGTATATATGATGCAGAGTGCTAATGGACGAGCACTATATACAGGAGTCACAAACGACCTAGTTCGTCGTGTTGGAGAGCATAAAGAGGGCAAAGGGTCCTTTTTTACTGCAAAGTATAAATGTCATAAATTGGTTTATTATGAAGATTTTGGTTTGATGGACCAAGCCATTCTTAGAGAGAAGGAAATAAAGAATATGACACGGGCAGATAAAGAAAAGCTTATTGATACTATCAATCCACAACGACTAGATCTATTAGAACAATAAAGATAGCCTTCCATGTCATTCCAAGTGGAGGTTGTGTGACTGGAATCTATGGAAGGCGGCATGAAAGAAAAGACATTAAATATATGACGGTATTATAAAGCATAGATTCCAAACGCACGTTCCCCTGCAAGGAATGACATGCTTTATAATCCCTGCAAAAACAACTCTATGGACTTCCTATCTCACCATTGGCTCGACATCACCACCACGGCCCTCGGCCTGGCCTACATCCTCCTGGAATACAAGGCCAGCGTCTGGATGTGGGTCGTCGGCTTCGTGATGCAGAGCCTCGGCATCGTCTTATACTACCAGAAAGGCCTCTACGCCGACTGCGGCATGGAGTTCTACTACCTCGCCATGACCGTCTACGGTTTCATCGCCTGGATGCGTCACAAGCAGAAGGTCGCTGACCTCCCCATCCGTCACATGCCCAAGAAGATGGCCTTTATCTGGCTGGGTGCCGGTTTGGCGATCTGGGCTCTCATCTATTTCGTCTTGAGCCGTTTCACCAACTCCAACGTCCCTGTGGCCGATGCCTTCACCACCGCCTTGAGCATCGTGGGCATCTGGGCTTTGGCACGCAAGTACCTCGAGCAGTGGTTCGTGTGGATTGTGGTCGACATCGTTACCAGCGCATTGTATTTCTACAAGGACATCCCCTTCAAGGCCAGCCTTTATGCCTTGTATGTCGTCATCGCGGTGTTCGGCTACTTCAAGTGGAAGAAGATGATGCAGGAAAAGGCCCAAACGGCCTGATAGCATAACAAGAATAACAAATCATAAATACATATAGCCATGGATAAAATTAAAGATCAAATCACGAACAACATTGAGCAGGCCAAGTCGTTGGGCGACAGATTCCCCGCGCCTGTCATCGACAGAAAAGACGTCCATATCGTTGAGACGAAACTGAGAGCCTGCGGCTTAACGCGTTACAAAAGAAGTTACAAGATCGATTTCGACAACGGCGGTTGGATCTTGGTGGAATACACCTCAAAGGCCCCGAGCCGTACGGCTGCCACCACTGCCAACCGCAGTGAGGTAAAAGTCACCAGCAGCGACCCCTCGCTCAACTTCTCGGACTCTTGGGATGAGAAGGCGTAAGAAGGCTTCAAAAAGCTCATAAATAATACTTTTTATTATATGTACTCGAATCTTCAATTTCCTAAAGATTCTCTTTTTCTCATCACAGGTGGCGCCGGTTTTATTGGCTCCAACCTCTGCGAGGCTATTCTTAAACTAGGCTACAAAGTACGTTGTCTCGATGATTTAAGTACAGGCAAGCAGTCTAACGTGGATCCGTTTTTGGGCCATCCGAACTATGAGTTCATCAAAGGCGATATCAAGGATCTTGACACATGCATGAAAGCCTGCAAAGGAGTTGATTATGTGCTTAACGAAGCTGCTTGGGGCAGTGTGCCACGAAGCATTGAAATGCCTTTGTTCTATAGCCTAAACAACATTCAAGGCACTTTGAATATGCTTGAAGCCGCACGACAAAACAAAGTAAAAGCCTTTGTTTATGCTTCGAGCTCTTCTGTTTATGGCGACGAAGCCCTTCTTCCCAAGCAAGAAGGCGTGGAAGGCAATCTACTTAGTCCATACGCTGTCTGCAAACGTTGTGATGAGGAATGGGCCAAGCAATATGCTAAGCATTACGGCTTGAAGACAATAGGACTTCGTTATTTCAATGTTTTTGGTAGACGCCAAGACCCCAATGGCGCCTATGCTGCGGTTTTGCCGAAGTTCATCAAGATGTTATTGAACGATGAAAGGCCGACCATCAACGGTGATGGTAAGCAAAGTCGTGATTTTACCTATATCGAAAACGTAATAGAAGCCAACTTGAAGGCCTGCATGGCTCCTGATGAGGCTAGCGGAGAGGTCTTCAATATAGCCTATGGTGGCAGGGAGTATCTCATCGACATCTATCATACCTTGACCAAGGCATTAGGAAAAGATATTGAGCCTATCTTTGGCCCCGAAAGGCCTGGCGACATCAAACATTCCAACGCCGATATTTCTAAAGCAAAGCGATTGTTGGGGTATGACCCAGAATATGACTTCGAAAGGGGTCTAAATGAGGCCATTGAATGGTACAAAAACAATCTGTAAACAATTAACACACACAATACAATGAAAGAAACAAAAATCTGTGTAATCGGTCTCGGTTACGTCGGCTTGCCTTTGGCACGCCTTTTTTCCACCAAGTATCCCACTGTTGGTTTCGACATGAGTCAAGCTCGTGTTGATGCCTTGATGAGCGGTCACGATGCCACGCTTGAAGTGGCTGACGACCTGTTGCAGGATGCCATCAAAAACCATGGTTTCAAATGCACCTGCAAGCTCGAAGACATCAAGGACTGCAACTTCTATGTGGTTGCTGTTCCCACACCAGTCGACAATGATAACAATCCCGACTTGACCCCGCTTGTGGGTGCAAGCACTACTGTTGGTAAGGTCATTAGCAAGGGCGATGTGGTGGTATATGAATCCACCGTCTATCCTGGTGTCACCGAAGACGAATGTATTCCTGTGGTGGAGAAGGTCTCGGGCTTGAAGATGAATGTCGACTTTTATGGCGGCTATTCTCCTGAGCGCATCAATCCGGGTGACAAGCTGCACACTGTGGAGCACATCAAAAAAGTGACGAGTGGCAGCACGCCTGAAATTGGTAAGTACATCAACGAGGTGTACAGCTCGGTGATTACTGCTGGCACGCATCTCGCTCCTACCATCAAGGTGGCTGAAGCTGCCAAGGTGATTGAGAACTCGCAGCGCGACATCAACATCGCTTTCGTGAACGAGCTGAGCAAGATCTTCAACAAGATGGGTATCGACACCTTGGATGTTTTGGAGGCTGCCGGCACCAAGTGGAATTTCCTGCCTTTCCGTCCGGGACTCGTGGGTGGCCACTGCATTGGCGTGGACCCCTATTATCTGGCCCAATGCGCCAAGCGTTACGGTTACAACCCTGAGATTATCCTCGCTGGCCGTAGGATGAACGATGGCATGGGCGAGTATGTTGCCACCGAGACCATCAAGCTGATGCTGAAGAAAGGCATCCAGGTCTTGAACAGCGACATCCTCATCCTTGGTTTCACTTTCAAGGAGAACTGCCCCGATGTGCGCAACACCAAGGTCATCGACATCTATAAGGCCTTGAAGGAGTACAACCTCAACATCACGGTATATGATCCTTGGGCTAACCCTGCCATCGTAAAACACGAATACGGCATTGAGGTGGTAAACGAGCTGCCTAAACAGCAGTTCGATGCTTGCATCGCAGCCGTTGCCCACAAGAAATTCGAGGGTTTGGATGTCCTCGGCCTGTTGAAGGAGCACCACGTAGTGTATGACGTGAAGTGCACGTTGAATAGGAAGATGGTGGATGGGAGGCTTTGATAGTTTTTAGATTCTAATTCTATTTCAAGATACTCGTAAATCAAATCCGTACGATAATAATGTGTTTGTATCTTATCAAATACGAAAGGGTAATTAATGTAAACTATTGATGAAAAGAATTATTCTTTATATACGATCTGGTATTCTTAATATATGGCATTTTCATTCATTATCAAAAAAAATAGTATTTGGTAGAAATGTCAATATTGAGGGAAATGTTACTTTTGGCAAAAAAGTGATTCTTGATGATAATGTTGAAGTAAGAAACAGAACCAAAGAAGAAGCCACTGTTGGAGATTTTGTATCTATCAATCGAAATACCGTAATCCGTGGAAAAGTAAATATTGGGGAATCAGTTTCTATAGCACCAAATTGTATGATTATCGGTGCAAATCATCATTTTGAAGATACCAAGAAATCAATAAAAGAACAAGGAGTTAAAACCAAAGGAATCGTTATCGAACCAGATGTTTGGATTGGAGCAAATTGTTGTGTATTAGATGGTGTGACAATTGGTAAAGGTTCTATAATTGGAGCTGGTTCAATTGTTACAAAAACAATTCCACCTATGAGTATCGCAGTTGGGAATCCTTGCAGGGTAATAAAACAAAGAACCTAATGGGACTTAAAAACCAAGCAGTTAAAGGTGTTGCATGGACCTCTATAGGAACAATTGGGTCTGGGCTCTTGAATTTGTTGGTTACAATCATATTGGCAAGATTACTGACGCCACATGATTTTGGTATTATCGAATTGTTGGTTATTTTTTCTAGTTTGTCAGATATTATCGTAGATAGTGGTTTTTCGCAGGCTGTCATCAAGGACAATAATGCAACAGATACTGATTTATCCTCGGTGTTTTGGCTCAACTTGTCCATTGCAATAGTTTTGTATCTGATTTTGTTTTTTGCTTCTCCTTTTATTGCACGTTTTTATGATGCACCTATAATGGAAAATCTTTCTAAAGTGGTGTTTTTAACGATTATTTTTAATTCTTTATCTGTTATCCAAAATGCAAATCTCAGTAGAAAATTAGCATTTCGTCCTTTTGCTTTGGCATCGATTATTAGCATTGTTATATCGGGAAGTATAGCTATCTTTCTAGCAATGCAAGGTTATGGTGTGTGGGCTTTGGCGTTTAATTTGGTTGGTTTCAGTTTTTTTAGAATGTCTGTGTTATGGTTGTTAAGTGGTTGGCATCCAAAATTCAAATTTAGTCATGTTTCTGTAAAAAGATACTTTTCTTTCGGTGTAAATCTTTTAATTCAAGGGCTGTTAGATAAGCTGGTGACCAATTTGGAGTCACTTATCATTGGGAAAATATACACAAAACAACAACTTGGTTATTTTTCGCAAGGCCGTAAACTTGATTCTTATGTGACCCAAGCAACCAATAATATAGTCTTAAAAGTATCGTATCCAGTTCTGTCAAAAATCAAAAACAATGAAACTCATTTAAAAGAGGGGTATAGAACAATTGTGGGCGTGACAATGTGTTGTATATCTCCCATAATGGCAATCATGTTTTTTGGGGCCGAATATATCATGAATGGTGTTTTTGGCGTGCAATGGTTGCCAGCTACACCTTATCTTAGACTATGGTCGATCTGTGGTTGGTGCTTAGTTGTATATTCCATCTTTATAAACATATTTTTAGTGAAGGGGAAAAGCAAACAATTGTTGCACTGTTCTATAGCAAAACAGGTAATGAGGATATTGGTTATAATTTGTTTGGTGAGAATCAGCATTATGCATATGATGTTGGGTATAGTTGCTGTTACGCTCCTTACAGGTTTGATGTATATTTTTTTCGGAGGAAAACTAATTGATTATTCATTAGGTGAGTTTTTTAAAGACATTTCAATTACTTTTATTTCAGTTGTGATCGCTGGTTTATCAGCTTTCATCATTACACCAATGATAATAGCTTCAAATGGCATTTGTGCTTTGATAGTATTGGTTATGATTTTAAGTTTGGTTTACCTTTTATTATTGTTGTTGTTTAAGAGCCCATATTTACAAACTATTTTTTCAATTATAAAAAAATGAAACGCTTAAAAAGTATATTCGGAATTTTTCTGTTGAGAAATGTTTATAGCGTACATCTATTTCATGTTCTTTCTAGAGGAAGGCTGCGCCCTGCCATATTGAGATTTTGTGGGGCAAAAGTTGGAAAAAATGTTCAGCTTGGGCCTTTTGTCTATTGGGACCCTCATCTTGATATGTTGGAAGTTGGAGACAACGTAATTGTTAGTCCCCAGGCTTGTTTTATTTTTCATGACCGGGATTTGTCTGAGTTTGGTTATGGAAACTTGTATTTGAATGTTCCACACAAGTTACAAAAAACAACCCTTTGCAATAATTGCAGAGTGGGAACACGTGCTTTAATTCTTCCAGGTGTAACGATTGGAGAAGGCGCGTGTGTGGGAGCTGGGGCGTTGGTGACAAAAGATGTCCCTGCTTGGTCAGTCGTGGCCGGCATCCCCGCCAAAATCATTAAAACATTTGCCCCAAGCGATGAGTTATAAAAAAACAATTGCCTCGTTTGTGGGAAAAACACCACTTTGGAGATTGGGAGAACCTTTCAGAAACATGCCGCGGATTTTGTTTTATCATGGCGTAACCCAAGGATATTATGATGCAAAGGTACAAGCAAATCAAATACTACTAAAGGATTTCAAGGAGCAGATCGAGTTCTTAAAACGTCATTATGTATTCATTTCAATAGATGAGTTTTACGAACGGTTTATCCTTAAGGATAAGTTTTGTGGAAAGGAAATCATCCTTACTTTTGATGATGGATACAAAAACAATTTGACCATCGTTGCACCTTATCTTCAATCTTTAGGCATTCCTTTCATTGTTTTTGTCTCCACCGGTTGTATTGAGGATTTTGTTCCGACTTATTATATTAGATCTGCTTTATTGTCGAAGAAACTTAGTAAAATTGATGTTACCACAATAAAAAAACAGTTTTCTATAACTGAAGAAACCATAATTCCCATATTGGAGGAATTAATAACTCTTATAAAAACATCCGATGACATAGTAGTACAAAATGTTATAGCTGAGATAGAAATGCAATTGGGAGCCACTAATAGAGAGGAGATTAATAGTCATTTTGAATCTGAGCGCATTTTGTCATGGCGAGACGTTGTAGAACTTAATAATTTGGGTGCCATTATCGGTTCGCATTCAGTCAACCATAGCATTTTGCATAAGAACCAGCAAATTGAAACAATAGATTATCAATTAAAAGAAAGCAAAAGGCAGATAATTGACCATGTCGGAAAATGTAGATATTTTGCTTTTCCTAACGGCGACCGCTTTTCTGTTTGTGCAGACTCTTTGAAACTTTCAAAAGACTATTATGACATGAGTTTTGCGGTTAATGGGAAGTCTGTTGGTTTTCAAGACCCCGTTTGTTACGTTTCGAGGATTGGGGCGGCTTTTGAGTTAAGCATACTAAAAACACAGCTTTCATTATTATCATAGTATGATAGAAAACCAAATAATACGGAGGTCTTTGTTTTCTTACTTGATCCTCTTGTTGTTTTCGGTTTCTTTTACACTTATTGTGCAAGGATTTCAAGACTTTTTGTTGTCTTTTATCCTTCCTTTGTTTGACATTTTATTCTTAGATTATTATTATCACAAAGGGCTTGCTAAAACCGAAAAACACTTTGTTCTTTCAATCTTTTTTTGGTCATTATTTATAAGGGTTGTAACCGTCTTCGTGATGGGCAAAATACTAATTGCCTATAATGGAATGCCTTTTATCTCCGAAAAGGATGATTTTATTTATCAAATGACCTCAGTAGAAATATTGGAACGGTGGAAGATGTCGGGTATCGGTTTTTATGACGATATTAGGTTTTCTTCTGATTCCTATTCTGGATTTCCGAATTTTAGCGCAGCTTTGATGTATCTATTTGGTACTTCGTTTTGGGTTCCTAGAATTGGTAACGCTTTCCTTTCTTCATTTACTGTCGTTTTGGGTTACAAGATGTGCAAAAAATATTCAACAATGGAATCGGCAAGATTTGTCGGTGTGTTGTTATGTCTTTTCCCTATTACAATCATTTTTTCTTCTCTTCAACTAAAGGACACACTACTACTATTCTTCATTGTGTTAGCTCTTTATGCTTCTATTGATATCTTACAAAACACCAAACCATTTAAGTCTATTATCTTACTAATCATTTCATTTCTTGGTATTTCTTTTGGCAGACCAGCAGCTATTGTTCCTATTGCCGGTGGTCTTATATTTATAATGGTTCACAATCTATTTAATAAAAAATCTTACCATGGTTTTATAAAAGTTTTTAGTTTGGTGGTGGTTTTTGTGCTTTTAATCTATGCTTATCAGTATCTTAATTCTTTGGGGTTTGAATCAATGGGGGATTATTTTGAAACGCGTTCCGATTCGATGAGAAATACAGGTATTCAGGATAGTAATTCTTTGATTAAAAACTATTCTATTTCTAGGTTTTTTGGTGCATATTTATATTTATTAGGAAGTTTCTTTATGCCCCCGGCTTTGTTAGTTGATCTTGGGGAAGTAATTAATTATCCCGCATGGGGAGTTTTGCAGCATTACGCTTTTTTGCCAGTTTTAGTACCAACCGTTTTTATTTGTTACAAAAACCGCAAGGAACAACACATTCCTTTTTTCCTTTTAGTTGTTTATCTTTTATTCTTAGTTGGTCAAGCGAATTCCATGTTCACGGTGTTTTCGCCCAGACAAACAATGGGTAGTGTTTTTATTATGTACCTTTTAATCCCAATGTATCAACCAACAAAACAAAACTGGCACGGTTTGGTGTTGATACTATCTATAATTGTTTTGGCTGCATATAATATTGTTCGCCTTTACTCGCATGGATTGTTTTAAAAGCTGTTCTTTAAATGCAACTAACTGACTATAAATCCTCTCAATACGGCGTCATATTGATTGGGACAGCAATGAACCAACGAGTTTTTGGTATGTCATTAAAGACATGCCTATTGCCATCTCCGGGTGACTTATGTGTGGTGGTTAAGAATACTTGTTAATCTTTTATTTCCATTTCGCAAGTTGTTTGGTAACAGCAAATTAGAGTATTTACTTCGGTTTGAAGCCATCAATAGAAATGAATATTGAATGAACATAGCACTTCTAGCTTCTTGGAGCCTAGTCCAATCAGGTTCCTACATCTATATTCCTACCACGCATTATGTATATTTGAATTATGTGGCGGGCTTATATGATGAAGTTTATCTTATTAGCCCACTTTCAAAAGACGAGTCAAAAAAGAAGGGAAAGATTGTCAATTTTCCCAATGTGAGAATTATTCCGTTGCCTTATAATGGTAGTTATTTGGGCGCCTTGAAAAATAATATGGCATATCGTCGGGCTTTGCGTCAGGTGTGCGATAAGGTTGATGTGATTTATTGCCGAGTGCCCGACCCGTTCTCATGGATGCCCGCTCTGCTTTTCAAGAAGAAAACCATAATGCACTTCGTGGGCGACACAATCGATGCCACCCAACACAATGAAAAGTGGGGTTGGCTGAAGAAGCAAGTAATGATAGCTGGCTATCTGCCCGATTATTGGCTGACTTTGAAAGCCGCCCGAAGGAGCAAGGTCTATACCAATGGGCATCATTTGGCAGACAAATTGAAGAAGCATCGCATAAAGGCTATTCCTGTAATATCGTCAACCGTTTCTGAAAAAGATTTGCATGAGGACTTCAAAGCATTGCCCATCGAAAAAGGGATCGTAAACATTACCTACATTGGCTACGTGCGCTTCGCCAAAGGAATGACTTGCTTGATGGAGTTTTGTAAGCGTTTGAAAAACGAAAACATACAGTTCCATTTCCATTTGGTAGGTGTAGGGGAAATGTTTGATGATGTGAAAGCATTTATTGAGCGGGAAGTTTTGTCGGATAAAGTCACCATGTATGGATATATTGATGATAAAGCAAAGATGAGCGAGATTTTACGGAATTCCGACCTGTTCTTTTTCCCATCCCTCTCTGAAGGGTCTCCTCGGGTGGTCATAGAAGCAATGGCCCAAGGAACATCTGTGATGTCCACCCCTGTAGGTTCGCTTCCTACAACCTTTGAAGATGGAAAGACGATTCGTTTCTTTGGCTTTGATGATGCTGAAAAAGCCATAGAAATAGTAAAAGAGTATCTCGCTGATCCTGTTTCTTTTGAAGCGCAACGGCAACTCGCCTACCGAATAGTGTCCGAACGATTCACTATAGAGAAATTCCTTTCTAAAGTATTCAGTTATGAAGCATAAACTATTGTTGATTTATTCGTGGTTGATTAGAACATTGCTTTTCTTTTTGCCAGATATTCCGTTTATTATGCGGTTTAGGGGGTGGCTTTATGGATTAGGGATGCTACATAAAGGCAAGAACTTTCAGTTGGCGCATTCCACTATTCTTAATACCATAGAAATGATATCAGTTGGAGAAAACGTATACATCGCAAATTTTTGTTCAATAATTGCCAACGGAAATATAACCATAGGTGATAACACTTTGTTTGGTCCAGGAGTGGTCATTTCATCTGGAAATCATAGATTTGAGGATGGTCTTTTCATCAAACAATCAGACAAAAAAGACGTGGCAATAGGAAAGAATAGTTGGGTGGCTGCAAATTGTACGATAGTCGGAGGCTCTGTTTTGCCAGAAAGTAGCATATTGGCCGCCAATTCTGTATTAACAAGCAAACTTGACGAGACTTTAGCAGGTTGTCTTTATGGTGGTACGCCAGCTAAATTTATCAAAAAGCTTTAATACATGCTCACCATCATCTGCCCCATCTACAACGAAGAAAAATACATTGCCCGTTGCATTGAGAGCATATTGCGGCAGGATTATCCCAAAGATGATTTGGAAGTCCTTTTTGTGGATGGTATGAGTACCGACCACACAAGGGAAATCATTGCCTCTTACCTGCCGCAATGCCCCTTTCTGCGTGTGCTCGACAATCCGCACAAGATTGTGCCTTACGCCATGAACAAAGGCATCAGCGAGGCCAAGGGCGATATCATCATGCGCATCGATGCACATACCTTCTATGAACCCAACTACTGCTCGGCCATCGTGAAAAGACTGAAGGAACTAGATGCCGACAATGTGGGTTGCGTGTGCAAGACGGATGTGCTTAACAAGACTTCCAAGACCTTGGCCATCCGCGAGGTGCTGAGCAACAAGTTCGGTGTGGGCAACTCGGCTTTTCGCACGGGCATCGAAGGGGTCAAAGAAGTAGACACGGTGCCTTTCGGCTGCTGGCCGAAGAGGGTGTTCGAAAAATATGGTCTATATGATGTACGTTTGGTGCGTAACCAAGACATTGAGCTGAGCAAGCGCATCATCAACGGTGGTGGTAAAATCTATATCATCCCCGATACCTTCTGCACCTATCTGGCGCGTGAGACTTTCAGCGACTTGGCCAAAAATAACTTCGGCAACGGCAAATGGAATATTCTCACGGTGTATTACACCCGTCAGATGAAGTCTTTGTCGCTACGCCATTTCATCCCGTTGCTGTTTGTGTTGGGAGTCATCCTTCCTGCTTTAGTAGGCCTATTCTGGCATCCTGCTTTACTGTTGTCTGCTTTTGTACTACTTGTCTATTTGGTGGCTTTGTGCGGCATAAGTGCCCAACTCGCTGTTCAGAAGCATCTGAACTCTTTCTATCTCCTCTGGAGCTTCATCACCTTGCATTGCAGCTACGGATGGGGGTCGCTAGTAGGTCTTCTTTCTTTGCCATTCAAAAAACGATAATCCCACATGTTCCTCAAATTCCTCTTCGACCGCCTCCTTTCCTTCCTTGGCCTTATCGTCCTTTCGCCGGTGATGCTGGTCGTGGCTATCCTCATCATGGTTAAGATGGGCGGCCCCGTGCTGTTCAAACAGCAACGCATAGGTAAGGATGGCAAGCAGTTTACTTTGGCAAAGTTCCGAACGATGAAGGCTGACCATGGCGGATCGTCGGTGAGCGTGGCGGGAGAGAGCCGCATCACCCCCTTAGGCGCCAAATTGCGTAAATACAAGCTGGATGAGCTGCCCGAGCTGTGGAACGTGCTCAGAGGCGACATGAGCTTCGTCGGCCCGCGACCCGATGTGCCTGGCTATGCTGATAGGCTGGAAGGCGACGACCGCGAGGTCTTGCTGTTGCGCCCCGGCATCACAGGACCCGCCTCGCTGAAGTACCGCAACGAAGAAGAAATGATCGCCGAGTATGTCGCACAAGCCAAAACACAAGGCGATTCCCGCTCAGAACAAGAGATAGCACTTTGGTATAACGACAACATGATTTGGCCCGACAAAGTGCGTATCAACCGATATTACCTGCATCACTATTCCTTTGGCATGGATTTGAAGATGATCCTTGCCACCGTGCTGGGACGTCATATTTTGTATAACGGAGAAACCATCTAATGATCAAAAAACGCATCTACCTCTGCCTCGCTCATATGAGCGACGCAGGCCTCGAACAGAAATATATACAAGAGGCCTTCGACACCAACTGGGTGGTGCCGCTGGGACCCAATGTCAATGGGTTTGAAAAGGACCTGGAGTCCTTTGTGAATGAGATTAAGGTCCCTGAGCTTGTCGAAGGGCCGACCTTCAATGACGGCATTTCGACAGGCTCAACGACCTGCTTAAACAAACGTGTTGTTGCTCTCTCCGCCGGCACGGCGGCCATCCATCTCGCCTTAATCGCCTGCGGCGTGGGCCCTGGCGACGAGGTCATCGTGCAGTCGTTCACCTTCTGCGCCTCGTCCAACCCTATCACCTACCTCGGCGCGACCCCCGTCTTCGTCGACAGCGAGAAGGACTCGTGGAACATCGACCCCGAGCTGATGGAAGAGGCCATCCGCGACCGCATCGCCAAGACGGGCCGTAAGCCCAAGGCCATCGTGCCCGTGGCGCTCTATGGCATGCCTTACGACATCGACCGTATCATGGAGATTGCCAACCGCTACGACATCCCCGTCATCGAAGACGCCGCCGAAGGCTTCGGCAGCCGCTGGAAGGGACAGGTGCTGGGCACCTTCGGCCGTTATGGCGTACTCTCCTTCAACGGTAACAAGATGATCACCACCTCGGGTGGCGGCGCACTCATCTGCCCCGACACACAGGCTTGGCAGCGCATCATGTGGCTGGCCACACAAGCCCGCGAGGCCTACCCTTATTACCAACATGAGGCCATTGGCTACAACTACCGCATGTCGAACATCTGCGCCGGCATCGGCCGTGGACAGATGACCGTCGCCAATGACCATATCAACCACCACAAGCATGTGCAGAAGATGTATGAGGAGCTGCTGGCTGGTGTGCTGGGCATACATGTCCACTCGCAGCCTTGTTCCCTTTACGACCGTCATGCCGGACTTGATCCGGCATCTCATGAGATTGCGGGTCAAGCCCGCAATGACGGTATGCAGGGTGAGAAGTACGACAGTAACTATTGGTTATGCACCATCACCCTCGACCCAAGCCTGCACGTCAAAGGACAAGAAAACGCCTATAAGACCGTTATACAAGGTGCGGTAGGTGGTGCGGCAGGCGTGGTTCATGCCAGCAAGAGCGCCCACACCGACTGCGAGCCCAACGCCAACGTGGAGGCCTTGCGCGTCATCCTCGACCAGGCGGGCATCGAGGCAAGGCCCTTATGGAAGCCCATGCATAAACAGCCCGTCTATAAAGACGCTCCTGCCTATGTCAACGGCGTCAGCGAAAGCCTCTTCAAGGTAGGCATGTGCCTGCCCAGTGGCCCCTGTGTCAGCGACGAGGACGTGGACTATATCGTAACGTGTATCAAAAACGCTATCATCTAAACAGCATCATTATGAACAACCATGTAGTGATTATGGCCGGCGGCATAGGAAGCCGTTTCTGGCCGTTGAGCACACCTGAATATCCCAAACAGTTTATCGACATCCTGGGTTGTGGCCGCACGCTGATACAGCTGACGGTCGACCGCTTCGAAGGTCTCTGTCCCATGGACAACTTCTGGGTGGTGACCAACGCCGCCTATGTCGACATCGTGCGCCGACAGATTCCTTCCATCCCTGAGAGCCATATCCTGGCCGAGCCGGCAGCACGCAACACCGCGCCTTGCATCGCTTGGGCCTGCTGGCGCATCAAGGCGGAAGACTCCGACGCCAATGTGGTGGTGACGCCTGCCGACGCCGTAGTGATGAACCCCGTGGAGTTTAGGAGGGTGATGCGTAATGCCTTGGCCTTCACCGAGAATCACGACGCCATCGTCACGATAGGCATCAAGCCGTCGAGACCCGAGACGGGTTATGGCTACGTGGAAGCCGCGGAACCCGTAGAAAACGAGATCCGTAAGGTGGCCGCCTTCAAGGAGAAGCCACAACGCGAGGTGGCTGAGCGTTACCTCGCTGCGGGCAACTACCTCTGGAATGCCGGCATCTTCGTTTGGAATGTGGCTACCATCACCGAAGCCATCCGTACTTATAAGCCCAACATCGCTGCCGATATGGAACGCATGAGGACCGCTGCCGATGTGCTGAGCATCTTCCCGCAGTGCGAGAAGATCAGCATCGACTTCGCCGTCATGGAACCCGCAGCTGCCGATGGCAAGGTCTATACCCACCCCGCCGACTTCGGCTGGAGCGACCTCGGCAACTGGGCCTCGCTCTACGACAAGCTTGAGCACGATGCCGATGGCAACGGCATCGTCGGCAACGTCCATCTCTATGAATGCCATAACTGCGTCGTCCATGCCGAAGACGCAACGAAAGTCGTCCTTCAAGGCCTCGACGATTACATCGTCTCGACCAAAGATGGCCGTATCTTGGTATGTAAGCGTAGCGAGGAGCAGAGGATAAAAACATTCTCGGGTCAATAATCCACTTTTTCTCTTGCCCAATCGCTTTATTTGTTATTTTTGCAAATTGATTGAATATTTTAGCAATTCAAGAATATCAATAAATACAACAACATGGAAGAAAAGAAAAGACTCTTTGAGGAATTTCCTCCCGTGAGCACCCAGGAATGGGAAGCCGTCATCGAGAAGGACCTCAAAGGCGCTGACTACAACAAAAAGCTGGTTTGGCGTACGGCCGAAGGCTTCAACGTGAGGCCTTACTACCGTGCCGAGAACCTGGCGGACATCCCTTGGACGGGCATGGCTCCCAACCAATTCCCCTATGTCCGCGGCAACAAACCCGAAGGCAACAACTGGCTCATCCGTCAGGACATCACCGTGAAGGACGTGCATGAGGCCAACAAGATCGCCCTCAACGCCATCAGCCGCGGCGCCAACAGCATCGGCTTCAAGTTGGAGTACGACAAGCCTTACGACACCATCGCCATCTCGACGCTGCTCAACGGCATCGACCAGAAGGCTGTGGAGATCAACTTCTACAACAACAAGTACCACTTGCCGATCCTCGAGATGCTCTCGAAGATCCCGGACATCAAGGGTTCGTTGAACTACGACCCGCTGACGCGTTATCTGCGTCGTGGTGTGTGGTATATCAACGAGGGTGCCGACATGGAACTGGGCTACATCATGGTGAAAGCCGAGATGCCTGGCTTCGACACCATCGGCGTCAACGGCCACGTATTCACCAACGCCGGTGCCACCATCGTGCAGGAGATGGCCTTCAGCCTCGCCGTGGGTGCCGAATATCTCGACAAACTCACCGAGAAAGGCCTGACCATCGACGAGATTGCACCCAAGATGCGCTTCAACATCGCTGTGGGTCAGAACTACTTCATGGAGCTGGCTAAGATGCGTGCCTATCGTCTGCTGTGGGCCAACATCGTGAAGGCCTACGGCGGCAAGGAAGAGAATGCCAAGATGCACATCCACGCCACCAACGCCGAACTCGGCATGAGCCTCTACGACGCTTACGTCAACATGCTGCGCACCACCACGGGCACGATGTCAGCCGTCCTCGGTGGCGTCGACTCGTTCACCGTGATGCCGTTCGACACGCCGTTTGAGATCCCCACCGACTTCGCCGACCGTATCGCACGCAACCAACAGCTCGTCCTCAAGGAAGAGGCCCACTTCGACAAGGTGGCCGACCCCGCCGCAGGTTCTTACTACATCGAGAACCTCACAGAGAGCCTGGCCGTGGCCGCTTGGGACCTGTTCAACAAGATCCAAGACGAAGGCGGCTATCTCGCAGCCGTCCGCAAGGGCATGATCCAAGGCCTCATCAAGGAGAGCGCTGCCAAGAAGTTCAGCAACGTGGCTACCCGCCGCGAGACCATCCTGGGCACCAACCAGTTCCCGAACTTCACCGAGACGATGAAGTTCACGCCCGAGGCTTGGGTCTTCGAAGCCGACGACCGCCGCGATGCCAATGCCGAGGTCGAGACCATCGTCACCTTCCGCGCTGCCCAGCAGTTCGAGAAGCTGCGTTTCGCCACTGACGTCTATGCCCAAGACCACAAGCGTCCTGTGGCTTGGATGTTCACCTACGGCAACCTCGCCATGCGTAAGGCCCGTGCCAACTTCGCGTCTAACTTCTTCGCCTGCGCCGGCTTCCAAGTCGTCGACAACCCAGGCTTCAAGACCTTGGACGAAGGCATCGCCGCCGCCCGCGAAGTGAAGCCCGAGATCCTGGTCATCTGCTCTTCCGACGAGGAATATGGCGAAGGCAACGCCCTTAAGATCTACGAGGAGTTGAAGAACGAAACCATCGTGGTGCTTGCCGGTAACCCCGAAGGCACCATCGACATCCTCAAAGAAGCTGGCCTGAAGTATTTCATCCACGTCAAGAGCAACGTGCTTGATACCTTAACGGAATTCCAAAAGCAATTAGGTATAACGAAATAAGAAAGGAGCATCACAATGAAACCCAATTTTAAAGATATCAACATCAACGCTATACCTAAGAACAACGGCATCATCCTGCCGAACGGCGAGCTTTGGGAGACCCACGAACACATCATGGTGAAGCCTGCCTATACCGAGAAAGACCTCGAAGGCATGGAACACCTCAACTACGCCGCTGGTATCGCTCCCTTCCTCCGTGGACCTTACTCGACGATGTATGTGATGCGTCCTTGGACCATCCGTCAGTACGCCGGTTTCTCCACTGCTGAAGAATCCAACGCCTTCTACCGCCGTAACATCGCGGCAGGTCAGAAAGGTCTGTCCGTGGCCTTCGACTTGGCCACCCACCGTGGCTACGACGCCGACCACGAGCGCGTCATGGGCGACGTGGGTAAGGCTGGCGTGAGCATCTGCTCCGTCGAAGACATGAAGGTCCTGTTCGACCAGATCCCGCTGAATAAGATGTCCGTCTCTATGACCATGAACGGTGCCGTGTTGCCGATCTTGGCCTTCTATATCGTCGCTGCCTTGGAGCAGGGTGCCAAGTACGAAGAGTTGCAAGGCACCATCCAGAACGATATCCTGAAGGAGTTCATGGTGCGTAACACCTATATCTATCCGCCTGAGTTCTCGATGCGCATTATCGCCGACATCTTCGAGTTTACCTCGCAGAACATGCCGAAGTTCAACAGCATCTCCATCTCGGGTTACCACATGCAGGAAGCCGGTGCCACCTCCGACATCGAGATGGCTTATACCTTGGCCGACGGTTGGGACTACCTCCGCACCGGTGTCAAGGCTGGCTTGGACATCGACGCCTTCGCACCGCGTCTGTCCTTCTTCTGGTGCTCGGGCATGAACCACTTCATGGAGATTGCCAAGATGCGTGCCGCCCGTATGCTGTGGGCCAAGATCGTAAGCACCTTCAACCCGAAGAGCACCAAGTCATTGGCCTTGCGTACCCACACGCAGACCTCTGGCTGGAGCCTTACCGAGCAAGACCCGTTCAACAACGTGGCCCGTACCTGCATCGAGGCTATGGGCGCCGCCTTGGGTCACACCCAGTCGCTGCATACCAACGCTTTGGACGAAGCTATCGCTCTGCCCACCGACTTTAGCGCCCGTATCGCACGTAACACCCAGATCTACATCCAGGAAGAGACCAACGTCTGCCGCGTGGTTGACCCGTGGGCTGGTTCCTACTACGTGGAGAGCCTTACCAACGAGATTGCCCACCGCGCTTGGGGTCACATCCAGGAGGTGGAAGCTATGGGTGGTATGGCCAAAGCCATCGAGACCGGTCTGCCTAAGATGCGTATCGAGGAAGCCTCAGCCCGCAAGCAGGCCCAAATCGACTCAGGTCGCGAGACCATCGTAGGTATCAACAAGTACCGCCTCGACCACGAAGACCCCATCGAGACCTTGGAAATCGACAACACCGCCGTGCGCGAGTCGCAAATCAAGCGTCTGAAGGAGCTCCGCGCCAACCGCAACGAGGCCGACGTGCAGCGTTGCCTCGATGCCATCACCAAGTGCGCAGAGACCCACGAGGGCAACTTGCTGGCATTGGCTATTGAAGCCGCCAAGTGCCGCGCATCCTTGGGTGAGATTTCGATGGCATGCGAGAAGGTCGCAGGCCGTTACAAAGCAGTTATCCGTTCAATTTCAGGAGTGTATTCTATGGAAACAAAAAACGATGCAAGATTTGAGGAGGCCTGCAAGATGGCTGACGAGTTTGCCAAGTTGGAAGGTCGTCGTCCGCGTATCATGGTTGCCAAGATGGGTCAGGACGGTCACGACCGTGGCGCCAAGGTGGTCGCCACCGGTTATGCCGACATCGGCTTCGATGTCGATATGGGCCCGTTGTTCCAGACGCCCGCCGAGGCTGCCAAGCAAGCTGTGGAGAACGACGTCCACATCATGGGCGTGAGTTCGCTGGCCGCAGGTCACAAGACCCTCGTGCCTCAGGTGATTGAAGAGTTGGAGAAACTCGGTCGTCCTGACATCATGGTCACTGTGGGTGGCGTGATTCCCGCCCAGGACTATCAGTTCCTCTACGACGCCGGCGCTGTGGCCATCTTCGGTCCCGGTACTCCCGTCAGCGAGTCCGCTATCAAGATGCTGGAACTGCTGCTGGCTGCCAGAAAATGAGCTTAGGCTAGAATGAAAAAAGGGAGCGCCAATCGCGCTCCCTTTTTTTGTTTATTTCAACGTCTTCAGCCATTTCCACTGGAAGATGAGCATGTAGAACACGCCGATGGTTATGGCGGCGTCAGCGAAGTTGAAGATAGGTCGGAAAAAGATGAAATGTCCGTCAGGGCCGAAGAAGAAATCGGGTAGCCAGGTGGCGTTCTCGCGGGCCACATCGATGATGGGGAAGTAGAGCATATCGACCACGCGCCCGTGTAGCCAGCCGGCATAACCGCCGCCGTCGGGGAAGAGCGTAGCAATCTGGGTGTAGGTGCTCTCGCTGAAGATGCGGCCGTAGAACACACTGTCGATGATGTTGCCCATGGCACCCGCCGTGATGAGGGCGATGCCAAACAACACACCGAACTTGGTGTCTTTCTTCGACAAACGGATCAAAATCCAGAACAAGGCAACGATGGCAACGATTCTAAAGATGCTAAGAGCCAGCTTTAAGAAGCCGCCACCGCCCAGCCAACCGAAGGCCATGCCATTGTTCTCTATGAACAACAACTTAAACCAATTGCCGATGACAGGGGTTTCTTGACCGAGGGCCATAGTGGTCTTCACCCAAATCTTGAGGATTTGGTCGAAGAGTAGGATGAGGAAGATCACCACAAACGACCACCAAAGGCCGCGGTTACCCTGCTTTTTCACTTTTTCTTTAGTTTGACGTCGAGGCAACGGGTGGTGATGGGCACGCAGCGGAGACGCTCCTTGGGGATCAATCGGCCGGTCTCACAGCAGATGCCGTAGGTCTTGTTTTCGATGCGCATCAGAGCAAGCTCCAGGTTATGGATGTACTTCTCCTGACGGGCCACCAGACGGGCGTTTTCTTCTTTCTCAGCCACAGCATAGCCTTCTTCCAAGATCTTGAAAGTGGGAGCCGTGTCGTCGGTGCTATGTTCACCGCCGGAGAGGTTGGCTTGTAAGGTCTCCAAGCTGGCTTTGGCCTGTTCGAGCTTTTCGAGAATCAGTGCTTTGAATTCCTCAAGATCTTCATCTGAGTAACGCACTTGGGGAGCTTTCTTATTGTCGTCCATAGTAATATAGGTTGGTTTATTTCTTTTGAATCTTCAGTTTCACATTAATGCCTTCAACGAGTTCCTCAGCCTCCACGCCCTCCAAGGCATCCACCTCGGTGATGGTGGCCAGGGTCTCGTTGCAGATGTAGTCGCCATATTTTGCCACGGCGTTGTTGATCTTATCGTTCTTCTCGATGAGCAGCTCGATGCGGTCGGTCACCTCGAAACCACCCGTCTTACGGAGGTTCTGCACGCGGTTGACAATCTCGCGGGCGAGGCCTTCCTGCATCAGCTCGTCGGTAATGGTCATGTCAAGGGCCACGGTGAGGTCGTCCTGTGAGGTGACGGCCCAACCGGGGATGTCCTGCGTCGAGATCAAGGCATCTTCGAGGGTCAGCTCGACGTCGACGCCGTCCACATTGAGGTGGGTGCCGCCGTTCTTCTCGAAGGCATGGATCTCATCTTGGCTCATATTGGTGAAGTAAGCTTGGATTTGTTTCATCTGCTTGCCGTACTTCTTGCCCAAGGTCTTGAAGTTAGGCTTCACGTTCTTCACCAGAATGTTGTTGTCGGGCGAAAGGAACTCGATTTCCTTGATGTTGACCTCGCTCTTGATGAGGTGCGACACCTTCTCGATCTGGGCTTTCATCTCCTCGTTGGCAACGGGGATCATGATCTTCGACAGGGGCTGACGTACGCGGATGTTGGCTTTCTTACGCAGCGAGAGCACCAGTGAAGAGATGAGCTGAGCGGCTTCCATGCGTTCCTCCAAGGCCTTGTCGATGAAAGTCTTGTTGGCTTCGGGGAAGTCGGTCAGGTGGACCGACTCGGCCTTGTTGCGGCCTGTGACGTTGTTCAGGTCGCGGTAGAGCTGTTCGCTGAAGAACGGAGCGATGGGTGAGCTGAGGCGTGCCACGGTCTCGAGGCAGGTGTAGAGGGTCTGATAGGCCGACAGCTTGTCGGTGTTATCCTCGCTCTTCCAGAAACGGCGGCGCGAGAGACGCACGTACCAGTTGCTGAGGTGAGCATCGACGAAGTCGGCGATGGCACGACCGGCACGGGTAGGCTCATAGCTCTGATAGGCATTGTCCACTTCGAGGATGAGGGAGTTGAGCTCCGAGAGGATCCAGCGGTCGATTTCGGGACGCTCCTTGATGTCGATGTCGGCTTGACTATAGTCGAACTTGTCGATGTTGGCATACAAGGCGAAGAAGGCATAGGTGTTATACAAGGTTCCGAAGAACTTACGGCGCACCTCGTCCACGCCAGCCTCGTCAAACTTCAGGTTGTCCCAAGGCTGCGAGTTGGTGATCATGTACCAACGCACGGCATCGGCACCGTATTTCTCGATGGCACCGAAGGGGTCGACGGCATTGCCCAGACGTTTCGACATCTTGTTGCCGTTCTTGTCGAGCACCAAGCCGTTGGAGATGACGTTCTTGTAGGCCACGCTGTCGAAGCACATCGTTGCGATGGCATGCAGGGTGAAGAACCAACCACGGGTTTGGTCGACGCCCTCGGCGATGAAGTCGGCCGGGAATACGTCCTTGCCCAGTTGGCCTTTCTTGCCCATGTAGTGGTATTGGGCATACGGCATGGCGCCGCTGTCGAACCACACGTCGATGAGGTCGGGTTCGCGCATCATCTTCTTTCCGCTTGCGGAGCAGAGGATGACGCCGTCGATATAAGGTCTATGCAGGTCGAACTTGGTGTAGTCGTCGCTGGCATAGGGGTTCTCTTTCATAAAGCCCGCCTTGATGGACTTCTCGATCTCGTTGCGGAGCTCTTCGACGCTGCCGATGCAGATCTCTTCCTTGCCGTCTTCGGTGCGCCAGATGGGCAGCGGCGTGCCCCAGTAACGCGAGCGCGACAGGTTCCAGTCGACGAGGTTCTCCAGCCAGTTGCCGAAACGGCCACTACCGGTGGCTTCGGGCTTCCAGTTGATGGTCTTGTTGAGTTCAATCATACGGTCTTTCAAGGCCGTGGTCTTGATGAACCAGCTGTCGAGGGGATAGTAGAGCACGGGTTTGTCGGTGCGCCAGCAGTGCGGGTAGTTGTGCGTATGTTTCTCGCTCTTGAAGAGCTTGCCTTGTTCCTTGAGGAGCATCACGATGTCGACGTCGAGGCTCTTGTCCTTCTCGGTCTTGGTGGGGTCGTAGGCGTTCTTCACGAACTGGCCGGCGTAGGGGCGGTAGGCCTCCACGTCCATGCAGTTCTTGACGAACTCGGGGTCGAGGTCTTCGATACGGAAGAACTTACCTGTGCGGTCAACCATAGGCTGCGGCTTGCCATCCTTGTCGATCATCTGCAAGGGCGGGATGCCAGCGGCGGCGGCCACGCGCTTGTCGTCGGCGCCGAAGGTGGGTGCGATGTGGACGATACCCGTACCGTCCTCGGTGGTGACGTAGTCGCCAGGGATGATGCGGAAGGCACCTTCGCCCGGGTTGACCCAAGGAATCAGCTGTTCGTATTCGATGCCGACGAGGTCCTTACCTTTGTACTCGGCAATGACTTCGGGGGCTTCCTTGAACATCGTCTCCACCAAGGCTTTAGCCATCAGGATCTGGCAGGGCTCTTCTGTGTAAGGATGCACAGTCTTGAGCAGCACATAGTCGATATTAGGACCAACACAAAGAGCAGTGTTGCTCGGCAGAGTCCAAGGTGTGGTCGTCCACGCAATGGCGTGTGTGTCTTTCCATTTCTCGCCTTTCAATTTGAACAAGGCAACGCAAGTCAAATCCTTCACGTCGCGATAGCAGCCGGGCATGTTCAGTTCGTGTGAGCTGAGGCCAGTGCCAGCGGCAGGCGAATAAGGTTGGATGGTATAGCCTTTATAGAGCAGGCCTTTGTTATAGAGGTCTTTCAGCAGGAACCACAAGGTCTCGATGTAGTCGTTGGTGAAGGTGATATAGGGATCGTTGAGGTTGACCCAGTAGCCCATTTTACGGGTGAGGTCGTCCCACATATCCTTGTATTTCATCACCTCTTCACGGCAGGCGCGGTTATAGTCGTCGACACTGATCTTCTTGCCGATGTCTTCCTTGGTGATGCCGAGTTTCTTCTCTACGCCCAGTTCGACGGGCAGGCCGTGGGTGTCCCAGCCGGCCTTACGCACCACGTGTTTGCCTTTCAGGGTCTGGTAGCGGCAAACCACGTCTTTGATCGAGCGGGCCATCACATGGTGGATGCCCGGGGTGCCGTTGGCGCTCGGTGGACCTTCATAAAACACAAAAGCATTGTCCTTGTCGCGATTGTCAAGGCTCTTTTGGAAGGTGTCGTTCTCTTCCCAATACTTTCGGATGGCATCAGCTGTCTCGGTGAGATTCAGCTGTTTATATTCCTTGTAGTTGTTGTTCATAAGATACTATGCTCCTATTTTAAGGCGCAAAGATACGAAATCTTAATGAATGGGTAACAAAGAATGTGTTTTATTCCATTCTTTCCGCGCAAAACGCGGTCAAATCACGCAGTGCCTCGATGATTTCCGAAGGCGGGAAGCCTCCAAGGGCTTGCAAAGCTTTGTCGTGATAAATGGGAAGTAAAGCTTGGGCTTGTTCCAAGTTTTCCCCATCAAGGAGGTCGTCGCGGAGCTGGAAGAGGATGCCGAAGTTGATGCCGAAGTTGGCGATTTGCTGGACTTGTTCGGACGTAGCATTCACCGAGAGGGCCCCTGCGGCACAGCAGGAACGCATCAGCATGGCGGTTTTTCTTGTTATGATGTCTAAATAGGCATCGGTTGTAACCGATGCATCTTGCATCAGTTCCCCTTCGCTCATGGCAGCGGTGGTGCGTAGCATCTCCTGTAGGATGGCATGGTCGCCAGGCTCGCTGAGCAGAAGCATGGCCTTAGCCAAAAGGAAATCACCGGCCAGCACGGCCGACAGGTTGCCGAACTGGGCTTTCACGGAGCTTCTGCCGCGGCGTTCGTCGGCATCGTCCACCACATCGTCGTGGAGAAGCGTGGCGCTGTGCACCAACTCCACAAAGGTGGCTGCACGCACTGTCCGTTCGTTGACTTGGCCAAAGAGCTTCGCGCACAATAGCACCAACACGGGACGAAGCCGCTTGCCGCGCGTGTCGCCCACGTAGCGCATGATGCTGTTCATAGGCTCGGTGTCGGCATGTAAAGTCTTCTCGAAGAAGGCCTCAAATTGTGCCAACTCCGTGGCGATGGGGGATATGATTTGTGCCAATTCTTTCACGGCTGCAAAAATAGAATAAAATTGCACGATATTTGATATCTTTGCGTTATAATTTGCAAACCATTATATCATGAAATACAAGGGTATCATCATCGCTGCGGCAACGCTTTTGGTCGTTGGCGCCCTCTCTTTTGCGTCGACGAACACTTTGACGAAAGTCCCGGCAGCACCTAAAAACAATTATGAAGACATGTGGAAAAAAGTAAAGGAAAACCTCGACAAGAACCTGCCTGAATCGGCAGAGAAGGAGCTGGATGCCATTGAGCAACAGGCTGCAAAAGACAAAAATGACATACAACTGCTGAAGACCTACCTCTATCGACAAAAGATCTTCCAGTTCACCGTCGAGGAAGACCCCGACCAACACTTCATCCAATATGCCGAGTCGAAGATCGGGCAACTGGACGAGGTGTGCAACGCCCTCTTGCACGAAGAAATCGCCAAGGCTTACGCCAACTATCTGGAGTCGAACGAATGGACTATCAACGAAAACCTGCCCATCGATGGCGATATCTCCAAGGTAGAGATGAAAAATTGGGACAAGGAGAGTTTCAAGACGCGCATCAACCAACACTATGACGAGGCGCTGAAGCCCATCGAGGCACTGAAAAAAGCCAAGACCGCAGATTTCATGGAGCTGTTTGAAAACAAGAACAACAACGAGGAAAACATCGAATACGAAGCCTCGCTCTTCGAGTTTATGTTCCACCGCGTGGCCAAATATTATCAAGAAGAGGCCAACGCCGACCAAGCCGAGGGCGACACCGAAAAGTGGTGGCTGCCCGCCAAGGACTTCGTGAAAGCCGACTTGGGCGATTTCGACAACCCGCTTGTCAAATGTCTGAAAATCTATCAGGAACTGATTGCCTACAACCTCAAAAACTCGAATGAGGATGTTTTGATTTACAACGATTTCAAGCGTTTTGAATTCGTCAACAACACCCTCGGCATCCTTCTCCATTACACGCAATACCAAGTCGCAATGGAGGACCTGAAGGCGCAACACAAAGAAAACCCACTTTCTGCTGAAATCACAGCATTGATAGCGCGAAACTTGATGAACCAATACGAGAACAATATCGAGGACAGCACTTATTTCGACAACTACAAGAAAGCCAAGACGATGTGCGAAGAGGCCATCGCCAAGTTCCCGAAGTCACAGGGCGCGAAAAACTGCGAAAACCTCATCAAACGCATTGAGGAGCCGCAAATCGACCTGACTTTGAATAAAGTGCAACTGCCCAACGAGGCCATCCCCGCCGTGTTGGAATACAAAAACACGACTGCACCTTATTATAGAATCGTGAAAGTCAGCGAGAAAGAATTGAGCAAATTGAATACTATGCAAAAGGAGGATTTGCTCAAGGAATTGAACAAAAAAATGCCCGTCGCGGAGCAGGACCTCATGTTGCCCGCTGAAACCGACTATCGCAGCCACAGCACCTTGATTGCCTTGCCCGCTTTGGAGGAAGGCATCTACTACCTGACTGCCACCACCAAACAAGGTGTCAAGAGTGAGGATAAAACGTTGGTACTCACTTTCCAAGTCTCCAACCTCGGTTATATCGTTGACCAAAAGGACGAAAAAATGACCGTAGTGACCGTGGACCGCAAAACGGGGAAAACCGTGGAAGGCGTCACCGTGGAACTCTACCGTCGCGAGTGGGACTACAAAGCCCGCGAACACAAGACCATCATCATCGCCACGATGAAGTCCGACAAAAACGGTCGCGCCGTGCTTGATGGCAAAGTGGGCAGCAACAATTCCTTTGGCATCAACCTGCGCAAAGGCGATGACAACCTGCTTGCGAACAACCAATTCAGCCTCAATGAGCGATACAAGAACAACAACGAGGTGTACGAAACGAAACTCTTCACCGACCGCGCCATCTATCGTCCCGGTCAGACCGTTTACTTCCAAGGTATCGTGACGCGCCGCCAAGGTGAAGACTTGAGCCTTGTGAACAATTATTCGGAAAAGGTTTCTTTCCGCGATGCCAACTGGCAAGAGATCAGTTCGGCCAACTTTAACACCGACGAATACGGCTCATTCAGCGGCTCTTTTGTCATCCCCTCCGACAGGCTGAACGGCGTGTTCCACCTCAACGCCAATCGTGGCAGCGTGACCATCCGTGTGGAGGAATACAAACGCCCGACTTTCGAGGTGACTTTTGAACAGCCGAAAGAGCAATACAAACTGAACCAAGAAGTTACAGTGCGCGGCGACGTGAAAGCCTACGCCGGTTTCGGCTTGGACGATGTGGAATACAGCTACCGTGTCGTCCGCAAGACCTCCTTCCCGTGGCGTTGCTGGTGGTGGTGGTACCCAGTCGTCGATGACGAGCAAATCGCCCACGGCAAGGCCCGCACCGACGAAAACGGCAAGTTCGCCATCACCTTCAACCTGAAGCCTTCCAAGACCATCGCGCCGGAGAAACAGCCTATGTTCACCTACGAAATCGAGGTGACCGCCACGAGCAAGCAGGGCGAAACCCACGCCGACACTTACAGCATTCGTGCGGGCTACAACGAAATCGCCATCAGCACCGACTTGCCCCGCACCATCGAGAAATCAGACATCGGCAAGTACCAAATCACTGTGAGCAACCTCAGTTGGCAGCCCGCCAAGAGCCGCATTTCGCGGAAGATTTACCGCTATGACGACAAGGCCAAGATTAATTATTTCGAGGCGATGCAACATTTGGAAGTCCTTGACCGACAATTGCATAGTGATGAACAATTGAACAAACTTTTCCCTGAATACAGTTTCTATGACAAGCGAACCAAGACTTTGGTCGATGAGGCCGAAATTATGGTGGACGACAAGGCCAAGTTCTTGGAAGGCAAGACTTTGGAATCTGGGAATTATGTCATGGAACTCAAGAGTTTGGACGATCCCTTGGCTGTAATGACGGAGGAATTCACTATTTACGAGAATGAAGCCAAAAAGATGCCTTATACCGCTATGGTTTGGAGCGATGTGGACAAATCGACCGCCCATCCCGGCGACGAAATCCATTTCAGCATCGGCAGTTCGGCCAAGGATGTGGACATTTGGGTGCAGTTGCTCCATGGCGACGAAATCCGTCTGGACAAGAAAATCACCGTCAGCAACAGTGTGCAGACCTTTACTTATAAGGTGACCGAAGGCGACCGTGGTGGCCTCAATTTCCGTTATGTCCTCTTGAAGGAAAATGCTTTCAGGACTGGTGACGATCATATTTCCGTGCCTTTCGACAACTATGATTTGGACGTGAAATTGGCCACCGTGCGCGACAAACTCAACCCCGGTGCTGAAGAGACTTGGGAAGTGACCGTCAACGACTACAAGAAAAAACCTTTGGAGGCCGCTTTACTGGCTGGAATGTATGATGCCTCATTGGATGAATTTGAACGCAATTACTGGAGTTTCAGTTTGTCGCCTTGGGGCCCACGCAGTTTCCGTTTTTCCACCTGTGCGCACGACTTCACCTCATCCAACACGGGGCTGGAATACTTTTATTTCGCTGAACTCTTCAACTTCAGCCTGCCTTCTGATGCGCCCTTCTTTGATTTTGGATATGGCTTCGGAATGCGCCGTTATAGAAAAGGTGGGCGTGTGCTTTATGATGTTGTGGAAGAATATGCCGCACCGATGGAAGCGGGAGCAGCGTTAGAGAAATCCTCCAATTCAGTGGATTACGAAATCCCCTTGGTGGCACAAAATGCTGCGGATGAAGAAATGGTCGAAATAACGAAACAAGAAGGCGTTTATCTTTATGAATCAGAAGGACAGAACGAAAAAACCGAAGAATTCGCCGAGCCCACCCTCCGCGAGAACTTCAACGAGACCGCCTTCTTCTTCCCGCAACTGCGCACGAACAACGACGGTAGCGCGACCTTCAGCTTCACCATGCCCGATGCCCTCACACGTTGGCGCCTGATGCTGTTGGCTTACACCAAGGACCGCAAGACTGGCAGCAAGGACTACACTTTCACTTCGTCGAAGCCCGTGATGATTATGGCCGACATGCCGCGCTATATGTACGACAACGACGAACTATGGTTTGTGGCCAACGTCATCAACACGGGCGATGAGCCTGTCACGCCCAAGGCGAAACTCGAGATTTTTGATGCGGGCACGATGCAACCTGTGAATTTGATTGTTATGGACGGCCCTTCGACAGGCTCAGGGACCTACACGATACCGATGGAAACCATACAGCCCGGTCGCAGCAAGGAAGTACGCTGGAAAGTGAAGGGACAATATGATTTGAGTCTGTTGGCCTTCCGTTTCACGGCCTACGCGGGACAGTTCAGTGATGCCGAGCAGCATCTCCTGCCCGTGTTGAGCAGCGAAATCTTCATGACGCAAACCCTGCCCATCACCGTGAAGGCCGAGACCGAGAAAACCTTCGACTTCGAGGCCATCGCCAACCCCGACAGCCACGAGCGCGACTACAGCCTGACCTTGAACTTCAGCACCAACCCCGTGTGGTACGCCGTGCAGGCCCTGCCTTACCTGGCCAACGTCAGCACCGACCGCGCCGAGACGGCCTTCTATGTGTTCTATGCCAACACGCTTTCGTCCTACATCGCCGACCACATCCCGAACCTCTTGAACTACATCAAGAAATGGCAAATCGAGACGCCCGATGCCCTGCTCTCGCAACTCGAGAAAGACCAAGACTTGAAAGCCATCATGTTGCAAGAAACGCCGTGGGTACTTGAGGCCAAGAGCGAAACCGAGCAACGTAGCCGCATCGCCAACCTGTTTGAAATCAACACGCTGCGCGGCCAACAAACCCGTGCGCTGCAACTCATCCAGCAGAAACAGAAATACAATGGCGGCTGGCCTTGGATGGATGGAATGCCCGAGAGTCCCTACATCAGCACCTATATCTTGAGCGGCTTCGGCAAGTTGCAGAAGATGGGCGCTTGGAGTTCGTTGAGCAAGGCCGACCAAAACACCGCCCAAAGCATCTGCGACAAGGCCGTGCGTTACCTCGAATACGAAGTGGCCGAGACCTATCGCAACATGAAGCGTTACAGCAAAGGCAAAGACTGGCCCATCGGTTCCAGCACTTTGAACGAACTCTATGCCTTGAGTTTCTTCAAGGAGCAAAACTCTGACAAGGACTTTGCCACGGCCAAGAAATACTACCTTGGCAGCCTCGACAAGGAGTGGACTTCGTTCAATTTCAACCAACGCTCGAAGGGAGCCTTGGTGCTCTACCGCAACGGCAACGAAAAGACCGCCAAGCTGATGATTCAGAGTTTCAAGGAATGTGCCCAGAAAAACGAGCAAATCGGCATGTACTGGCCGAAGAAATACTTCTCGTTTGAATCGCATATCGCCACCCACGCCAACATCATGGCCGCCTTCGCCGAGATTGACCAGAACCAGGAGATGATTGACGAACTGCGTGTGTGGCTGCTGACCCAGAAGCAGACCAACAAATGGGAAAACTCCGCCTCCACCGCCGATGCCATCTATGCCCTGCTCATGCGCGGCAGCGATTGGTTCGAGGAAGGGAAGGAAGTCATCCTGCGCTTCGGCAACACGCCTATCAGCACCGAGGGCGGCGTAGCCGGCACGGGCTTCATCCAACGCCGTTGGAACGCCAACGAAGTGACACAAGACATGCGTCAACTCACCGTCAACAACCCGACCCCGCACTTGGTCTGGGGCGGTCTGTTCCGCCAGTATTTCGTCCCGATTGACGAAGTCAAGAGCGACGAGTCGGGCTTTACCATCAAGCGCGAGTTGTTTGTGGAGACGGTCACTGACAAGGGCAAGAAACTTGTTCCCGTGGAGAAGCAAGCCTTGAAAGTCGGTGACAAACTGACTGTGAAGATCACCTTCACCAGCCAGCAAGACATGAGTTTCGTCTTCATCAAGGACCTCCGCGCCGCCGGTTTCGAGCCGATAGAGCAGATCTCGCGCTATGAATACAACGACCGCATGAGCTACTACCAGAGCAACACCGACACCGACATGGAGTTCTTCATCGAGTTCCTGCCCAAGGGCACGCATCAGGTGGAATACAGCATGTTCGTCACCAAGGAAGGCTACCTCAACAACGGCTACGCCTTGATACAGTGTCAGTATGCGCCGGAGTTCAGTGCGTATTCTGACGGCATGCGCGTGAAGGTAGGGGAGTAAGGGGTGTGTCGAAGACACACACTCTTATTTACCCCATACGTAGTGTGGGGTAGTGAGAGGAGGGCTATCGCCCGACCGAGGCGTGTCGGAGACACGCTACATCGCCATAGAGAGTCCGATGTGGCGTGCCTTCAGCACGCGATGTGGATGATGTCAGTCCTAGACCCCACACTCATGTGGGGGAGTGACAGACTGTCGCTGGTCGACGGCGTGTTGGAGACACGCTACTGTGGATGATGTCCTAGACCCCACACTGCATGTGGGGTAAATGGAATAACGTGCCTCAGGCACGTCTTACTGAACCATCAGCTTCACCGTCTGTCCCCAGCCTCCATCATGCTTGATGCGCAGCAGGTAAAACCCCTTAATAATGTCGTGTAGCGTCAGCTCATACTGTTGCGTTCCCTCACCAAAAGCGGCCACTTCACGTTGCAGCAACTGCCCTTGCAGCGAAAACAGCTCAAATTGCACTTGGCCTTGCGCAGGGTTGAAAAAGTGTACTACGGCATTGTCTCTGGTTGGATTAGGCGCCACCGTGGCATAAAGACTCTGCACCTCGTGGTCTTCCACGCCGAGATGCACATCCACTGCGATCTTCATCGTCACGGGGAGGTGGTCTGAGCCATCGAAGAGCGCCTCAGCGACCTCGGCAGGCACAGCTGAATTGTATCCTTGGTTCACACTCATATTGAAGTGATGTCCGTCGTTGCCCACGGCATGATAGGAGTCTCGCACATAGCGCATGTGATTGTAGCTAAAGGCAATCTCGTCTGCCATCAGGATGAAGTCAAAACGGTCGTCGAGGCCGCCTGGAGAGAAGCATTCGTCGGAGTAACTCCGTGTCGACTGGGTGTGGAATGGGGCAAACAAGCTGTTGTTGTTCCATTCTCCCACACCGCCCAAGGTGGCTACAGGGTCGATGAAGCAGACCTCTGGGTTGCTGTAGGTCTGGGTGAGCAATCGGTAGCCGCTCTCGCTGGCGCCATACATGTTGAAGTCGCCCATAATCAAGGCGTTGTCATGGGGATAATGCTGGTTGAGATAGTCCAAGGCCACCTGCATCAAGGCGCGGCGCGAGGCCTCGTAGCCTTGTCCCGCCTTGGGGTGGGCCACAATGCAAATGAGTTTGATGGTGTCGCCCGCGGCCAAACTCGGGGTCTTCAGGTAAAGCTCATAGAAATCGGTGTCGCGCGGATTGGTACGCAGAGCGATGTGCTTGCTCAACCCCAATTTGCGTGAATCAAAGAAGATGTGGTTGATGATGTCCTCTCCCGCGTAATTGATGATGTTGTCGGACTGCCAATAGTCAGCTCCATTAATGTTCAGGTTGTGGCGCAAAAAAGCATTTTGTAGCTGTTGCGTGGCGCCAAACTCGCATACGGTGAAGATGTCGGGCTTCACATAGTCGACGAGGGTGCGGATGCATTCGTCCTTGCGCTGCGTGTTGTTGTTGGTCTCGTAGCAGTCGGCAAAACCACTGTTGTAGTTACCGTAATACAAAAGGTTGTATTGCATCACGGTGAGTGTGTCCTGCGCGCTGACGGACAGGAAACCCAGCAGTAGGCCAAAGAGTATAAGGATAGGCTTGTTACGCATGGAATAAGATAAATATGCAGCAAAAGTAGAAATTTTGGCGCGATATTTGAATATATTCTATTTTTGCAAAGCGATTTAGTTATGAAAAACAAGATTCAAATGGGTATGTTGGCCTTGATGGCCATGGTGTTTGTGACGATGAGTGGGTGTCGCAAGCATGAAGACAATAACTGGGTGCCTTTTCTCGGCCATTGGGGTTGTGAGCAATATATCAGTTGTCGCACCGACAGCACGACGGGTCATGAGCAATGGGACACGCTTCAGTTTGAGGCATGCACCGGTGGCGAGTATGAGCTCTTTTTCTACAACACGGGCAAAGGCTTGCTGAAACTCAACAACAGCCCGGCATTCATCAAGGAGTTCACCTGTAACTATAAGTATGATTCCCTCAATCATGTTCTTGAGGTGGAGGGCGCTGCTTGGCTTTATGCCATCTACGGCAGCCTGACCTCGATGGAAAACCATGCGGAATTCCTTATCGAGTCGCTCACCGACAGCACATTGGTGGCTTCGTGGACCAATATGGTCTCTGAGCCACAGCCTTTCTTTGAACGGTTTTTCCTGAGAAGGATAGAAGATGAATAATATGAAAAAGATTACCATTGTTATGTTGCTGGCTTTCGTAGCCACACTTTTTTCTTCTTGCAGCAAAGAAGACTACAAGAGTTTCGTTGGCACATGGGGTGTCGAAAAAATTGAGTATTTCAATATAGATTTTGCGGGCAACCCTATTGCCTCCTCGTTGGAGTCCTACACCTATGATCCCAACGACACCAACAACGGTATCCATTTGGTTTTCAAGGAAGACAAAACCGGTGAGATGCGCGATAGTGACATCGATTCTCTTGGCGTTGGGTATGATATGGAGACGGAGACTTTTGACCACTATATTCCGTGTCCCGATACCGTATTGGTATCCAGGTTCACGTATTCCTACGACAAGGACGAATCGACGCTTTACATGACGATAAGATACACCTATCCCTACGATTACAAGCGCGTTTACGAGATGAAAATCAGCGATTTGACCGACAATTCTTTCGTCTATGAGAACGCATACGGACTTGACATTACGGAGCGTGCCTATCTGAAACGTATCAGTGATACACCCACCAAGTCAGCAAGCAAACCATCAACCAAGCGTCCGCATAAGCCTGGTTCGTTCCTGGGTGGTAGATAAAAAAATCGGGCTGAAACTCAGCCCGATTTTTTTATTCGACAAATAGCATCAATCCTTTCAGATACGCTCCTTCGGGGTGGAAGATGTTGATGGGATGGTCGGCAGGTTGCGAGAGCTGGTCGACGATCCTCACATTGCGTTTGGCCTCGATGGCGGCTGCGGTGACGATGCTCTGGAAGGTGGCCTTGTCGACCGCCTGCGAGCAGCTGAAAGTGAACAGCAGTCCGCCCTTGGCGATGCGTTTGATGGCCTCCGCATTGATGAATTTGTAGCCGCCTAGTCCACGGTGGCGGTCATGGTGCCGTTTGGCAAACGCTGGCGGGTCGAGGATGATGAGGTCGAAGGCGCCTTCACGCATCTCGGTCACGTATTCTTTCATATCGGCCACATAACAGGGGTTCTCCTCAATGGAATAGCCATTCAGCTTAAGGTTGGCCTCGGCGGCGGCGATGGCTTTCTTGGAGGCGTCGACGGTGATGGCTCTGCGGGCACCGCCTTTCAGCGCCGTGACGGAGAAGCCCCCTGTATAGCCGAAGGCGTTGAGCACGGTCTTGCCCTCTGCAAAACGTCGCACCAGTTCGCGGTTCTCGCGCTGGTCGAGGAAGAATCCCGTCTTTTGACCTTCCTCCCAGTTGGGAAGGAAACGGCTGTCGTTTTCCAAGATCACTTCGTCCAGTCGCTCGCCGAAAAGGTAGCCGTCTTCTACGACGACGTCCTCCTTGCCCATGCGTTGCATGGCATCGGCGCTCTTGTTGTAGATGGCCTGTAGCTCAAGCTCGGGTATGAGTTTAAGGGCACGGACGATCTCCTTTAGATGGAGTGCCATGCCTTCGGTCTGGGCTTGCACCACGGCGGTGTGGCCGTAGATGTCGACGATAAGGCCTGCCAGCCTATCGCCTTCGGAGTGGACGAGGCGATAGCAGTTGGTATGGGGTTGGTTAGTAAGACGCATGATACGGCGCACCTCGTAAGTTTGCTTGAGACGTTCGAGGAAGAACCATTCGTCGATCTTTCGGTTGTCGAAACAGAGCATCTTAACGGCGATGCTCTCCGACTCGCAGAAGCCGGTACCGAGGATGTTGCCGTCGTAGTCGGTGACGGTGACGGTGTCGCCAGCCTGTAGGCCTTCGGCAGCGTCGTGGATGGCACCCGAGAACACCCAGGGATGGAAGCGCTTGATGGCCTCTTCCTTGCCGGGATTGAGCCGGATGACGGGGTAGAGCGGAGTTTGTTCCATTACAAATTGATTTTGATGCAAAGATAGGTTTTTTCTTTTTACAATATGAAACCGATTCTGTAACTTTGCGCCAAAATTGAACAAGCTTTCATGGATAACAGCTTCACTATAGGGGGTCAGATCGTCGACCTCGTCAACTCAAGGATTTTCTCGGGCGTTGTCATCGTTGAAAATGGCAGAATCACCAAGATCGAACAGCAACCCGTAGGCAACACGCAATATATCATGCCGGGCTTTATCGATGCCCATGTGCATGTGGAGAGTTCCATGTTGGTACCTTCCGAATTTGCGCGTTTGGCGGTCAGCCACGGCACGGTGGCCACCGTTAGCGACCCACACGAAATCGCCAACGTTCTCGGCAAGGACGGTGTGCGCTATATGATCGAAAACGGCAAGAAGGTGCCGTTCAAGTTCTTCTTTGGCGCCCCGAGTTGTGTGCCTGCCACGGCCTTTGAGACCTCTGGGTTTACCCTCAACGCCGATGACATTGAGGAACTGATGGCTTCGCCCGACATCTATTACCTCTCGGAGGTGATGAATTACCCTGGCGTCATCAATGAAGACCCCGAGATGATGCGTAAGATTGCCGCAGCCAAGAGATACCACAAGCCTATCGACGGCCATGCACCTGCGGTGACCGGCAACGATCTCCAGAAATATGTGGGGGCAGGCATCTCCACCGATCACGAATGCTTCACCATGGCGGGTGCTTTGGAGAAGATCAGCCTCGGCATGAAGATCCTCATCCGCGAAGGTAGTGCCGCCAAGAATTTTGAAGCTTTGATCCCACTGATGGCCACCCATCCCGACAAATTGATGTTCTGCTCCGACGACAAACACCCTGATGAGCTCGACGACGGTCATATCGACGTGCTTGTGCGTCGAGCCATCGAGTTGGGCTATGACGTGATGGACGTCTTGAAAGCCGCCTCGCTCAATGCTGTGCAGCATTACCATCTGCCTGTAGGCATGCTGCAGGAGGGCGATGCCGCCGACTTCATTGTTGTTGATGATCTGCGCCGCCCCGTGGCCCGTCAGACCTATGTCAACGGTGTGCTGGTGGCTGAAAACGGCAAGGCCAACTTCAAGCACGAGGAGACTGCAACGCCCAACATCTTCGAACGCCCCTATCTCTATGAGCAAGACCTCTTTGTTCCCGACGAAGGCAAGCGGATCAAGGTCATCGAGTGCCTCGACGGCCAGCTGATCACAAAGTGTGCCGTCGCCGACCCCAAGGTGGTTAACGGTGGCATTGTCAGCGATGTGGAACACGACATCCTGAAGATGGTGGTCGTCAACCGTTACCAACCTTACACCCCCGCTGTGGCTTTCGTCAAGGGCTTTGGGCTGAAACGTGGTGCATTGGCATCAAGTGTGGCCCACGACAGTCACAACCTCGTGGCGGTAGGTGTCACGGATAGGGACATCCTTCATGCCGTCAACTTGCTTATCGAACACACTGGTGGCGTGACGGCTTATTGCAGCACGGAGATGGTGGCGGTGCCCTTGCCTGTGGCTGGACTGATGAGCAACGAAGACGGCTATGAGGTGGCCCAGGCTTACCGCAACGCCGATGCTTTGGCCAAACGTCTTGGCTCGCCACTCTTCGCGCCTTTTATGACCTTGGCGTTCATGGCCCTGCTCGTCATCCCTGAACTCAAACTCAGCGACCAAGGACTGTTCGACGTCAAAAAGTTTGCATTCACCTCGCTTTACGAAGAAGAGGTTGATAATGCATAAAAAGTATGATGATAAGGAATTAAAGGATCTTCAGGCGGTTGGCATCCTGTTTCACGAAGATGGCCAGCATCATGGTGAAGGCCAGCATGCTTGATCCACCATAGCTTAAGAATGGCAAGGGGATGCCGATGACGGGCAATAATCCTATGGCCATGCCGATATTGATGGTGAAATGCACAAAGAAGATACCGGCAATACAGTATCCATAAACACGACTGAAGGTAGATCGTTGTCGCTCCGAGAGCAAGATAATCCTAATGAGGAGAGAGACATACAAGAGGACGACCACGGCGGTGCCTAGGAATCCGCCTTCTTCACCGACGGTGCAGAAGATAAAGTCGGTGTGTTGTTCAGGCACGAAATCGTATTTGGTTTGCGTGCCTTGCAGGAAGCCCTTTCCAGCGAAGCCTCCCGAGCCGATGGCGATCTTGGATTGATGCACGTTGTAGCCCACACCTTTGGGGTCGTCGAGTTGTCCGAGCAGGACCAAGATACGGTTGCGTTGGTGCTCTTGCAGCACCTTGTTGAAGGCATAGTCAACGGAGAACACGAAAACGAACATCACGGCGAAGACGGCAAGCATCTTCATAATGCCTTTCTTTTTCGTGATGAGATAATAGGTCAGCGTCAAGACCAGGAGGGCGCCTAGGATGATATACATGACCTTTTGGCTCCAAAGGAGGGTGAACACAAAGAGGAGTATGGCGACGACACCGGCCACCATCACCCAACCTGTTCCAGGGAAGCCTTCACGATACAACACGAAGATGAAAGAGACGAACACGATGGCTGAACCCGTGTCGTTTTGAAGCAGCACCAGCGCCATGGGTATGAGCACCAGGATGGCTGAAACGATTTGGTCCTTACGCTTTTGCAGGTCTACGTCCAATCGGTCGAGGTAGCCCGCCAAGGCCAAGGCTGTGGCCATCTTGGCGAACTCCGAAGGCTGGAATTTGATGCCGGCGCCGAGGTCGATCCACGAGGTGGCGCCTTTGGTGGCTTTGCCGTATACCAATACCGCGAATAGTGAGAATAGCACCGCGACGTAGATCCACATGGAGAAGGCGTTGAAGAACTTGGCATCGATAAGAAGGATGATAAAGCCAATGAGGAGGGAGGCACCAATCCAGATGAGTTGTTTGCCATACACCTGCGACAGGTCGAAGATGCTGGGGTGCATCTCATCGTATTTGGCCGAGAAGATGCTGAACCAGCCGATGATCACCAAGGCCAGATACAGAAAGACCGTCAGCCAGTCGATTTTCCCTATGATGCTGTTTCTTTCGTTCATCGTTCGTTCTTATATGAGATTCTGCCTTCCATGATGCGTTTCTCCAAGTCCTCACGTTCGCTATAGCCACGGATGTATTTCTCTATCATCAGGCTAGCGATGGGAGCCGCCCAGGTGGCACCGTAACCGCCGTTCTCGATGATGACGGCAAGGGCGATTTTTGGGTTTTCGGCTGGAGCGAAGGCGATGAAGTTGGAGTGGTAGTTGCCGTGAGGGTTCTGGGCCGTACCCGTCTTACCACATTGTGAGATGTCTTTCATCTCGTAACGGCGTGCCGTACCCGCTGAACCGCTGAACACGGTGCGCAGGCCATTCTTCATGATCCTGACATATTTCGGGTTGATGCCTGGGTCCACTTTCGTCGTCATTACCTCGGGTATGGCGGTCGTGTCACCAAAGCATTTGATGAGGTGAGGCGGGTAGTAATAGCCTTCGTTGGCGATCATGGCGGCGATGTTGCAAAGTTGCAATGGCGTCACGAGCACCTCGCCCTGTCCGATGCCCAGCGATCGGATGGTCACGGAGTTCCACTGTCCGTTGTACATCTTGTCGTAGTACTCACGAGTGGGGATGTTGCCTGGGCGTTCGTAAGGGATGTCGGTGTTGAACTTGTGCCCTAATCCCATCTGATACGTCATGTCCTTCCAATACTGGTAGCCTTCTTTGATGCCGCCTAATCTCGGGTTGTTGATGGTGGCCTTGAACGACTCGTAGAAGTAGGGGTTGCACGAATTCATGATGGCATTGGCGAAGTCGGGGCTGCTACCATGGTGGTGGGTGCATTTGATGGGCAACGACCCGGGACCGGCGCAATGGAAGCAAGTGGCAGGGGTGATGCTACCGCTTTGCATGGCGATGAGACCGACCACAGTCTTAAAGGTGGAGCCTGGGGGATAGGTACCACTCGTCGCTCTGTTGATAAGGGGTTTCATCGGGTCTTCCTGTAACTCCTTGTAGTGTTTACCACGTTCGCGACCTACCAGCAGATTGGGGTCGTAGGTGGGGCTGGAGACGAAGGCCAGGATCTGTCCCGTGGAAGGCTCTACGGCTACGATGGAGCCAATCTTTCCGACCATCAGCTTCTCACCATAGGCTTGCAGGTCGGCATCCATGCCGAGGTAGATGTCTTTTCCCGCTATGGGCTCACGGTCGAGTTCGCCGTCGTTGTAACTGCCCATCACGCGGTTGTGCACGTCGACCATCATCACCTTCATGCCTTTCACGCCGCGGAGCTCTTTCTCGTAGGAGCGTTCGATGCCCGACTTGCCGATGTAGTCGCCCTGACGGTAATAGTCCTCTTGGTCTTTCTCTAGTTCCCCTGCACTGATCTCACCGATGTCGCCCAAGGTGTGGGCGGCGATGGACATGGGATAATGGCGCACCGTTCGGGTCTGGAAATAAAAGCCGGGGAATTTATAGAGCACCTCGGCGATGTGGGCATAGCTCTCTTTCGAGACCTGGGTCAGGAAAGGGGAGGGCTTCAGATAGGACTCTTTCTTGGCTTTGTTCATGCGTTCGACGAACGACTCCTTGTCGATATCGAGCAGGGCGCAAAAAGTCAACGTGTCGAAAGGGTTCAACGTGTCTTTTTTCATCGCCTGCTTGGGGATGACCATAAGGTCGTAGACCGCCTCGTTGAACACCAACAGCTGTCCGTTACGGTCAAAAACCTTGCCTCGGGCAGGGTATTGGGTGACGAAACGCAAGGCGTTGTTGTCGGCCAGCTCCTTGTAATGCTTGTCGAGAACCTGAAGCGAGAACAATCTGATCAAAAACAACACACCTACGGCAATGAAGATGCCCATGATGAGTATTTTCCTGTGTGACAGATTGTTATTGTTCGTTCTCATGACTTTTTCCTTGTTTACAAAAGTAATTGTTTTTCTTGATTTCGGAGTGCTCCGTCATGAGTTTTTTTGAAAAAAAATTCATTTCCTTCAAAATCATGGTATTTCATCGGCGGAGCAGAGATTTTTTCGTATATTTGCACGCATTTTATACACTAGTGATATGAAGAGATTGGCTTTAGTTTTCGGTTGTCTATTCCTTGCGTTTTGCGGTTGCAGGCAGCAGACGGAAAAGAACGTGCTCTTACAACGCAGTTTTTACAATAACAACTGGGAACGTTTCGACTTTGTGAAAAACACCATCGATGTCAAAGAGAAGACCTCATATGACTTGAATCTGCGGATCAGTTTTACCGAGGATTATCCCTACAATGATTTCTCTATGATCTTTACCGTTTTTGACGCCTACGGTGATCCGTATCGCGCCAAGGCGTACAAGTTTAATCTGAAGGACAGCGAAGGACAGTGGAATGGTGAGTTGCGTGATGGCTGCCACACCTTTGAGTTGCCTATCAACAAGTCGTTCCTCATCGCTGACCCGGGCAAATACACCTTCCAGATCGAGAATTACATGCCTATCACACCTTTGGTGGGCGTCAAGGAACTCACTTTGTACAAGAAATAAATCAACATTATGATGAACACCAATAGACTCCTGAAATTCGCAGCGGCTATGCTCCTGTTGGGCATGGTGTCAGCCTCTTGTGTCCCTCAAAAGAAGATGCTTTATCTGAAAGAGGCACAGATGGCAGCCCAGAACAAATCCGTCAACTATGTCAATGAGCGGACTGTTGACTACAAATTGCAGCCGGGCGATAACCTATACATTCGCGCCATTAATACGATTGACGAGCGCAGTGCCGCCGCCATCAATGGTGAGTTGACAACGCGCACGACCCAACTGTCGTCGGACGCCAGCATCTACCTCCAGTCCTACACCATCGACGAGAGTGGATGTATCGAGATGCCTCTTGCAGGCAAGGTGGAGGTGAAGAACCTCACTGTCGAAGAAGCCAAAAACCGCTTGCAGAGTGCGATGAACCAATACGTCAACCAAACCACGCTTATCGTTAAGCTTTCAAACTTCAACTTGACCGTTTTGGGCGAGGTGACCCGTCCTGGCATGTACAAGGTGTATCAGTCGCAAATCAATCTTTTTGAAGCCATGGCTATGGCTGGCAACATGACCAACTTTGCCAAAAACAGTGAGGTGAGGATTGTCCGCCAAACGGATAATGGTTCCGAGATTGTCACCGTCGACATGGGTTCAGCCGACATTCTCTCTTCCCCTTATTATTACCTGAAACCCAACGACATCATCTATGTGGAGCCGCTCAAAATCAAGCAATGGGGCTTCACTACCTTCCCCTATTCAACACTGTTGTCAGTCATCTCGCTTGCCGCTACCATGTATGCCCTGTTTAGAACCCCCAATAATAGATAAGAATCCTCTAGGATAACATAATTCATAGTATTATGCAGAACGAAAACGCGAATAAGCCTCAACAAAGAGCGGAGGAACAAACCGTTGATATCAAGCAATTGATATACATCTTCTTGAGCCATTGGTATTTGTTTGCCATCTGTGTTCTTATCGCTTTGGTTACGTGTTTCCTTATCAATCGCTATTCCACAAACGTGTATCAAACTGCGGGCACGGTGCTTATCAAGGAAGACCGCTCCAATTTTGATGCGACTTCCATCATGACAAACATGAGCTTTGGCAATTATCAGAATGTGGATAACGAAATAGCCATCCTTAAGTCCTATTCGCTTACCGACCGTGTCGTCCGTAAGATGGACATGGAGGTTACCTATATGGAGAAAGGCCGTATCGCCACTACCGAGATGTATAAGACGTCGCCTTTCAGAGTGGAGTTTGACCGTAGTGTCCCACAGGCGGTAGGCCTGGTGTATGAGGTGGTGCTGGGCAACGAAAGCATTACTTTACACGGCACATCAGAGTATCTTACAAGATACGATTATATCCTGTCGGAAGCAACCGAAAGCCATGCCGCGAAAATTGATGTGACCAATGAGTGCAAACAGGGCGAATGGATTGACAACGGCTACAACCGCATGCGTATCGTTTTGAACGATAACTATAAACCTGAAGTTGATAACACGAGAAACCTTTCATTCTGGTTCAACAGCTATCCTAGTCTGGTGAAAGGTATGAGTTCGTTCACGGTGAGTCCTACCAGCAAGCAGTCATCGGTGGTTTCGGTGGTCATGAACGGCACCAACAAGCAGAAGATTGTTGACTTTACCAATACCTTGATGAATGAATATGTCAGCAGGGGATTGGAGAAGAAGAATCTGGTTTCGGAAAACACTATTGAATTTATCGACAGCGAGTTGACAGGCATCCAAGCTTCGTTGAGCAAGTCGGAGAGCGAATTGAAAGACTTCCGTACCCGCAACGACTTGATGAACCTCGACATGCAAGCCAATCAGGTGTATACCAACCTGCGTGCTTTGGACAAAGAAAGGTCTGAGATGGCGGTCAATGTGAAGATTTACAAGCGTCTGCAGGATTATATCAGGGTCCAGATCGACGACCCGGAGAACCTTGCCGCTCCCAGCACGATGGGTATCAATGACCCCTTGCTTAACCAGTTGTCAAGAGACCTTGTGACATTATCCCAAACCAAAGCCACTCAACTGCTCACCCTCACAGAGCAGCACCCTCAAATCGTGAAGCTGAATGAACAAATCGTGACCACCAAGAGGGCGCTCCTTGAAAATGTCAACAACCTTGTCGACAATGCAGAGATGAGTCTTAAGGAGATTGACCGACGTATCAATGCACTTGAATCGGAATCGCGTTTGCTCCCTGGCAAGCAGCAGCAGCTCATCAACTACCAGCGTGACTTCGACTTCAACGACGACACCTACAAATATTTGATGCAACGTAAGGCCGAAGCCCAGATCTTACGTGCCTCCAATACGCCCGATAACGAGATTTTGGACGAAGCCCGCATTGAGCGTACAACCAAGATTTCGCCGCGCACCTCGATGAACTACCTCATCGCTCTGGTTCTGGGACTGTTGATCCCTGCCCTTTATCTTTTCCTGAAGGACTTCTTCAATGTGAGCATCAGCGACCGTAAGGATGTGGAGAAACTGACGAAGTATCCTATCATCGGACAGGTCGCCCAGACCAGTGACAAAGATCCCCTTGTGGTGGTCAACAACCCCAAATCGCCCATCGCGGAGTCCTTCCGTTCTATCCGTACCAATATCGAGTTTTTGACACAAGGCAAGTCGAAGAGCACCATCTTGGTGACGGGTGATATGCAAAGCATCGGCAAGACCTTCAACAGCATCAATCTGGCTTCCATCTATGCCCTCTATGGCAAGAAGACAGTGCTTGTGGGCTTCGACATGCGTAAACCCAAGCTGTACCAAGAGTTTGGCATTAATAACAATGTTGGCTTGAGTTCGTACTTCTCCAACCAAGAGTCATTGGACGGTATCATCCAGGCCTCCAACAAGATCCCGACCCTCGATATCATTACGAGTGGCCCCATCCCGCCCAACCCGGCTGAGCTTATCGCATCCGAAAAGTGCGACGAGTTGTTTAAGGATTTGAAGGAACGTTACGATTATATCATCATCGACACACCGCCTTTGGGGTTGGTTACCGATGCTTTCCTGTTGATGCGCCATACCGATGTCAACCTGTTCATCGTTCGCCAAGGCATCACCAACAAGAATATTTTTGGAAGCATCATCAAAGACCTCGAAGACCGTGGTATCAAAGTCTCGATCATCATCAATGGCATCGACACGGGTAAGAGCTACGGCTATAGTTACGGAAAATACAGATACGGTTACGGCTACGCCTATGGTTACGGCTATGGTAAGTACAGTGGCCATAACAATGAGTATTATGGTAACGGCTATTATGGCGATAGTGACGAAACCAAGAAAAAGAAACGTAAGAAATAAACCTCATGCCGGCCTCTGAGCATACGATCAAGAAATGGCACGCCCTCTATGTCAGGTCACGAGCAGAGAAGAAAATCGCTGCCCAGCTTGAAGAGATGGGCTTTGCTGCCTATCTGCCCCAGATCACCGTGGTCAAACAATGGAGCGACCGTAGGAAGAAAATCCAAGAGCCGCTGTTCAAGTCGTATGTGTTTGTCTACTCTTGCGATAAGGACTATCTTACGATCTTGAACGTCTATGGCGTGCTGCGGTTTGTCTGCTTTGAACACGAGGCTGTCGTCGTTCCAGAGAACCAGATCATGGCCATCAAGAAGTTTGTCAACGATTACGAGAAAGGCGAGGAGTTCAAGATGTTGAACAACGAGGACCTGAAAGTGGGTCAGCTGGTCAGAATCATCAATGGCCCTATGAAGGGATTGACGGGGCGCTTGAGCTCGGTGAAGGACAAACGTCGCTTGATAGTGCATATTGACGTGGTGGGACAATACATCCCGGTTCATATTCCGAGAGCCAAGGTGGAACCCATCGCCGAATGACTGAAAACAAAAAAAATTGTAGTCATAAGAATTATTTCTATCTTTGCAGAGAATTTGAAGCATAATAACCATTTTAGTCATGGATAACCAGAATAACAAAAACGGTAAGAATCGGACCCTGCTTTATGCGCTTCTTGCAGCATTGGCATTGGCATTGGTCTTTGTCATCATTCTGGCTTCTAAGAATTCGTCCATCAAGGGCAATTTGCAGCAGCTGGAGGCTGAAAAGGAGATGCAACGTCAGGACTTCCAAGCCGAAGTCGACAGCCTGATGAAGGTCCACAACGAACTGAAAGAGAGTTACGGCGAGCTGAGCCAGGAACTGGCTGAAAAAGACAGCATCATTCAAGCCGATGCCGTCGAAATCAAGAAGTTGCTTGATTCGCAATGGGACTACAACCGCATCAAGAAGAAACTCGCTTCTTTGCAAACCATCTCACAGAAGTATGTGCGCCAAATGGACTCACTCTATACGGTTAACCGTGAGCTCGTGGCCGAAAACGAACGCATTCGCGAGGAGTTCCAAGCTGAGAGAAGACAGAACTCCAGTTTGACCAAGCAGAAAGAGGAACTGACCAACAAGGTGAATCAGGCGGCTACGATGAAGATCTCCAACTACACTGCACAAGCCGTTCGCTTCAAAGGTGGTGGCAAGGAGACCCCGACCGACCGTGCCGAGCGTGCCGAACGCATCAGACTCGACTTCACGGTGGCTGCTAACGACCTGATCCAACCTGGCACCAAGTTGTTCTATGTGCGTATCGCTGATCCGCGTCGCGCCATCATCAGCAAGGGCACGGGCGATGAATATGCCTTCCAGTCGAATGGCGAAACCCTCCAGTTCACCGAGAAGGTGAGGGTCAACTACGACGGCAAGGAGACGGCAGTACGCGCCTACTACACCAAGCCCGATGCCTACGAAATGATGCCTGGCACTTATTTCATCGACGTTTACGAACAAGGCGGAAAGCTGATCGGACAGACCGCTATCGATTTGAAGTAAGCGCTCTTTTCAAACACAAAAAAAGCCAGCCTCGAGCTGGCTTTTTTTATTCCAATACCGACTTCAGCACCTCATGTGAATGGAAGTCGTTCATGACGGGAGCATGGAGGCGCATGAAGATGATGAGATCATCGAGGAGCGCACGGCGTTGGCCTACATTCAAAGGGATGTGGCATGCCTCGTCGATACCTACATCAAGGAGTTTCGACAGCAAGTCAGCGTTGTCGGTGCCGAAATAATAAGGATGCAAGGGTGTGTCGTGGGCAAACGAGCCTTCCATCATGTCGAAACAGAAGCCGTTTCTATGGTTTGTTTTGGGATAGAATCCGAGATGCCGTGTCAGTTCCAGCGTGAAGAACAAAGGGAAGTTGGCATAGTCTTGTTCCACCAAGTCGAGCCATGTCAGCGACCGTTGCACGAAATCGAACAAGGCTTCGTTTTGTTCCTGTCCGGTAAGGGTCTTCAATAACAGCTCGCTGACGAACATGAGAATGGCACTCTTGTTCATCGTGAAGGGGATGCTTTGGTAGACCTGAGAGAGTTGTACCTCTTTCATGTAACCCAATGTGCCTTTGGGCTTGCCGGCCTCCACATAAGTGATAAGGTTGAGGTTTTGGAACAAGGCGGCGCGGTTCTTGGCGCCATGGCTGCAGGCTCCTTTCACCATATACGACTGTAGCCCTCGGCTACGAGTAAACACTTTCACGATAAGGCTTGAATCGCCGTAGCGCAAAGACTGCAGGACTATGCCATGGATCTTGTCGTCCATCAGTTCATAATCAGGATCTTGGTGGCGAATTTATTGTCACCTTCTTTGGTGCTGACGAAGATGAAATAGACACCTGGCTCCACCTTCTCGCCGTTGATGTTGGTGCAGTCCCAGACGGCCTGACCGCCTTCCGACATCAGCTGTGTGACAAAGGCACCGTCGACAGTGGTGATTCTGACGAGGGAGTTGGAGACTAGCCCCTTGATGCCTACATATCCGTTATAGCCCATCCTGACGGGGTTAGGATAAGCCACTACATTGCTGACATGAGGCTCAGGAGTGGCCGATTCGCCTCTATAGGAGATGACGCCCGAGCTGGTGCCGAAGAACACCTCACCGCTCTTGTCGATGGCCATGGTGTTCACCGCGTTGTCGAGCAAGGGGCTGTTGTTGGTGTTGAAATGGTGGATCTGCTTGGGTTTTCCGTCGAACGACATCAGGTAGACACCCGTTTCGAGACCAAACCAAATCTGGTTGGTGCCTTTCACGGTGGCCATGGAGAGCACGCTGGATCCGGCAAACAGGTAGTCATATTGGTCGGTACCGTCGTTGCGGGGCACACGTATTTGTGTGGCATCGTAGTCGGAGCCGTTAAAGATCTTCTTCGTGTCCTCGAACAGGCAAGGTCCTTTGTCGGAACCCGCCCACACGCGACCATTGTTGTCGACGATGAGGCAGGTGACCGACCCGGCCAGGTTGCCGTGGTTTTTGGCTGTGGTGAGGTTCATCGTGCGGTCATCGGCGGTGTTGTCGAGGGTCCCGTTGTCGTTGAAGACGATGACTTCACCATTGCGTCGGGTGATCCATTTGTAGTCGTTGTCGTCGACAAGCATGGTGCCGATATCAATGCCACTGAGGCTGCCACCCAGGTTGTAGGCGCGCCAGATGCCGTGGCGATCCATCACCGAAAGGGCTTTGACGGCGCCTGTGTTGGCCACCCAGAGGTTGCCTTTGCTGTCGAAGGCCAAGCCGCTGATGTTGATGAGGTTGTGGTCTTGCACCCAGTAGTCAAGGGTGCTGTTGTCGGCATTGTACACCTCTTCCAACGCGTCGTTTTTGAATTTCAAGACGCCATAACCCCAGGTACCGACGTATGTGACAGTGGGATCGTTGGGGTCGGTGGCGGTACAGACGAAATCGGAGTATTGGTCGAAATCGGAGAGGGTGGTTCGGTTGAAGATGGTCCACATGCCATCAAAACGGGCGACGCCTTCTGCCATATAACGTTTGCCCCAGTTGGCGGCATGACCGCCTGTGGCAATCCATACCTGGTCGCCAGAAGCTTGGAGTTCAAAGACATTCTTTGAGGCAGGTCCGTTGGGCTTTATATCCATGTTGTTCCATCCATCACTAGTCTTGATGAGGCCTCGCGAGCTGTCGCCAATCCAGTAGTCTCCGTTTTGGTCAACGGCAGTCGAGAGCGGGACGATGTTGCCGCCGGGTGAGAAGAAATTGTGAATCTCGTTGTTGTTGCGGTCATAGACCTTAATTCCGTAACGGTTGGTCATGATGAGGCGGTCGTTATAGGCGCGCAGCTCATATCTTTGTGTCACTTCGTCTTTGTGGAAGTAACCCCATTGGCTGCCGTTATGAACGAAAACCGTGTCGGCATTAAAGCCACCGTCAAAGTTGATCAGCAGCTGGCCGTTGAACACCTCCATCTCGGTATAGGCCAGATGAGGATGGATCAAGGTGTTGTCGAAATGCCAGGCTGCATAGTTGGCCAGGTTTTGTGCGTCGAGTGAGGCATAATACAGACCGTCGTCGGTACTGGCATAGATGCGGTTGTTGAAGAAAGCGATATCGGTCACATTCACGGCATCCCCTTGGTTTCCGATGTAATAGGTGTCTTTTACCTCTTCATTCTTCAAATCGAAGACCACAATACCAAAGCCACAAGCCACATAGGCGAGGTCACCGTCAAAAAAGACGTTGTTGATGCTCTTGTTGCCCATGATGTTTTTGTCTTTGATGTCGCTCATGTTCTTGATGCGTCCATCGGAGCAGATCAGGTCGACGTTGGTATTGGTATAGGCGATGAAGAGCTTGCGTTGGCTTTGGTTGTAGCGTATGGTGCTGATGCCGATATCCGACAACCCGTTGATTTTGTTCTTGATGTTGATGGAGTTGTCTTGCGTGTCGTAGTAAAACAACTCAAACTCTGTGGCTGCATAGATTTTGCTGCCGACAGGCTCAACGGCGATGACTTTCTGGTAGGGCAGATGAGTGCGCCAGTTGCCGATGGAGACGCCTTCTTGGGCGAAGGCGAAAGTGGAAATGAGCCATGCGGCTATGAGTAGGGTAGATCTCAGTTTGTTCATAGAGGTAAACAATTTGGCCGTAAAATTACGAATTTATAAGGAGATAACGCGATTTTCGGCGAAATGTTTTATAACTTTGCAGGGAAAATCCGAAAACCATGAAGAAAATCTTACTTTCCGTTTTTGCTATCGCATTGACATTCAATCTAATGGCAACCAGTGTTTGGGACGGCTCATCGGAGCCTTGGACCCAAGGTGACGGCACGATGAACAACCCCTATCTCATTGAAACAGCAGCCCATTTGGCCTATCTCGCAGAGAAAGTCAATGAGGGCTATCAATCCTCAGGACAGGGCGTTTTCGAGGACGAGTATTTTCTGCTTACCGACGACCTCGACTTGAACAACCTCGATTGGACGCCTATTGGCAATGTGAATTACAGCATGAACGGCTTCTATTTTGCAGGCTGTTTCGATGGTTGCTATCATCAGATTGAGAATCTGCGCATCCAGTCCAATGCCGATTTGACGGGTTTGTTTGCCGCTGTAGGTGGTGAAGACCATTATGTCAGTAATCTTTCGGTGAGTGGCACGGTCATCTCCACGGGTATGGGTGCTGCAGGTGTAGTGGGTGGCATTGCAGCCGGTGCTTTGGTCTACCGATGCAGCTTTGCGGGCTCGGTCAGCGTCACTAATAGCGGTACGTTCTGTGGCGCTGCCGGTGTGGTGGCAGGTGTGCAGGATGGTAGGGTGGTGCAATGCTCGTCGTCGGCAACGGTGACGGTGACGAACAGCAACTTCATGGGTGCCGCCGTGGCAAGCGGTGTGGTATGCTTCGCGCGTGAAAGTGCTTCTATCCAACGTTGTTATAACACGGGTGCCATCAACGCCAGTGCCGTGCTCATGGGCATCTCGGGTGGCATCTTGGCCGCAACGGTGGAGTCGGCGGAAGTGTCTATCTATTCATGCTACAATGTCGGGCAGGTCAGCGGTGGCACATCTGGAGGCATCTTCGGCATGGTCAGTCCCATCGACCCGACCAAGGGCGAAAATGCAATCAATGTCAGCAATTGTTTCTTCTTGACCTCGGCAGGCGGCAACAATGGTTATGGCACGGGTATGACTTCCGATGAGATGAAGACCGAACAGTTCAAGAACCAGCTCGACCAAAGTTCGCATGCTTTCGTGATGGACAACGGCAGCAACAACGGCTATCCCATCCATGGCTTGGCGAGTTTCATCCTCTATGATGCCTCCGACATCACCCCACATTCAGCCAAGTTGTCGGCATGGATCCATCAGGGCAACGACCATTTTGCGAGGGCGTATTTCAAATACTTGAAATGGGATGAAAACGAATGGATTGAGGTGGACGTACCAACCGATGGTTATGTGGAGGCTGTGCTTGAGGGCTTGGAGGAAGACACCTATTATGAGTATATGTTTGCCTGTGAGTTTGACGATGGCACTTGGATTGAATCGGGACAACCGAGGGCGTTCCAAACGGGATATGACGCAGTTGATGAATACGGCCCTTCGACCGGCTCGGTGACCTTGATGGTCTATCCGAATCCTGTTTCTGAAGTGTTAAACATCCAAGGCTTTGAACCTGTTGAAGTGCAGGTTTTCAATGCTTTGGGTCAGTTGGTGAAGACCCTCAAAAACGCAAATGAAATCAATGTCAGCGATTGGGCCGAAGGCGTGTATGTGTTGCGCCTCACCGCCGCTGATGGAAGGGTGTGTCAAGAAAAGGTCAGCGTAAAGAAATAATAAGCTTTAATGTGTCAGGATTTCCAATCCTGTCTCTGTCATCAAGAAGGTGTGCTCCCACTGGGCTGAGGGCAGTTCGTCTTCGGTGATGACGGTCCAGCCATCGGCTTTGTCGATGAAGACCTTCCATGTGCCCATATTGATCATCGGCTCGATGGTGAACACCATGCCGGGGACGAGGAGCATACCTGTACCTTTCTTGCCGTAGTGCAGCACCTCAGGGTCGTCGTGGAACTTGACGCCTACACCGTGGCCGCAAAGGTCACGCACCACACTGAAGCCGTTCTTATGGGCGTGTTGTTGGATGGCGTTACCGATGTCGCCGACAAAACCGAAAGGCTTGGCAGCCTCCATGCCTACATAGAGGCATTCCTTGGCCACATCCACCAGCTTCTGCTTGCGAGCTGTGGTCTGTCCGATGACATACATGCGCGAGGCGTCGGCATAAAAACCATTTAAAATCGTGGTGCAGTCCACATTGACGATGTCACCTTCCTTGAGGATTTCCTTGGCTGAGGGGATGCCGTGGCAGACCACCTCGTTGATGGAGACGCAAACGCTCTTGGGGTAGCCTTCATAGCCCAAGGTGGCCGGGATGGCGCCATGCTCGATGGTGTAGTTATGCACCAGGTCGTTGATTTCCAAGGTGCTCATGCCTGCGTGGATTTTCTCGCCCACGAGGTCGAGGATGGCCGTATTGATGACGCCACTCTTTCTGATGCCTTCAATCTCTTCGGGGGTGCGGATGAGGGAACGTTTGGGCACCAAAGCGCCCTTGGCTTCCATCGCCATCACCTTTTTGTCCAATGCTGTCGGTTCCTGTCCGGCCGGCACACGCCATCTTCTACGCATGGTAAACATAATGCTCTTATTTTGGCTGCAAAAATACGGTTTTTATTTTGCTATGACAATACCCAACTCCTTATTTATCTGCTTGCGGATATCGTCAAGTTCTTTCTTTTGCTTGAGCAGGATCATCTGGTCGGCGGCATCAGTGGTGTTTTTCAATTCCTCTTCAACGGCCTTGCGGCGTTCTTCGATGATAAGGTCCTTGTAGCGGTAAAGTGAAGATAACACAGTGGCTCTCAGGTTGTTCTCTTCCTGGGTTACATAGATGCTGTATTTATTCCATTGGTCAAGCTTGTAAGGTGAAAAGAGCAGGTCGGCGGCCAATTGGGCGATGGTTTCATCTTCGTTCGACGTGAAAACTTGGTCATCAGGGATGTAACCCTCATCAAGGGCTTTGTCAAAGATGTCAAAAATCTTTTTATTGACGACATTGGTAAACACAATCCCGTCCATCTTCAATTCATCGATGATCAGCTGAGCCACAGAGACCTGTTCATATACCTTTTCTTCATTCTCATCCAATCGTTCTTCTGTAATCATCTCTTTGCCAAACATGAGTAGCAACCTGACCAGATCGCGCTCTTGGTAGTAACCCGCAGGCAGTTGGTCCTCAACGGTTTCCTCTTGTTTAGGAGTGGTGGTCTCGGGTTCTGGTATAGCCTCGCCTTCCACGCCTAAAGACTTCTTGAGTTTGGCCCTAAGAATCTTGTTGAGCTCGTTGGTGAGCGTCTGTTCGGGCATATCCAAGAGTCGGCTGCATTCCTTCACGTAGGTGATGCGGAAGATGCTGTCGGGGATGACGGAGATGGTCTCCACGATGTCGCGGATGACCTGTCCCCGTTTGATGGGGTCGTTCTCAGCGTCTTTCAGCAACAGTTCGGTCTTGAAACGGATGAAGTCTTTGGCATTCTCTTTCAGGTAGTTGCTGACATAATCCACCGAAAATTCCTTGCCGAAGGTATCGGGGTCATGTTCGGGAGGTAGCACCACCACACGCACGTTCATCCCCTCGGAAAGAATCATATCAGTACCGCGCAAGGCAGCATGGACACCTGCCGCATCGCCGTCATAGAGCATGGTGATGTTCTTCGTGTAGCGCTTCACGAGGCGTATCTGCTCCATCGTCAGTGAAGTACCGCTACTGGCAACCACGTTCTCGATGCCGATTTGGTGCATACGCAACACGTCGAAATAACCTTCCACGAGGATGCATTCATCTTGACGGGCGATGGCGTTCTTGGCGAAATAGATGCCATAAAGCGTTTGCTTCTTGTCGTAGATCTCCGACTCAGGCGAGTTCTGGTATTTCGGGCTTTTCTTGTCGTTGACGAGGATACGTCCACCGAAACCAATGACGCGACCCGTAAGGCTGTGGATGGGGAACATCACACGGCCATGATAGCGGTCGTAAAGCCCTTTCGAGCCTTTGATGGACAAACCGATCTGCTCTAAGAGCTCCTCGGAATAGCCGTTTTTCTTGGCATGCTCGGTGAAGGCGTCCCAATGGGCTGAATCCGGATTGTAGCCGAGGTGGAACTTTTCTATAATCGGGTCGAAATAGCCGCGCTCACGGAAATACTCGAGGCCTATGGTCTTGCCTTCCTCGGTGTTCCACAGCGTGTCAACGAAATACTTGTCGGCAAACTCGTTGATGTTGAACATCTTCTCGCGGATGCTCTGCTGCATGATCTCCTCAGCAGTTTGTTGTTTCTCCTCGATCTTGATGTTGTACTTCTTGGCAAGATAGCGTAGCGCCTCGGGATAGGTGAAATGCTCGTGTTCCATCAGGAACTTGGCCGAGTCGCCCGCCTTGCCACAACCGAAGCACTTGAAGATATTGCGCGCAGGATTGACACTGAACGACGGCGTCTTCTCATTGTGGAAAGGACAATTGCCCCATAGGTTCGACCCACGCTTCTTCAGCGTGACGAACTCCCCTACAACCTCCTCAATACGAGCGGCTTGCAGGATTTGTTCCACTGTTTCCCTTGGTATGGCCATCGTCGTGTTTTGTTTTGCAAAACTACGAAATTAATTCATACCTTTGCAAAATGTATCAATTCTGTAGGCCATGAAAAAAATCCATTTTTTGTTGTTTGTTTTAGGCCTTATAGCCATAGGCTGTACTGAAAAGCCAAAAGCCACCACCGAAAACGACAACATTGCCGATTACATCCAATACGTCAATCCCATCATCGGAACCAATGGCATGGGGCATACCTTCCCGGGGGCTTGTGCGCCCTTCGGTATCGTGCAACTCAGCCCCGACACCGACACTGTGCCGCACAACATCGATGGTGTTTATCAACCTCGCGTGTATGAATACTGCGCTGGCTATCAGCATAAAGACAGTACCATCGTGGGCTTCAGCCACACCCACTTTAGCGGCACGGGGCACTCTGATTTGGGCGACATCTTGGTGATGCCAGTCACGGGAGAAATCAAGTTCAACCCTGGGACACAGACTAACCCCGATGCAGGCTACCGCTCGCGTTTCAGCCACGACACGGAAATTGACGTGCCAGGGTATTATGAGGTCTTCTTGCAGGATTACGGCATCAAAGCCCAACTGACAGCCACGGAACACGCTGGCATTCACCGTTATACCTATCCAGAAAGCCAAGATGGCAGCATCATCCTTGACTTGCAGCACGGCATCTACAACTACGATGGCAAGACCCTCTGGGCCAACCTCCGCGTGGAAAACGACACCCTGCTGACAGGCTACCGAATCACCAACGGCTGGGCAAGGACAAATTATACCTACTTCGCCATCAGCTTCAACCAGCCTATCAAGGATTATGGTTACCGCGAGCTGGAAAAACCCAAATACAATGGCGGCTGGGGCAAGTTTGACGTCAAACACAACTTCCCAGAGATGACGGGGCGTAAGATTGTGGCCTATTTCACTTTCAACAATCCCAATACTTTGGAGATGAAAGTCGCCCTCTCCGCCACCAGCACCGAAGGCGCCTTGCGCAACCTCCACGCTGAAACCGACGGTCGGAACTTTGAACAACTCTTAGCTGAGACCCAATCCAAATGGAACAAGGAACTCTCTATCCTGCAAGCCGAAGGCACTGAGGATCAGAAGGCTATGCTTTACACCTCGCTCTATCATACCATGATCAATCCCTCCATCTATATGGATGTGGACGGACAATACCGTGGCCTCGACCACAATATCCACCAGGCTGAAGGCTTCACCAACTATACCGTGTTTTCTTTGTGGGACACCTACCGCGCCTTACATCCGCTCTTTAACGTGCTGCAACCGCAACGCAATGCCGACATGGTGCAATCGATGCTCAAGCATAGCGAACAGAGCGTCCACGGACTGCTACCCGTGTGGTCGCACATGGGCAACGACAACTGGTGCATGATTGGCTACCATGCCGTTTCGGTGCTTTCGGATGCCTATGCAAAGGGCAATGCCGACCAAAAAGACGCAATGCTCAAAGCCATGCAACGCAGCTCAACCTGCCCCTACTATGTCAACCTCGACGATTATCAGAATCTCGGCTATGTCCCCTTCGACAAGAACAGCGGCTGCGTCTCCGTGACCTTGGAATACGCCTATGACGATTGGGCCATCTATCAAGCCGCATTAAAGGCTGGGAACCAAGAAATGTCCAATATCTACAAGCAGCGCGCCGCCAACTGGCGCAACACCTTCGACACGGAGTTGGGCTTTGCCCGTCCCAAGATGAGCGATGGCTCTTGGAAGGCACCGTTCAGCCTCTTCGACACCGAAGGCGAAGGCTTTGTGGAAGGCAACTCTTGGGTGTATTCGTTCTATGTGCCGCAAGATGTGAAAGGTCTCATCGAGGCCATGGGCGGCGATGCACAATTCATCCACAACCTCGACACCTTGTTTGTCATGCACCTGCCCGCTGAGTTCTTCGAAAACACCGAAGACGTCACTGAGGAAGGCTTGATGGGCTGCTATAACCACGGCAACGAACCCGCGCACCATATCGCCTACCTATACAACTGGACCTCACAGCCTTACAAGACCCAATACTGGCTTCGCGAGATCATGAACCGCTTCTATAAGAACAACATCGACGGCCTCTGCGGCAATGACGACTGCGGCCAGATGTCGGCCTGGTACATTTTCTCCGCGATGGGCTTCTATCCCGTCTGTCCCGGCAGCGACCAATATGTTTTAGGTGCGCCTTATCTGCCCTATTTAAAGGTGCGTCAGGGCAATGGCAAGACCTTGGAAATCAAGGCACCTAATGTGAGCGATGAGAACCGTTATGTGCAGAAGGTGACGCTCAATGGGCAGGAGATTACAAAGCTTTACCTTACGCATGAGCAGTTGATGCAGGGCGGGGAACTGGTCTTCGAGATGGGCAGTGCACCAAATCTTGAGCGCGGTCTGATGCCTGAGGACAAACCGTATTCCTTTTCGGATTGAAAAAACTTGTATTTTTGCAGCAAATAAACAAGCCATGAATATTGCCGCGTTGGTTTCGGGGGGCGTCGACAGCTCCGTGGTGGTGCCGCTGCTCAAGGAGCAGGGCTACGACCCGCATATCTTCTATATCAAAATCGGTATGGAAGGCAAGGAAGACCTGTCGAGTTGTCCGTCGGAGGAGGACATTGAAATCACAACCTACATCGCCAAGAAATACGGCTGCAAGTTCGACATTGTGGACCTGCAGCATGAATATTTCGAGACCGTAGGCAAATACACCATGGAGATGGTGCGGAAGGGCCTCACGCCCAACCCCGACGTGATGTGCAACCGCTGGATCAAGCTCGGTGCCTTTGAGGAGAAGGAAGGCCACAACTTCGACAAGATTGCCACAGGACATTATGCCCGCTCGTGGGAAGACGAGAACGGCATCTTCTGGCTCGGCACAGCGGCCGACACCTTCAAGGATCAAACCTATTTCTTGGGTCGCATCACCTATGCCCAACTAAGCAAGGTCATCTTCCCTATTGGCGACATCCCCAAACCCGAGGTGCGTCGTTTGGCTGCCCAATACAAGTTACCGAGTGCGGAACGTCATGATAGCCAAGGCATCTGTTTCTTGGGCAAGATCAACTACAACGACTACATCCGCGAATACCTTGGCGAGATGCCGGGTGACATCGTGGAGTTGGAGACGGGTAAAAAACTGGGGCGTCACAAGGGCTTTTGGTTCCACACCATCGGACAGCGCAAGGGCTTAGGGCTCAGCGGCGGTCCGTGGTTTGTAGTGAAGAAAGACATCCCGAACAACATCGTCTATGTGTCGCAGGGCTATGACCCCGTGGCACAATACACCAATATCGTTCCTATGGGCGACCTGCAGCCGATGAATCCTGCCTTGCAGTTCGTCGATGGCCAGCGTGTCCGCTTTAAGATTCGTCACCAGCCGGAGTTTACCTATGGTCATATCCGCCTCACCGAGCGTGGTGCCGACATCGTATCTGAAGTAGCCATCTCGGGTGTGGCTCCGGGACAGTTTGGCGTGGTGTATCATGAGGTGGAGCCATATGTCATCGGAAGTGGAGTAATTATCGAGACCAATGAATAAAATTGCTGATAGAATCCTTTACGAAGACAACCATCTCATCGTGGTCAACAAACTGCCGTCTGAAATCGTGCAGGGCGACAAGACGGGTGACGTCTGCCTGCTCGATGACGTGAAGGAATACATCAAGGAGAAATACGACAAGCCGGGCAATGTGTTCGCTGGTCTAGTCCACCGCATCGACCGCCCTGTGAGCGGTGCTGTGGTGTTCGCCAAGACGAGCAAAGCCTTGTCGCGAATGACCGTGAAGGTGAAAGACCGCGACTTCCGCAAGACTTATCTGGCCTTGGTGAAAAACCACCCGCCCAAGCAAGCCGACGTGTTGGAGGACTACCTCGTCAAAAACGAGAAGATGAACAAGTCATTTGTGGTGCCCGAAGGCACCAAAGAGGCCAAGTTGGCGCGACTCAGCTATCGTGTAGTCGGAAAGTCGGACACTTTTTATCTGCTTGAAGTCGAGCTGTTTACGGGAAGGCACCATCAGATACGCTGCCAATTGGCCCATATTGGTTGTCCCATCCGGGGCGACTTGAAATACGGCTACCCGCGCAGCAATCCCGATGCCTCCATCAGCCTACATGCTTGGCATATTGCCTTTGAGCACCCTGTTTTGAAGACCCAAATAGAGATTACGGCTCCCTTGCCTGAGGTGGCCCCTTGGACAGCGTTTACCACCTTGTTGCAGTGATAGTATTCACTTCTTATGAACAGAACCACTATGGAAACCACTGAAAAAAAGCTATTCTTGTTAGATGCCTATGCATTGATTTACAGGGCTTTCTTTGCTATGAACAAGAACCCTCGGATGAACTCGAAAGGCATTAATACCTCTGCCATCATAGGTTTTTTGAATTCGCTCTACGAGATTCTGCAAAAAGAGAAGCCCTCCCATATCGGTGTGGCCTTCGACGTGGCAGGCACCGCACAACGGCAGGCAGAATATAGCGAGTACAAGGCCAACCGCGAGAAGATGCCTGATGACCTTCGCGATGCCATACCTTATATTATTCGACTCATCGAGGCCTTCAACATTCCCGTCTATGGTGTGGAAGGCTACGAAGCCGACGACGTTATCGGCACCCTGTCGAAAAAAGCCGAGCAACAAGGTTTCCTCACCTATATGATGACACCCGACAAGGACTTCGGACAGCTGGTGACTGACAAGATCCTGCTTTATAAACCCGCCAAGTTCGGCGAGCCAGCTCAGGTGTGGGGACCTAAAGAGGTTTGCGAACGTTACGGCATCCAAGAACCCAAGCAACTCATCGACATCCTCGGCCTTTGGGGTGATGCCGCTGACAACATCCCTGGTATCCCTGGTATCGGCGAGAAGACGGCAGCACAACTGGTGGGGAAATACGGCAGTGTGGAAAATCTCATCGCCCATGCCGACGAGCTGAAAGGCAAGCAGAAGGAGAATGTCGTCAACTTCGCTGAGCAAGGCCTGATGTCGAAGAGCTTGGCTACCATCAACTTGGAGGTGCCCGTCGACTTCGACGAGGAAGAACTGCGTGCCAAGGAACCCGATGTACCAGCGCTGATGGCTCTCTTTGAAGAACTGGAGTTCAGGACCTTCGCCAAGCGGTTTTTGGAGGATTACAAAGGGAAGCAAGGTGTTGACTCCCCCCTGCCCCCCTCTCAGAGGGGGACGGGTCAACCCACGGGGGCTTCAGGGGGAAGTCAACAACCGGATCTGTTCTCCTCTAACGAGACTTTTGACCTCTTTCACCAAGGCGATAATAGTGGTATCTTGGAGTTTTCCGACAAGGACTCGGCCAAGACGGTGACGCACGACTATAAGCTTGTGGAAAGCGATGCCGACATCAAGGCGTTGGTAGACATGCTGTCAAAACAAAAACAGATCGTTTTCGACACTGAGACGACAAATATCGACGTATATTCTGCCGAGTTGGTTGGTCTTTCCTTCGCCATCAAGGCACACGAGGCCTGGTATCTGTCCATGCCCGCCGACCGCGAAGCGTGCCAGAAGAAACTGGAACTGCTTCGGCCTTTGTTTGAGGATGAGAGTATCATGAAGATAGGGCAGAACCTGAAATACGACATCTCCATGCTGGCGCAATACGGCATCCGGGTGAAAGGCCCGATATTCGACACCATGCTGGCCCATTACCTCCTCGAGCCTGAGCAACGCCACAACATGGACTACCTCGCCGAGGTCTACCTCAACTATCTCACCATTCCCATCGAAGACCTGATTGGTAAGGGAAGGATGCAGAAGACCATGCGCGAGGTGCCTGTGGAATTGGTGAAGGAATATGCCGCCGAAGACGCCGACATCACGCTGCAACTCTACGAGAAGCTGTTGCCCCTGCTCAAGGAAAACGGCGTGGAGAAACTGTTCTACGAGATTGAGATGCCGCTCGTGCCTGTTTTGAGTCGCATGGAGGCCAACGGTGTGCGTATCGACACGGAGAACCTTCAACAAATCAGTGAGGCTTTTGGCATTGAGATCCACAAAATAGAGGAAGATATTTACAAAGCCGCTGGCATGCCTTTCAACATCGCTTCGCCGAAACAATTGGGCGAAGTTCTCTTCGAGAAACTACGCATCGATGAGAAGGCCAAGAAAACCAAGACGGGACAATATGCCACGGGTGAGGATGTGCTGCAGAAGCTCTCGCACAAGCATCCCATCATCCAAATGATTTTGGACTACCGTTCGTTCACCAAGCTGAAGTCGACTTATTTGGATGCCCTGCCGGCCTTGGTCAACTCGAAGGACGGACTGATCCACACTTCATACAACCAGGCCGTGACGGCCACGGGGCGCTTGAGTTCCAACAACCCCAACCTGCAGAACATCCCTGTGCGCACGGAGAAAGGCCGTGAGATACGTCGCGCCTTCGTGCCGCGTAGTGACGCTTACACCCTCCTTGCCGCCGACTACAGCCAAATCGAGTTACGTATCATTGCCCATCTGAGCCAAGACCCCGCCATGGTCAATGACTTCAACCTAGGTCACGACATCCATGCCGCCACGGCGGCCAAGGTGTTCCATGTGCCCATGGACCAAGTCACTAAGGAACAGCGTAGTCGTGCCAAGGCCGTCAACTTCGGCATTATCTACGGCATGTCGGCTTTCGGTCTCGCCGAGCGCATGGAGCTCTCACGTAGCGAGGCCGCCGACATCATCAAGAAATACTTCGAGGAGTATGCCGGAATCAAGGAATACATGAACCGCAGCATCGCCTTGGCGCGTGAACGCGGCTATGCCGAGACTATCTTAGGCCGCCGCCGTTACCTGCGCGATATCAATAGCTCCAACAGCGTGGTGCGTGGCTTTGCCGAACGTAATGCCATCAACGCACCCATCCAAGGTAGCTCGGCCGACATGATCAAAATCGCCATGATCGGCATACATCAGGAGTTGGAACGCTTGAAGATGCAGTCGAAGATGATCCTTCAGGTGCACGACGAATTGGTGTTCGATGCGCATCTCGACGAACTCGACACGCTGAAATCCATTGTCAACGATAAGATGGTGAATGCTTTGCCACTCTCCGTACCTGTGTTGGTGGAGGTGAATACAGGCAATAACTGGTTAGAAGCCCATTGATTATCCCACCGAGCATCCTGGCGTGACCAAATCGCTAGGCGTCAACAGCACGAGACGGCCGTCCTTGTCCTCGGCGGAGAGAATCATGCCCTCGCTGACCACACCTTTGAGCTTGCGCGGCTCGAAGTTGGCGATGAAGCAAACCTGCTTGCCCACCAGCTTCTCAGGCTCGGTGTAGTATTTGGCAATACCGCTCACGATGGTGCGCTTCTGCATGCCGTCGTCGATGAGGAACTGCAACAACTTGTCGGCCTTCGGCACCTTGCAGCACTCGAGGATGGTACCCACGCGGATGTCCACTTTCATGAAGTCGTCGAAACTGACGTTTTGCTTCACCTCGGCGGGCTTCCATGCATTCAGCTGGTTGGCTTTCTTGGTTTCCTCCAACTTCTGAAGCTGCGCGGCAACCACGCTGTCTTCAATCTTCTCGAACAGAAGCTCGGGTTGGTTGATGACATGGCCTTCAGGCAGCAAGATGGTGTTCTCGGCATCGTTCCACCCCTTCACTTCGAGGCCAATCATATTCTGCAATTTCTTTGCGCTGAATGGCAGGAAAGGCTCGCTGAGGATGGCCAAGTGTGCCACAATCTGCAACGAGACGGCCATCACGGTCTTCACGCGTTCGGGGTCGGTCTTGATCTGTTTCCAAGGCTCGTTGTCGGTGAGGTATTTGTTACCCAGGCGGGCCAGGTTCATCAGCTCGGAGAGGGCCTCACGGAACTTGTAAGTATCCAGCAGGTGACCAATCTTTTGCGGATAGGCATTCATCTCTTCGATGACAGCTTTGTCGGTGTCGTTGAGGTTGCCTAAGGCAGGCACGGCACCTTCATAGTATTTGTGCGTCAGCACCAAGGTGCGGTTGACGAAGTTGCCGAAAATGGCCAACAACTCGTTGTTGTTACGGTCTTGATAGTCCTTCCAAGTGAAGTTGTTGTCCTTGGTCTCGGGGGCGTTGGCGGTCAGCACATAACGTAGCACATCCTGCTTGCCAGGGAACTCCTGCAGGTATTCGTGCAGCCACACGGCCCAGTTGCGCGAGGTCGAGATCTTGTCGTTCTCAAGGTTGAGGAACTCGTTGGCGGGAACATTGTCGGGCATGATATAGTCACCGTATGCCTTCATCATGCAGGGGAAAATGATGCAGTGGAACACGATGTTGTCCTTGCCGATGAAATGCACCAACTTGGTCTCAGGGTCTTTCCACCACTTCTCCCAGTCTTCGCCGCGTTGTTCGCAAATCTCCTTGGTGTTGGAGATGTAGCCGATAGGGGCATCGAACCACACATACAGCACCTTGCCTTCGGCACCCTCAATCGGGACGGGAACGCCCCAGTCGAGGTCGCGGGTGACGGCACGAGGTTGCAAACCGCCGTCGAGCCAGCTCTTCACCTGGCCGTAGACGTTGCTCTTCCACTCTTTGTGGCCTTCGAGGATCCATTCACGGAGCCAGCCCTCATATTGGTCGAGAGGCAGGTACCAGTGTTTGGTCGGCTTCTTCACCAAGGCCGCGCCGCTGAGTTGCGAGTGCGGGTTGATGAGTTCGTCGGGGCTCAAGGAAGAGCCGCATTTCTCACATTGGTCGCCATAGGCGCCATCGGCACCGCATTTCGGGCAAGTGCCCACGATATATCTGTCGGAAAGGAACTTCTGACGTTCGGGGTCAAAATATTGCTCCGTCTCCTTCTCGATGAACTTTCCTTCATCATAAAGCTTCTTGAAGAACTCTTGGGCCGTGGCACGGTGCATCTTCGAAGAAGTGCGCGAGTAGATGTCATAGCTGATGCCGAGCTCCTCGAACGACTTCTTGATGATCTCGTGATAGCGGTCCACGATGTCTTGAGGCGTGCAGCCTTCCTTCTCAGCCTTGATGGTAATCGGCACGCCGTGCTCGTCGGAACCACCGACAAACAAGACGTCCTCGCCACGCATTCGCAGATAGCGAACGTAGGTGTCGGCGGGGATATAAACGCCGGCAAGGTGACCGATGTGGACGGGGCCGTTGGCATAAGGCAAGGCCGTGGTTACTGTGTAACGCTTGAAGTGTTTGTTCGTTGATTCCATAGTGTAAAGTTTAAATTTAAAGGTGTTCCGTTAATCCCCCGCCCTTTGGGCACCCCATTAGAAGGGGGATAAAAACGGGTGCAAAAATACGGATAATTGTTGAGAAATGATAAAAAGCCGTATTTTTGCAACGATTTTCAACAAACTTTATCCATATGTTACAAAAACCCATTAAAATTTCGTTATTGTTGGCAGTTGCTATGCTGCTATCGGCAAACACGTGGGCTCAAAGCTATGCTGTTGCTGAAAAATCCAACGAAGTGAAACCACTCGTTTATTATCCCAACCAAACCCGTGTTCCCGTTTGGTTAGACATGTCAGCAGGCCTGAATGTCGCGAATTGCTACGACAATGGCACTGTTCCCTTCAGCTATTATGGCTTCGGCATGAATGCTGGTGCTGGCGTCACGATCGAATGGGGCCGTTACCATGTGCGTCCCGCTTTCCATTTGTTTCAAAACACAACCTCTGAACCTGCTGGTTCCGTGAGCGACCTCAACTTTTCCACCGAGGTTCTCTACAGGGTTCACGAGGCCTACAACAACCGTTTGCGTTTATGGGCTGGTGGTACCTTGCAAGGTATGATTGACATCAAGGGCCTTCCAGAATTGCAGAATGCCTCCACTTGCCTCTCGTTGTTTGGCAACATCGGTGCAACGGGCATGGTGCAATACGATTTCGCTTTCAACAAAGCCAAAAACCATCCTTGGATGACCACCTATTTCAAGTTGAACCTTCCCTTGCATGGTATGGCTTCGCGCCCGAGCTACTCTTACATTGGCAACCCGACCATTAACTCGGCTGCCTCTGACATCTTATTTGGCGACAAAGAGTCGTTTGGCAAATTCTTCCCTGGTGCCGACACCGAGTTGGGACTCTACCTCAATTTGCTCAACGGCAACCGCGTCGGTTTCTGCTACCGCTGGGACTACATCACCACGGGCAAGAAGGGAACCTACCGCTACGACACCGCCCTTCATTCCTTTAACCTCAACTTTATGTTCAAAGTCAACTGATGAAAGCCATGAAAAAGATACATACCCTTTTATTGTGCCTTGTGGCACTCGCCTTCGCTTCATGTGAAAGTGCTGTGATGTTGCCCGACGAGCCCAAGAATCCCGTCAACGTGTTCGATTACCTCTGGAATCAGGTGGACCAGAAATACACCTTCTTCGATGTGAAAAACATCAATTGGGACTCGGTGCGCGAAGTGTATCGCCCTATGGTGAACGACGACATGAGCGATGAAGAGCTGTTCAAAGTTTGCGCCGACATGCTCAACACGCTTCGCGACGGTCACACCAACTTGTTCTCAAGCTTCGATGTGTCGCGCAACGATTCGGTGTATTATAAGATGTATGCCGAGAAGAACATCGACCCCGACGTTGTATTGCTTAACTATTTGACCGTCAATTATCACACCACGGGGAGCTTTGCCCACAATAGCATTCGCGATGGCCAAGTGGCTTATCTGCGTTATACCTCGTTCTCGAATGATATCAGCGATTATGACCTGAAGTATGTGCTCAATCAATACAAGGATTGCAAGGGCCTCATCATCGACTTGCGTCAGAATGGTGGTGGCTCCATTGCCAATGTGCAACAGCTTCTCAGCATCTTCGATAACCACAAGCAGCCGCTCTACACCACTCAGGTGAAAAAGGGCGCTGGCCATAATGATTTCGGAGATCCTGTGACGGTGTATGCCGCCGACAGCAGTCTGCTTGGTAATAATCCTTACATCAAGCCTGTCGCCGTGCTCATCGACCGTGGTTCGTATAGCGCCACTTCGTTCTTCTCGGTCTGCACCCAAGGCTACGACAACGTGAAGCTCTTTGGCGACTACACCGGTGGTGGCATGGGCTTGCCCAATGGCGGCATGTTGCCCAATGGCTGGACCTATCGTTTCAGCACGAGCCGCACCCTCGACATGGCTGGCCACAACTACGAGAACGGCGTGCCGCCCGATGAGCGCGTCATCCTTGACCCCGTTGCCACTGCACTAGGCCTCGACAACGTGATTGAGACGGCTGCGGATTGGATTATGCAATAATTCTGCAGCCAATGCGTTACAAAGGTTAGAATAACCATCATAATGCACGTGTAATGAAACATAGTTTATTGAGCCGATGGTTGATTGCCATCGGCTTTTTATTGGCATGTATGCCAACTTTTGCTCAAAAGCGCACCATCAGCGGCTACGTGATGGATGCCGCCAGCAAGGAGACGCTCATCGGGGCAACTGTATTTGACAAGAACTCAGGGAAGGGCTGTGCTACAAATAGTTACGGCTTCTATACATTGACCTTGGACCAAGGTCAGGTGGACCTGCAAGTGTCGTATGTGGGCTACAACCAGCGAAACGAAGCCTTTGAACTGAAGGAAAACCTCACCATGAACTTCGCTCTCACCACCAACATCGAGCTCGATGAAGTGGTCGTGGAGGCCACCCGTGCCACGGTAAGCGCCCGTAGCCCCCAGATGAGCGTGATAGAACTGCCCGTGCAGCAAATCAAGAGCATCCCGACTTTGTTTGGAGAGGCCGATGTGCTGAAAGCCATACAGCTGCTGCCCGGCGTGCAGAACGGCTCGGAAGCCTCGGCAGGCATGTACGTGCGTGGCGGCGGTCCCGACGAGAACTTGCTGCTCCTTGACGGCGTGCCTGTCTACAACGTCAATCACATGATGGGTTTCTTCTCCGTCTTCAACCCCGACGCCTTGAAGAATGTCACCTTGTACAAAGGCAGCTTCCCGGCACATTTCGGTGGTCGCCTCTCGTCGGTGGTCGACATCCGCATGAAGGAAGGCGACATGCAGCAATACCATGGCAACGTGAGCGTAGGACTGATTTCTTCCAAACTCAACTTCGAAGGCCCCATTGTGAAGGACAAGCTCTCATTCAACCTCTCCTTCCGTCGCACCTACAGCGACCTGCTGATGAAGCCCGCCCTCTGGATTGCACGACGCTACCAGGATGACATGAGCAAACTCAAGGCTGGATACTATTTCTACGACTTCAACGGCAAGCTCAACTGGAAGATCTCCGACAAGGACCGTCTTTATCTGAGTTTCTATTCGGGTGACGACGCCATCTATTTCGGGGTGAAATACAGGGACTATGCCTATAACGACACCCAATACACCGACAATATGGGCCTCAATTGGAAATGGGGTAACAAAGTGTCGGCCCTTCGCTGGAACCATGTCATGTCGCAGCAACTCTTCATGGATGCCTCGATCAACTACACGCAATACCGCCACAATCTCGGCATGGAAATCAAAGAAGAGGCAAGCTATGCGAATTACCAAAACGTTGTCTTTAACGGGTATAACATGGCCTACAAGTCGGGCATCAACGACCTGACCACCAAAGTCGACTTCGACTATACGCCCTTGCCTAACCATGAGATCCGTTTTGGTGGTAGCTACACCTACCACCAGTTCCGTCCCGAGGTGCAGTCGCTGAAAATCAACAGTAGCGACTTCAACGTTGACACCATTGTCGGCTCATCCAACGTCTTTGCCCACGAGACTGCGCTCTATGCTGAGGACAACATGACCTTGGGTGACATCTTCCGCGTGAACGCAGGTGTGCATTACTCCACCTTCACTGTTGAGGGCAAGACCTATCAAAGCGTGCAGCCTCGTCTTAGTACCAGCGTGATGCTGGCCTCCAACCTCTCGCTTAAGGCAGGTTATGCCTACATGACGCAATACGTCCATCTGCTCTCCAACAGTAGCCTGAGCCTGCCCACCGACCTCTGGGTTCCAGTGACGAAAAAGATTGTCCCGATGAATGCCCATCAAGTGTCGCTGGGTGCCTTCTATGAGCTACCGCATCTCTTCGATATCTCGCTCGAAGGCTATTTCAAGAGCATGGACAACCTCCTGGAATACAAAGACGGTGCCTCGTTCTTTGGCTCGTCGGAGACATGGGAGAACAAGGTCTGTTTGGGCAAAGGATGGGCTTATGGTGTGGAGTTCCTCGTGCAGCGTAGCTTCGGCAAGACCACGGGCTGGGTGGGTTACACTTGGGCACACGCCAAGCGGCAGTTCGACCGCGAAGGCATGACCATCAACGAAGGCAAAGTGTTTCCTGCCAAATACGACCGTCGCCACGACCTCAGCATCACCGTGCAACATAAGTTCAGCGACCGCTTCGACCTGAGCGGTACTTGGGTCTTCAGTAGTGGCAACTGTGGCACCCTTGGCACCCAAATCTACGAAGGCTTACCCTACTGGGATTACACTCCGCAGATTCAAGCCCTCGAACGCAACAACTTCCGCATGGGCAATTATCACCGCCTCGACGTAAGCATGAACTTCCACAAGCAGAAGAAACATGGTGTTCGCACTTGGAACCTCAGCGTCTACAATGCCTACAACCACAACAATCCATTCTTGGTGTATACAAGTTACGGCTTCGACGAAAACACCCATCAAGAGAAGAAAGTCCTGATGCAGGCCAGCCTGTTCCCCATTATTCCTTCGGTTAGTTATAGCTTTAAATTCTGAACGATCATGAAACGATTCATATTATTAGCCATCAGCGCAATTCTCCTTGCCTCCTGTGAGAAGGAAATAGAATTCAACGGCAAGCAGACCGACCCAAAACTGGTCATCAACAGCATTGTGGGAACTGACGAACCCGTAAAAGCCTATATCAGCAAGAGCTACTTCTTCCTTGACTATGACGAAAACACCCAAGCCCCCGATGACCTCGTGGCTTCGCTCTATGTCAACGGCAACCCCATTGGCGAGTTGACCCCTTCGGCCGACACCGTTTGGCAACATTATGAAATGAATGACTATCGACTCATTCCTTGCTTTGTCAACGACTATCATCCCCAGGAGGGCGACATCGTCCAGATCAAGGCCTCGGCCAACGGCTACGATGACGCGGAAGGCACGACCAGCGCCTTGCCTAAATTTGTGGATTGCCCGATGGAGATAGAAGTGACGGAATGGCATTCAAGTCATCCGTATTACTATGATGACGAAATCCAAGACTACGTGCCCGACACTACTATTTTGGAAATAAGTGGGACTATGAACCTGACCTTTACCGTTACTGACCCCAATCCGGGGAAGACGGACTGCTATAGACTCATCACAGGTTGGAATCCTTGGAGGGATGGACAGAATAGACGATATACCAGTTTCGACTATGATGATCCCATCTTTGAGCCTGTGATGACAGAGAATGATTTCTTCGATGCCAGCGACCTCGACACCCGTCCCGAGGGTGTGTTCACCGACAGACTCTTCGACGGTGGTTCCTATCGCATAAAAGTGGAGCTTTACTTCGATTGTGAGTTGGCTGAAGATTTCGACCCCGACTTCTTCAAAGTGTCTTTCCTGATGGAGCACCTCTCGAAGGAATACTACAACTACCTGAACACCTGCAACCAAGGCGATGAGTATCTGCAAATCTTGTCCGAGCCCATCCATACCTATTCCAATGTCACCAACGGCTATGGCATCGTGGGCGGTAGGGCAGTCGACATCATTGAGCTCGCCTTGCCATTGGAAGAACCATAAAAAATATTGGTTTTTATTCTTGTTTTTCCCATTTCTTTGTTATCTTTGCAAGGTTAGAAAGGCTATTTTTCCCCGATAATAGCCCGAAAACTATTAACCATAAACTATTAACTTTTAACTCAATATTATGGATTTAACGAACATCTTAGGTGCTTTGACGGGCAAAGATGCCGTCGGCGCCATCGCAGAAAACCTTAACATCGACTCGAAGCAAGTGTCTTCCGTCATCACCAATGCCCTGCCCTCACTGCTGGGTGCCATGCAGAAAAACGCCTCCACACCTGGTGGCGCTGAAGCTTTGGCCAAGGCCCTCGGCGACCATGCCGTCAATGCGGGCAACATCGTCAATAACCTGAAGGGTGCCGACCTCGTCGACGGTGGCAAGATCCTGAGCCACATCTTTGGCGGCGACCTCAACAACGTGTTGGACGGTATCTCGAAGAAGAGTGGCGTGGTCTCTGGCCTGGTAAGCAAAATCATGGCCTCCATAGCCCCGAGCCTCCTCGCCCTCCTCGGCAAGGGTCAGCAGAGTGGCGGTGTCAATGCCGGTAACTTGGCTGGCATGCTGGGCACCATCCTCGGCGCCACGCAAGGCAAGAGCAACAGCGGCCTCGGTAGCATCCTCGGCGGCTTGGGCAAAATCTTCGGGAGATAACAAACCCTATTTGAAACGACGTTCATCCACTGCAAACCCTCCTTGCAGGCATGACTAATACCTTACAATTATGAAGAGGGATTTATCATTATGCAAAAAAGCAGCATATGCTGTGTTGTCATTCCTTTTTCTGGGAGTGATGGGGATAAAGCATCTGCAAGCACAAGACCTTTTCAACATCGGGAATTTGTATTACCAAATCAATGCTGATGGTGCTTCAGTTACGCTTGTAGGTCCTGTTGATGTCGCACAAGCGACAGGCGAACTTATTATCCCTTCAACCATCAGTTATGGTGGAAACGACTATGCTGTGACCAGGATTGGGAAAAACGCTTTCATATCGTGTGGAAGCCTTACGGGTCGCTTGACCATTCCCAATACCGTGGTTTGTCTTTGCGAAAATGCATTCTTGGCTTGCAGTGGATTGACTGAACTCGACCTTGGCAACGCCTTGGACACCATTGGAGTTGCAGCGTTCTATGGCTGCAAGGGCTTCACAGGCTCGCTGACGATCCCCAATTCGGTGAGAGTCATCGAGACGTCAGCCTTCTACGGCTGTACTGGTTTTACCGGCGCACTGACAATCGGCAACGGTTTGAAACGCATCGAAAGCGCAGCGTTTTATAAGTGCTCTGGCTTTTCCAGTTTGAACCTCAGCGATGCTGTGACCTCCATCGGCACTTCTGCCTTCTATGGCTGCACAGGTTTCACAGGTTCCCTGACCATCCCTAATTCCGTGAGCAGTATTGAACCTAATGCGTTCAACAATTGCCGTAGTTTTTCTGACACCTTGACGCTTGGAAATGCGTTGGAAAGCATTGGTGGAATGGCATTCTATCAATGCAGCGGTTTCACTGAAGTCATCTCCTTGGCAACAGTACCGCCCGTGTTTTCATTCGATGAGGTGTTTGAGGGATTCAGCTGCACAAGGCTCACCGTGCCTTGCCACTGCGTCCCTGCCTACCAAAACTCGGATTGGCATGACTATTTCAACACGATCATCGACGATTGTAATACTGTACAAGAACTTGATGAGCAGACGGCAAAAGTTTATCCCAATCCTACCAGCGGGACAATCCGAATTGAGGCTGAAGACATCGAAGCCATCAGCATATATAATGTGTTGGGTGAATTGTTGTTTAATACTTCAGCAAGTGGAAACAACTTTGAGTACGATTTCAGTCCTCATGAAGCAGGCAGTTATCTTGTCAAAATCCAAACAAAGAAAGGGGTTTTGACAAAACGGGTTATGCTGGTAGACAGATGAAAAAAGGCGGTGTTTTCACCGCCTTTTTTTATTCCACAATTGTCATCTCGTCAATCAAGTGCCCCGCTCCGGCGAACTTGTCGATGATGAAGAGCACGTAACGGATGTCGACGCTGATGTTGCGGCAGATGTCGGGGTCGTAGATCAGGTCGCTCATCGTGCCTTCCCAGCAACGATCGAAGTTGAGGCCGAGGAGCTGGCCTTCGGCGTTCAAGATGGGGCTACCAGAGTTACCACCCGTGGTGTGCACGCTGGCGGTGAAGGCCACATGCATGGTGCCGTCCTTGTCGGCATAACGGCCATAGTCTTTCTTGTTGTAGAGCTCCTTGAGGCGCGGCTCCACCACATAGTCGTAGATGTCGGGGTTCTCTTTTTGCATAATGCCCTCGAGTGTGGTGAAATGCTTGTATTTCATGCCGTCCTTGGGCTTGAAGCCTTCCACCTTGCCGTAGGTGACACGCAACGTGAAGTTGGCATCGGGTGAGAAGCGCTTCTCAGGCTCCATCTCCATCTGGCCTTTCATGTAGATACGGCGCAGGCGGTCGTTGTCCTTGGTGATGCTTGAGATGTGGTCGTAGACCTCGTCGCGGTAGAAGCCAATAAGGCTTTGGTAGACTTTCAATGCTGGGTCGTTGGCCAGTTTCTTGGCGTCCTTTACCTTAAAGTTATCTAATAATGCATTCACCTTAGCCTCATCAGTAAACATGGATTTGGCGAAGAGCTTGTCGACGTATTCGTCCACGTTCTTGATGTCGTTGAGGAAGGCGGGGCGGAAGTCGGCGGGTTGGGCTTTGAGGTATTCCTTAAGCAGCATGGCAGCCACTTCGCGGTCGATGGGCTCGTAATAGTCTTTGAAGAAGGTCTCGGAGGTGCCTTTCAGCTGGTTCACCATACGGTCGATGTCGTCCTGTGGGGTGTCTTTGGTTACCTCTGATAGTCGGGCGAAACGACCCGCGAAGTTGACGAGCTCGATGCGCATGCCAGCTTCAGCCATATAGGTGTATGCCAGTTCGTAAGGCTCCAGTTCCTTGTAGTTGTTCTTGAAGTTACGGAGAAGGTTGGCATACATGTAGCGGCTGCGGGAGGCCATCACCCATTCATGGAAGCGGTTCTCATAGTCGTGTTTCTTTTGCACGCCATGGAAGTGGTTGATGCCCTCGGTGACACCCATCCATTTTTTCCAGCCGTTGCCAATACTGGCATGCTTGGAGGCGTATTGGATACGCACCTTGGGGTCTTGTTCCTGGTATTTGTTGTAGATGTCGAGCACTTTGCCACGCAGGTCGACCATGATGGGGTCGATGACGTTGGCCTCTTGGTCGACGGCTACGGCGGGCAGATATTCGTTGGTGCGGGCGGGATAGCCGAACACGAAGGCGAAGTCGCCTTCCTCGGCACCTTTCAGGGAGATATCAAGATGTTTGGCGGGCTTGTAAGGCACGTTATCCTTGCTGTAGGCGGCTGGATGGCCGTCTTTGTCGGCATAGACACGGAAGACCGAGAAGTCGCCCGTGTGGCGGGGCCACACCCAGTTGTCGGTGTCGCCACCAAACTTACCGATGTTGCTCGGCGGGCAGCCCACCAGACGCACGTCGGTGTAGACCTCATTGAGGAGCAGGTAGTATTCGTTGCCCAAGAAATAAGGCTTGATGCTGACCTTGTATTTGGTCTCTTTCTCGACCGAAGCGATGATGGATTTCATGTTTTTGTCGACGAGGGCTTGACGATCGTCTTCGGGCATGTCGATGTCGACGCCTTTGAGCACCTGCTCGGTCACGTCGCGCATCTCGCGGAGGAAGATGACGCTAAGGCCGGGGCAAGGCAGCTCTTCGCCACGGTTCATGGCCCAGAAGCCTTGGGTGAGGTAGTCGTGCTCCACCGAGCTGTGTTTCTGGATGTAGTCGTAGCCACAGTGGTGGTTGGTGAGCAGCAGGCCGTAGTCGCTGACAATCTCGCCCGTGCAGCCACCGCCGAAGAGCACGATGGCGTCTTTCAGGCTGCTGTGGTTGATGCTGTAGATGTCGTCAGCAGTGATTTTCATGCCCATTTCCTGCATCTCTTTCTCGTTGTATTGCAGCAACATGGGAATCCACATGCCTTCACCAGCGAAGAGGAAGGCGGGGAAGAGGACCAAAAGGGTCAATAATAAGGATTTGTGTTTCATAGATATTAGGATGTTGATGATGCAAAGATAGTCTTTTTCCGATTCCGTTAGCGGTCCCAGAAGTAAAAGAAGCTCACCACACGGCAGAACAACTCACGATACCAGGTCTGCTTCAGCTCGAGGTCGACGTCTTTGGTGCGGCTACGGAAGACGTGGAAGAAATAAAACAGGTTATGCGAACGCCATTCACGGATTTGTGACTCGATGTCGCGCTGGTTGACCGCCATCTCTTCGGGAGCGTGGTCGCGCAGGTCTTGCAGATACTCACGCATGGCCTCCTTGCTTCGGATGAGGCTGGAGTCCATGATGTGGGTGTTGGTCTCGGTCACTATGGCGTTGTTGAGGTTCATGTTTCAACGGGTTTGAACACATGGCGTTGGGTGAGCATAAGGACAAAGGCGAGGATGGCTCCCAACACATCGGAGATGGTCATGGAGGCCCATACGCCTGTGAGGCCGGCACCGCCCACATTAACGAAAATGGGCGGGATGAGATAAATCATAGGAGCTAGGAAGAGCACTTGGCGCGAGAGGCTGGTGACGATGGCAATCCAAGGCTTGTCGATGCTCTGGAAGAAGTTGGAGTTGGTGATGGTGAAGCCCACCAAGGGGAACATGACCAACATGAAACGCATAGCGGGCACGGCGATGTCGATGAGCTCGGCATCGGTGGTGAAGGCGCGGAGCAAAAGCCGTGGGATGGTCATGGCAAGCAAGGCACCGACAAAGCCTATCAGCACGTTCACTTTCAACGTCAAAGAGTAGACGGATTTCAACCGGAGGGGATGTCCCGCACCGTAGTTATAGCCAGCAATGGGCTGCATGCCTTGGCACACGCCAAGGATGAGCATGATGCTAAGGCTTCCAAACGTGTTGACGATGCCATAGGCACCCACAGCGAGGTCGCCACCATAGCGGATGAGCTGGCTGTTGAGCAAGGCCACCACTCCCGAGGCCGCCACATTCATCAAGAAAGGACTCATGCCGATGAGCAAGATGTTGCGGAAGATATACAGCTTGGGTTTCCAGGCATGGCGGCGGAAACGGATAAAGGAGCTCCTTTGCAGGAAATGCCAAATGGCGACGACAGCCGTGCAGCTCATGGAGATGGTGGTGGCCCAGGCCGCACCGGCAATGCCCCAATCCAACGCATAGATAAACAAGGCGTCGAGAGCGATGTTGAGGATGGCACCGCTCACCATGATCCACATCGACTTCTTGGGATAACCCGTGGCGCGTATCAAACCCGTCAGGTTGAACGTGACGGTGGTCATGAACATACCGGGCAGCACGATGTCCATATACTCGCGGGCATAGGCGATGGTATCGGCCGAGGCGCCGAACATGGTCAGGATTTTATCCATGAAGAGATAACCACCCGTGACGAAGAGGAAACCGAAGATGAAAGTCAACAGCATACTGTTGCCCAAGATGTCTTCAGCCCATTTGTAGTCCTTCTTGCCCAACACGATCGACATACGGGCTGAGGAGCCTACGCCCACCAACGAGCCAAAGGCATGGATGATGTTCATGATGGGCATGGTGATGGCCAATCCGGCGATGGCCAAGGCGCCCACGCACTGACCCAAAAACACACGGTCGACGATATTATATACCGAAGCGATGATTTGGCTCACAATGGAGGGGAGGGCGTAAACCCATAATAACCGCTTGATACTCTTGGTTTCTAACTCTTTTGTCCTATCTAGTTGTGGCATGACAAATGCTTCCCTTCAAATTGAAGGTGCAAAAGTAACAAAAAAGCGCGTTCCCAATCCAAACAAATTCCGTATTTTTGCCGCTTCTTTCAAATGAGATGAAATCGATACGTACCTTACTTTTTATACTCTCCGTATTGTTGTTATTGGGTGTGTGCTGGTTCTTTTTCCCAGCTGACGGAGTGGCCGTCGCAGGCCGGACGTTGCATTTTCCCTCCTATGAGGCCTATATGGCCCCTGATGAAAAAGAGGTGAATGTGGACGAAGTCCTCAATAAAGTCAGCAGGAGTTTTGAGATGACCTGCTCCGACAACCTGCTTGACAGTATGCGTTTCTTCCGCAATTATCTGAAGGCCAACCCCAACCGTATCTATCTGCCTGACGACGACTACACCTTCTTTGACTCGTTGTTCGCCCAACTCGAGCAGGCTGGTGACGAAGGGAAGACGTATCGTGTGATGCATTACGGAGACTCACAGATCGAGATGGACCGCATCTCGTCGGTGCTGAGAGACTGTCTGCAGTCTTTCTTTGGTGGCTCGGGTCCCAATATGATCCCTGCCATTCAGCCTGTGGCCACCATCTCGGTGTCGCAATGGGCTTCCAACCTGCATCGTTATATGGTCTATGGCGACGCGGCTCGTGCCTCGCACCACCGTTATGGCCCGATGTTGCAGTTTAGCCAGGTGACGGGCAATGGCAGCATCTCGTTTGCCCAGTCGAGCCACTCGAGGGCACTGCCGAGGGTGAAGGAGATCTCCACCGTGTCGGTGCTTTTGGGCAACAACAGCGAAGGTTTTGCGGCTGCGCTTAGATGCGACACCATCACCGCCGAGCCCAAGGTCTTGGCAGCCAACGACAGCGTCTCGCTGATCACTTGGAAGCTGCCTGTCCCAGTGAAGCGCGGCACCATCAGTTTCAATGGCACAGCCGACATCTATGCCGTATTGCTTGATGGTGAGCCTGGCATCGCTGTCGACAATGTGCCCTTGCGTGGCTGTGCTGGTAACCTCTTCAATCGTATCGACGAGGGCACCATGCGGCAGTCGTTCGACTTGCTCGACACGCGACTCATCCTGTTGCAGTTTGGCGTCAACCGTATCCCCGGCATTACCTCGACGGGCCATATCGTGGCGTATGTGAATGAACTCGAGAATCAGATCGATTATCTGAAACGCGTTGCCCCCGATGCCATGTTGCTTTTCGTCGGTCCTGCCGACATGGGCAAGAGGTACAACGGTGTCATGGGCACTTGGAAGACCTTGCCCGAGCTGAACGATTCGTTGCGTGCCATGAGCCTCCGCAAAGGCGTGGCCTTTTGGGATGTGTTCCACATGATGGGCGGCGAGGGCTCGATGGCGCAATGGGTGAACCATAACCCCGCCTTGGCCGGCCCCGACCACATCCATTTCACCTTTGCCGGAGCCCAAGAGATCGGGTCGAACTTGGCCAAGTCGCTGACCACCTATTACGATTTCTACAAGATGCGCCAACATGTGCCCAGCGAGAAGGTCATCGAGTTTGTCAACCTCGACTGGAGAGAAGACTCCATCCGTACCGCAGGCCGCATCAAACTGCCTAGCTATAACCCCTTTGGACTCAAAACACGATGAAGAGAATACTGCTTGTCATAGGGTTAATGCTCGCCTCTTGTTGGCTTATGGCACAGCCGGCGCCGACGCTGAAGCCGATGGATCCGCTTCCCTTTGCCCGTCTCGGGCGCAACCATATCCGCTATCCCGGCGACAGCCTCGTCTTGGAAGGCTTCTTCCAAAAGATGGACTCTGTGGTCTTTTTGGGCAAAGGCAAGCTCAATATACTGCATCTGGGCGACTCCCACATCCAAGCTGGGGTGTCGACACAGCAGTTTCGCGACGATTTGCTTGAGATCGCTCCCGGGTTGATGGGCGGACAGTATTTCCTGTTCCCATACTCCGCTGGAAAGACCAACAACCCCTCGCACTACAAGGTCAGTTCGACCGGTGAGTGGAGCTATTGTCGCAATGCCGTCTTCCGTGAAGGCGACAAGCGCATGGGTCTGGCGGGTGCCGCCATCACCACCACTGACCCCGATGCTACGGTCAGCATCGTCAGTCGCGAACGTCGTCCCACGGTCCATTCGCCCGAGTTTTATTTCAACAAGGTTACGGTCATAGGCTATTCGGAGACGGGCAGCGCCGAGCCAGCCATCAGACATAAGGATACGCTCATCAGCGGAGAATACGACGAAGCCCAATCGGCTTATGTGTTCGACCTGCCCTTCCACACCGATTCGGTCTGTATTGGCTTGAAATCCCTTCAGGGCTCGTACACCATGACGGGCATCCTCTTGGAGAACGGCGACAACGGCATCAGTGTGCATGGCATTGGCGTCAATGGCGCGCGGGTGTCTTCCTATCTGCGTTGCAGCGACGATTTCGAGCGCGACCTCAGGCTCATCCGCCCCGACTTGGTCATTTTGGCTATCGGCACCAACGACGCTTTGCAGCCCGACTTCGAGAAAGCCCTTTTCAAATTCAACTACGGCCGCCTGATCGACATCATACACCGTGTCAACCCCGATTGCGCCTTGTTGTTTGTCACCAACAACGACTGTTTCCTTAGGAAACGCGTGAAGAAAAAGACGGTCTATGAAGTCAACGCCAACACGCCCATAGCAAGGAAGGCATTCTTGGAGCTGGCCGAGGAACATCATGCCGCCGTATGGGATTTGTACGACGTGATGGGCGGTCTGAAGTCGATGTATGCCTGGCAGAAGGCAGACAAGGCTCAGAAGGACAGGTTGCATTTCACCAACAGTGGTTACCAACTCGTGGGCGACCTGATGTACAATGCCTTGATAGAGCAGTACATCGAGCACCTCAAGAAAAATCCTATTGCTTATTGAGATGACGAATTTACCCGAGATAGTGTTGGACTTCCTGAAGGGCTTGCTCGTTTTCGACGAGAGCCATCCCCTTTTGTTCACCCATTTCCATTTCTGGGCTTTCTTTGCCATCGTGTTTGCCTTGTTCAGCCTGTTGAAGAACAAGGTCCTTTTGCGCAACACCTATCTGTTTTTCGTCAGCCTGTTCTTTTACTATAAGACCAGCGGACTCTTCATACTGATCTTGGTCTTCATCACGATCTACAACTACCTGGCTGGCAGGTGGTTGCATACTCGGAAGAAGAAACAGACCCGCACCTTTGCCCTGGCCCTCAGCGTGGTGGTCAACTTGTCGATTCTCTGTTACTTCAAATATGCCTATTTCCTGACCGATGTCGTCAACGACCTGACGGGCTTCGAGTTCCGTGTGTTCGACATCTTCTCGTGGGTGGGCAATGAGATCACGGGCAGCAACCGCTTCAGCGTCGATGTCATCCTGTTGCCTGTAGGCATCTCCTTCTATACCTTCCAAGCCATCAGCTACATCATGGATGTGTATCGCAGGCGCATCAAGCCTGTGCGCAACATCTTCGATTTCGGCTTCTATGTCAGTTTCTTCCCGCAGTTGGTGGCCGGTCCCATCGTAAGGGCCAGTGAGTTCATCCCGCAGCTGCATAGGAAATACTTCCTCAGCCGTCGCCAGTTTGGCATCGCCGTCTTCTGGATCATGAACGGCTTGGTGAAGAAGATCGTGCTGAGCGATTATATCGCAGTCAACTTCATCGACCGTGTGTTCGAAAACCCCTTGCTTTACACGGGTTTCGAGAACCTGATGGCCCTGTTCGGCTATTCGTTGCAGATCTATGCCGACTTCTCGGGCTACACCGACATCGCCATAGGTGTGGCCATGCTGATGGGCTTCTATCTGCCAAAGAACTTCAGGTCGCCTTACAAGGCCAAGAGCCCAAGCGAGTTCTGGAAGCGTTGGCACATCTCCCTCTCGCGTTGGCTTCAGGACTACCTCTACATCCCCTTGGGTGGCAACCGCAGGGTGGGCTTTGGCAGCTTCTGCATCCTCATCGTGATAGCGGCCGTCGGCACCTTCCTCACGGGTAGCTTGTGGGTGGCCTTGGGCGTGGGTGCCGTCACCTTGGTGGTGGGCCTTATCGCCATCTTTGTGCCGAAGAAACGGGGCCAGATTGGGGCGGAGATCAACAGGATGGACACCATGCTGCTTGGTGGCTTATGGCACGGTGCCTCGTGGAATTTCATGATCTGGGGAGGCTTGAACGGCTTGGGCATGGTGGTGCAGCACATCTGGGAGAGATGGAGCGTGTATGGGCGCACCTTGGCCATACTTATTGTCACCATAGGGTTAAGGCTGTTGAGCATCTATGTGCCGCAACCTGTGTTCAACCTGCTGTTTGTGTGGAGTGCCGTCATCTTTGTAGGCAACTTCGTGCGTATGATTTACAACCTCTGTGGGGGCAAGAAGGCGTGGCAGTGGCTGCAGGACGCCTGGGCCATCTTCCAAAACTATGTCTTCGTCACCTTCGTCTTCATGTTCTTCCGTAGCGGCTCCAACCTCAACCCTGCCGAGGCCAACGAAACGGCTTGGAACACGGCCAAGAACATGGTCAACCAGATGGGTGGCCATTGGGACTTGAGCAAGATACCGGATATCACGTTGCACTACTGGAATGTGTTTTTGCTCATCCTGTTGGGTATGGTGATTCATTGGTTGCCTGAGAACTTCAAGCGCCGTTACCGTGTTTGGTTTGCCAAGATGCCCCTGCCGCTGATGGCTGTCGTCTGCGCTCTCATTGTCTTCATCATCTATCAGTTCATCACGGCCGACCTGCAGTCGTTTATTTACTTCCAGTTTTAAGTCTTTTCACTATCTTTGCAGGCATGAAACGCCTTGTTTGGATAGGAATCCTGTTTTTGCTGGCCTTGACTGCCTGCGACGGCACTACGCGTGAGGCGCGGCGCATGGTGAAGCGTGCCGAGCAGTTGGCCGACACCCTGCCCGACAGTGCTGCCCGATTGATCGACAGCGTGTTGCGCATGCCTGTGAGTTTCGGCGAGCGCGAGCGCATGGATATGGCGTTGTTGCAGGCCGAGGCCTTGTTTGGCGAGCGTGGACAAGAGATCTCGCCCGTGATGGACGATGATTTCTTCGACGAGCACGCCTACATTTCAACCAGTCCTGAGCTGGAGCGTGCCGCTGCCTACTACGCTAAAAAGAAGCAATATGTCAAGGCCGCCCATGCCGCGCTCTACAGCGGTTTCGTGCAGCAGCACTACGACGAGAAGGAGGCGGCCATGCGGTCGTTCAAGGAGGCGGAGCGGTATGGCAAGATGGTTTGTGATAGCCTAATGGTGGCAAGGGCAGAATATAGGATGGGAAAGATGCTGTACCATCAAGGTATAGAAAAGGAAGCATTATCTTCTCTTAAGATTTCTGAAAAACTAATTGGAAATCGTAATGCTGATCGTGCCATTATTGAAAACAGCAAGGCGGTCGTTTATTTATTGATGAATCAAAATGATAGTGCAGAATTATGCCTTCAACAGAGTGAAATACTAGCAAAAAAAGGAAATTATGGCAGAATCAGTTGTAGATTATGTAATAACTATTCTGTTCTTTACCGTCTTGAAGGTAAATACGACGAAGCCATTGCTGCTCTACAGCAGATGGTGGATGATTCAAATCTTGATGATACAGAAAGGCTTTTGTTATACCTAAATATTAGCAACGTGTATTTCAGTACAAAAGAAATGGATTCTGCTATTAAATATTATGAACGTATAGAAAACCTTTTACCCACGGTCAACCCAAACAAGGAAACACAAGCAACTGCATACGAAGCCTTATCTCATTATGCTGAGGCTTTGGATAATAACACGTTGGCCCTACAATACCGTGAAAAACACGAGAGGATACTATACGAATTGATGCTTCAGCGACAAGAGCAGACAATTTATAGAATTCAACGGCAATTTGATCTTGAAAGCTTTCAGAATGAGATGAATAAAAAAATCATAAAAAGACACGTCGCTATATTGATTATGAGTATATTATTACTTATTGCAACCTTGATTGCTCTGGTTCTTCAATATAGGCAAAAACGTTTATTGGAATTGGAAGAGGAAATGAAACGACAAATGGATGCTATGAAACAGAATTTGTCGCAAACGGTAAAGTTTTCCGTTTTGGATCAGGAGGTTTCTTCGCGGCTGAGGATGATACTCACCGCTTTCGATAGGGCACAACGGGCAAAAGACCCCCAAAAAGAATGGCAGTCTTTAGCAAGGCAGGTCATGAATGGCAAAGACAATCCGTTTGATGCTGCCCGCAGTGTCTTGGAAATGGTATATCCACATCTTTTTTCAACCATAAAAGAGAATTATCCCGATCTGACCGAAACGGAGGCCAAAATATGTCTGCTTTTCTGTTCTGACCTTTCCAATCAAGAGATTGCCGATTTTTTAGGGCTCAAACCGAACACAGTCAACCAAAACCGAAGCAACCTTCGTAAGAAGTTGAATCTGAAACCAGAGAGGATGAAAGAGCAACTTCAGTCTGTGTTTTCCGAATAGTATTGTTCCCCCAAAACATGTTCTATTCGCTTTTACTACAAAAAACAATTATATCATAGACAGAAAACACCTATATTTTTTATTTTACTTATCATTGTTTATCAATGGGTTAGTTGTTCTTGTTGATAAATAAACTATATGAATGATAATTAAAACTATATTTCACTTGACAAATGGTAATGATGGAATAATTTCGCATCATAAAATGGTACATGTCATCAGCAAAATATTGTTAAATCTAATACTATTATTATCATGAAAAAAAAAGTATTACTTCTTGTTGGCCTCATTGTTATAGGCCTTTGTGCTTGGGAAACTCAAGCCATGAGTATCGTATCTATTTCGATACCAACTAATCATAAAGATGTGGAAGATCCACCACCTGGGTATGAAAAAATAAATCTTCAAGGCTCACTAATGTTCGGTGTTGGCCCCAACGCCGTCGTAGCTGGCGCCAACGAAAACTCCGTCTACATCGGCTTCAACCAGGACTTCGGCAATGTGAGCATCTCCATATACAACGAAGCAGGCCTTGTGGTGTACAGCACCGTAGTAAACACCTCCGTGCAGCAGGTAGTCATCATTCCTTTCTCTTCTGCGGCCAGCGGCACCTACACC